>JAZQXP010000057.1:0-143198 GCA_045632925.1 Eubacteriales bacterium | reverse complement strand
GCGTGATACTCCAAGCGGAGTATCACGCCAAGTTGAGCGAGGGCTTTTTAGTTTATTTTACAAAGAAAACCACCGATTCTTACTCCTCAATCTTGTCAAACGAAAAGTCTATCCCCGCGCGATGGGCTTGATCCTCCTGCTTGTCCTTGGGAATGCGATAGAGCTTACCGTTTTTCATCAGCTTTGCGCCCGTTTGGTGATAGGAAAAGCCAACGCCGGCGCGGAGGCATTGTTCGCGGATATCGAGCACCCAATCGTAATCGCAGATCCTTGCGTCATCGCCCGATTCACCGCCCACCGAGACCGACTTGATCTCGGGAGTCAGATATTTCGAGAGATTGATAGGCTCAAGCAGCGGCTCGCAGACAATCATTTTTGTTTTGATCGGCAGATTCAAGTAGATCGGTAGTCGGTAATCAGCCATTTTCTGATTTTCGGTCGTAACAGCAATCGTTACGTGGTCGTATCCGTCTCCCCAATCATTGGGCTTGCAGACATCAAAACGGTCTATGCGCTTGGTGATAATGAAGAAGCGACAATCACTGCGCTCCTTGATAATTTTCCAGGCTTCCCCTCTCCATCCGTCGGCTTCTTCAAGAAAGAAATCCGAGGTGAAGCAGGTGTAAAACAGAGTTCCAGATGGGTATTTATATTCCCTTCGTCTGTTTTTTGCGATCGGCAGATCGAAAGTGGAAATATTCTTTTTGACCTCGCTTGCGTCCTTGTCGATCCGAGAATCGATACGGTATACGTAACAGTGGCGGCATCCCTCGCTGAGCTTTCTGCAACCGTGCCAAGGATTCCAACGCATCTCGGAAATCTCCCCTTTCGTCAAAATTTAATAACCAAATATCAGCGCAAGACACAAAACGAGTACAGAAGCTATCGGAACGGTGATCGTATCCCATCCCTTTTTGGTGAAAAGCTCGGTGATTGCCGCGATGGGCGCGATAACCGCGGAAAAGATCAACGCCACATACCACGGCATCGGTGAAAGTATAACAAGGATCGACATAGTGCAAACGAAGGACGTAACTGCCATTCCGATGCTACCCTCGACTGACTTCACGCCCTCGATCATCCTGCCCTCGAGCTTGTGTTTACCGCAATTCTTGCCGGCGATTGCTGCTACAGCATCACCCGGGCCCCAAGCCATGATCGCGGCTACGGCAACGTATTTATGCTCTGCTCCGAGCACACCCCAGAAAAAGGCGAGCATCAGAGTCATAAGTCCAAAAAGCGAAATAAAGCTGATTATCACCTCGTGCTTGGCTTTTTCAACGAAAAGTCCCTTGTAAAACGAGAAGCTCTCGAAGCATCGCAGCGCGACAATTACAATAATGAGGAAGAATATCTCAACAGCAACAGCGATCCACCAGATCTCTGTGCTGAATGCAAGCGGGAGAATCGAGGTAAACGCCACGAAATGCAACAGCTTGCGAAAAATGTAATCGGGAACCTTAGTTGCAAAACGTACGATGATCAAAAGTGTCGCCAACGCTACGATAAATCCGATATAAATTCCAAGCACGCGCAGATATTCGAGAAGATACGCGGTGTTGATCCTGTCGATATTTTTGATGGTTATCATCGAAATTCCGATGATGAGCAGGATTGCACCCGTGACGTACCCTACCACCTTGCCATTGACTTTGTTGGCAAACCTCGCGCTGATGAGCGAAAACACAGTCGCAACGACGATTGAGATCAGAAGGAAATCCCAACATTCAAGCAGGATCGTCGGCTCGATAAGAATGTGGCTGAACGATGCGATCAGCGCGGTAAAGGTCATAATAAAGGTGGAGGTTCCGACGGCAGTCTTGCGTTCGTATCCGAGCATTGCCGTAAAGACAATCAGCATCATCATTCCGCCGCCTGAGCCGAAAAATCCCGTACCGAAGCCGATCGTCAGTCCAAAGAAGAGCGACACCGCTATCTCCTTCAAGCTCAACCTGACATTGCCGTCCTTCTCGTGGCGTTCCTTAGAATCCGGCTTGACAAGGAAGCGGATTCCGATGGCAATGCAAAGGATGAGCGAGAATCCGCCAAGCACGGTCTGATGCGTAAAGTAAGCGGCGATCGAGCCGACTGTGCACATACCGATGATGCACGCCGCGATAAGCCAACCGTGCCGCAGATCGATCTTTTTATTTTTTGCATAAACACCCGTCGTCACCGCAGAACCGAGAATATCGCTGGCAAGCGCAATAGCCGTCGCCATATAAGCTCCGTGCTCTCCGCCGAAGGTCGGACAAAGTACTATCAGAAGCGGAACCATCGCCGTCGCCGCGCTCAATCCGATGAGTCCGGTGCCTATACCCGCCAGCGCAGACGCAAGCGTTACAACTATATATTCATATCCCATCTTTTTTCTTTAAGGCTTCCAATACTCTGCGATCGATTCCTTAGCAAGCTGAACGTAACGCTTGCCGCGCTCGTAGTCGCCGAAGATCGTTCCGACCTCTCTTTGTGCAACCTCGAGCAGGCATCCGCTCGATGCTTTACTGATATCCTTGAAGCATCTTCTTATCGCGTCCTCGTCAAGGGGTCCGGGATTGGTCACGTACTCTGCCCTCGGCTTGCTGTAATATACGACGCGGGTTCCGCGCAGATATTCGCCGACCTGCTCCTCGTTATTGAAGGGCGAGACCGAAAGCTTGCGCAGATTATCCCATTTAGAAAGATAATCGACCCAAAGATTGTCCACTCTTTCACAACAGCCGTAGGAAAGAAGTCCGAACCGCTTGACCATACGGTCAAAATAGGGATGGACAAATTCTCCGTACATTGCGGGAGAGACCGCAGTTGTCTCCTGCGATTCAAGGAAGCCCCAGATCTGCTTCGTGGACGTGATCTCACCCTCCGCGGGTAGCTCATCGGTAAAGGCAAAGGACTCCTGCGCTACAGCGGAGAATCCATTCGTAGGAAGAAGAAGCTTGTTCTCTTCAAGATAATCGTAATACCTCTCGTACACCTTCGTTGCCATATCCATCAGCTCGTGCAGCTTTTCGGGGCAGTCGTACATCGACATATAGTACGTCTCCATATTGACGAGCTTTACAAGCGGATTTGTGATCGCGCCCTTCAGGGAAGGCTGCATAATGCGCGAAGGAAGAATATCTCCGAATATGCTGTCGGCAAAATCGCACCACGCCTTAGTACCCTCCATATCAACGGTAAATCCGCCGTTTCGGAAAATATCAAAATCCTCCTCAATATCGTCGGTCAAGGGCTCGATATGATATCCAATCGAATCCTTGGCTCTCGTTATGATCGGCGTTGCTCCGAAGGGAGAACCTTTTACGAAAATATTTACTTCAAATCTGCCTGAAATAGGCGTATCATCGTCAAAAAGCTCACGACCTACCATAGAAGACAACAGCTGTCTTTCAAGCTTACGTGCCTCCTTTCCCTCGCAACGCATACGGGGATCGATGACCTCATGCGGGAAGTTAGAGAAAAGCAATCTGACGGTAGGTGTGTCTTTTATGCCTTTCGCCTGTTTATTCCACATCTCGAGGATCTCGTCGTTTCGCGGACAGTTAGCAAGCGCAGCCTTTCGCGAGGCAAGCTCACGGAGAATTTCGCGATCCTTTAAAGATACGTTAATCATATCAATTAACTCCTCTCAATTCCTTATTTCCCGAAAAATTCACGCTGAGCCGCAAAGAATGCGTCAATATTTTCCCACGGAGTCATCGGAGGAATATCGCATCCCGAGGACAGAACGAAATTCGGATACTTTGCGCATTTTTCAAGCAACGCCAGGGTTTCCTCTCTTACCTTCTCGGGCGTTCCCATACGGAGCACTCCCGCGGGATCGATATTTCCCATAACGACAACATCGGCGGGCAGTTTTTCGATGATATTCCTCTCAAGATCCACGGCATTGCCGAAATGATAAGCCGCGCATCCCGTTGTCATGATCGAATCGAGCATCAGCGGAACGTTGTCTCCGCAATTGTGATAAATCACGGCGAACTCATCGCTCTGCACCGCGTCAACGATCTTCTTGAAGTAAGGCGAGCCGAATTCCTCTTCGAGCTTGGGAGAAAGAAGACCCGAGACGGGCTCGGCGATCACAACACCGTCGGCACCCGCCGCCTTGTATGCCCCCGCGTATTCGATAAGGAACGATGTGACCTTTTCAAGCACAGTATGTACCATATCGGGATCGTCATAGCAATCCATCATTATCTCGGAAACGTCGAAAAGTCTTGCGGCAAGAGAGTAGGGTCCGATCATACCCGCGAAAACGGGGCGGTCGCTTATCTCAAGGCAGGCTTTTTTTATTGCGTCGATATACAGATGAGTCCTTCCGCTTCCGACCTCGGGGACCTCCAGCGCTTCTGCGTCATCCATATCGTTAATTATTCTTCCCTTGACAGTGGGAACCTCGTCATCGGATACTACGACCGATGCTCCGAAGCACTCCGCCTCGACCGAAAGGTCCATAAAGCTGACCGACGCCGCGGCATCTGTCCTCTCAGCCACCGCCTTCATTCCCTTCGCCTGCAGCGAGCTGTCCGAAATAAGCTCGCGTACAGTGACGCCGAGAAGGCTTACGCAGGGGAAGGAGAGGATCGGCATGGATTTTTTCTCACCCGCCCCTCTGAACGATTCTATCCATTGTTTCATGTTGCGGTTTGACATAATAAACCTCCGAGCAAAATTTCACAGCCGCATCGGCAGCGCTTGCCGACCGTCTGAATCCCCCATTACGCCTGATGCGGCTTCGGGATCATAATTTCATTTTTTCATTATTTATTATATCATAAAAAATAAATAATGTAAATCACTTTTCCGCCATTTTTCTAAAACATTCAAAGCTCCAAAACATATAAAAGCGCAGATTAATCAAAAAATCCGCTCGCGGATGCTTTGCAGATTCGTGAGCGGATTGGCTTTAAGTGTATAAACAGAAGCTTCATATTTAAGTCACCTCGTTAAAAAGCCGCCCGAAGGCGGCTTTTGGATTAATGATATTCGGGGAGCCAGCCCTTATGTGCCTCGATGAGGTCATCGCAGAGCGCGACGATATCGTCGATCGAGAGCTCGGAGGCGGTATGCGGCTCGAGCATTGCGGCGTGGTAGATATGCTCCTTTTTCTTAGTAACAGCCGCCTCGATCGTGAGGAGCTGAACGTTGATGTTGGTCATATTCATAGCCGCGCACTGTACCGGAAGGCGTCCGACGTGGGTCGGCTGGATTCCGAGCTTATTTACAAGGCAGGGAACTTCAACGCACGCATCTGCGGGAAGGTTATCGATAAGTCCCTTGTTGAGGACGTTACCGCCGATCTGGTAAGGGGTGTTAGTAACGATCGACTCCATGATCCAGGAAGCGTACTCGTGAGTTCTCTTGTGCGAAACGTCGTCCGAGAGATACTTCTGACGGTCGCTGTTCCAGCGAGCGATCTGATTTATGCAGCGGCGGGGATACTCGTCAAGCGGAATGCGGTAACGCTCGATGAGCTCGGGGTACTTGTCCTTGATAAAGAAGCAGTTGTACTCTGCGTTGTGCTCGCTCGACTCGGTGCAGTAGTATCCGAGGCGGCGGATATATTCGAATCTGACAAGATCCTTGAAGTTTTCGGGCGGGTTCTCGAGGATCTCATTTGCGCGGCGGCGGATCTCGGGATAGAGATCATTGCCGTCCGCATCCTCAATCTCGAGGAGGAACGCCATATGGTTGATGCCCGCGATCTTTTCCTTGATGGGACGCTTCGGCTCGAGACCGACTTCCTTGAGGAGAGTATTCGAGCAGACCTGAACGCTGTGGCAAAGACCGACGGTCTCGATGGGGGTATATCTCTGCATATAGCCCGCGAGGATCGCCATGGGGTTGGTATAGTTGAGGAAGAGAGCCTTGGGGCAGACCTCAGCCATATCGCGAGCAAAATCGTCGAGAACGGGGATGGTACGGAGCGCACGGAAGATACCGCCGATGCCGAGGGTATCGGCGATGGTCTGACGGAGACCGTACTTCTTCGGAACCTCGAAGTCGATAATGGTGCAAGGGTCGTAAAGGCCGACCTGAATAGCGTCAACTACGAAGGAAGCGTCACGGAGAGCGTCCTTGCGTTCTGCAACACCGAGGTACTTCTTGACGGTCGCGCGGTTTTCGTTGATATTTCTGTTGAGGGAGCAGATCATTATGTATGATTCTTCAAGACGGACGGGGTCGATATCGTAAAGAGCGATCTCGGAATCCCAGAGAGAAGGAGTCATCATAACGTCGCCGAGCACGTTCTTGGCAAAAACAGTACTGCCCGCGCCCATAAATGTGATCTTGATCATTTTCATTATCTCCTTTTGCAAAAGAGTTTTTGGTTGAGTTAATTATAGCATAAACAAGAAAGTGAGTCAAGAAGTTTTGAACAAAAAAAGACGGAAAGTTTTGATCGAACTTTTTCAAAAGTTCGCGGAGTTTGAGGCAGAGCCTCATTTCAATGCGAAAGCTTCAGCTTTCGCCACTGTGCTTCAAAATCGTGAAGCGAGTTTGCCGAAGGCAAACATCTTCTCAGATTTTGGGCAGAGTCAATACTTCCCGAATGTAGGGAAGTACAGCTCTTGCGGTTTTCCGAAGGAAAATGGAGGCGGGAGCCGAGAAGCAAGAGTTGCAACTTGCCGCAGGCAAGTATTTGTGCTCTGTCACTCCGCGCCTTTATGGCGCGGAATAGCTACAGAGAATCTGTGCTTTCTGCCGATATGCGCTAAAATTTCGCGCCCATACAGATCCGAGGACGATATCCGATAATTTTACATATTTCAAATCGGGACCCATCCCCTCCCCTTCCCTTGAACAGGGAAGGGAGATTAAGTGCGCGAACCTTATTGTTCAGCATTCTGAATAGGAAAAGCTCAAGTTGGAAACGAAACATAATGCGAGAAAATATCCATCGGAAACGATATACATTCATAACAATTATTGCTCGAAATTAAGAAACAATTCTCACAAAAAAATTTCGAACTGAAGATTTTCATATATCTTAGACACTATTCAGAACTGCCAACGAAGAGTTTAGAACAAAAATCCCCTCCCGGTTTACGGGAGGGGGAAGGGGTGGGTCCCTAATTATAACAAGCAAAATTATCGGATATCGTCCCCGGATACAGTCGGGCGCGAAAATCTGTCAGTTATTTGATCAGCATACGACCCATACGATACTCCTCGGCGTAGTATTCGAGACGCTTGTTACTTTCGAGGAGCTTTTCGTTGGTGTAACGACCGAGTTGGGTCTCGCGGATCAAGTCCTCCGTAACCGCGCGGTTCTTTGCGCTTTCGGATGCGATTCTTTCGTTAAAGCGATTGAGATCGTTGCTCATATGCGCTACGTTGTTGTTGATCATATCAAGTTTGAGCGAGATCGCGGACATATCGCTTGAAAGCCTGCCGAGCATCGAAACGATTTTGTCCATACCTCGGATAACGCTTCCTCTGAATACGCGTTCCTCGTAAATCTTGATCGCCTCACGCATCGTATCGGCAAGATCATTGCGGAAGATTTGGTCGAGGATGATTACGCAATCCATATATCGGTAATCGGGAGGGATAATGTTAAAAGCATATAACTCTAATAAAGCATTTTTTATTATCATACAATTACTCTTTGTAGTGATTATTTGCTGTTCTATCAACTTTCCGGCAATATCTAATTCTTTACTTCTATCTTTCAAAGATAATAAAGTATTTTGCGTCGATTCAACCTTTTTTTGTAATAATCTATATTCGTTATCATTTTTATTGTTAAATTCTTTATCTGTAGAGCACGACTGTTTAATAAATACAACAAACAAAATTAAAGGAACAATTACAAAAACAATTCCGGCAATTATTCCCGCACCCCAGAGAAATTGATTCCATGTAAGATTCAGAGACTCGAATATAAGGCCGCTAATGAAAATCAGAGGTATTAATCCTACTCCGAACACCAAAAGTACATACTTTAAATAGCATTCCCATATATCATATAAAGCGTCGAATATATCATCAACGATATTATTAATTCTACCCAAGAATGAACGGTTGATTTTTCTACGAGATTTTTCTGCTTCCAACTCCTTTTCTTGCGTATGCAATTCACGTTCAATCTCGCTAATTCTTTGTGAATTGTTCATTACTCTTGTGTGATGATCTTTGCGCTCTCTTTCAATCATTCTATCTAAAGTATAAATCGCCGTCTCCATCTCAGCCACATCGTGTACGAATTGCGCTACCGTCTTTTTGGATACTATTTCGTTTCCCATTTTTACCTCCATTTTGTCAAAAAAATGTTTATCATAAATATTATAACACCGTATGGTGCTTTTGTCAACACCAAACGGTGTTTTTTGTTTATAATAATTGCATATAAGTGTTCGGAGGATATGCGATGTTTATATATCAGAGAATACGTGATCTGCGCGAGGATCACGACAAAACACAAAAGGATATCGCCGAATTACTCAACATGCAGTTGACCGTTTACCGTCGCTACGAAACGGGCGAGCGCGAGATTCCACTATGGGCGGCTATCAAGCTTGCGGATTATTATAAGGTCACGCTCGACTATCTTGTCGGAAGAGAGTAAATATTCATCAGCAACATCTATATATCATAAAATCAAAGCAACACCGCACGGGTCCGTGCGGTGTTGCTTTAATAATTTATTTATCTATAAGTTAAATCAAATCTGAGGAAGGCTTGCGGCGGCGATGGACTGACCTACGCGGCGGCTGCTTTCGTCGGGAAGATGGATGGTGATCTTTTCGGAAAGCTCGGGATATTCCTCTGCAAGGACCTTCTGCGCGGTCTTATAAAGGATATTTCCGCCCTCACCCGAGGATACGCGTCCCATAAGAAGCACGTGCTTGATATCGTAGAATATTGCGTAATACGCAACGGCATAGCCGAAATATGCTCCGATGGTCTCGTAGATCTTTGCGGCGCGTTCGTCGCCCTTTGCCATAAGACCCTGAACGACCTTAAGCTTTTCGGCGGGAGATGCGCTCTCGTCGAGCTCGATTCCTGCGGCGGGAGCAAGCTTGATTACCGAATCCTGCGAGAAGTATTTAACTCCGCAGCCGTAGTCGCCCGACCACTCGTCAACCATTGCTTCCTTGTTATAGTCCGCGGGAACGAATGCAAGCTCATTGAGCCAGCCCGTGATGTTTCCGTTTCCGTCAACGTAACCGCCCGCTTCGCTCGTACCCATAGCGACGCCGAGAACGTTGGTGTCATCGAGATCCATTGCGCCCGCGAGAGCGGTAACGTCACCGTCGTTGGCTACCTCGATCGGTACGCCGCCAAGCTCCTTTGCGATATCGGTGTAAATATTCTTGACTACCTTTTCGAAAGCCTCGGGATTCTCGTTCTTTACCTTGAGGAAGAGCGAGGACGTCATAATGCGGTTTCCGATAACTACGCCCGCGGTCGAAACGCCGATAGCATCAACCTTCGGCATCTTGGAGGCGGCAGTCTTCATAGCCTCCATAATTCCGTCATAGTGATATTTGGGATCATTCTGCAGCTTGGGGAACCAGACTACTTCTTCGGAATAAACTGCCTCGCCCTCGACGACTGCGCTGACCTTACGGTCGCTTCCGCCTGCATCAAAGCCGATGCGGCAACCGTCAAGATGGCGACCTACGGGAGACGCGGTCTCCTTTGCAACGGGAGCCTGATCGAAGGGAACGTGGATGACCTCAAAGGGAGCCTCGTAAACGCCCGACATAAAATCGTTGTCAAATGCGCGGATTCCGCCCTCGGAATAATCCGCCTTTATCCTGTCGGCAATAACCTTCGAGCCCGCGATGATTATCTTATATCCGCCGCGGATCCAAAGAAGAGTCTTGACGATTCTCTCGACAAAATCGTGGTTTTCCTCGTCGTGTCCCGTGCCGTCCTTGAATACCTCAATGGTGAACACGGAGGTAAGTCCATCGTTTCTTTCAAGTCCGATGGTGAGCGGCTCGCCGCCCTCTGCCTTAACTGCGGCTTCAAAATCGCGGTATACGACCGCCATAGGCATAAAGCCGGGATCAAGCGGTGCCAAAACTTTAAGCTTCATAGATCGTTTTTCCTTTCTTGATGGTTCTTATAATGTTAATATTTTCGTCTGCTATAATGATATCCGCGTCCTTGCCCTCTTCAAGAGAGCCGATGCGGTCGCCGTAACGGATCGCCTTTGCGGGATTGAGGGACGCCATTTTGAAGACCTCGTATACGGGAAGATCGGTATGGTCGAGAACGTTCTTTACCGCGCTGTTGAGCTTGAGAACGCTTCCCGCTATCGTACCGTCAGCAAGTCTGCATTCGATTCCCTTAAGGAAAATGGGTTGTCCGCCGAGGTCGTATTCTCCGTCGGGCATTCCTCCCGCGCGGGTACAGTCGGTTATCAGCACCATCTTGTCACCCTTGACCTTTGAGACTATCGAATAAAGTCCGGGATTGATATGGAAGGTATCGGCGATCACCTCAACCGAGACGTTATCCGATGCAAGTGCCGCGCCGACGACGCCGGGATTTCTGTGTGCAAGCGCAGACATAGCGTTGAAGAGGTGGGTCGCGTGGTTCACGCCGTCCTTTGCCGCGCTCATAGCTTCATCAAAGCTTGCATCGGTATGTCCCATAGAGATCAGCACGTTAGATTCCGCCGCCAGCTTCTTGATGCAGGCATGTCCCTCGTCCATTTCGGGAGCAAGTGTGACGGAGGTGATGATATCTGCATTTTCAA
This sequence comes from Eubacteriales bacterium, assembly GCA_045632925.1. GTDB lineage: Bacteria > Bacillota > Clostridia > Oscillospirales > CAG-272 > CAG-390. The sequence goes on along the minus strand of JAZQXP010000057.1, from coordinate 132,481 downwards.
TTATAAAATCCGCGTCGGGGGCGAGTATATTCTCTTCTGCCTGTGCACCCTTTTTTGAAGGATTGATAAAGGGTCCCTCGGCGTGAACTCCGATTATCTCGGCACCGCCCCAGGTCTTACTCTCTTCCTTGAGAGAGCGTACAGCATTGAGTGCCGCAACGATCTCTTCCTTGGAGACTGTCATTGTTGTGGGCAGAAAAGAGGTAACTCCGTTCTTTGCCACGCCGTACGCCATTTTTTTGATTCCTTCGGGCTTGGCGTCGCTGGTATCCTCTCCGAGGTAACCGTGGATATGGATATCGACGAGTCCGGGGGCAACGTAATTGCCGCCTGCATCGATAACCTCCGCGCCTGCGGGCAACTCATCCGCAACACCGCAGATCTTGCCGCTATCGCTGTCAAACGCAAGGATCTTGCCGCACAAAACCGAATCCGGGAGAACGATTTTGCCGTTGATTATGTATGTTAGTGCCATAGTATGTAACTCCTTAGAAATAATATCCTTACGAGCATAGTATAGCAGAACACAATGAACATATTGTGAACTATAATTGAACTTTTTACATTCTGTCTTTATTTTATTAAAATATATAATAGTATTTTGTTAATTGGAAATTCAAGCCCCTCTTCTGATGCTGTTAACCCGAAATCATCAATAATTTACAAAATAATATTGCAATAAGGAATAATTTGGTATATCATAATACATATCACTTTTGGGAGGATGCGCTATGTTCGGATACGTTCAGCCGTATATTCCCGATCTAACGGTCGGAGATTATGAATATTACCGCGCGGCGTATTGCGGACTCTGCCGATCGATGGACGAGGTCTGCGGAGGCTCATCGCGGATGACTCTCTCCTACGACGGAGTTTTTCTCGCACTTCTGCGGATGCTTCTGACAAATGAGAGACCCGAATGCGAGCGGCATCATTGCCCCTATGCACCTCTCGCGAGAAAAAATATGCTCGTTCTCTCCCCCTCGCTCGACTTTTCCGCGGGCGCGATGGGCGTCCTTACCGCTCTCAAGATTGAGGATGACGTGAGGGACGAATCGGGCCTCAAGAAGCTTGCCGCGATCCTTATGCGATCTCCCGCAAAAAAGTGGATGAGATGCGCCGACGAGCAGGACGAGGGGATCGTCGAGAAAACGCGCGCGGGACTCGATCTTTACTACGCCGCCGAGAAGGAAAACGCAACCGCCGAATTCTCGGATGCGGGCATCGAATCGGGTGCAGAAAGCTTCGGAGAGATCGTCGGTATGCTCGCCTTGAGAGGCATCGAGGACGAAAACTACGCGATAGCATACTCGGTCGGCCGCCACGTCGGTCGTTGGATCTACTGCATCGACGCGCTCGACGATCTTGCAGACGACGCAAAAAAGGGCAGATACAACCCCTTCATTGCCTCATACGGCGACAGCCTTGACGAGTCGGAAAAGCTAACACTCGCGTGTCTCTTGCGCGACGAGAGCGACTCGGCTATGTCAATGCTCGGTCTTGCCGAGATCGACGAGGGCTCGCGCGCTTACAGGATCGTCCAAAACATCCTGACCGTCGGTATGCCGCAAATTGCAAGTGCGGTCCTTGACGGCAGATTCCGCAAGCCGAAGCGCGAGGACATCAATAAAAATTCAATGAAGGAGGGCTCATTCGAATGAGAGATCCCTTTTCGGTGCTCGGCGTAAGCCGTGAGACGAGCGACGACGATATCAAAAAGGCTTACCGAAAGCTCGCCCGTGAAAACCACCCAGATAAATTCACCGATCCCGCCGAGCGTGCACGCGCCGAGGAAAAAATGAAGGAGATCAACGCCGCATACGAGGAGATCCAGAAGATCCGCTCGGGCAAGTCGCAGGATTCATACTACGGGGGTGCGCATTATAACGAGACCTCGTCCTCAGGTGACGACAGATACGTTGCAGTCCGCGTTCACATCAACGCGCGCCGTGTACGAGAAGCTGAAGCCGTTCTTTCCACCGTTCCGCAGAACGAGCGCGGCGCGGAATGGTACTATCTCCGCGGAATCACTCTGATGATGCGCGGAAACATCATCGACGCGGGCAGATGCTTCGATATTGCCTGCGAACGCGATCCCGAAAACGAGGAATACCGCGCCGCACGCGAACAGCTCCGCGCAAGGACATCGTCCTATCAGGGCGGCACATACACCACGCACACGGACTGCTCGGACAGCTTCTGCGACTGCCTGAGAATCTGCATCTGCGCAAACCTTTGCATTGGAGGACCCTGTTGCTGATGCGAGGTAAGAGGTAAAAGGTAAGAGGTAAGAAGTAAGGTAGTTTTTATCGCGATGCGAGAAAATCAATTAAAAAAATAGAAATTCGGTTGACAAAATTGCATTTATACTTTATAATATAATCAACAACTTCAAATCCGAAAGGAATAAAAAAATGTACAGAGTCGGTGTTGACCTTGGCGGTACAAATATTGCCGCAGGTATTGTAAATAATGAAGGAACTATTCTTTCCCGTCAGAGCATTCCCACGGGTGCGCACAGACCCGCAGACGAGATCGTTGCGGATATGGCAAAGCTTTGCCACGATCTGATCAAAAACGCAGAGATCTCCATCGACGAGATCGAGGCTGTAGGTATTGCCAGCCCCGGCGTTGCAAACCACGACACGGGAGTAGTTGAATACGCCAATAACCTTCCCTTCCGTAACTTCCCCCTTGCTGATAAGTTCAAGGAGGGATTCCCCGTTCCGAAGGTAACCATTGAAAACGACGCCAATGCCGCAGCTTGGGGCGAGGCTAAGGTCGGAGCGGCAAAGGGCTCGAAGAGCTCGATCATGATCACGCTCGGTACGGGTGTCGGAGGCGGCATCGTTATAGATGACAAGATCTATTCCGGCTTTAACTATGCGGGCGCCGAGCTCGGACATATCGTTATCGTTTGCGACGGCAGACCCTGCTCCTGCGGAAGAAAAGGATGCTGGGAGGCTTACAGCTCTGCAACGGCTCTTGTCAAGATGACCGAGGAAAAGATCGCCGAATGCAAGGAAAAGGGCATCAACACACTTATGTCGGATATGGCAGCAGAGCGCGGCAAGGTATCGGGACGCACGTCCTTTGACGCTATGCGCGCAGGCGACGCGGCGGCAAAAGAGGTCGTTGATTCCTACATAAAGCACCTCGCTTGCGGCATTATCAATATTATCAACATCTTCCAGCCCGAGGTCCTTTCTATCGGCGGCGGCATCTCGAACGAGAAGGACAATCTCCTCACTCCCCTCGTTCCCCTGGTAAGAGCGGAGACCTACGGCAACGGTATCGTCCGTCCGACAGAGATCCGCATCGCGACCCTCGGAAACGAAGCGGGAATTATCGGAGCAGCGCTTTTGGGTTAAAGGCGAAGGGAGTGCAGAGTGCAGAATGCAGAGTTATGGAAGCTTTTCGAACTTTGTTCGAAAAGCATACCGAAATAAATATATTTTGTGCTGATAATCCTTAGTTAATCTAAAACATATAAAAACCAAATAGAAAACTCGAGATACAGTGAAGCGTAAAAAACTTCATTATATCTCGAGTTTCTTATTATTAAACAACGGTTCAGAACAGTACAAAAGGTTATCATGCAGAAATACAATTATCATAAGGAACAATTTCCGAGCATCGCGAGGAAATTTACCTTAACTCTGCATTCTGCACTCTGCACTCTGCACTCTGCACTCCCTCTGCCCTCTGCATTCTGCATTTTGCATTTATCAAAAATATCACTCCCGCCGCAAGCGAGGTTATCGGTATATAGATCACCGTGCTCGCCGCCCAGCCGAATTTTTGCGCGATCGTATTGAAAACTATTATCGGCGCGGGATTCGGTCCGACGAAGAACATATTGACCTCTGCGCCGACCGTAATACCGATCAGGGTATTGATCACGAATGCAACGAAGCAGAGCGCAACAAAGAGCTTGACGATATCGAAATAATCCCGCTTCGTGCTTCCCGCGCGGTGCGAGAAGATTATGTAAAACGCGAGGAAGACGAGCGAATAATGCCAAGCGATCGCGTGGACGGTCAGCGGCACCTGCGTGAGAAAGACTCCCGAGGGCTCAAAAACGCCCGCAAATCCGCCGAGCAGATTGAAGCACATCATAAAGCCGTAAGCCGCGCGGCTGATCCTTTCATTCTTCGACAATACCGCGACGGGGCAAAGATACATCGGCATCGAGCACATCTGAAAGGGGAACTCGCCCCAGCAGATCGCGTTCTCCTCGACAACGAAAAAGAGGAAGATCTGCTTGAAGATCTCGCTCACGATCAGAACGCCCGCGAAGGAAAGCAGCAGGATCTTATTCTTTCTGTCGTCGAATTTTCGACAGAGCCAAGCAAGCGAAATGCAGAGGGTCATACCGACGATGATCAGAATTATATGAAAGGTACCGTATGCCGGCGGCGGAGTCATTTCCGCCGCTATTGCATTCATCATTTTGTCAAGAACATTCATATATCCACCTTATTTGATCGCGGGGAAGGTCAGCGTGACCTTAAAGAGGTCGCCGTCGACAGTAATATCAAAGCTTCCGCCCTGGAGCTCGGTCAGGCTCTTTGCAATCGAAAGACCGAGACCGTTGCCCTCCGTATTTCTCGAGGCATCACCGCGTACAAAACGCTCGGTAAGCTCGCGGGCATCGAGAGAGAGAGCCTCGCGGGAGATATTTTTGAATCTGAATATCGCTTGTCCATTCTCTTCCTCTAGGCTGACGTAAACTCTCGTTCCGGGAAGGGCGTATTTGCGCGCATTACCCATAAGGTTATCAAAAACGCGCCAGATTCTTCTGCCGTCCGCCATGATCTTGATCGACTCCTCGGGAGCTGTGCAGACGAGCTCGAGTCCCGCATCCGAAAGTCTCTGAGCGTATTCGCCCGAGACCTGCGATACGAGAACGCAGGCATTGCATTCGGCAAGCTCGATCTCGATATTACCGCTTGACGCCTTCGAAGCCTCGACGAGGTCCTCGATAAGCCGCTTCATTCGTTCGGATTGATTATGAAGCACCGATGCATATTCCTTGATATTTTCGTTGTCGCATTCTTCGCGGCAGATGAGATCGGAATAATTGATGATCGAGGTCAGCGGTGTTTTGATATCGTGCGAGACGTTTGTTATAAGCTCGGTCTTCATTCGCTCGCTTCGGATCCTTTCCTCGACAGCGAGATTAAGTCCCTCTCCGATTCGGTTCAGATCCTCGCCGTGATCCTTCAAGTCGAGAATGAGCGAATCGGTTTTGACCTTATATTCAAGGTCGCCGTCCGCGATCTTGCGTCCGCCCGTTTTGAGACGGCGAAGCATTATCGCGAAATATATGACCGCCGCGCCGCCGACAAGCTTGCCGATCAGCCACCAGAGCATCATATTGTCGATCTCGGTATGCGTCAGAGCTATCACGAAAAACTCAACGACGGTAACCGCTGCAAGAAGTATCAGCGTCTTCCATATCATCGGGATCGAACGGACAAACGTGGCGATACAGCGTCCGACGAATCGGATCGCACGCCAAAGAAGGCGCATAAGGCGGAAGATTATCGTGTTTTTAATGAGAGTTCCGAGCTTGACGCGGATCGCAAAGCTCATAAACCACACAAGGCTTGCTACGATACCAACGACGTAGAAGATCGAAAGTGCGATCGCGGTCTCGACGTCACCGCCGATATCGACAACGATCATTATTCCGAAAAGCATCAAAGCCGCATATATCGCCGTCGGGATCTCGAAGGGAATATTCGTAAGCACTGTTGGCGAAACGCCGTCGATCCCCCTTCTTCTGCCCGCTGAGACCATAAGGAAGGCAATAGAGATCAGCGCGAACAGAAATGCCGCCGCTCCGATAGGATAGATCCAGAAGCGGAAGGTGTACAACACGTCGATGAGCAAGCCGTACCAGAAATAATCGTCAAGCTCAACGCGGTTTGCGGCAATACCGACAGTAACCGAGCAGACCGATTCGGGCGGATATTTCTCGGGGTCATAATCGTTTCCGATCGAGCGGAAGAGATCAACGCTACCGTCCTCGGCATACTGAACGTGCCAATAATAGGTGTAAACGAATCTCTGATCGACCTCGGAGATCTCCCTGCTATACTCGCGGTAATTGGGATTTGCGCTCTCCGACCGGACCGATCCGATATTCGTATACTTTATAAACTCGTCGGCATTGTTCTCGCCGTGCTCCGAGCTTATCAGCAAATGCATAATATTATAGGCGTCGTTATATGCGGTCATTGAAAAGACGTCGTCGAGATTTGCCTCACGGCTCGTCCAATACACCTCCGCCCTGAACATTATGACCGCGCCGACGACCGCAGCGGCAGTAAGGCATAGCATAACGACCGCGAGCAGGAATGCCGTGATCTTGGCGGCTATGCTGTGGCTGATGCCCCGTCGAGCCTTTTTCTCCTTCATTATCTTACTCCCTTCTCGATCTTATATCCCTGACCCCAGACGACCTTGAGGTATCTCGGCTCAGCGGGATTGATCTCGATCTTCTCGCGCAGATGTCTGATATGCACCGCGACCGTATTGTCGCCCGTCAGCGCGCTCTCCTTCCATACGAGGGTATAGATCTCGCTCGGTGAGAAGACCTTTCCGGGATTCGACATCAGAAGCTTGAGGATGTCATACTCCTTCGGCGTCAGAGCAACTTCCTCGCCGTCGAGCATAAATCTCTTTTCCCTGTTGTCGATCTCAAGACCGCCGTTCCTGATGACGTCATCGGTCTTGTTTGAGCCGCCGAGAGTGAAATATCTTCTCAACTGAGAACGGACTCTCGCAGAGACCTCGATCGGATTGAAGGGCTTGGTTATGTAATCGTCGGCTCCGATATTGAGACCGAGGATCTTGTCGCTGTCCTCACTCTTGGCGGAAAGGAAGATGATCGGCACGTTGCTTGTCTCACGGATCTTGACCGCCACGGTCATACCGTCCATCACGGGCATCATGATATCAAGGATGATCAGATGGATCTCCTCCTTATCGAGAATACGAAGCGCCTCGACGCCCGTACCCGCGGTGAAGAAATTCAGATCGGGGGACGCAAGATATATTTTCAGCGCGGATACGATATCTACCTCATCGTCGCATATAAGAATATTGTACATTTTAACGCTCCTGTGGTTTATTAAGTACATTATACCACACTTTTTATGAAAAAGAAATAGCTAAACGAATTAAGATTTTCTTAAATGGAGATTTTTTGCGATTAATTGACGGAGAGAGTAATTAAATGCAGAGTGCAGAGTGCATAATGCAGAGTTGAGGATAATTTCCGAGCGAGCTCGGAAATTAGAAGTTAAAGAATTATGTTTTGCTTTGGCAAACTATTGTTTTGCGATAAACAATAAATTTGGTAAATAAAAAATGCTCGGAAATCTTTGAAGTAATCTTCATTGATTTCCGAGTTATTTGTTTAGCTATTAAATGTTATAGCTAAGCGAAGTGTTATCAGTGCCAAATTAAATTATCCCACAAATATTTTTCGAGCATCGCGAGAAAAATTACATTAACTCTGCATTCTACACTCTACACTCTGCACTTAATTAATCACCACGTTATCGAATCTCGTATCCGCATAGCAGGTTACGAGTCCGAGCTGAACGTCGGAGCCGTCGTAGGTCATCTTGTCGGTCTTGGTGCCGTCAAAGAATTCGGTGCCCTCATAAGTGATCTTCATATACATCTGACCGTCGGTATAGAGGGTCATAGAGTCGGGTGTGACCTCGAGGCGAAGCTTGACCTTATTCGAGAAGCTTCCGAGATCGGTACGCGTCTTACTGCTGTCGTGGTCTGTGCGGATATGGAAGGTTGCGGTCGAGCTGTCCGTACCCGTGATGTTTCCGCCCGCAGTACGCAGGTAGAGGCGGTAGGTCTTGCCCTTTTCGTCGATAAGCTGAAGTCCCGCGGTCGGGTTTTTGCTTCCGCAATACTTTCCGATCGTAACGTCAGCCTCAAAGATCAGGCTGTTTCCCGAGACGGGCTTTCCGTCGAGAGTTGCAAAGGAATATATGATGCCGTCGCCGCTCTTGTAGGTATAGCTGATGGTCTTGTTGTCCTCGGTGACGTCAAACATTCCGCTCTTTCCCTCTGCGGCAATGCCCGTAAAGCCGTGTGAACCGAAGGTAAGAGTGCCCTTCTCCTTCTTTTCCTCCTCGACGTACTTGATCTCAGCCTTCTCGGTGGGAGCGTAATCAAGAAGCATTGCGGAGGCTTCACGGAGCGTCTTTGCAATTTCGGCGTCAAGTCCGTTGGTGAAATCAACGTCTACGGGTGCCTCGCCAAAGATCACGGTATAGAAATCCGACGCGATAAGATAGCTTCCCGTAGCCGAGGGATGCGAATTGTCGGTATGATACATTCCGTAGCCCGGATGCTCGTCGATGACCTTATTGAAGGTTGCGCCGACGTAAACAGCCTTGGTTCCGAGCATTTCGGAAACTGCTGCATTATATGCGGTTACAAGATTCGTATGCTCGATTCTGGACATTCTCTTGGTGTTTCCTTCGCGGGTAACATATCCCTTGTTCACGCCGAAGCTCGAGTACTGAAGAGGAATCGCGCCCGCCGCCTTGATCAGCTCAACGACGTCCTTTGCCGCGGAGTATTCCTTCCAGGGATAGTAGGGGAAGAATTCGGTCATAACGGTATTGTTGCGGTTGGGCTGAAAAATGATGATGTCCCAATTATCCGAAGCGATCCTTTTGCTGTACGTCTCCCAGAGCGCGGCATCCTCGCGGTACATCGCAATACCCGTGCCGCCCTTTGTCTGTGCGGCGGCGGTGACCTTCTTGCCTGCGGCGCGGCACAGAGCCTCGAATATCACGGGCATATCGTTATAATGAGTCAGGCTGTCGCCGATAAAGAGGACCTTGATGCCCTCGCCCTCTGCCTTCTTTCTCAAAGCCGTCCACTCGTCGTCAACAACCTCTGCAGGCTCTGTCTCGGGCGCGTCTGTCTCGGGTGCAACGGTCTCGGGTGCAACGGTCTCGGGTGCATCGGTCTCAGGTGCATCGGTGACCGCAGGTGGTGTATTTTCGGGATCGGGAGTGCTTGAAGTCACTTCGCCTTCTCCGCCGGTACAGCCGAACAGAGGAAGGATAAACAAAAGGGATATTAAAGCTGTCAGGATTCTGATATGTTTTTTCATTGCCATTCTCCGTTTTTTCTTTCATTATACCACAAAATATGCCATATGTAAATACAAAAAGTGCCCAATTTTCATGGGCACTTTTTGTCATTTCTGTCCCGTGATCTCCTCGGGATATTTGACCTCGGCGAAGCCTTTTCTGAGGATCGCCTTGGTCCAGGGGTATCTGTTGATCGACTTTGCGCCCTTCGGACAAGAGCGCACGCAGGCTCCGCATCCGATACAACGCTCGGTATCGATTCTGAATTTGTCGAGCGTGATCGCCTCCGTCGGACAGACCTTCGCGCAGGTACCGCAGAAGGTGCAGTTCGCGCTGACGGTCTTCGGAAATCCGAAGGCAAGCCTCTTCGTCAGATCATAAGGAAGCTTTCCTATAATATCGAATCCGTGGGGCGCGATCGGAAGCTCCTCTCTGTCCTCGTCAGCGGCAACCGAAAGGATGAAGGCCCCAACGTCGCCAAGGCTGTCGGGCAGGACCTGCTTTTCCTCAACGCAATCCGCAAAGGAATGCGAAAGCGGACAAGTCATAATCCTGCAGAGCGGTACCTCGGCGGAATCAAAGAGCTTTCTTGCCTCCTCGGGAGCGCATCCAACTCCGCAGGAGCCGTAGCCGAGCACAAGCGCAGCCTTTTCGACAAAGAGTTGCGAGCGCTTGATGAAAAATTCAACGGGAGGCGGCAGATGGCGCAGGTAAACGGGCGCGATCATAAGCATAAGATCAACGTGGATCTCAAGCCCGCACGCCGCTTCCCTGTCCTCCGCATAAGTGATATCGAGGCATTCGACCTCGTATCCCGCGCGGTCAAGAATGACGGTTGCCGCATCGGCAAGCTCAAGGCATCCTCCGCCCGGAGAAAAGGTTACAACAAGTATATTTCTGTTCTTCATTATTAATCAAGGTATCCGAGTCTGTAGAGGAGCTCTGCATTAAGTACCGATCCTCCTGCGGCGCCGCGGAGAGTATTGTGCGAAAGTCCGACGAATTTGTAGTCAAACATGGTGTCCTCGCGAAGTCTGCCCGCTGTGATGCCCATTCCGCCGTAGATCTCGCGATCAATAGCGCACTGAGGACGGTTATCTTCTTCAAAGTACGTGATGAACTGTTCGGGAGCGTTCGGAAGTCCGAGCTCCTGGGGAAGTCCCTTGTATTCAGCCCAAGCCGCAAGGATCTCCTCCTTCGAGGGCTTATTCTCAAAGCTCATAAAGATAGCGGCGGTGTGACCGTTGGTTACGGGCACGCGGATGCACTGAGTCGTGATCAGCGGAGCATCTGCATTGACTACAACGCCGTTCTCGACCTTTCCCCAGATCTTGAGGGGCTCCTGCTCGCTCTTCTGCTCTTCACGGCCGATGAAGGGGATGACGTTGTCGATCATCTCGGGCCATTCCGCAAAGGTCTTGCCCGCGCCGGAAATAGCCTGATAGGTGGTAGCAACGACCTTATTGAGTCCAAACTTAAGCAGGGGTGTGAGCATGGGAACGTAGGACTGGATCGAGCAATTCGGCTTAACGGCGATAAATCCGCGCTTGGTGCCGAGTCTCTTTTTCTGTGTCTCGATGACGGCAAGGTGATCCGAGTTTATCTCGGGCATAAGCATAGGGACGTCCTCAACACCGCGGCAAGCGGAATTGTTCGAGACTACGGGAAGCTCGTGGCGTGCGAAATTCTCCTCCATTGCGCGGACCTCTGCCTTGGGCATATCAACGGCGCAGAAAACGAAATCGCAAAGGGATGCGATCTTGTCGACCTCGGCGGAATCGAGAACGACCATATCCGCAAACTTTTCGGGCATCGGCTCGGTAAGCTTCCAACGGTTTCCGACAGCCTCGGCATATGTTTTGCCCGCGCTTCTCGACGAAGCGGCAAGGCAGGTAACTTCAAAATAAGGATGGTCGGCAAGAAGGGTCAGAAAACGCTGACCTACCATTCCGGTCGCGCCGACAACACAACACTTTTTCTTTTCTGTAACAACAAAACTCATAATATATATCCTCCATGGATCAGTGTCGAAAAAATAATATTAATGATACCACATTTGCGGCAAAAAATCAATAGAAAAATGAATATTTATTCATTAATTTTAAGAACCTCTGAATAAACCTTGTTCTTCGGAAGTCCCGTCTCACGGACGATCGTTTTGATCGCGTCCTTCTGCGACATTCCTCCCGCCATCAGAGCGGCGGCACGGTCGGCAATATTGACGCTCTCCTCTTCCTCGCTCACCTCGGGCGCGCCGTCGATAACAAGCACGTATTCTCCGCGGGGCTCGACGCTTTCATAATATTCGCAAGCCGCCGAGAGTGTCATACGGAGTATCTCCTCGTTGAGCTTCGTAAGCTCGCGGCAGAGCGAGACCCTTCTGTCGGAGCCGAAATACTCACAGAACTCGGCAAGCGTCTTTTTTAGTCTGTGCGGTGCTTCGTAAATGATCAGAGTGCGTTCGTCCTTTGATATATCGGTAAGGCGTTTTTTACGCTCCTTACCCGATGCGGGAAGGAAGCCCTCGAAGGCAAAGCGTCTCGTTGAAAGACCGGAAAGAGCCAGCGCGGAAACTGCCGCGCAAGCACCGGGGATTATCGAAACTCTGATCCCCTCCTTCGCGCAAAGAGCCACAAGATCCTCTCCCGGATCAGAGATCGCGGGCATTCCCGCATCGCTGATAAGAGCGCAGGATTCGCCGCCCTTGAGACGCTCAACGATCTCGGGTCCGCGCTCGGCGCGGTTATGATCGTGATAGGAGACCATAGGCTTCTTGAGTCCGAGTCGTGAGAGAAGGAGCCCCGAATTTCTCGTATCCTCCGCGGCAACGAAATCGACCTCCGAGAGCACCTTGAGCGCACGCTCGGTGATATCCGCGAGATTTCCTATCGGAGTCGCAACGAGGTAAAGAAGCGATTTTTCCACCTTGTTTTTTTCTTCAGTATAAGACATATCTTTTCCTTTCGTCACAAAAAAAACGCGGCAGAATATACTGTACCGAATACGTTTTTGTGAGGTACTTTATGGCTATCAAAATCTACATAGATCAAGGGCACAATCCGGTCAACCCGAACGCGGGCGCAGAGGCAAACGGTCTGCGCGAGCAGAATCTCGTTTACACCATAGGACAGGAGCTCGCCGCGCTCCTTCGCGCAAACGGTAATTTTGAGGTCAGACTCTCGCGCCCGACCCCCGAAACACAGCTTGGAGATTCGGTCTCGAGCAGCCTTCGCAGAAGGGTCGAGGAAGCCAATTCATGGGGCGCAGATTACTTCATCAGTCTCCATACGAATGCGTCGGTCTCACCCGATCCCGAAGGAACCGAGGCACTTGTTTTCTCCAAGCCTTCTGCATCGGCCTCGCTTGCGGCTGATATAGTCCGCGAGGTGACGGAGTACACGGGACTGCGCAACCGCGGCGTCATCGTCCGCAGCGGACTTTACGTTTTGCGCAAGACCGAGATGCCCGCCGTGCTTGTTGAGCTTGCCTTTATCAGCAACCCCGAGGAGGCGGCTCTGATGCGTGACCGCCCCGAGCTGTTTGCTCGCGGCGTCTACGAGGGCATCCTCGATTACACGGGCGTATGATAACTACATTATTATATCATATTATGACATAGAGGTCAAGAGGTTTTTGTTCCGACTCTTTTTCCGCGAAAGGACTGCGGCGACTTTTTTGTGCAATTTAGGCAATTTTTCGACAAATTTAATTTGATTATTTAATGTGTGTTATTTCGACCGTTATCTAATTGTCGACATTTGTATCAAATTTGTTGTACTGTTTTATTAGATTGATTTATAATTTGTTGTGAACAAAGCAAAAATATACGCCAATATACCATTTATTGGCATATTGGCGTAATTTATATTTACGTTATCTTTTTACTCTTATTTCGACTCGATTCCGCACATTCTGAGAAGTCCCGCTTCATCAATGACGGGGATGCCGAGCTCGTGCGCCTTTGTAAGCTTTGAGCCGGCCTCCTCGCCCGCTACGACGTAAGAGGTCTTCTTCGAAACAGAGCCCGCAGTCTTTCCGCCGCGCTCCTTGATCAGCGCCGATGCTTCGCTTCTACCCATCGTCGGAAGAGTTCCCGTGAGGACGAAGGTCAGCCCCGCAAGACTGTCATCGAGAGCCTTCGAGGTTGATTCCGTAAGGAGTCCCGCGTCGATAAGACGGCGGCAGAGCTCGATATTTGTGGGATGCGAAAAGTAGTCGATGACGCATCTTGCCGTGATCTCGCCGAAATCCTCGAGGGCACAGAGCTCTTCGAGAGTGGCGTTCATACAGCCTTCAAGAGTTCTGAATTTCTTGGCAAGTGCGGCAGCCGCGACCTCGCCGATATTGCGTATTCCGAGTGCGTAGATCAGTCTCTCAAGTCCCGCGGATTTGGACCTTTCGATAGCAGAAATAAGGTTCTTTGCCGAAAGCTCGCCCATTCGCTCGAGGGATGCAACGTCCTCGGCTTCAAGCTGATAAAGATCAGCCGCGTTCTTTATCAGATCGGCGCCGATGAGCAGATCAACGATCTGCGGGCCGAGTCCGTCGATATCCATCGCGCCTCTCGAAGCAAAATGCTCGATAGAGCGCGAAAGCTGTGCGGGGCAGGCGGAATTGGTGCATCTGAGCGCAATTCCCTCTCCGCTCGTCTCGTCACGGCTTACGGGCTCACCGCAGGAGGGACAGGTCTCGGGCATAGTAAATTCGGTCTGCGTTCCGTCCCTCTTTTCGGGCACTGCCGCCACGATCTCGGGGATGATATCACCCGCTTTTCTCACCTTTACGATATCACCGAGCATGATGCCGCGCTCTGCAATGAATTCGGAATTATGAAGCGTTGCGCGGGATACTGTGGTACCCGCAAGGCGTACGGGCTCGAGCTCCGCGATGGGAGTCAGCACGCCCGTTCTTCCGACCTGTATTGAGATCGAATTAAGCTTCGTTTCCTTGACCTCGGGCGGGAATTTATATGCCGCCGCCCACTTCGGGGTCTTGACGCCCTCGCCAAGTGTCACGCGATCGGCGGTAGAATCAAGCTTGATAACGACACCGTCGATATCGTATTCGAGATAATCACGGCGCGAGCCGAGGTAATCGATATGATCGAAAATTTCCTTTTCGGATGAGACGCGAACTCGCTCGCAGATCACGGGGAATCCGAGCGTTGCAAGGCGATCAAGCATCTCCGTGTGGCTCTCGCTCTCACGTCCGTCGAGCCAGAGCGAGCCCTCCTGAATATTGAAGATAAAGACGTCAAGTCTGCGCTCTGCCGCTATCTTTGGGTCGAGCTGACGGAGCGATCCCGCCGCCGCATTTCTCGGGTTCGCCATAAGCGGCTTGCCCTCAGCCTCGCGCTTTGCGTTGATCGATTCAAGCACTCTGCGGGGCATATAGACCTCACCGCGGACTGTAAAGGTAAGCGGCTCGGGGAGCGTCAAGGGCAATGAGAAGATCGTCCGCAGATTCTGCGTAACGTCCTCGCCGACCTGTCCGTCGCCGCGAGTTGCTCCCTGAATAAATATTCCGTTTTCGTATTTTAATGCAACCGAAAGACCGTCGATCTTGGGCTCGACCGACCACATAGTTTTTCCGATCACCTTCTCTACTCCCGCAAGGAACGCCGAAAGCTCATCGAAGGAAAAGACGTCCGAGAGCGAGTTCATTCCGACCGTATGCGTGACCTTCTCAAACTTATCGAGCGGTGCGCCGCCGACACGTCTTGTGGGCGATGCGGGATCGAAAAATTCGGGATTTTCCTCCTCAAGCGCGAGGAGCTTATGATACATCAGGTCGTAATCGTAGTCCGAGATCTCGGGCGCGTCGTCAACGTAGTATTTCCGCGCGTGGTAAGCCACCTTCGCGCGAAGCTCATCGAGCTCTTTTTTTATTGCAATTTTATCTTCCATCTGACACCTCAAAAAAACAGCCATACAAATATATTATACCACTAAAAACGCGAAAAGTCAATCAAAAATGCGCCTGCGCATTTCTTTTCGTTAAATTGCACAAATTCACAAAAATCGCAGATTTTTTTTCAAAAACCTATTTATTTTGCACAAAATATATGCTATAATATAGGTGTACCGAGGGAGGATGATACCACGGCACAAAGTTACAGTACAGGAGGAAGAAAACATGAAAATCACCGTTGTTGGCAGACACATGAGCGTACCGAGCGATCTGCAGGTACTCGCCGAAAAGAAGCTTGCGAAGCTTGACAAGTATTTCGCAACCGAGGAAAAGGCGACACTCACCTTCAGCCGCAAGCGCAACCGTGAGAACATCGAGATCACGATCGCCGCGGCAAACACTCTGTTCCGCTGTGAGACCGATGATGAGACCTTCCGCAACGCGATCGACCGCGCTGTTGACACAATCGACCGCCAGATCCGCAAGAACAAGACGAAGCTCGAAAAGAGACTCCGCGCTCAAGGTGCCGCGATCGCCGCAGGCATGTCGGATATGGCTGACGAGCTTTCCGAGAAGGAAGACTTTGTTGTTCGCCGCAAGGAATTCGATCTCAAGCCCATGTCCGTTGAAGAGGCTATACTCCAGATGAACCTCATCGGACACGAATTCTTCGTGTTCCAGGATGACCAGTCGGGCGAGACCTGCGTTGTTTACGCAAGACGCGACGGAGACTACGGTCTTATCGTGCCTCAGAATAAAGAATAAATCATCAGTACCGACAGATTGCAGGGCACTAATGTAATGAAGAAGCCTCCTCGCCCTCGGGTGAGGAGGTCTTATTGTTCATAATGCTGAAAAATCGAAGTGTAAGTTGTATATATCTACTAAAAATAATAATTTGTTCAATTTTTTTGTTCAAATTATTGTAATCGAAAATCAAATGTGCTATAATAATCTTAATATTTTACATATGTAAAAATTATATTTAAAAAACAAGGAGAAGAATTATGAAGATCACAACAAAGATCATCAGCCTGATCATGGCGTTCATACTGACATCAATGGCTTCTATGTCTCTAATTGTTTCGCCCGCATCCGCTGCTGCCGTGGATTTTGTTGACAACAGCGAGGCTCAGAAAATAACAGCTACCGAAGAAGGTATCGCGGTGGAGCTTACGTGGTCTCCCGGATACATAGGAACGGGCTCGTCCAATCGTTATAAGTTGGTCGAATATGCTACCATCTTCCATTCAAACGTTATTTGCGTTGAAAAGGCAGGAACCGAGATAAGCTGGACCGATACGGGAAAGAATCATTTCCTCTCCTCGGGCGGTTACTCCCTCTCCTCTTGGGTAAAGGATGCCAACGGTTATTGGCAGGGTGATGCAAGCGGAGCGAACTTCAAAGGAAACGAGGGCGCTGAAAACACAAACAATATCGAATATTTGAATGCAGACGGAACGGTTACATACAAATACGTTACAAGCAAGGACAACGAGTGCCTTATTCTCGGCGTTTCAAATAAAAATGATAAAGGCGCCGCTCTTCCTATCGTCAGCTTCAGGCTTACAGGCAAAAGAGGCACACTCGATACTTTGAATATTCTCAAGAATGACACAAGAGACGCTTTGAAGGTTTCCGCTACCAGAGAAGGAATCGAGCTTGACGTTGAGTGGAACTTTGGATACTTCTCTTCCGGCACCGAGAGTGATAAAAGCGGCAGCGAAAAATTCGCTGTAGTTCAGACTTATGCGGGCATTTTCTCATCTCAGGTCATCTGCGTTGAAAAAGCAGGAACCGAGATCATATGGGTCGATACGACAACAAGCCACTATCTTACCGCAGGCGGATTTGCTCTGTCAAGCTGGGCACAGAACTCCGATGGTGTATGGGTACCCAATGAGAACGGCGCAAATTACCTGGCTGTAGGCGGATCTGTCGCAAACGAGATCCAGACTCCTCAGGAAAACGGATACGTTGTTTATAAATACGTAACCACAAAAGACAACGAGTGCATACGCCTCGCTCTTTCTCAAAGATCTGACGATCCATTAGGCAACTTTATCCCGAAGGTAAGCTTCAAGCTTATTGCAGAAGATACCGAGCCTGTTGTACCGGAGAACCCCGAAACAGGTGACACATATACCGCGGCAGTTGCAATTACGGCATTTGTTTCGCTCTTTGGTGCAGCACTTATCGTAAGCAAGAAGCTTCGTGCTAAATAATTTTTAAATAATAAATATGAACACCCGTGCCGCGGCACGGGTGTTTTCGTTATTTTATTCTCCGTAAACTATGAGAAGCGTGATTCCGTTTTTATCGAGGTATACGGTCTGACAGCCGCCGAGTGTGCCTCGAGTGTAAAAGGTGACCGACCATACGTCATCCCATCCGTCGTACAACACGGATACTGTATCATATCCGATGGTGCATTCATTCTTCGCCCTATCTGCAGCTTCATTACTGTTACCGACAGGCTTTGCGGCAGTGTTCTTGAACCCCGTTGTCTTCACGCCGGGCTCGCCTTCTTTATACACCTTGCTTTCATTGGCAAAGGAAAAGCTTCCGATGGAGCTTTCGGGCACAATAAATTTGAAGATACACTCGTTTCCGCGGATCGTGAAATTCTTGATATCGGGATCACATCCGCGCCCGTCGATCTCCTCGTAAAATACAACAAGATACTCGCCCGGAAGCAGGGTGTAGATATCGTCGATCCTGTCAAACGAATAATCGAGCTCGTTATAGTCGGTATCGTAAACCTTCACCCTTGCGACGTACGCGTTCACGGGCAGATAGGACTGCACGCTTCCCTTATAGAACAGCGTCGGGAAAGAGCTGTGGTCTTCCTTATTCCCGATGATCTGCGAAACGCCGAAGCCGTCGCCCGTAAGGACCTCGCCGCCCTTATGCTCCTCGGTCCAGAGCATACATTGGATCGGCTGAATCGTAACCTCGCCCGATCTGATGCCGACGTTGCTGTAGTTATATTGCGATTTCAGCGGATCATCCTTTGATGGTACGGAAAGTCGGAAAAAGTCCTCGTATTCATACTGCTCGATCTCATCCCCGTTGCCTCTCCTGATATACCGTACCGAAAGGACTACGATGTAATCGCCCGCAGAAAGGTAGTCGAGCTCTCTGACGGAAGATGCAACGAAACCGTTCAGCCGATTGAATTCGAGGTCATACACCGCTACGTTTTGGACCTCGTGATATTGGGGAATTTCGATCGAGACCTCGCCGCCGTAAACAAGCAGGGGGAATGTTGAAATATCGGTGCCCTCTTTATCAAAATACGCCCAGGCACCCAATCCGTCGCCGATCTCGCCGGTACCGTCGGCACGATGAATATATGAGCTCGAGTAAGCTCTTATCGGCTTTACCGACGAGGAAGATGAGCTCACCGTGATCGGGCTGTATTCGTATTCGGAATTTTCATTCTGCGAGGTTTGGTCGGTGATCATAAGCACGTCTTTGTAGGTGCAAACGTCGCCGCGATAGTTCAAATTGATCGCATATACGCCGAGCTTTGCGTCATTGGGAATGACAAAAGTGTACTCCTTCTCGCCGACCTGATCGGCTTTTGCGGTGAAGTCTTGAAAGCCACTGACGGTATCTATCGGCTCGTGCTTGATCTGTGCGTCGACGTCGCCGCCCTCTGTCTGACAGTATAGCTCTATTGCGGGATAATAGCTGTCGATAACGGCGCTGTAGGTAAGATCCTGACCCGAGATATTCTTGACGCGAGCCGTTATCCTGACGGTCTCGCCGCGCATATACTCGCGCTTTGCGATATCAAAGGTAAGATCAAAGGATGGCGAATGGGTGTCGATCCGCCCCGTATCGTCTCCGATACCCGTGCAGGACGAAAACGCACCGAGGATCATGATCAATACAAGCAAAAATGACAGCTTTTTCATCGGTTCAACTCCTTATTATAAGTTTGAAAAGGTTTTCGTACAGTATTTTGTCGTAAGTCTGTGCGGTCGGGTCTTCAAGACTTCCGTCGTAATATTCGGTAAACACCACAAGATACTCGCCCGCGGGGAGCTCGGAAAGCCCTTCAAATCCTCCGTTATAATCAAGTCTTTCGAAATTAAAATCATACAAATACGCTCCGCCGATCCGCAGGTTTTCGCGTGCGGTAACGGTAACCTCGCCCGAGATGACAAGACAAGGATAATCGTCAGGGGTAAGCTCCGGATCGTCAAAAAACCAGTAAACTCCCTTGCCGTCTCCGCAAAGCCCGGGCTTACCGTTGACGTACTCGTTTATAGTCGAAAGACCTCTCAACGGATAAATAGATTCACCGCCCGAGTTCACAGTCACAGAGCTGTAAGGTAAGCCATCCTTATGATTCTGCTCCGCGGGGCGTACCACGCTTATCGCTCCGTCAAAGACCTTCTTCGCACCCTCATATGAAAGGCTGACGGTGTATTTTCCAATATGTGCATCTTCGGGAAGCGGGAACTCAAACGTCACCTGCCCGCTCTTGCCGTCCGCGATCTTATGCCTTGACGGCATGTCCGTGGTCGATGCGATCGGAAGGTGTTCAAGCGGTTCGCCGAGCTTATCGTCCTCGAGAACGGGATAGAGGCGGACGTAGGGTCTGTAATCGCTCGAGCCGCCGCGGTAGGTATACGTTCTGCCCGATACGTTAGTCACCTTCGCCGTTATCTTAACCGTCTCGCCGACAAGGTAAAGAGTTCGGTCGCTTTCATACGTAAGCTCAAATCTATCTTCACGTGCACCGCAGGATGAAAGCAAGCCTACAAGCATTATAAAATTCAGTATAAAAGACAGTTTTTTCATAACGTTTTACTCCTTTCATACTATAAGACGAAATCCGAGCGAAAAAGTTTCACGTAAATTAAAAAAATTACAATTATATTCTACTATATTTTTTATGTATTGTCAATAGGACTGCGTATTGATTAATAATTGAAAATTTCCGAAGCTTCAGCGAGGAAATTCACCTTAAACTTCGCCGCAGGCGAATCTTAACTTGCCGAAGGCAATATTAACTCGGCGCAAGCCGATCTTAACTCGCGCTTTGCGCGATCATAACTCTCGCAAAGTTGGACGTCGAGGGCGCCGTCCCCTACAGACTCGCAATGAAATTTGATAAGTATTATTGTATTTTGCCCGTTCTTACTTTACTTTTATTTTCATTTCCCTTGCATTTTCCTTAAAAATATAGTATAATAATTATAACTATAAATCCGCAAGGAGAAAGTCATGAAAAAGGCAAGATTTATAACCCATCCTTCGCTCGTGGGCAACCCCGTCGAGCATCCTTGGAAAAATATGAAATTCAACAGCTACGAGCGCGAGCTTGAGCCGGGTAAGGGTCTCCTTAACCTGCTTTGCGAGTTTGCTCCCGAGCCCGGACGTGCGGTCGAAAAGGTCACCCTCCGCGCAACCGCACTCGGTATCTTCGACGTTTTCGTCAACGGTGCGCGCGTAGGTCACGAGATCGACGGCATCCCCACCGCCGACGAATACAAGCCCGGCTGGACCGACTACCGCAGCCGCGTATTTGAGTATGAATACGATATCACTCCTCTCTGCAAGGACAGAAACCGCATCGTAGCCGAGGTTTCTCCCGGCTGGTGGACGGGCCGTATCTCCTTCGGATTCTACGGCTTCAAGCCTATGGCATTCGCGGGCGAGATCGAGATCGAGTACGCCGACGGTGAGAATGAGATCATCGCGTCGGGTGAGGACTGGAAGGCTGCCATCTGCGGTCCCGTTATGTTTGCCGACATCTGGGACGGCGAATACTACGACGCAACCGTTCCCGAGCCCTCTATCGCTCCCGAGGCTCACGAATGGGTCAACGCCGAGCTCTTCACCGATTACACCTGCGAGATAGTACCCCTCGTCGGTCCCGCTATCAGACCGCGCCACGAGCTTCTTCTCCGCCCGATCTCGGCGGTCTGCCACAACGGCACGGTCCACGACGGCTCCGAGTACGGCGAGATCAACGTCATCTCGAAGAACGTAGGCGACTGGTGCGAGCAGACGAGACTCGAATTCGGTGAGGCTCTGATCCTCGATATGGGTCAGAATATGGTCGGACGCCCGATCCTTATGTTCAAGGCTCCGCGCGGAACAAAGATCAAGATCTACTTTGCCGAAATGCTCAACGACAGCGGCGATCCCGCCCGCGGAAACGACGGTCCCAAGGGCAGTATGTACATCAAGAACTACCGCTCGGCTCTGGCGCGTCTCGTTTACGTCGCTTCGGGCAACGGCATCGAGACCTATTTCCCGACTCATTCCTTCTTCGGCTTCCGCTACCTCGAGATCCGCGCTGACCGCGAAGTCGACGTTCTCTCGGTTGCTGGCGAGGTCATCTGCTCCGAATTTACCGAGACCGGAGATTTCTCCTGCGACAATCCCGAGGTCAACCGCCTCTATTCCAATATCGTATGGGGTATGAGAGGTAACTACTTCTCCGCCCCCACAGACTGTCCTCAGCGCGACGAGCGTCTCGGTTGGACGGGCGACACGCAGATCTTTGCGGGCGCGGCTGCATATCTCGCGGACATCCGTCCCTTTATGCACAAGTGGCTCGGCGACGCCCGTGATTCTCAGCAGGGCTTTGACGGCGCGTACTGTGACGTTATCCCGCGTGTATTCACCGGCAACAACGGCAACGCCGCCTGGGGTGATGCTTGTCTGATCGTTCCGAACAAGCTCTACGAAATGTACAACGACAAGGCGATCCTCGAGGAGCATTTCGACTCGATGGAGTACTATATGCAGTACCTCGAGCAGTTCGGTCTTGAGGGTCCCAACACCGCATACGGCGACTGGCTCAACTACGACGTCACCGACAAGCGTTACATCGCGGTATCCTACTACGCATACGACGCTTCTCTTATGAAGAAATTCTGCGAGATCCTCGGCAAGCCCGAGCGTGCCGCTCATTACGCGGAGCTGCGCGAGCGCATCGTTTCTCATTGGAGATGCAGATATATTGAAAACGGCGATCTGACGATCAAGACTCAGACCGCGTATCTCCTCGCTCTCGCCTTCGACCTCGTTCCCGAGGAGGATCGCGATTCCTATATCAAGAAGCTCGAGAAAAAGATCATCGACAACGACTATACCCTCTCGACGGGATTCGTCGGCACGGGTATTCTCAATCAGACTCTTGAGCGGCTCGGTCTGCATTCGCTTTGCTATTCGCTCCTGCTCCAGACCCGCGATCCCAGCTGGCTCTACTCGGTCCGTCAGGGCGCGACAACCGTCTGGGAGAGATGGAATTCCTACACTCTCGAGAGCGGCTTCGGCAACGTCGGCATGAACTCCTTCAACCACTACGCCTACGGCGCAGTTGCGGAATGGCTCTATTCGGGTATGTGCGGAATCAAGCCCGATCCCGAGGTTCCCGGATGGGAACACTTCTTCCTCGCTCCCACACCCGATATGAGACGCAACGACGAGCTTCCCGCGGGTCAGACCCAAATCCGCAACGCTCGCGCATCCTTCGACTCTGTTGCGGGTCGCATCGAGAGCGCGTGGGTATCGATCGGCGACCGCTTCGAATACAGCTTCATCATCCCCGAGGAGACCGCCGCAACGGTATCTCTCATATCCGAAAAGGACTCGATGAAGATCAACGGCGTCGATTTCACGCTTGAGGAGATGAACGGCAGACGCATCGGCGATCGCATCGTCTTCCCGCTTTCCGAGGGTGCATATACCGTCGTTATCGGATAATTTTTTAAAAAAACTTGGGAATTTTACAAATTATCACGAGAAATTCATAATTTCATCTTGACATCTTGCGAATTAAGTATTATAATATGTATTGTCGCTTTTTATGCCGTTTCATGGGAGGATTTTTAAATGCTTATTGATCTGTCTGCAATACTGCGCGGTGAGATCCGCGAGATGAAGATAGACGGCGAGATCTTCCCCGACACCGCACCCTACGGTATCGAATATCTCCCCGGCGCCCGAATCTCGGGTACCGTAAGCGGAAGCGCGGGTCTGGTTACACTTACCTCACTCGTGACAGTTCCCTATCGCGGAGAATGCGCGCGCTGCCTCGACCCTGTCGAAGCGGTTCTCGAATTCGATTTCGACCGTACCATCGTAACCGAGGGAACTCTCTCGGACGAGGTGCTTGAAGAAAAGGCGGACGAATACCTCGTTGTAAAACGCGGAATTCTCGAGCCCGACGAGGCGATCATTGAGTCGATTTACCTTGAGCTACCGTCAAGGCTTCTCTGCTCTCCCGATTGCCGCGGACTTTGCCCGAAGTGCGGAAAGAAAATGATCGGCGACGTATGCGGATGCGCTCCGCGTGAGATCGACCCCAGATGGAGCAAGCTCAAAGAGCTCCTTGAGGACGACGAATAAGCGCAAAACCATCGTAAATCTTTTATGTAAAAATATAGGAGGTGTAGGTTATGGCAGTACCGAAGAGAAAAACATCCAAAGCTCGCAGAGACAAGAGACGCGCTAACTGGAAGCTCGTCACTCCCGGTCTTGTAAAGTGCCCCAACTGTGATGCACTTATCAAGCCCCATCACGTTTGCCCCGAATGCGGCATGTATGACGGCAAGGAAGTAATCGCTAAGAAGGAAGCATAAGGCTTACCCGAGAAAATACCGTATCTTCGGCAAGGCTGAAGGTACGGTATTTTCATTCAACACAAAATGGAGAAACAAATGAAAAAGAAACTTATTGGCCTTACGGCATTACTTATTTTATCGAGCATAATGCTCACCTCCTGCATCACCGATATGTTCGGAGACGCAGGCATCACGATGCCGCCCGAGGCAACGAAAAAGCCCGGCGCGGACAACACGACCGAGCCCGAAGATACCGAGGCTCCATCCGACGAACCCGTATTCGGCTCAAAGCCGAGCTATTCGGGTCTCAAGCTTTCCGACTATATCAAGGTCGATTACAAGAATCTGACCCTCACGGTCGATATGCTTCCTCCCGAGATCACGGACAAATCGATCGATGCAAACATTTCGGGATTGATAGAATATTACGTTAATCAATATGGATTTGATTGCACACACTCTCTCGTTCCCGTAGAAAACGGTGTTGTCGAAGAATGGGATTTCGTTGAAATCAGCTTTGTCGGCAAGATCGACGGTGAGGTATTCGAGGGCGGCTCTTCCAAAGCAAACGTCGGTATGATCGTTAACGAGCACGACAGCGGATACATCCCCGGTTTTGCGGCGGGAATCATCGGCGCGAAGTACGGCGAGACGGTAAGCGTCCCCGTAACCTTCCCCGAGAACTATCAAGCAACACAGCTTGCGGGCAAGGATGCTGTGTTCGAGATCACCGTCTACGGCAAGCGTGTCTACGATATTACTGACGAGACGATCAACACACTTACAGGCGGAGAACACAAAACTCTCGCTGATTTCAAAGCTTATTACAACGATTATCTCGCAGATCTTTATGAGTCCAATCTCCTCAATGAGGTAAGCTCGCAGATCCTCGAGGTGCTTGCAGAAAAGGTCACGGTTTATTCTTATCCGAACGATCAGCTCCTCTACTACTACAATTCCAACGTAAACTACATGACCCTCCAGGCTGAAAAGCTCGGTATGTCCTATGAGGATTATATGGCAGCCACGGGCGAGAACGACACCGCTCTCCGCGAAAAAGCTGAGGAATCCGTCCGCGAGGATATGATGATCTATTACGTTCTCGAATCCGAGGGCAAGACCTACACCGACGATGAGTACAACGAGGCTCTCGACTATTACGTAAACTACTACAACAGCATGGGCTACAACTACGACCGCGCCACCATCGAAAAGGCTTTTGAGATGAACTACTACCCCGGATATCTCCGCTATCAGTTCAACCTCGAGAGAGTGATCTCCATCGTATTTGAATCGGCTAATATTGTTGAAGGATAACTTCGCTCTATTCACTTTCACATATTACAAAAAAGGGATTGAGTCACTAATTTGAGTGATTCAGTCCCTTTTCTGATGCATTTGACATCCTCATCCACCGCGCCAAGCGCGGTGGATGAGGATGTCCGAAAAATGCTAATTACAGTACATCTTTTTGTTTTATCATATAATTCTTTCTTTATTCGTGATTTTTACATAGTTAAAGGGCTGATCCATTAATTAGTTAATGAATCAGCCCTTTTTTATTTACCAGCCGAAGCCGGATGATTCGTCGTAATCAACAGCAGGAATCTCTGTTGCTCCAAGCTCAAATGCGCCCTGAAGCTCTGCACCGATCTCCTCGACTGCGATCTTGATATCATCGATATCATCCTCGTCGATCTCGAATACCGACTTTACCTTGCCCTTTGCGAGGGGCTTGGGCTTGTCGTTCTCGCAGATGATGAGCTTAAGCTCGAAGTCGAGCTCGATATCCTCAGCCTCGCCGAGAAGCTCGTTGATCATAGATACCTTCTCGCCCGATTCATCAGTGTAAACAACGTCCTTGAAATCAAGAGTGTGGGTCTTGCCCTTCTTGGTGTAGTCGCCTTCGATAGCATAGCATTCGCCATCTGCCTCGAATCCGAACTCGAATTCTTCGCCTTCCTTGTCGATCTCGGCGTAGATTCTTGCCATCTCGGTGTCACCCTCTTCAGCGGTGAACTCAACCTTGTATGCCTTCTTGTCATTCTGCTTTACAGCAAGCTGGAAGGTCATCTCATCGGCAACGGTGACCTTGATCTTATCGGTCTTCTTGATGCCTGCCTTACCGATCTGAACGTCGAGGAGCTCCATCTTCTCGCCGTCTTCCTTGGCGGTTACGCTGAACGCCATAAGCTCGGAAGAAGACTTCTTTGTTGCAAGCTCGACAACGATCTTGGAGCTGCCTGCCTCGTCGAGGGAATCTTCCATCTCGTCGAGAGTATCACCAAGCTCCTCGATAGCGGTGTCGTAAGCCTCAAGGATAGCGTCAACAAGCTCGTCGTCCTCATCCTCTCCGAGCTCGGTCTGAATCACGCCCTCAAGAGAGGTGCCTTCAACGTACTTGTCGATAAGCTTTGCGTACTTCTTAATAAGCTTGGGGATATCCTTATCCTTCTCAAGCTTCTCGTGGAGGTCTGCCATTACGTTGTAGATGCACTCCGCATCGATCTCAACGGTAATAACTCTTGCGCTGACCTGCTCGCCGTTGATCTTAACGGTATCGTTTTCCTTCTCGATATCCGCGTGCTCGCTGATCGAATCCATGATCAGCTTGACGTAGTCCTTAAGCAGGGTCTCGATATCCTCAACGACCTTCTTATCCTGAGCGTCGTCATAGATGCGGCAGAATACCTTGATGGCGTCTGCGGTCTCCTCGGGGAGCTCATAGTCGCTGTCCGACTCGAATGCGAAGATGGAGGATTCAAAGCCCTTCTCGGACTTGCCTCTCGAGATACCTACGGGATCGCCGTAGATACCGGGAACCGATACGTACATGTAATCTTCACCGACGTACATGCTTCCGTCGATCGAGAAATCGTTTGCCGAGAGCTTGATCTTCTCGACGTATGTCTCCTTGTTCTTCAGACCGAAGTATTCCTTATATTCAACGGATACCTCGTTCTCGCCGCCCGAAAGCGACATAACGATCTCTGCGGAGCCGCTTTCGAGAAGATTTGATACGACCTCAAACTCCTCGCGCTCGAAGACCTCTGTAAGAAGTCCCTGAACCGACGTCTGCATAACTGTCTTGGGACGGTTCATGTAGATGCCGACGCCTGCCACGATAGCAACAACGATAATTACTGCTGCCGCGGCAATAACAAGTAAATTTTTGTTCTTTAACATAATTTTTCTCCTTTTCATTAAGTTAAATTATAATGCGACAATTATATTATAGCACTCCGCGGTAAATTTGTCAATAGATTATTTACAATGTTCTCAGCGCGATCGGGTGGACCGTGTGCTCATCGTAGGGGCAAAAGCCCGAAAGAGTCCTGTCCTCGAGCATAAGTCCGCGGCGGATGGCGAATTTACCGAATCTTTGACGGATGGCATCGGTCGTTTTCTCGAGCACCTCGAGCCTTGCACGTCCGATGGTCTCGCCGTCAAAGATCGAGATCTGCTCATCGCTCTCGGGGCAAAGATCGGCACCGCAGACCCCGAGACTGCGCACGGCTCTCCCGTCGCGTTCCTTTATATATAGAGTCAGCGCGGCATTGTATATCTCGCGTTCCGAGAATGTCGGCTCAACGCGGCATTGCTTTGAATACCAGGAAAGATCGCTGCCGCGCACCGAAATACGAACCGTCGTGCACTTCTTTCCCTCGGCTCGAAGCCTCACCGCAACGCTCTCGCAAAGCACGGCAAAGACGATCTCAGCCTCGCGGAGAGTTTTGATATCTCTCGGCGTAGTGGTGCTGTTTCCCACACTTTTTACGGGATATGACATCTCATTACGCAATACGGGCGCGCTATCCCTGCCGAGCGCAAAATTTTTGAGCATCAATCCGTTCTTTCCGAGACAGCGTAAAAGCAGCTCGGGATCGGCGTTTGCAAGCTCTCCGATGGTGAAAATTCCAAGCATATTGAGCCGTCTTTTGGTCGATCTGCCGACAAAAAGCAGTTCCTCCGTGGGGAGCATCCAGACCACCTCGCGGTAATTTTCGCGGGATATCAAAGTGGTCGCGTCGGGCTTTTTGAGATCGCTTCCGAGCTTGGCAAATATCTTGTTGAAGGAGACACCGACAGAGACCGTCACGCCGAGCTCGCGCTTGATCCGCTCGCGTATCTCGTCAGCAATACTGACACCGCCTCCGAAGAGGTATTCGCTGTCGGTGACGTCTATCCAACATTCGTCGATGCCGAAGGATTCGATCAGATCGGTATAGCGCGAGTATATCTCTCTCGCCGCGCGCGAAACCTTGACGTATTCGTCGTAATGCGGCGGAAGGATGACGAGCTTCGGGCATTTTCTCCGTGCCTCAAGAATGCTCTCGCCCGTACGGATACCGTAGGCTTTCGCCTCATAGTTTTTGGCAAGAATTATTCCGTGCCGTGCCTCAGCATCCCCTCCGACGGCGACCGGCTTGCCGATAAGATCCTTCCTCCCCCGACATTCGACGGTCGCAAAGAAATTGTTCATATCAATATGGAGAATACATCTGTCCTTCATTTTATCCGCCTTTCTCTTACGCAAGAACATTTGTTCTTTTATATTATATCAGAACATTTGTTCCGTGTCAAGAGAAAATCGCAAATTGAAGCTGTAATTATTTTGTTAAATTTTCATCTTTTTTGCTCAAAAGTGTTGCACATTTCGCAATTATATTATATAATATAGATTGAATGATTTTATTTATATAAGGGTGAAGTATATGTTACACGATCTGCTTTGCGCAAAGTTTTCGGATAAAAATATAATTCTGCTCGGATTCGGCGTATCGAACATACCCGTTGCACGCGAATTTGTACGCGCGGGGCTCGGCAAGTCTGTCACCGTGCGCGATATGAAGTCCTTCGACGATCTCGGCGACGCCGCACGCGAGCTTGCCGATGCGGGTGTAAGATTCGAATGCGGAATCGAACCGACAAAGAATTTTACCTGCGACACGAGCCGTGCCGTAATCTTCCGCTCCCCGGGTATCAGACCCGACGCGGGCGATCTGACTCCCGCCGTCGAATCGGGCGCGATACTGACCTCCGAGGTAGAATTCTTCTGCGAGCACACTCCCGCGCGCATAATCGCGATCACGGGAAGCGACGGCAAGACGACCACCTCAACGCTCACTAGCCTCATTCTTAAAGAGGGCTACAAGGGCGGAAAGGTATACCTCGGCGGCAATATCGGAACTCCCCTCTTCCCTCTCCTTGACGAGATCGGCGAGAACGACGTCTGCGTGCTTGAGCTTTCGAGCTTCCAGCTTATGACGATGGATTCGCGTGCGACAAACGCCGCGATCACGAATATCACTCCCAACCACCTCAACTGGCATATCGATATGAATGAATATGCCGAGGCAAAACACAAGGTCTGCGGTAAAAACACCGCTCGCCTCGTTCTCAACGCGACCGACGGATATTGCCGTACTCTCGCATCGAATACCGATACGCCGAAGATCCTCTTCTCGGCATACAGAGACTCATACGCCGCTCTCGATGCCTGCGGAGCAAAGGGAATTTTCCTCCGCGACGGCGAGATCATCCTCTCGGACGGTGTAAACGAAGAAGTCCTTCTCCTCGCATCCGACATCAAGATCCCCGGCGTTCACAATATTGAAAACTATATGACCGCGACCGCCCTGACCTACGGAATTGCCGAAAAGAACGCCGTAGTTCGAGTCGCAAAGACCTTCGGAGGCGTCGCACACCGTCTTGAGCTCGTCCGTGAGAAGGACGGTGTCAAGTATTACAACAGCTCGATCGACTCGAGTCCCACTCGCACCATCGCGGCTCTCTCGACCTTCTCGAACAAGCCGACCCTCATCGTCGGCGGTCGCGGAAAGAAGACGCCCTACATCGAGCTTGCGCACGAGCTTTACATCCGGGCAGGTGCCGTTATCGTCACGGGCGAGACCGCGGACGAGGTAAGTGAGGCTCTCGAGACTGCAAAATCAGATCATCCCGATTCCAAGCTCCGAATTTTCCGTGAGGAGGATTTTGAAGCCTGCGTAAAGCTTGCCGAAAGCATCACACCCTCGGGAAGCGCAGTCCTGCTCTCCCCCGCGGCAACCTCATTCGATAAATTCAAGAACTTTGCCGAACGCGGCGAGGTCTTCAAAACTATCGTAAAAAATCTGTAATCAATCCGAAAGGAAGAAAAAATATGGAACACAAGATTGACCTGACAGAGCTTACTCTGTCGCTGGCATCCCTGATGTCGGTCACGGGCCATACGAGATACTCGAAGAATAAGCTTTACGAGATCGTATCACCCTATTTTGACGAGATACGCGAAACGCGCCTCGGCTGTTATCACCTCATCCGCCGCTGCGGAAAGGAAAATGCACAAAGGATCCTCGTTGATGCTCACTTTGACGAGATCGGAATGATCGTAACCGAGATCAAGGAGGGCGGCTTCCTTACCGTCACCTCGATCGGCGGTATGGACACCCGAATTCTTCAGGCAAGCGAGGTCATCATATACGGTGAGGGACGCGAGATCTACGGCGTCGTAGGCTCCACTCCTCCCCACCTCCAGAAGCCGGGCGAGTCGGGCAAGCTCCGCGAGATTACCGAGCTTCTCATCGACACGGGCTACTCTAAGGAAGAGCTCGAAAAGTACGTATCGATCGGTACGCCCATCGGCTTCCGTCCGGTTTATACCAAGCTCCGCAACAACAAGATCGCGGGCAAGGGCTTTGACGACAAGGCTTGCGCGGCTTGCGCCATCGCGGCTGTAGCCGAGATCCCCGCGGACGAGCTTTGGGGTGACGTTTACGTTCAGCTCTCGAATTTCGAGGAAGCGGGCGGATTTATGACCGGTGCTGCAACCGGCGCATACGAGATAAATCCCATCTGTGCGATCGTTGCCGACGTTGACCTCGGAAGCACTCCCGATACAAAGAAAAGCGAGACCGTACCGCTTGACGGCGGACCCTCTATCTCCACAGGTCCCATCACCGATAAGAGACTGACCGCACTCCTTCGCAAGCTCGCGGACGAAAAGGAGATCAAGCATCAGATGTCGGTCACCGCGGGCGGAACAGGCACCAACACAATGGTCGTCAACCTCGTCCGAAACGGTATTCCCACCGTTGACATCGGACTTCCCCTGCGCAGTATGCACACCTCAAACGAGGTTATTTCAATGAACGACGCGGCAGCAATGCGCGATCTTATCACTCTCTTCGTAACAAGCCCTGAGATCGAAAAGGAGGTATGCCCCAATGAGTGAGCTCCTTTATGGTATTGAATTATTAAAGCATCTTTCCCTTGTCTTCGGCCCTACGGGCTCGGAGGAGGCAGTTGCGGACGAGATCGTAAAACAGCTTGAGAACACCGACGCGCAGATCATCCGCGACAGAATGAGCAACGTATTTGCCGTTCTCCACGGCAAGAACCGCCCCGAAAAGACGGTCATGCTCTCGGCGCATATGGATGAGGTCGGATTTATCATCAAGGACATCGACGGCGAGGGCTACATCCGCTTCGGATGCCTCGGCGGTATCGATTCCAGAGTCCTCTGCGGCAGAAAGGTCACCTTCCGCGGCAAGGACGGCGACGTCAGCGGCGTTATCGCATCGAAGGCGATCCACCATCAGTCCGCCGAGGAGCGCAAGAACGCGACAAAGGCAAACGATATGTACGTTGATATCGGCGCGACCTCACGTGAGGATGCCGAAAGCGTTCTTTCCCGCGGCGACAGCGGAACCTTTGACAGCGAGTTCGTCATCTTCGGCGAGAACGATGCTTACGCAAAGTGCAAGGCTCTTGACGACCGTCTCGGATGCGTCGTTATGATCGAGACCCTGCGCCGCATCAAGAAGGAAGGCATCGAGCTTCCCTTCGACCTCGTTTGCGCATTCACGGTACGCGAGGAGATCGGTATCTCGGGTGCGACTGCGGCGGCTCACCGCTTCCGTCCCGATTACGCGATCGTACTTGAGACCACCGCGATCGCGGACCTTCCCGACGTTCCCAAGAACTCGAGAGTCAGCGAGGTCGGTAACGGCGGAGTCGTTTCCCTTATGGACCGCTCCACCATCTACAACCGCGATTTTGTTGACGGCGCGATGAAGATCGCCGAGGAAAACGGAATCCCCGCGCAGATCAAGCGTTACGTCTCGGGCGGCAACGATGCGGGCCATATCCATAAGACCGCGGACGGCACACGCTGTCTTGCAATTTCCGCTCCCACACGCTATCTCCACTCTGCTTCCTGCGTAATCGCGCTCCGTGACTTTGAATCTATCAAGTCCCACGTTTACGCAATTCTCACATCTTATAAATTTAGTTGATCTCGGAGGAAAAATAAATGTATTCTCTTATTAAAAAAGTTGTTTGCTGCCCCGGCGTTTCGGGCAATGAAAAGCAGATCGCGGCTCTTCTTGAGAAGGAGGTTGCTCCCTACGTAGACGAGACCTATACCGACGCTCTCGGCAACCTTATCGCAATCAAGTATGGTAGCCTTCCCGACGGCGAGCGCAAGAAGCTCCTTTACTGCGCTCATATGGACGAGATCGGATTTATCGTGACCTTCATTGAAGAGAACGGCTTCATCCGCTTTGCTCCCATCGGAGGCATCAATTTCGTCGCCGCCGCATTCAGCCACGTTGTTTTCGCAAACGGCGAAAAGGGCATCCTCGTTCCCGAGGCAGGTACCAAGGGTGATGCCATCACGGCTGACAAGTGCGTTGTTGATATCGGCGCAACCTCTGCGAAGGAAGCATCCCGCAAAGTAAAGATCGGCGATTGCTTCTCCCTCGCTCACAATCTCTCGAAGCTCGGCGCGAACCGCGCTGTAGGTCGTCCCATCGACGACCGCATCGGCTGTGCTATCATGATCGAGACCGCAAAGGCTCTCGCAGGAAACTGCCCTCACGATATGTACTACGTCTTCTCGGTTCAGGAAGAGGTCGGATGCCGCGGCGCACGTCCCGCAGGCTTCTCGATCGCTCCCGACATCGCGATCGCATTTGACGTTACCGGTACCGGCGACGCTCAGGGCTCGAAGCCTATGGCAGTAAAGCTCGGCGGCGGCGCGGCTATCAAGATCAAGGACGGCTCGGTCATCTGCTCCGGAGAGGTAGTTTCCAAGCTTCAGAAGCTCTCAAAGGAAAAGAAGATTACCGCGCAGAACGAGATTCTTCTCTACGGCGGAACCGACACAAGCGTGCTCCAGGGCGCGGGCGTCGGCGCATACGCGGGATGCATCTCGATCCCCAGCCGCTATATCCATTCGGGCGTTGAAATGATCGACCTCCGCGACGTCAAGGCTTGCACAGAGCTTGCAACCGCATTCGCACTCGATCCCACACTCTGATGAACGCATCCCCAATCGGGGTTTTCGATTCGGGAGTCGGCGGACTTTCGCTCCTTCGCGAGCTACGCCGACTTCTCCCGAACGAGGACTTCATATATTACGGCGACCGCGCAAACGCTCCCTACGGTGCAAAGACGCACGAAGAGATCCTTGATATCTCAAAGGGGATCGTAAACGTACTTCTCTCGCGCGGTGCAAAGGCAATAGTAGTCGCCTGCAATACGGCAACGGCGGTAGCCATCGAGCCTCTGCGCGCGGCTTACGAGGGTCTGCCAATAATCGGCATCGAGCCCGCTGTAAAGCCCGCAAGGGTCTCGGGATGCCGACGAGTGCTCGTCCTCGCGACACCCGTTACCGTCAGCGAAAGCCGCTTTGCCGCGCTTTTGCGCGCAAATTCAAAGGACAACTGCGAATTTATCGGCGTTCCATGCCATGAGCTCGCCTTCATGGTCGAAAGCGGCAGATCCTCCGAGGATATCGAGGAATATCTCCGCTCCGTTTTCGCGCCCTACCGCGAGGAGGGCTTTGACGGCATTGTCCTCGGCTGTACACACTATCCTCTCGTGCTTGACGAGATCAAGCGCGCCGCGGGTGAGCACGTCAGCGTCTTCGATGGCTCGGACGGCACCGCCCGCCACACAAAGCACCTGCTCGAGGAGCTTTCCCTTAATTCTTTGGCTCGTAAGATCGGCACGGTCGAATTCATTTCGAGCGACGGAAGCGATCATCTCGAACGCTTCTACCAAAAAATCAGCAAATAATAAAGGTACAAAATGACTTTTTCGGATAAAACACTTGCCCTCGCCCGTGAGGCGGAGGCGGCGCTGGCTCCGATCTTTGCCGAGATCGACCGCGTTTCCTATATCGGCACCTGCCGCGTGCTTGACGCCTTCCGTGAGGAGCGAGTCAGCGACGCGTGCTTCGGCTCGACCACTGGCTACGGCTACGATGACCGCGGACGCGAGGTCCTTGACCGCGTATGGAGCCGTGTTTTCGGCACAGAGGCGGCACTCGTTCGCCACAATTTTGTAAACGGAACTCACGCCCTCTCGACCGCTCTCTTCGGACTTCTCCGTCCGAATGATACTCTTCTTTCGGTTGCGGGAAAACCCTACGACACCCTTGACGGCGTTATCGGAATCTCGGGCAAGACGGGCGACGGTTCTCTCGCCGATTTCGGCGTAAACTACGCGCAGATCGAAATGACCGCCGAGGGCGGACTCGATATTCCCGCCATTGTAGAGCGTGTGCAGAACGACGAAAGCGTAAAGGTCGTCTTCATTCAGCGTTCCAAGGGTTACCTCAACCGCCGCACTCTCTCGCCCGACGAGATAAGCGCGGTCACCGATGCGGTCCACGCGATCCGAGGCGGCGTTTACGTTGTCGTTGACAACTGCTACGGCGAATTCACCGCCGAATACGAGCCCCGCGCCGATATGCTCGTCGGCTCGCTCATCAAGAACCCCGGAGGCGGAATGGCTCTGACGGGCGGTTACATCGCGGGAAGCGAGCGCGCAGTTGAGCTTGCATCCTACCGTCTCACCACAGTCGGCACGGGCGGCGAGGTCGGCGCGACCCTCGGTCAGAACAGAACGATGTTCCAGGGCCTCTTCTACGCTCCCCATACCACAGCCGCGGCTATAAAAACCGCACACCTCGCGGCTTACATATTCGAGAAGATGGGCTACGACACCTATCCCTCCTGGAATGAAACGCGTTACGACATCATCCAGACCGTCATAACGCACGATCCCGACATCCTCTGCGCGTTCTGCAGAGGTATTCAGGCGGGCTCGCCCGTTGATTCCTTCGTAACTCCCGAGCCCTGGGATATGCCCGGTTACTCGGATCCCGTAATTATGGCTGCGGGCGCATTCATTCAGGGCTCGTCCGTTGAGCTTTCCGCGGACGGTCCCATCCGTCCTCCCTACACCGTCTATTTCCAGGGCGGTCTCACCTACGAAAGCGGCAAGATCGGAATTCTCACTGCGGCAGACGCAGTTGCAAACTTTATAAAGGATAAAGAAAAATGAAAAAATCGCTGATTTCCCTCATAGCACTCCTCTTCTCCCTCATTCTCGTCCTTACGGGATGCTCGAATGAAGGCGCGCCCGACGGATACAAGAACGTGGCAACCGACAACGAATCCTTCTGCTTCTACGTTCCCACGACCTGGGTAGACAACACACCGAGCGGCACGGCATCGGCTTATTATTCCTCCGACGACTACTCGAACGTCTCCTTCACCTGCATGGTCATCGAGCCCGGCGTAACCGACACTCTCGAGACCTACAAGGAAGCCGCGCTCAAGGAATTCGCTTCTGTTCTTCCCGCGTTCAAGGAATTCACCTCCGAGCCGAAGCTCGATGAAAACGGTATGGAGATCGCTCCTCCCACGATCGACGGCAGAGAAACTCTCATTTTCGAATATGAGTGCGCCCTCGGCGAGGATAACTACAAGTACAAGCAGGCTGTAACGATGAAGGATGATTTCTTCTATATCTTCACATACACCTCGCTCGCGGAAAATTACGATAAGCATCTCGCGGACGTTGATCAGATCATCTCCTACGTAAAATTTAAATAATTATGATATATCTTGACAACAGCGCGACGACCCGTCTCGCTCCCGAGGTACGCGAGGCAATGCTCGAGGTCTGGGATAACGTCGGAAATCCGTCGTCTCTCCACTCCGCGGGTCTTGCGGCAAAAAAGCGTCTCGAGGGCGCAAGAAGCTCTCTGATCTCCTCGGCGGGACTCAAATCCACCGAATGGCAGGCGGTCTTTTGCGGCTCGGGAAGCGAGGCGAACAATCTCGCGCTTCTCGGAACGGCGCACGAGCGGCGTCATCTCGACTCGAAACGCATACTTATCACGGATTCCGAGCACGCTTCGGTCTCAAACACCGCCGAAGCTCTCGTCTCACGCGGCTTTGAGCTTGTAAACATCCCGACCAAGGGAGGATCTCTTGACCTCGATGCTATCGAACGCGAGGCTAAAAAAGGCATTTGCGTCGCGTCCTTTATGCTCGTCAACAACGAAACGGGCGCGATCTACGATATCGCGAGTGCCGCCGAGATTATCAAAAAGGCTTGTCCCTCGGCGATTATCCATTGCGATACGGTTCAGGGATTTATGCGTATTCCGCTTCCGAATACAGCAAAGATCGATCTCATCAGCGTCAGCGCGCATAAGATCCACGGTCCTGCGGGTGTCGGAGCTCTGCTTCTGCGCCGCGATCTGATCAAAAAGCGCGCCCTCTGCCCCGTCATCTTCGGCGGCGGTCAAGAGGATGGTCTGCGCTCGGGAACCGAAAATCTCGCGGGTGCGGTAGGCTTCGCCAAAGCCGCAGAAATCATGAAGCCCCAAATGGAACGGAATTACGAGCATCTGCACGATCTTTCGACCTACGCGATCGGCAAGATCGAAGAGGCGGGGGCAAAAGTCAATATCCCTCCCGTCCGCGCTCCCCATATTTTAAGCATCACCCTCCCCCGGATCAAGAGCCAGACTATGCTCAATCTGCTCTCGGCGGGCGGAGTTTGCGTTTCGAGCGGCTCGGCTTGCTCGTCAAACGCCAAAAACCGTCACGTAAGCTCGGCTCTCGTCGCCTTCGGTCTCTCCGATTCGGAAGCCGATTGCACGATCCGCGTGAGCCTCTGCAAAGATAACACCCGTGAGGAGATCGACGAATTCGCGTCCCTCCTTTCCTCGGGAATACAAAGACTTGTAAAAATCAAAAGATAAAGAGGTAGAAAAATGTCCTACGTAACCACAAAAGAAATGCTTCTGAACGCACAGAAGGGCGGATACGCCGTCGGCGCATTCAACTTCGAGAACATGGAAATGGCTCTCGCCATCATCGAAGCAGCAGAAGAGCTCCGCGCTCCCGTAATTCTTCAAACAACACCCTCGACAGTTAAGTACGCGTCTCCCGAGGTTTTTGCCGCTATCGCAAAGGCACTCGCAGAGAAGGCTACCGTTCCCGTTGCCGTTCACCTCGACCACGGCTCTTCCCTCGAGCTTTGTGACGCCGCAGCATCGGCAGGCTACACCTCCGTTATGTTCGACGGCTCGGGCGAATCCTTCGAGAAGAACGTTGAGCTTACCGCAAAGGCTGTCGTGATTGCAAATAAATTCGGCATTCCCACCGAGGCTGAGCTTGGCAAGGTCGGCGGCAAGGAGGACGATCACGAGGCTGACGCTGACAACGGAACCGATCCCGAGGCAGCCGCTGAATTTGTAAAGCGCACGGGCATCTCCTCCCTCGCAGTTGCTATCGGCACCGCACACGGCTTCTACGTAGGCACTCCCGTTCTCGATGTCCCCCGCCTCATTGCTATCCGCAAGAAGCTTGAGGAGAACAACTGCTCGATCCCGCTCGTTCTTCACGGCGCGTCGGGTCTCTCCCCCGAGGCTGTAAAGAGCTGTATCGCGGAGGGCATCTGCAAGGTTAATTTTGCAACCGAGCTCCGCGTGGCTTACACCGCGGCAGTCCGCGAAAATCTTGCATCCGACGCAAAGATCTACGACCCCAAGAAGTACGGCACAGCGGCTCGCGCGGCAGTAGTTGACGCAGTCAAGCAGCGTATCCTCGTTTGCGGATGCAACGGCAAAGCGTAAACGCAACTTGTAAAACTGCGTTTTACAAGTGAAGACGCGCGCTTATCGCCGCTTGTCAAAATCAGAGATTTTGGCAGCTCCCCTCGGCGCGCGGACTCGCTTGGCTCGTCTAAAAGGTGTTTTTTTGGCGGCAAAGCCGCCGAAAAAACGGATTTTATTATATTGTATTTTGATGAAATTTATTCCGATAAGGAGAACATAAAATGAGCAATGAAACCATGAAGGCCTGCGTGCTCCACGCTGTCGGTGACTTCCGTTACGAGGACGTTCCAATGCCGAAAAGAGGCGAGGGCGAGGTGCTTCTCAAGATCCGTGCGGCAGGCGTTTGCGGCTCGGATATTCCCCGCGTATTTGAGAAAGGCACGTATCACTTCCCCACTATCCCCGGACACGAATTTGCAGGCGAGATCGTTGAAGCCGACGACAAGTCCCTGATCGGACGCCGTGCGGCTGTATTCCCCCTTCTTCCCTGCCGCAAATGCACTCCCTGCGAGCTTGGTGAGTTTGCAAACTGCGAAAACTACGACTACTACGGATCGCGCCGCGACGGTGCGTTTGCTGAATATCTTGCTGTAGATATCCGAAACCTTATTCTTCTTCCCGACGATCTTTCCTACGCTTGCGCATCGCTGGTTGAGCCGGGTGCGGTCGCTCGTGCCGCTGTACGCCGCCTTGAGGTAAAGCTCGGCGACACGGTTGTTATCTGGGGTGCGGGACCGATCGGACTCATCGCCGCCGCTTGGGCAAAGAAGGCAGGCGCGGGTGTCGTACGCGTTGTCGACATCAGCGAGGAAAAGCTCGCATTCGCGAAGAAGTTCGGATTCGATGCATATGACAAGGAGCGCGACGGTCTCTGCGACTGCGCTATAGAGGGTACGGGTGCTCCTCAGGCTCTCTGCAATCTTATCAAGTCGATGAAGCCCCACGGCAGAGTCATCCTTATGGGCAATCCCGCGCGCGATATGACGATCACACAGAGCGTATATTCACAGATCCTTCGCCGTGAGATCACTCTCCGCGGAACCTGGAATTCCTCCTACAACAGCCAGATCAACGACTGGGAGGAAACCGCAAAGGCTATGGCTGACGGCGATCTTATTGACTACGAGGCTCTTATCACACATCGTTATCCCCTTGAGCGTTGCGTTGAAGCACTCGAAATGATGCGCGACAGAAAAGAATTCTACACCAAAGTAACCATTATCATGGACTAAAAGGAGCTTCAAAATGAGCGAACTTACTATTAAAACAAACGGCATGCGCCATATTGAACATAACACCGACCTCTGCATCATCGGCGGCGGTCTTACCGGTCTCTGTGCCGCTATCGCAGCTGCAAGAGAAGGCACAAAGGTCGTCCTCATCCAGGACAGACCCGTGCTCGGCGGTAACGCATCGAGCGAGATCAGAATGTGGGTCAGAGGCGCGCACGGTCTTGAGAACCGCGAGACGGGTATCATCTCCGAGATCGAAGAGGAAAATATCTACCTCAACCCCACCCTCATCCCCTCCACCTTCGACAACGTGCTCTGGGCGAAGGTCAAGGCTGAGAAGAATATCACCCTTCTTCTCAACACCACCTGCTGTGACGCCGATCGCACCGAGAAGGATGGCGTGTCGCACCTCACATCCGTCACCGCTTGGCAGATGACGACCTACACCTGGCACACCGTAAAGGCTACTTATTTTGCTGACTGCTCGGGCGACTCGATCCTCGCTCCCATCTCGGGCGCGAAGTGGCGTGTCGGCCGTGAGGCGGCTTCCGAGTACGGCGAGGCTATGGGTAAGGAGGTTGCAGACAAAAAGACCATGGGCATGTCCTGCCTCATTCAGGCACGCGAGACCGACGAGCCCGTTCCCTTCACCGCTCCCGATTGGGCATATAAATTCGAGACCGACGACGACTTCAACCTTATCAAGGATGCAAGCGGCAACATCATCGATGCAAGCACGGGCGTTTCCGGCGTTAAAGTTCAGGACGTCAAGTACCTTGCACGTCCCCACAAGCTCGGCACAAGCGAGACCAACTTCTGGTGGCTCGAGCTCGGCGGCGAGTATGACAGCATCCACGATGCCGAGGAAATGCGCGACGAGCTTCTCAAGATCGCGTACGGCATCTGGGATCACGTCAAGAACTACGGCGACCACAACGCAACCAACTGGACCCTCGAGTGGGTCGGTTGTATCCCCGGTAAGAGAGAGAGCCGCCGCTACATCGGCGCGCACGTTCTCACCGAAAATGACATCGAGTCGGGCGGAAAGTTTGACGATATAGTCGCTTACGGCGGTTGGCCGATGGACGACCACAACCCCGCGGGCTTCCGTTCCTATCTCAGCGGCGCACCCGCATCCAAGCTATATCCCGCTCCTTCGCCCTACGGCATTCCCTACCGCGTGCTCTACGGTCACGAGGTTGACAACCTCTTCTTCGCGGGTAGAAATATCAGCGCGACCCACGCCGCAATGAGCTCGACCCGTGTTATGGCAACCTGTGCCCTCATCGGTCAGGCTATGGGTACCGCTGCTTCGATCTGTATTAATGACGGCGTAACTCCCCACGGCGTTTACGAGCAGAAGATCAAGGTCCTTCAGGACAAGCTTCGCGACGCGGGCTGCTATATCCCCGGCACCGTCCGCGAGATTCCCGAGCTCACCAAGAGCGCGAAGATCAATCTCCCCGAATCCGAGCTTGCACTTCTTCAGAACGGCATCGAGCGTCCCGACGAGGAAATGAACGTCAACTACGCAACGCTCGAGATCGGCGATGCGCTCGAGTTTGACTTTGGTGAAGAAAAGGAGCTTTCCGAGCTTCGTCTCGTCTTCGACCCCGACTTCTCGCGCAAGTCGATCACTCCCAACAAGAAGATGCGCGTCTTCGCGCAGAAGCTTATGACGGGCAAGGATTTCGTTCCCGTAAAGGTTGCAAAGACTCTCGTCAAATCCTTCCGCGTTCTTGCAGACGGCAAGGAGATCTTCGCCGACACCAACAACCGTAATTCTCTGCGCAAGATCGCCCTCGGCGTTAAGGCACAGAAGCTCACCATCGTATTTGATGAAACAAGAGGAAGCAGTAAGGTTCATCTGTTCTCGGCAGACGTTAAATAAATGCAAAATTAAAAATGCAAAATGCAAAATGAAGGTAGATTTTCGCTGAGGCGAAAATCATCATTAAATAAAAACGCCTCGTCCGAAAGGACGAGGCGTTTCAATTTTACAGCTTTCCTTTTGCTTTAAGTACGTGTACGCGGTGGTGGCTGTAGACGATGGTTATAATTGAACCGGCAGTGAGGATCGTCCATCCGATAAGCGCGATCAGCACGGGAAAATCCGATATCGCAAAGATCGGAAACACCGGTAAAAAAGCGACTGAGAGAGCTCTTAAGACCTTGATACGCGCGATCAGTTCCATCATAACGGCAAGAACGGCGTAAATTATCGCAAGCCTCTTTCCGTCGCCCGTAACGATCTCCTTGAAATCTTCCTTGAGACAATATTGTCTGTCGCCCATATTAAGCGAATAATCATCCATACTTCTCCTTGCGTGCATTATATAAAACGCGGCAAAATAGAAAAAGTAGATTGAAATGACCAGAGCAAGATTGATAACACTCCTGTCCTGCTCATCCTCAAATATCGCGCGGATAAGATTATTCGAAAGGAGAAAGAACAGAAAAGTGGAAATCACGGTCTTTAACAGGTCGATAAGCAATTTAACATAGGGGCTTCTTTCTTGTTTAGTCATAACAGCATTCCTTTCTTGCGTTCATTTGATTGTATTATATCATATCATCCTCTCGTTGTCAATAGTTGTGAACACAATTCAGCGAATTATACAAAACAATATACCCCATTTTGGCAATAATAACTATAAAAAGCCTCATCTTTTCAGACGAGACTTTTTTACAATAATTGAGATTTTCGCCTCGGCGAAAATCTTCCTTCATTCCGCTTCAGCGGATCATCATTCACGCGAAGCGTGATCATCATTCCGCCAATGGCGGACTATCATTCGGCGAAGCCGACAGAATCACTTCCTATAATATACATAATACGCAATAATCGTTCTCTCTTCTCCGCCGTGTTCGAGGTCAGGACCAATTAAAACTACTCCGTCCTTTGAAAGGAGCTCGCTTGCGCGGAGTTCGTCGATCTTGCAGCGGAAGAGGATATCGGCGGAGGCGAAAACAAGGAATTCGTCCTCGCGGATGGCAAGGCTGCCCTTGCGTCCGATGACCTCGTCGACGTTGTTGATGCGCTCGGTTACGTATTTGATATACTGACCCGCGATCTTCTCCGCCATTTCGCGGCGGAAGCGAACGCTGTTCGGGTCCTTCGGCTTCGTCCAATGCCCTACGACCTTACTCCAGAATCCCATTTTTTACGTCTCCTTTCTTTTTGACGATCAGGAACTCACCTTGCTTCAGCGAGGGATTTCCCACCACTCTCTTGCCCGTATAGAGGTTTATGCCGCTCGATGCCTGCACTTTTATGGGCTTGTCCGCCACATTGACGGCAATAAGGATATATTCCTTTTCGTCCCTTTTATATCTTATAAACTCAAAATATCCGCCGCTTGCCTTGGTGATCCTAAACTCACCGCCCGCGAATATTTTCTCACCTCGGCGAATCGCACCGAGCTTTTTATAATGATCGTTTATTTCCTTATTTATATTATGCCACGGAAATGGATAACGGCAGAAGGGATCGCTCATACCCTCCATACCCGCCTCGTCGCCGTAATAAATGCACGGAAAACCAAAGAGAGTGAACTGAAGAGTCGAGATCATTTTGAGCAGTTTCACGCCTCTTGCGTGCTCCTCGTCGGTCAGGCGCAGTTTTTCCTGCACCGCATTATATGCATACGCATTCTCGCGCACCTTCGCGGGATTTCCGAGCAACGTCAGCACGCGCTCGGTATCGTGCGTGCCTATAAGGTTCATCAGGCTGTCCGAAACCGACTTTGGATAAGAGGAATAAAGATCCGTAAGAGCCGCCGCAAGTGCCTTTCCGTTGCCGTTTTCGGCAAAGTCAAGAAGCGCTTTGCGCGTGGGATAATTCATAACGCTGTCGAGCTGTTTGCCCCTGAAATAGGAGCGGCGCTTGCCGTACGCGATCTTGTCAGCCGCATTTTCCCAGACCTCGCCGATAAGAATACTTTCAGAATTGACCGAGTGTATCCTCTCTCGCAGTTCCTCAAGAAATCTGTCGGGAAGCTCGTCGGCAACGTCAAGACGCCAGCCGTCGATGCCCGCTTGCATATAATGCTCGGCAACGCCGCCCGCGCCCGTGAAAAACTCGCGGCATTCGTCTTTATGTGTATTCAGCCTCGGCAGAATTCTGATGCCCCACCAGGCTGTATAATCGGGCGCGCCCTCCTTTTCGGGAGCGTGGAAATCATACCAAGAGTGATAGAGCGACTGCTCATCGCGTGCGGAAAAACCGTATCTGCCGAATTCGTCGAAATATCGGCTGTCACTTCCCGTATGATTGAAAACGCCGTCGAGGATGATCTTCATCCCTCTCGCGTGCGCGGCTTCGATGAGGGCTCCAAACGCCTCCTCGCCTCCGAATTCCTCGGCGATCTTCATATAATCCGAGGTGTCGTATTTATGGTTGCTGACAGCATCGAATATCGGCGAAAGATAAAGAATGCTCACACCGAGTGACTCGAGATAGTCGAGCTTTTCGATAATTCCCCATAGATTTCCGCCGAAAAAGTGGTTGTTTTTGACCTCTGCGCCGCGGTATTCAGCATACTGCGGCACGCCGTTCTCCCAATCAGTGTCGATGATGGCATCATCGCGATAGCTGACCCTTCCTTCACCCTTTGCAAAGCGGTCGAGGAAGATATGGTACATAATACCACCGCCGAGCCACGCGGGCACGCGGTAATCGGGGCAGTAGAGGGTCATGCGGAATTCCTTCCAATTTTCGCGCACGAGCGTAAAATTCACGTTGTCGCAAGCACTTGCAAGGAGTTCATCCTTGCCTTGGCGGAAAACATATGTATAGTAAAAAAGCCCCGAATTCGACTCTCCGCAAAGCGCGGCTGTGTCGAGGCTCAACTTATATTCATCGTTAACGTAATCGGTCGAGACATACTCGAAATCGATCGTATGTGCCGCTCCTTCGAGCATTTCGTCCGCCGGCGCAAGTGTATCTCTGCGGATGCAGAGACAGACCGACGTAACGCCGAGCACTCGCGGAACCCGGGCGGTAATTTCAATTACCTCGCCACACGGAAATGCGCCGAGATATGAAACGTCCTCCGCCCCGCACCTTTTTTCGATGCGGGGGACGGGGGAGTATTCGTTTTGCATAAATCTTGCAAGCATATTAATTCTTGGTAACGGGTTTGATATTCCAAATATTATCGGCGTATTCCTTTACAGCGCGATCTGCGGCGAAAAATCCGCCCTTTGCAATATTAATGAGCGAACGGCGGGTCCAATCCTCGCGATTTAGGTAATCGCGGTACATCTGCTCGTGCGCAAGACGGTAGGAATCATAGT
This sequence comes from Eubacteriales bacterium, assembly GCA_045632925.1. GTDB lineage: Bacteria > Bacillota > Clostridia > Oscillospirales > CAG-272 > CAG-390. The sequence goes on along the minus strand of JAZQXP010000057.1, from coordinate 88,377 downwards.
CCGCAAGGCACATATAGGGGTCAGCTACGCCGTGACCTGCGAGGAGGTAGGACGCGATATCCGAGAAGGACTCGCCCGCAAATCCTGCGTTGAGTCTGTCAACGATGCGGCGGAGCTTATCGTTTCTCGCGTAGAAGAGAGCCGAATTGTAGCCCGAAAGCCAGAGCTCGTCAACCTCGCTTGCGGTCAGACCGAAGATATAGATATTTTCCTGTCCCACAGCGGCAGCCATCTCGACGTTTGCTCCGTCGAGGGTACCGATGGTGAGCGCGCCGTTGAGCATGAGCTTCATGCAACCCGTACCGCTCGCCTCCTTGCCTGCGAGAGAGATCTGCTGGCTGATCTCGGCTGCGGGGATCAGGCACTCAGCCGCGCTGACGTTGTAGTCCTCGAGGAAGAGCACGCGGAGCTTGCCGTTTACTCTGGGATCCTTCTCGATCTCCTTCGAGAGCATGCAGATGAGCTGAATGATTCTCTTTGCCATCTGATATCCGGGAGCTGCCTTCGCGCCGAAGATATAGGTTCTCGGATAGAAATCGGCACCCGGATTATCGCAGATATCGATATAGTTGCCGATGATGTTGAGCACGTTGAGAAGCTGACGCTTATACTCGTGCAGACGCTTGATCTGTACGTCGAATACCGAATGGGTATCGAGAGCGATGCCCGTGCGGTTCTCAACGAACTTTGCGAACGCAACCTTATTATCGTGCTTGATGCCGCGGAGACGGTCGAGCACGGCGGAGTCATTCTCGTACTTCATAAGATTCTCAAGCTCGATCGGGTTCTTTCTGTAGCCCGTGCCGATGGTCTCATCAAGCAGAGAAGCGAGTCCGGGTGAAGAATAACACATCCAGCGGCGATGCGCGATACCGTTGGTCACGTTGGTAAAGCGATCGGGGTACATATAATAGAAATCCTTGAATACAGTGTCAACGAGGATCTGCGAATGGAGCTTCGAAACGCCGTTGATATGATGCGATCCGACAACCGCGAGGTTAGCCATTCTGACCGAGCCGTTGCAGAGGATGCTCATATTCGTGATGCGGTTCCAGTTGCCGGGGAACTTATTCCAAGCCTCGCGGCAGAAACGCTCGTTTATCTCCTTGACGATCATATGGATTCGGGGCAGACGGAAGGAGAAGAGACTCTCGTTCCAGGTCTCAAGTGCCTCGGGCATTACCGTGTGGTTTGTGTAGGACATCGTGCGTGTCGTGATGTTCCAAGCCTCATCCCAGGAGAAGCAATAATCGTCGATGAGTATTCTCATAAGCTCGGGGATGCAGAGCGCGGGATGGGTATCGTTGATATGGATAGCCACCTTGTCGGGCAGGTTATCGAGTCTGCCGTAGACCGCCATATGGTCGCGGATGATGCTCTGTACCGATGCCGATACGAGGAAATACTGCTGTGTCAGACGGAGAAGCTTACCCTCTGTATGGTTATCCGAGGGATAGAGGACCTTCGAGATGATCTCCGCAGAGCTCGACTCTTCTACCGCGCGGGTATACTGACCCTGTGTAAAGAGACCCATATTGAAGGTGCGAACGTCACGCGCCTTCCAGAGGCGCAGGCGGTTGACCGCCTCGCTGTCGCCGCCCGAGATCATCATATCGTAAGGAACTGCCTCGACGTCCTCGGTGTCCTCATAAGCGATCTCAAGTCTGCCTTCCTTCCATTCCTCGCGGATCTTACCGCCGAGACGGACGGTGAATACGCGGTCGGTTCTCGGAACGAGCCATACCTCTCCTCCGGGGAGCCAATCGTCGGGGAGTTCGATCTGAAGACCGTCGATGATCTTCTGCTTGAAAAGACCGTACTCATAGCAGATCGAAAATCCGCTTGCGGGATAATCAAGCGAGGTCAGCGAGTCCATGAAGCATGCGGCAAGTCTTCCGAGACCGCCGTTGCCGAGACCCGCGTCGGGCTCGCACTCAAAAAGATCGTCAAGCTCAAAGCCGAGACCGGTGAGCGCCTTCTTATATTCCCCGGAAAGACCGAGATTGCAGAGATTGGTCTTCAGCGATCTGCCGAGCAGGAACTCCATGCACATATAATACACGCGCTTTCCGCCCTGCTTGTTCGTTGTTGCCTTGAACTCGGAACGCTTTTCGGCAAGAATGTCCTTTACCGTCTGTACGACTGCCTTATACATCTGTTCGCGCGACGCATCGGCTGCAGTCGTGCCGAAGAGTCGGGATAATTTTTGTTCGATATTTGCTTTAACTTCCTGTGCGTTGGGACTAAAATTCACTTTAACTTCCTCCGAAAATATTCTCCTGTATATCAAAGCAGATCTGCGTAGAGCGCGATATATTTATCTGCGGATGCCGCCCAGGAGAAATCGACTGTCATAATCTTTTCGACAAATGCTTTGCGTTTTTCTGTATCCTTCCAGAGCGCGGCGGCGGCAACCGTACGCTCGTACAGCTCACCTGCGGTGTATCCCGCAAAGGTAAAGCCGTTTCCGTGCATAACGCCTTCCTCATCCTCCCAATAGGGCAGGATCGAGTCGGCGAGACCTCCCGTTTCACGGACAACGGGAATTGCGCCGTAGCGCGATGCGATCATCTGCGAAAGTCCGCAAGGCTCGCTCTTGGACGGCATCATAAAGATGTCTGTCGCGGCATAGATGCGGCGCGAGAGATCGCGGTCATAGGTGATAAGAGCGCGAACCTTATCGGGGCGCTCGGCTTCAAGAGCCTTGAAGAACTCCTCGTACTTCGCCTCTCCCTTGCCGAGAACAACAAGCTGTGCGCCTGTCTCGTCAAGAACACCGCGGATAGCCTCCGCAACGATATCAAGACCCTTGTGTGAAGCAAGGCGGGTGATCAGCGCGATGACGGGAATGTTCTTATCGTCCTCAAGTCCCAGATCAGCGCGGAGAGCGGAGCGGCAAGCTTCCTTTCCGCCGCGTCTCTTCGGGCTGTAATGCTTCACAAGTACGGGGTCGGTCCAGGGATTATAATAAGCATAATCAATTCCGTTGAGGATACCCGAGACCTTATACGCGTATCTGCGGAGAATGTGATAGAGCCCGTGCGAATACTCGGGGGACATGATCTCGTCGGCGTATCTTTGGCTTACGGTGGTAACAGCCTCGGCGCACTCGATCGCACCCTTCATAAGGTTGATGCAACCGTCGTACTCGACTACGTCGCGGTCCGCCTCGGAAAGCGCAAAAACGTCGCCAAGGATATAGAAATCATACTTGCCCTGATACTCGATATTGTGGATGGTAAAGACACGGCGGATGCCCGCGTATCTCTCATCCTCTGAATACTTCTGACGGAGATAGATAACAGAGAGCGCCGCCTGCCAGTCATGGGCATGAAGAATATCGGGGAAAAATCCGATATGCGGAAGCATCTCGAGCACTGCCGTGCAGAAATACGCGTATCTTTCGCCGTCGTCGTACTGACCGTAAAGTCCCTCGCGGGCGAAATAATACTCGTTGTCGATAAAGTAATAGGTCACCTTATCCTTTTCGAGGCTGTAAACGCCGCAATACTGCTGTCTCCAGGCAAGATTAGCGGTAAATTCAGCCTCCTTCTTCATCTCGGCGCGATATTTCACATTGATAGCCGAATAGAGAGGCATAACGACTCTGACGTCGACTCCCTTAGACGCAAGTGCTGTGGGAAGCGATCCGAGAACGTCGCCGAGACCTCCGGTAGCCGCAAAGGGCATAACCTCCGCACCTACGAAAAGAATACTTTTTTTCATTTTATTCTCCATTAACTTTCAAAATTGAGGATCGACGGCGCTTGCTTTAGCCGATCCGAGACACGAATAAACTTTTTATGTTTTATATTCGCATCATACCATTATGCCCTTACCGATATAGAAGGGCATGGTCTCGTGACCCGAAAGATTACGTCCGTCGCGGATGACGGCGTTCTTATCGGTGATCACACAGTTAAGATTTACGTTCTCGCCTACGTAAGTATCCTGAAGCAGGATGGAATTGCGTACAACGGTACCCTTACCCACCTTAACGCCTCTGAATACTACGCAGTTTTCAACCTCGCCCTCGATCACACAGCCGTCGGCAACGATCGAGTTCGATACCTTCGCGCCCTCTGCATAGGATGTGGGAGCAGAGTTGCGGACCTTGGTGAAGACGGGTCTTTCCGCGATCTCGAAGAGCTCTCCGCGAACCTCGGGGTCGAGCAGACTCATCGATGTCTCGAAATATCCGGGGAGATTACCTATCAGCGAATAGTAGCCGTCGTAGCGGTATGCACGGAAATCAGCTTTGCCTACGTTTCTCGCGATGATATCTCTGAAGAAGCTGGTATAGCCGTGAGCCGCAGCATCGTTGAGAACCGTGATGAGGTAGCGGCGTGTGATGACCATAATGTTGGTGCTGACGTCGAAGCTGCCCTCGATATTCGGAGAGTATTCCGAGCAGTCAAGGATCCTGCCGTCGTCGCCGAGAACCATAACAGAATGGCGGTCTGCGCTGAAATTGCCGCCATCAACACGCTTGGTAACAACGGTGATGTCCGCGCCCGTCTCCTCGTGCTGTGCGAGAACCTTCGAGAGATCGATATTGCAGATGATGTCGCAATCCGAGAGAACGAGAACGTCCTCGGTACATCTCGAGATGAAGTTGGTCACGCCGAGAAGTGCCTCAAGGCGGGTGGAATAGAGGGAATTCGACGCCTTCGCGTCATATGCGGTGATGAAGGGGGGAAGGATCTTGATGCCGCCCGAACGGCGCGCAAGATCCCAGTCCTTGCCCGTGCCGATATGGTCGAGGAGGGACTGATAATTGTAGTGAGTGATGATACCGATCTTGGATATCCCCGAATTGACCATATTGGAAAGAGGGAAATCGATCAGTCTGTATCTGCCGCCGAAGGGCACGCTCGCCATAGTACGTAAACGGGTAAGCTCGGGCAGGCATTCGTCGTGTATGTTCGAAAAAATAAGTCCGGCTGCTGTCATGTTAAATTCCTCCTGTTCAATTATTGGGGATTGATCATCGCACCGGGTGCGATCTCGGCATTCTCTTCAACTGTAACGTCGGCACCGATAACGGCGATCTCGCCGCCGCGGGGTCCGCCGACCTTGGCATTCTTACCGATATTTACGCGGGCATCAATGATCGAATATTCAACGGTTGCGCCCTCGCCGATAGTTACGTCCTCCATGATGACCGAGTCGATGACGGAGGCACCCTCGCCGACGGTTACGCCCGGACCGAGCACCGATCCGCGGACGGTTCCGTGGATCTTGCATCCCTCGGTGATGGTGGAGTTTTCGGTCACGCCGCTCTTGCCCACGTACTGAGGTGCACGCGCGGTATGGCGGGCGTAGATGCGCCATTTTTCATCATTGAGATTGAGAGCGGGATCGTTGCCGATCATATCCATATTCGCCTCCCAGAGAGAGGAGATGGTTCCGACGTCCTTCCAGTAGCCCTCAAAGGAATATGCGTAGAGCTTCTCGCCTGCGGCAAGCATTGCGGGGATGATATTCTTACCGAAGTCATTGTTCGACGCGGGATCTGCCTCGTCGGCGATAAGATAGTCGGCGAGCTTCTTCTTGTTGAAGATATAGATACCCATCGAAGCACGCGTTGAATCGGGATTCTTGGGCTTTTCGGAGAACTTCCAGATCTTACCGTCCTCGTATGCGCTCATAATGCCGAATCGGCTTGCCTCCTCAAGAGGAACGTCGATGCAGGCGATGGTGCAGTCCGCGCCGCGTCTCTTATGGAACGCGAGCATTGCGGCGTAGTCCATCTTGTAGATATGGTCTCCCGAGAGGATGAGAACGTAATCGGGATCGTACTGATCGATGAACTGGAGATTCTGATATATCGCGTTTGCAGTTCCCTTATACCAGTCGGCTTTTTCCTTACCCTGATAAGGCGGGAGGATCTTTACTCCTCCGTATGTGCGGTCAAGGTCCCAGGGCAGACCGTTGCCAATGTAGTCGTTTAGGAGAAGAGGTTGATACTGCGTAAGCACACCGACGGTATCAATACCCGAGTTTACGCAGTTGGAAAGAGTAAAATCGATGATGCGGTACTTTCCACCGAAGGATACCGCGGGTTTTGCGAGGCGTGTGGTAAGCGCGTAAAGACGGCTGCCCTGTCCGCCCGCAAGGAGCATGGCTACACATTCTTTTTTCTTGAACATTGCTTTTTGTTCCTCCCTTTGGGATTCGTATTTTCTGTAATTGCGTATATTTCAACGGCTTCGTTCGCCGTATTGGGTACTTGGTGGGGTATTTCTTTTTCTAATCTGAAGATATGAGCCGCGTGGGGTGCGACCCTGATCTTCAAGGACTCTTCTCTGCCGTGCATGGGTTTATTCTCGCTTCTGAGGATACCCTCGTGCACGACTCCGCCTCCGCCGTATTCAAGTCTGTCGGACGAGAATACCTCGCACCATTCACCGCATACGGGAACTCCGACGCGATATTCGGGGTAATAGACGGGGCTGAAATTAATTACTGCTATAAGCCTGCTCTTTCCGTCCGAGCGGGATACGACTATGACGCTTCCCTCTCTGTTGTCGGCATCGATCCATTCAAAGCCGTCCCATCCGAGATCTCTCGTCCACAGTTCTGGCGATGAAAGGTAGAGATGATTGAGATCGGCTGTGAAATGCTGGAATTTGGCGTGCATCTCGTAGTCGAGCATAAACCATTCAAGGCTCTCCTCATATGCCCATTCGCGGAAGGGAGCATATTCCGTGCCCATAAAGAGCAGCTTTTTGCCCGGATGCATCATCATCCAGCAAAGTCCTCCGCGTGCACCTGCGAATTTGTTCCAATAGTCTCCGGGGTGGCGGTCGAGATAAGACTTTTTGCCGTGAACGACCTCGTCGTGCGAGATTGGGAGCATAAATTTCTCGCCGAATGAGTAAAGCAGAGAGAAGGTCAGCTTGTCGTGATGATACTTGCGGAAGATCGGATCGGTCTCGGCATAGGAAAGATTATCGTTCATCCAACCCATGTTCCATTTGTAGGTGAATCCGAGAGCATCCTCGCCCTCTCCCGTGATATCGATCTGCGCCGCCGACTCCTCCGCTATCATCATAAGCGAGGGATATGCGCCCGCAAGATGTGCGTTCAGCTTCTTGAAGAACGCGATCGCCTCAAGGCAACGGTTGTCGCCGTATACGTTCGGGACCCACTCGTCGGGGCGTCTGTCGTAGTCAAGATAGAGCATCGAGGCAACTGCATCGACGCGGAGTCCGTCAAGGTGGAAGACCTCCGCCCAATAGGTTGCGTTCGAGATCAGAAAGCTCTGGACCTCGGGGCGTCCGACGTCAAAGCGTCTCGTTCCCCATCCCGCGTGCTCGATGCGGTCGGCGCCCTGATACTCATAAAGGGGCTGTCCGTCGAACTCGTAAAGACCGTGCGCATCCTTCGGGAAATGTGCGGGGACCCAATCGAGAATCACGCCGATTCCTGCGCGGTGTGCCGCATCGACAAAGGAGCAGAACTCGTCGGGAGTTCCGTATCTCGAGGTCGGCGCATAATATCCCGTGACTTGATATCCCCATGAGCCGTCAAAGGGATGCTCGGCTATCGGCATCAGCTCAATATGCGTGTATCCCATCTGCTTGACGTAAGGGAGAAGCTCGTCCCGAAGCTCGGTATAGGAATAGTAGGAATTATCCTCGTGACGCTTCCAGGAGCCGAGATGGACTTCGTAGACGTTGATCGGTCGGTCATACTTCCGCGCGTGCGGACGCATCTTCATCCATCCGCCGTCCTTCCATTCATATGAGAACGCCCTGTGGTTCACGACCGATGCGGTATCGGGCGGAAGCTCGGCACAGAAGGCATACGGGTCAGCCTTCATAAGCTCCCGACCGTCGCGGGCACGGATGCGGTATTTATACCTTGTCCCCTCGGGAAGGATGTCCATTGAGATCTCCCAGATGCCGCCGTCGGTGACTCTCTGCATTGGCATACCGTATTCCCACGAGCAGAAATCGCCGCAGAGGAATACAGCCTCGGCATTGGGAGCCCAGACGCGGAAAGTCATCTTTCCGTCCGAAATGTGCGCGCCGAAATACTCGTACGCCTTATAATTCGTTCCCTGATGGAAATAATACGCCGCAAGATTCTCGGGCATCTTCACGTCCCTCCCTTTACCGAAATATGTAATTAACTATATATAATAATATTATACACTATTTTGCCCCGAAAAGTCAAGCCTCTTGAATCTATTATATTGATAATTGGCAATTTTTATTCCCAAAAACAGAGAGAATAATTAAAAAAGCAGAGCCGTCAAATCCGACGGCTCGGTCTCTGCACGTTATTTGCTTATTACCTCAAGAATTTTCTTAAGCAGATCCTCTGTTGTTGGATTCTGTTCACGGTCGATGCGCGCCTTTTCCTCAGCCTCAAGCTTAGCCTTTGCGGCGGCTTCCTCCTCGAGACGCTTTTTCTCGGCAAAATAAGCCTCAACAGCCTCCTTATCGCGCGGATTGACACCGTGCTGGCGCAACTCCTTGCGCTCGTGGCGATCAAGGGTATGCTCCGCGATCTTCTCGGCAAATTCCTTCTGCTCGGTACGAACCTTATTGATAAATTTCACGATCGTGAAAAGGACGAATGCGATCAAAAAAAAATTGATGACCGCGTTTATGAATGCTCCCCAGTCGATATAGATCGACTGCGCAAGATCGATCTCCTGACCTATGACGTTTCCCTCCTCGTCAAGGACGTCGGCATAAACCGTCTTGAGGTATGTATATATCTCGTGGAGCGAATCGGCATCAAAGAGAGTCGCAAGAAAGAAATTTACGATCGGCTTGAGAATATTATTGCTCATCGCGGTGACGATCGCGGTAAAAGCACTACCGACGATAACACCGACGGACATATCGACCACGTTGCCGCGGTTGATGAATTTCTTGAATTCGCCTACGTACTTATTCATTAGTAGCCCTTTACTTCCTCAGCCTTCATCAGCTTGACAAGCGCGCTGGTACCGAGTCTCGATGCGCCGAGCTTTACAAATGCCTCGGCATCCTCAAAGGAGCGGATACCGCCCGCCGCCTTGATCTTAAGTCCCTCGGGTACGTTTGCGGCAAAGAGAGCGATGTCCTCGCGGGTAGCTCCGCCGGTGGAAAAGCCCGTGGAGGTCTTGATATAATCGGCACCCGCAGCGCCGACGATCTTGCACATCTTTACCTTTTCCTCGTCGGTAAGGAGGCAGGTCTCGATGATGACCTTGAGGATCTTATCGCCGCAGGCTTTCTTGACCTCGCGGATATCCTCCTCAACAAGATCGAATCTGCCGTTCTTGATATTGCAGATATTTGCAACCATATCGATCTCATTCGCGCCGTTTGCGATCGCATCGCGAGCCTCCGCGCACTTGACAGCGGTCGTGCTGTAGCCGAGAGGAAAGCCGATTACGGTGCAGAGATTGAGCTTGCCCTCAGTGTAATCGCGGGCGAAAGCGATATAGGTCGCGGGGATACAGACAGATGCGGTCTCGTACTTTATTGCGTCGTCGCAGATGACCTTGATCTCTGCCTCTGTTGCCGTGGGAGCGAGGAGAGTGTGGTCTGCGTATTTGAGAAGTTCCTGCTTTGTCATTTTTATGACCTCCGGATTTTGATCTTTGTGCATCTATTATATCATAAAATAAAATAAAAATCAACATAAATATTGTAAAGTTGCCGGGACTTAACCGACGGTTGTGCCCGACTGTAAAAAAATAATAAAAATGTACGCAAAATCCTCTTTTTTCTAAACTGCGCGGTGATTGACTTTTTCTTCGTAATGTTATATAATTATAGTTAACAAAACATGCTCGGAGGTCAAAAATGGCAGGTATTGAGAATTTCGGAATAATCGTTCTTGAGGCGAGACGCCGCGCGGGAATGACGCAGGAGGCTTTCGCGGGCAGACTCGGGATCACTCCGCAGGCGGTATCAAAGTGGGAAAACGGTCTCGGATACCCCGACGTAACTCTCTTCCCCGAGATAGCCGAGGTGCTCGAGATACCGATCGAGCGTCTTTTCGGCATTGAGACGGATCAGAGCAGGATCGTGCCCTTCCCGCCGAAAAAGGAAGGTCTCGATTATATTTTCTCATTTGAAAAGCGCGCCTGCTATTCCTCGAAGACTCTCGAGAGGATCGACACCGAGAAGCATATCGCATATTTCACCGACGGAAGCCAGGCTGACTGCGAGCACAGAAGCGCGGTCAATCTCGGCGAGGGCGAGATCCGCTTCTTCGACGCCGAGGAGCCCGACGAGATCTATGACAGCGGAAAGACCGAGCTCTGCCGCGAGTTTGGAGATTTTGCATCGGTCACGGCGAAGCTTTCCGTCCCCTGTGATTTCCGTATAAAAAGATCCGACGGCGGACGCGGAAGGATCGAGGCGGTCGGTTCGGCGCGTTTCATATCAAGGCTTATCGCCGAGCTGAACGGTGATACTCTTGAGATCTCCTTCAAGAATTCCGATTCGGAAAACCGTTCGGGGAACGTGATCACGGTCTATCTCCCCTCCGACCGCGGAAGCGTATTCAAGATCTCGATCTCGGGCTGTTCGGATTGCAAAATAGAGCCCGATTGCGGAATTCTCGAGGTATCTATCGCGGGTAGCGGCGACGTCATTGCCGCCAACTGCAATATTGCCGAGTGTAAGATCGCGGGAAGCGGATGCATCACCCTCGGCGACGTTGCCTTCAGCACTAATATCTCGATCAGCGGCTCTGGCGACGTTGAAGCCGATTCACTCTGCGCGCCCTCGGTAAAGATCGCGGGAAGCGGCAGCGTCAAGGTGCGCGAGGTAAAGGGCGACGAGATGAAGCTGACTGTTTCGGGCTCGGGCGATTTTGATTGCGGCGGCGAGGTCGATACTCTCAGGCTCAAGATCAACGGCTCGGGCGGACTCGACGGCGGCAAGCTCACGGTCGGCGAGGCTTATATCAACGTCTCGGGCGGCGGAGATATCACCATCGGAAGGATCAAGCGCGCGTCATACGAGACTCTCGGGAAGAATACTACGCTCAAGGTTCTCGCAAGAGGAGAAGAGTGACAACAACGGGGAGGTATTTTACCTCCCTTTTGTTTTCACTTTATTTAACTAATCATAAAATTTTCAAAATTACATCATCGGGATGACACAGTTTAATGGTATTCTATAATATGGTATAATTTACAAGGAGGTTACGAGTTTTGATCAAGGTCAGAAATCTAACTAAGAAATACGGCAATCACCTTGCCGTCAATAACATATCTTTCAACATCGAACCCGGGAAGATATACGGTCTGCTCGGTCCGAACGGCGCGGGCAAATCGACTACTATGAATATTCTTACCGGCTGTCTCGCCGCTACCTCCGGTGAGGTAAAGATCGCGGGCAAGGACATCTTCGAGGAGCCCACCGAGGCAAAGAAGCATATCGGATATCTCCCCGAGCAGCCTCCCGTTTACGGCGAAATGACTCCCCGCGAGTACCTTATGTTCGTAGCAGAAGCAAAGGGCGTTCCCTTTGAAAAAAGTCTCCGCCACGTTAAGGAGGTCATGCAGCTGACGCAGATCTACGATGTGCGAAACCGTCTCATCAAGAATCTCTCGAAGGGCTACCGTCAGCGTGTAGGAATCGCGCAGGCTATGATCGGCGAGCCCGACGTCATTATCCTCGACGAGCCGACCGTCGGTCTCGACCCCGCGCAGATCATCGAGATCAGAAATCTCATCCGCAAGCTCGGCAGACTCAAAACCGTAATCATCTCGAGCCATATCCTCGCCGAGATCAGCGCGGTCTGCGATCACGTTATCATCATCTCGCACGGCAATATCGTAGCAAACGACACTCTCGAGCATCTCGAGGCTGAAGCAAGCCGCGACAATGCCCTCGTCGTCAAGATCCGCGGCGAGCGCGAGAAGGCAGAGAAATTCATCTCGAATATCAAGGGCGTTCAGTCCGCAGAGTATGTTGAGGAAAACGGAATCGTCACCGCAACCGTCAAGGCGGAGAGCGGTGTCGACGTCCGCGAGGAGATCTTCAACACCTTCGCTTCGGCAAAGATGCCCATCCTCGATATGCATTCCAACGAAACAACGCTTGAGGACATCTTCCTCGATCTTGCATACGGCTCAGACGAGCGTCTTGCAAATATCGAAGTCGCTCCCACACCCGAGGAGGACGAAGAAGAAGCACCCGAAAAGCCCACAAAGAAGGAAGAAAAGAAGTCCGAGGAGGACGATTACAAGCCCCTCTTCTCTTCTTCCGACGACGAGGAGGACGACGAATAATGATCGCAATATTCAAAAGGGAATTTAAATCCTACTTTATCAATATGTCGGGCTACGTCTTCATCGGCGTGCTCTGGCTATTCTCGGGAATATTCTCGACCGCGCTCAACTTCATCCGTCAGTTTTCCGCCTATGAATACATTCTGAGTGATCTGACAACGGTGCTTATGCTGATCGTTCCGATACTGACTATGCGCTCGATTGCGGAGGACAAGCGCGCGAAGACCGATATGCTCCTCTACTCCCTGCCCGTAAGCACAACCCAGATCGTACTCGGCAAGTATCTTGCAATGATAGCTGTCTGGGGCATCGCCTGCCTCGGTATGGGCGCTACACCCATCATCATCGGTATGTTCGGTACGGTTAATTTTGCATCCGCATACGGCGCGATCCTCGGATTTTTCCTTCTCGGCGCGGCTCTCATCGCAGTCTGCACCTTCGTCTCCTCGCTTACCGAGAATCAGCTCATCGCCGCTATCGGAGGCGTCGCGTCCTCGCTCGGACTCTATCTCCTCGGCTCGCTTGTCGGTATGCTTCCCGCATCCGCGATCGCATCGCTCGTTTGCTTCGTCGTTGTAGCACTCGCACTCACCGCGATCGTCTATTACCTTACCCATAACTACATCATCACCGCCATTGTCGGCGGAATCACGGTCATCCCGCTAGTTGTCGTTTATTTCATCAACTCCGCGATCTTCGAGTCCGCCTTCCCGAAGGTAATCGAATACCTTGCCGTATTCGACAGATTCTACAGCTTCCTCGGCGGAATCTTCGACGTCGACGCGATCGTTTATTATATTTCCTTTGCCGTATTTTTCATTTTCCTGACGGTGCAGTCCTTCGACAAGCGCCGTTGGAGCTGATAGAGGAGGTGCGCTATGAATAACAATATGAATAAAAAGCCCCTCTTTGACAGACGCGGCAAGAGCGGAATCTACTCCGTAGTTCTTTCTCTGATCCTTCTCGCTGTTCTCGTGGTCGTCAATATGATCGTCGGCTCGCTTCCCGCAAAGCACACTATGCTCGACACGACCGCGTCGGGTCAGTACGAGATCTCCGGCACGACCGAGAGCTTCATCTCGGGCATTGATGAAAACGTCACGATCTACTACGTCGTTCCCGACGGCTACGAGGACAGCACGCTCACATCCTTCCTCGAGAGATACGTATCGATGTCCCAGAAGCTTAATCTGAAATACGTCGATCCGCTCGAGGATCCCGCATTCCTCGACAAATATCCCGAATTTGAGGATCTCGCAGAGGAGGCTACCTCGGACTATATGTCGACCTACCTTCTCGTTGAAAGCGCGAATCGCTATCGCGTTATCCACACGGGTGAGCTCTACACCTACGCCTTCACCGAGCTTGGCGCAAGCGGTCTCTCACTCGAGGAGGCAAGCGAGATCTACGATCAGTATAAGTTATACGGAATCTATCCCGTCGCGGACGGTTATTGCTTCGACGGCACCATCACGGGTGCAATCGAGTACGTATGCGCCGAGACGATCCCCTCGATCTACCTCCTCAGCGGACACGGCGAGGAGACCTTCGGCGACACCGTAGCATCGACTCTCACCGATTACGGAATCGAATATTCCGAGCTAAATCTTGCTCTCGAGGGTGACAGCATCCCCGAGGATTGCGCTTGCATCATCGTCAACAAGCCCACAAGCGATATCACAAAGGACGAAGCGGCAAAGCTCGCATCCTATATCGAAAACGGCGGAAGCCTCTTCCTTATGACCGACAAGAATTCGGACGGTATGAAGAATCTTATGGCTCTGACATCCTCCTTCGGTATGACCCTTGAAGCGGGCACCGTAAGCGAAGGCGATTCCTCGAAGCACGTAACCGACTTCCCCGGTCACATCTACCCCACCGTCAACTCGACTCACGAGATCACCGCCCCCTTCACCTCCTACAGAAACCTCATCCTCCTCTCGAACGCACAGGCTATCAAGGTCGGCGAGGCTCAGGGATATACCGTCACAGAGCTGCTCACGACCTCGGATAAGGCTTATTCGGGCGAGAACGGCGAGGCGGGCAAGAAGGTACTCTCGGCTATCTCGGAGGGTAGCGACGGCAAGGGCAAGCTCCTTTGGGTCGCATCTGCGGCTCTCACCAACGAGGGTCTGATCTCCAGCACATCAAGCGGAAACCTTGTGCTCCTCTTCAACATGGCTAACGTTCTCACGGGCGACTATATCTCGGTCCTTCCGGACATTGAGAGCATCGCGATCACCGAGTCGACCATCACGACAACAGCCATCGACGCGAATATTTGGGGAACGATCCTCATCTTCATCATCCCCGGCGCACTTCTCGCGGCAGGTCTCGGATACACCTTCTACCGCCGCCGCAGATAATCACGAATTACAATGAAAAAGATCAAAAATATTCTTATTATGCTGATAGTCCTCGTCCTGCTTCTGGTCGTTTACCTCGTCGCAAGCCCTATGTGGCGTGAGAGCGGCGATGAAACGACCGAGCCGACGCCGAGCTACACGGTTGCCGTCATCGATCACAATACGATCGTCGGTCTCGAGCTCAAGCACGGCGAGGAGAAGCTGAGCTTTTCCCTCAACGAAGGCGGCACTGCTTGGAACTGGAGCGAAAACGCCGAGGTCCCCCTCGACAATATGGTCTTCGCCAACGCTGTCACCGCGCTCAACGAGGCATCATCAAGCTACCAGCTCGAGGGCGTGACAGCCGATCAGCTTGCCGAATACGGGCTTTCCGAGCCCTCTCTGCGCGCAAAATTCATCTTCCTGGACGGAAGCACGCGCGAGTTCATCTTCGGCAATCTCAATTCCTTCAATTCGCTTTATTACTTCACAGAAGCCTCCGCGACCGAGACGGTCTATATGGTCAGCTCATCGGTAAAGGCTTCGCTCGAGCTTGATATCTACGATTTCATTCTCGAGGAAACTCCTCCCGCGATCACAGAGGGCAAGATCCTCGGTGTCAGCACCGTAAATGCCTCCAATTACGCGGATTTCACCTATTATCCCTCGGGCAAGGACAGCGATTACACGGACCAATACAACTGGTACTGCAGAACGGGACTCACCCAGATGTCAATCCTCCCGCCCGAGCTTCCTCTTGACAGCACTATGGCTGATACTCTCACGGGACTACTCACCTCTCTTTCCTTCGAGGAATGTGTCGGACTCGACGACTCGGACGAAAAGTACGGCTTTTCGGAAAGCAAAAAGATCGTCGTCCGCTATAACGTCGACGAGACGGAAAACGGCGTTCTGACCGAGAAGAAATACGTCATCTATATCGGCTCGCAGAGAGAGGACGGCGGTATTTACGCACACACTGAGGACTCGAAGCTCGTTTATATCCTTTCCTCGTCCGACGAATGGCTCGGCTTCATCTCCCCCGAAAAACCCAAGCTCCTCCCCGACGAGATCTGGCTCCCCAACTACGAGCGCGTAGATTCGCTGACCTTCAAGGCGGCGGGAAATACGCTCACCGTCAACGTAAATAACACCGACGGCAAGATCTCATATTCCTCAACCGCATCCGATGACATCGAGGCGATCGAAGCACTTATAGCAAAGCTCGATGCGCTCAAGGCGACCTCGAACGTCGCATACCTGAAGGACGAAGAAGAGTTGGCTCAAAAGGAGCTTATGCTCGCTGTCAAGATTGCATTTAACAAGGGTGAAAGCTCCGAGCTCGAAATCGAGATCACTCGCTACAGTCAGAGCTATTGCCGCGTAAAGTTCGGTCACAGAAACGATCAGCTCATCACTCTTGAGGATGCGGAGGCACTTATCGGACTCGTCACCGAGATTGCAAAGGCGGCTTAAAATGAACGTAGCATTCTTTCTGACACCCAAGAGTCAAGTTGCTTACCTTGAGAAGGACGACACCTTCCGCCAGGGGCTCGAGAAGATGCGCCATCACGGATACACCGCGATACCCGTACTCGACGAGAACGGCGGATACGCGGGCACGCTCAGCGAGGGCGACCTGCTCTGGAGCCTTGTCGACATCGGCGGCGCAAGCATGTACGAATGCGAAGATTTGCATATTGCAAACATCCTCAAGCCCGACCGCAACCCTCCCGTAAGGATCACGGCGAGGACGGAGGAGATCCTCGAGCGTCTTCTCTCGCAGAATTTTGTCCCCGTAACAGACGACAGAGGCGCCTTTATGGGCATCGTCACCCGTCAGCGCGTCCTCGGTTACTACAGGAATAAACAGTACGAATAATATACAAAAAAGCTGTTCCTCGGAGCAGCTTTTTTGATTATTTCGGAAAAAATGTGCAAAAACTATTGACAAATATACTCAAAAGGTGTATAATTATGGCCGTGAATTGAAATGGTTTAAAATACCGTGCAGTTAGCCTACGCTAATTCGGCTAACTCATTCACAAATATCAGCGAATACAAACGGTGAAAATATGACACTCAGGGACGCAATCGAAGGACAAGAATATATCATCAAAGAGATCAAAACAGACGATGAAGAGCTCAACGCCTTCCTCTTCTCTCTCGGCTGCTACAGCGGCGAAACGATCACGGTCGTCACCCGCAGAAGAAGCGGTTGTACCGTCTCCATCAAGGACGGAAGATATAACATCGACAATCAGTTGGCAGAAGCTATCCTGATTTAAAAAAGAAGAAAGGCTTTCTGCCTCTTCTTTATGGCTTTCGGTTAGCATCCGCTAACTCAATCGAAAAAATTTTATTTTACATAAGGAGGTAATTCTTTAATGAGAATTGCTTTGACCGGCAACCCTAACTCGGGTAAGACCACAATGTACAATGCCCTTACCGGCTCAAACGAAAAGGTCGGAAACTGGGCGGGTGTTACCGTTGAGAAAAAGGAACACGCAATCAAGAAATCGTTCTACTCGGGCGAGGAACAGCTCATCGCCGTTGACCTTCCCGGCGCGTACTCGATGTCCCCCTTCACAAGCGAGGAAAGCATCACCAGCGCATACGTTAAGAACGAAAATCCCGATGCTATCATCAACATCGTGGACGCAACTAACCTCAGCCGCAGCCTCTTCTTCACCACCCAGCTCCTCGAGCTCGGTATCCCCGTTGTAGTTGCCCTCAACAAGAGCGACATCAACAAAAAGAAGAAGACCAATATCGATACAGACAAGCTCTCCGAAAAGCTCGGATGCCCCGTTGTAAACACCACCGCTACCTCCGCTGACGGTCTTAAGGCTGTTATCGAGGCTGTAGCCGCAAACGTAGGCAAGACTCAGTCAGCCCCCTATACTCAGGGCGACATCGACCTTACCGACAAGAAGGTAGTTGAAGAAGCTGACCGCAAGCGTTTCGCATTCGTCAACGGCATCGTAAAGGACGTTGAAAAACGCAAAGTTCTCACAAAGGATAAGAACGTCGGCGACAAGATCGACGCGGTCCTTACGAACAAGTGGCTCGGTATCCCGATCTTCGCTGTCGTAATGTTCCTCGTATTCCAGATCTCGCAGGCTTGGGTAGGTCCCTGGATCGCAGAGGGAATCGTATTCAATGAGGGCGCTGAAAACGAGCTCGCTATCCCCGGTCTCGTAACCCTTATCGAGATGTTCGGCGAATGGGTCGGCGGTCTTATGGAAGGCGCATCTCCCATCCTCGTAGCTCTCGTCGTTGATGGTATCATCGGCGGCGTTGGCGCGGTCGTTGGCTTCCTTCCCCTCGTAATGGTAATGTACTTCCTCATCGCTCTCCTTGAGGACTGCGGATACATGGCGCGCGTTTCTGTCGTTCTCGACCCCATCTTCAAGAAGGTCGGCCTTTCGGGTAAGTCGGTTATCCCCTTTGTAATCGGTATCGGATGTGCCGTTCCCGGCGTTATGGCTTGCCGTACCATCCGTAACGAGCGCGAGCGCAGAGCCACTGCAATGCTTGCTCCCTTTATGCCCTGCGGCGCGAAGATCCCCGTAATCTCTCTCTTTGCAGGTGCATTCTTTGACAACGCCGGTTGGGTAAGCTGGCTTATGTACCTCACCGGAATCGTCGTCATTTTCCTTGCGGCACTTCTGATCAACGCCATCACCGGCAACAGGAAGAAGAAGTCCTACTTCATTATGGAGCTTCCCGAATACAAGCTTCCCTCCCTCTGGCGTGCATTTACCTCTATGTGCAGCCGCGGTTGGGCATACATAGTCAAGGCGGCAACCATCATACTCCTCTGCAACACCGCAGTTCAGATCATGCAGACATTCACATGGTCCTTTACCGAGGCTGAAAGTGCAGATGCCTCCATCCTCGCTACCATCGCGTCTCCCTTTGCATACCTTCTTGTTCCCGTTGTAGGCGTTCTCTCCTGGCAGCTTGCGGCAGCGGCTGTTACCGGCTTCATCGCCAAGGAAAACGTCGTTGGTACCCTTGCGGTTTGCTTCGTAGGTCTCGAGAACCTCATCGACACCGAGGAGCTCGCGATGATCGAGGGATCGGGCGCAGAGGTTGCGGGCATTATCGCTCTTACCAAGGCGGCAGCGCTCGCGTACCTGATGTTCAACCTCTTCTCTCCTCCTTGCTTCGCGGCGATCGGATCGATGAACTCCGAAATGAAGAGCGCAAAGTGGCTCTGGAGCGGTATCGCGCTTCAGCTTGGCGTCGGCTTCACCATCGGTTACCTTGTTAACACTGTCGGCACTCTCATCACCGCTCCCGCTTCCCTCCATATCGGCGGCACAATCGGCGGCGCGATCGCAGTAGCGGCTATGGTAGCTATCGTTGTAGTCCTCATCACAAACACAAACAAGAAGCTCAAGGCTGAATACGCACTCAAATAATTACAAAAAGTCATGGAAACCGTAACAAACATTATCGTCATTCTGATCGTTGCCGCAGTCATCGGCGCAATATGCTTCTACCTCTACAGGCAGAAGAAAAAGGGCGTCAAGTGCATCGGCTGTCCCTACGCAAGTCAATGCTCGGGCAGGTGCAGCGGCGGATGCGGCAATGCGGATTCGGATGACGCGGAACAGCAATAAAATTTTACGGGGATGCGGCAACGCATCCCCGATTTCGGAGATTTTATGGAAAACTACATCATAATCGGCATAATCGCCGTAATCGTCGCTGTCGGCGTTTACTACACCGTCAAGCACTTCAAGGGCGAGGGCGGATGCTGCGGCGGAGGCTCTTTGAAGCTGAAAAAGAAGAAGCTTAAGAACGTAAAATACACCAAGACCTTCACCGTCGCGGGTATGCATTGCGAGCATTGCCGCGGACGTGTCGAAGAGGTGATCAACGACGTCAAGGGCATCGCGGGAAGCGTCAACCTCAGAAAGAACGAGCTGACCGTCTCCTACGCCGAGGACGTCGCCGACGAAGTCATCATATCAAGACTCAAAAGAGCGGGATATGAGGCTTCAATCAAATAAACTTAACGGCTGATCTTGGTCAGCCGTTTTTCATTTTTCTCTTGACTATTCCTTCCCGTTATGCTATAATTCAATCATCAAGAAAAGGAAGAAATCATCATGAAAGAAATCCTCTCTGTTGAAAATATGCGTCAAAGCGACGCGCACACCATTGCTACGAAGACCCCAAGTCTTGAGCTGATGTACCGCGCGGGCAAGGCAGTTGCCGATACTGTGGAATGGCGCGCGCCCGTCGGCATTGTCTGCGGATACGGCAACAACGCGGGCGACGGCTACGTGATCGCGCTAGAGCTGCAAAAGCGCGGAATTGATTGTTCTCTGATCCTCCTCGGCGATCGTTTTTCCGCCGACGGAAAATTCTATTTTGACAAGTGCGTCGCAGAAAACATTCCCTACGAAATCTGCAATGACGACACCGATCTTTCGTCCTTCTCCACCCTCGTCGACTGCATCTTTGGCACGGGATTTTCGGGCGAGGTACGCGGTCTTGCGAAGGTCATCATCGATAAATACAATTCCGCGGACGCCTTCAAGGTCTCGGTCGATATCAACAGCGGTATGAATGGCGACACGGGTATGGGCGAGACGATCGCACTCTCCGATATCACCTGCTCGATAGGCTCATTCAAGCCCGGACATTTTCTCAACAAGGCTAAGGATGTAATAAAAGAAAAGATCAACCTCGATATCGGCATCGATCCGATCGACAAGCCCTATTATCTCTACGAGCCCGATGCCTCCGTCTTCCCCGAGCGGAAGAACTTTTCAAATAAATCTACCTACGGCTACGTCGCGCTGATCGGAGGCTCAAAGAAATACAGCGGAGCCATCCGACTTGCCGCGATGGCAAACGCCGCAATGCGTGCGGGCGCGGGTGTTGCAATGCTTGCCGTTCCCGACTCGATCTCACCCTATATCATCCCCGAGATCCTCGAAGCAACGGTTTATCCACTCTCGGACAAGGAAGGCGGCATCCTCTTCAACGAATCCGAGCTTTCCGCCCTCTCGGCGCGTGTGAAATCGATCACCTTCGGTATGGGCATCGGTCTTTCGGAGGAAGTAGAAAAGTCGCTTTCCTATCTTCTCGATAATTACAACGGAACGATGACGGTCGATGCCGACGGCTTGACCGCGCTCTCGCGCCTCGGCACGGATTCGATCAAAAATGCCAAATGCCGTCTCATTCTCACGCCTCACAATATGGAATTTTCGCGCCTTTCGGGTCTTACGATCGACGAGATCCTCTCCGCACCGATAGATCACGCACGAAATTTTGCAAAGACAAACGGATGCATTCTGCTTCTCAAGGGTCCCTCAACGATCGTCACCGACGGCGAGGAGGTTTATATCATCGAAAAAGGCTGTCCCGGAATGGCTACTGCGGGCAGCGGCGACATTCTCTCGGGCATCCTCGCCGCAACAAGCGCATATATCCCCTCAGCTCTCGAAGCCACCGCCCTTGCCGCGTATATCAACGGCTTGGCGGGCGAGATCGCGGAGTCGAAGACCAATCAAATCAGCATGATCGCCTCCGATACGGTCGCGGCGATTCCCGAAGCAATCGGAAGGATACTGAAAAAATGAAACTGATCAATATTTCAATGAACGAGGACGGCTTCTCCATCCTCGAAAAAGCCGCAAGCCGTCTGCTCTCTATACGAAAAATCAACCTCGGAGAAGGCTATGAAGTCTCGCTTTCGGTTGATGAAAGCTTAACTGACGAGCGGTATATCATCGTGTCCGATAAAGATTCCGCATCTCTCCGTGCGGCTGACAGCCTCGCGCTTTTCGCGGCTTTCGGAAGATTCCTCCGTCTCTCGAGCTTTGATGGAAAGGGAGGCTTCGACCCCTACGTCGGAAAGCTCGATTTTACGCCTAAGAAAAAACTGCGCGGCATGTATTTTGCCACGCATTTTGAGAATTTCTATCACGCCGCACCGATCGGGAAGGTCTATGAGGTCGTCGAGGATCTCGCCCTGCGCGGATGCAACAGCCTGCTCGTATGGTTTGATATGCATCATTTCAGCTCTATGGAGGACGAAGGCGCGCAAGCACTTGTATCCCGTCTGCGCGATATCCTGGGATACGCAAACCGACTCGGAATCGGCGGCTCGCTTACGATGATCTCGAACGAGGGATTTGCCTCGTCGCCCGTCGATCTGCGCGCCGAATGGCAGGTGCAAAACGGATACCACGCCGAGCCCGATTCGCATTATCACGTCGAAATCTGTCCTTCAAAGGAGGGCGGGATCGCCGAGATACTTCGTGCGCGCCGCGAGATGCTCGAGTATTTTGCCGACCTCAAGATCGATTACGTTGTCTATTGGCCCTACGATCAGGGCGGTTGCACCTGTAAGGACTGCGCTCCCTGGGGTGCAAACGGTTTCCTGAAGCTGCTTCCGCATTTCAAATCGCTTATAAATGAAATGATGCCGAACACGAAGATCATAGTTTCGGCGTGGTATTTCGACCGCTTCACGATCGGCGAATGGGAAGGATTTACCGAAAGGCTCGGTGACGAGGTATTTGAGGGCATTCCCTACATCCTCTCCTTCTTTGCCAACGGCGAGCTTCCCGAGGTATTGAAGCAAAATGGTATGCCGAAGGATTTCGGATTCATCGAATTTCCCGAGATCAGCATGTGGACCTGCAGCCCCTGGGGCGGTTACGGTGCCTCTCATCTTGCAGGATTCCTCGAGCGAAACAACTCGACGGGCAAGAATATCTACAGCGGTGCTTACCCATACTCCGAGGGCATTTTCGAGGACGCAAACAAATATATCGAGCTCTCACTCTACTCGGGCGAGCACGAATCGACCTTCGATGCGCTCCGCGATTACGTGAAATTTGAATTCTGTAGCGATTCGGACGAGCTTTACGAAGCTCTCAGACTCACCGAGACCTCGCTCGCACGCAAACGCTCGCGCCCAGGCGACTATATCAAGGTCACGATGAACGACACAAGCGAGGTCGAGCATATCCGTGCGATCTTCGAGAAATACAACTCGATCCTGCCCGAAAATATCACCTCATCGCGCAATTTCAGACTCTTCTATCTCCGCGCGCTGATCGACTCCGAGATCGTGCGAAACGACGGATTTGCGATCCGCTCCGAGCTCTGCCAGAAAGCTATGCAAGAGCTCGACGAGATCTATTACGTAAACGAAAAGACCTGCCCTTGGGTTAGACCCGCGACGGGGAAATGAGAGGCATCGCCTCTAAATCACGCCGAAGGCGTGTATATCATCAAGGCGAAGCCTTGCATGGCATCAACGCGAAGCGTTGGATGAAAACCGGGATTCTGAACCCACAGTTCGCGCATAATGCTGTGGTTGATAAAATTTGGCGGTAGCGCGAACATTATCGTGTTGCGGGTAAGTCTGTGCTTCTGTTTATTATTGATACTACGCAACACGATGAGGGTTCGAATAATCCCGAGCTCGACGCCATAAAGAAACGGTCGTAACCGAATGGTTACGTCCGTTTCTTTATGGCGGAGAGAGAGGGATTCGAACCCTCGTTGGGGTATTAGCCCAAACACGATTTCCAGTCGTGCGCCTTAGACCAGCTCAGCCATCTCTCCATGGCAGCTTGCGCTGACTAATATATTATACCACAAACAAATCAAAAATGCAATACCTTTTTCGAATTTTTTTGAGTTTTTTTAGATTTTTTATTGATTTTTCTATTATATTATGCTATAATATCCTCAAACAAAAGAATAAACACGGTTCATCTCGGGCTCTATGCTCGGTTGTCGGATGGTTCCATTCGGGGATAAGGAAATCGCGGTGCAAGTCCGCGGCAACAGCCATTACCGTAACTGAAGCCTCGCTTCTCAAGTCGGAATGCTTATCGGACCGTGACACGCGAAAAAACTCTTGGGCAATTTGGGAGAGCAGGCGAATGTGAGATAGGGCAGGCTATCTCTTGTTTTGCACTCTCAATGGAGAGTGCTTTTTGCTTTATCCTTTTGATTTATCCAATTGTAAAACTGCGTTTTCCAATTGAGAACGCGCGCTTATCGCCACTTGTCAAAATCAAAGATTTTGACAGCTCCCCTCGGCGCGCGGACTCGCTTTGCTCGTCTTAGCGGTGTTTTTTCGTCGGCAAAGCCACCGAAAAAACGAATCTTATTGGATTTTACGGGGTTATTGCAATGGCTATAAAAAAGAAAGGAATCAAAAAATGAAAAACACGATCAAATCAACACTCGCGCTGATTCTGGCGCTTCTTATGACCCTCTGCCTCTTCTCCTGCAAGAAGGACGAAACCGAGACTCCGCAGACTCCGTCGGGTGCAGAAAACGAGGCGGGCGGAACCATTGCTCCCGAAGGTCTCTGGGCAAGCGCGACCTATCTCGAGGACACCACCTTCGGCGAGGGCGCAAAGACCGTCACCGTCAAGGTCATTGTCGAAGACAAATCTGTCACCTTCACGATCAAGACCGACGCAAAGACGCTTGGCGAGGCTCTTCTCGCGCATAATCTTATCGCAGGAGATCAGGGCGATTTCGGTCTCTACGTCAAGGTCGTCAACGGCATAACCGCGGACTACGACGTTGACCAGAGCTACTGGGGCTTCTCGAAGAACGGCGAATATATGATGACCGGCGTTGACGGCACTGCGATCGCCGACGGCGAAGTATATGAACTCACCTACACAAAATAAAAGCCGCCTCCGACGCATGTCGAACCACATCTTTGAGATGTCGCTGTTCGCTATGCTCGGCGCGCTGATGTTCTGCTCAAAGATCATAATGGAAGCGTTTCCAAACATCCACCTGCTCGGGATGCTTGTTATGCTCTACACCGTGGTCTTCCGCTTCAAGGCGCTGATCCCGATCTACCTATACGTGATCGTTCAAGGGATATACGCCGGATTCGCCGAATGGTGGATTCCTTATCTCTACGTATGGACAGTTCTCTGGGGCATGACTATGCTCCTGCCGAAAAAAATGCCGCGCGGAGTTGCCGCGATCGTCTATCCCGCAGTATGCGCGCTTCACGGCTTCGCTTTCGGCATCATTTACGCCCCCGGACAGGCGCTTCTTTACGGCTTTAACTTCGAGCAAACGCTCGCCTGGATCGCCTCCGGATTCTATTTTGACATCCTTCACGGGGTATCAAATATCTTCACGGGGATGCTCGTCCTGCCGCTCTCCGAGCTGCTGAAAAGATTGCTCAAAAAGAGCGGAAGGAGACTCGAGTGAACAGTGGACAGTGGACAGTGGTCAGAAAGATGCGAATGATAATTTAATTAGTACTTTCTGTTTGCTGTACCGATAAATAATTGAATTATAAAGAAAAATCTCGGATATTGAGAAGATTGAACTTCAAAATATCCGAGATTTTCTATTCACTTATACAATAATAATTTTAATTATCTGACGAAATTCTAAGTGCACTGAACAAAATTGAAGATCAAACTTCGCATCTTTCTGACCACTGTCCACTGTCCACTGTCCACTGTCCGCTTATTACCTCGTAATAGCCTTCGAGGTCTGCACCTGCGTCGATGGGATGATGATGTTTTCTGCAATCGCCTTCATGATCTTGGCACGGAGCATATTTTCGGTCTCGCGTGCCGCATCGGATGCCGCGAGGTTGAACTGCTCCTCGGGGTCATTCTTGCGGTCGAAGAGCATATAGATCTCGCCGTGGACGTTGACGAGTGCCTTCCATTCATCATCCATATACATGATCTCGCCCGAAAGCTCGCTGAGGACGTAATCGCGCGGCTTTTCACAGCTTCCGTCAAGCACTCCGCAGAGCGACCTTCCGCACTGGGGATAATCTATCGATCCGCCGCAGAGCTCGATGAGAGTCGGTCCGACGTCGATGAGGCTGACGAGGGCATCGGTCTTGATGCCGCCCTTTCCGATAGTCTCGGGCGTGCGGATAACGAGCGGGATATTGAGCGCGCCGTCAAGGAAGGTGCGCTTATTTACGAATTCCTGATCGCCGTTCATCTCGCCGTGGTCGGACGTAAAGAGCACGACCGTGTTCTCCCATTCGCCGCGAGATTTGATAACGTCAACAATCCTTCCGATCATTTCGTCGATCAGAGTGCAGTTTCCGCTGTAATCCGCACGAATCTCGAGAGCTTTATCGGGCGTGCAATGGATCTGCAGCTTATGCATACGGAAGTCGGTCTCGCCCCTCGGACGCTCGGGATTTGCGTTCTGCATTACGGGACGGGGTGCGGGCATATCTTCCTTACTGTACATACTTGCGTATGGCTCGGGAGAATCCCAGGGCTCGTGAGGTCCGCCGAAGCTGACGTGACAGAACCAGGGCTTGTCGCCGTCATAATTCTTCAGATAATCAACGCCGCAGTTACCGACGTAAACGTCATAATATTCCTCAAGAGGAAGAGGCGATGGCTCGGCAAAGGGAGTCTTTCCGCGTCTCTTGATATCCTTTGCGAAGGCATCAAGCAGACCCTTCTCCGCCCAGCGTTCGGTCATATAAGTGCGCGATTTGCAGGCGGCGTGCGGACCCGTGATCTCATTTACAACGTCAAAGCCGTAAGCCTCGACCATCGGCTCGCGCGCGATAAAGTCGCCGCTTCCGCCGTGGATATGCGTCTTTCCGAAGAGAGAGGTCGCGTATCCGAGATCACGCAGCTGCTTCGACCAGATATTCGCGTCGGGCGAGAGGATGAATTTCTGATTATCCCACGCACCCGTTGTGTGCGCATACTTGCCCGAGAAAAGTCCTATTCTCGCGGGAACGCAAAGAGGCGCGCAGGTCGAGCACTGCGTGAAGACCACGCCCTCGCTTGCGATCGCGTCAAGATTCGGTGTCCTTGCGGGACCGCCGACACAGCTCATCCAGTCTCCGCGGAACTGGTCAGCCATAATAAACAGCACGTTCGGCTGTCTTCTTTCGTTGCTCATATTATCCTCCGAAATGTTCATTAATTAACACCAATATTATATCACATATTGCGCATACAGTCAATAGTTGCGCGCGCAACTTTTTTGTTTTTTCTAAAATTAATACCCTAATTCGTCTCTCAAAACAAACGGACCGATTCGTCATCGGTCCGTAAATTATTAATTTATGGCAAAAGATCGATATCCGCAAGGTTTGCGGGGTGGTCGGAGATCTGTGCGATTCCGTTATCGATCAGCTTTCTGTAACCCTTGAAAACACCGTCGCCGTTAGTGATCATAATAAAGTCGATGGTGTTTGTACCCTTGGCGTTATAATAATACTCGGAATTAGTGATTGCGTTGGTCATTCCGTTGATACTCATAAAGTAATTATAAGAATCAGAGACGTTACTGCAGTTAAAGTCACCTGTGATAATAACGGGGCAATTATACTCAGCCTTGAGAGCCGCGATCTTTGCGCTCATTTCATCAGCCTGGACCTTACGCATCTGCTGCTTGTTCTCCTCGTCACCGAAATCCCAGTGGGTCGAGATGAAGGCAAACTTCACGCCTGTCGCGGGTTCCATAAATATTGCCCAGGACATATTGCGGCATTCTGCGCTTGCGTGGTAGGAATAGGTGTCAACGCCCTGAGCGAGGACCTCGTACTTCGAGGAATCGTATACGATCGCGGAATAGCTTTGTCCGCCGTCCTTACGAACCGTTCCGATCAGCTTGTAGTTGCCGATACGGTCGGGCATATACTTGCGCCACTTGTCGCATACCTCCTGAACACCGACGATGTCGGGCTTGTATACGTCAAGGAACGCGCCGAAATACTCTGCTCTCGCGGAGGTCTCGGTGCCGCCCCACTTTTCGGTGAGCACGTTATAAGTAATGATACGGAGGTCGCTTCCCGCGGTCATAGGCATTTCGGGCTCGATGAGGAGAGTGCCTTCACAAAGATCGCCCGAGGTCAGCTCGACCTTTCCGCCCGAGGACATCTTGGATGCGTAAAGCTTACGTACAGCCGCGTCGCCCGTCTCTGCGCTGAGGCAGTCGATAACGAGCTTGCCCGACTGAAGGGATACGTTGTAGCTGAGATTTGCAAGGCTGTCAACGCCCGCGCTCTCGGGACGGTTGGTCTTGCCCGCAAGGATCTCGCAATCAACAGCGGCTTCCTTGTCGCTGACGATGGGGAGATAGATACCCGTCGCACTCGCGATAACGTCAACAACACTCTGAGCGACCTTCTCGCCCGAGGTAGTTCCCTTGCCGTAAACGACAACGTAATTTTCGATGGGATTACCGTCGAGGGTCAGCGATTCAACGCTGTACTTGCCTCTGTGGATCTTCTCTTCAAAGGGAAGAGCGAAATCACCGTCGGCATCCTTTTCGATCTTATCGACCATATTGTTGCGGAAATAGGTCAGCGCCTTTTTGAGGCTCGCCTCGGTGTAGGCGGCGATAACGATCTTGTTGCCGCGCTGAACGATGGCATAATCGTAGTACTTGATATCCTTGAGCACCTCGAGAGTCTCGTCATAATTTGTATATCCGAGAAGTATCTCGTACTTTTCGGGGTCACGGACGGTGTTCCAGCTCTTAAAGTCGGTGTCCTGCTTGCATTCGGCACCCGTGATCTTCTCGATCGCATCTCCGAGGTCTCTCGCAAGATTGTAGATCGACTGAGTGGACTCGTCGGGTCGGATGATGGTAAAGAGAGCCTTGCCCTCCTTGGTCACCTTGATTCCCTCGGGAGCGGGAGGATCGGTCTCAACGATCTCGGGAGCTGTGGTGTCCGGAGCCGCGCTCTCGACGGGCTCTTCGGGCTTACATGCGATAAGCGTGGGGATAAGGGTAATGAGCGCGAGCAGCAGAGCTGCAATGGAAATAAGTCGTTTCATATCAATAATCCTTTCCGTCAGACGTCAACGTCCTTCATATATTCACCCGCGTGTTCCGCGATAAATGTCTTTCTTCCCGCAAGGTTGTTTCCAAGGAGAACGTCGAAGATCTCCTCGGTCGCCGCCGCATCTGCGGGCTTGACGGCGATGAGCCTGCGCGTTGCGGGCTTCATAGTGGTACGCGACATCATTTGCGCCTCGTTCTCGCCAAGACCCTTCGATCGTTGGAGAGTGTATTTCTTGTCGCCGATCTTCTTGAGGATCTCCGCCTTCTCCTTTTCGTCGTAGGCGAAATAGGTGTCGTCCTTCGTTGTGATCTCGTATAGGGGAGTTTCAGCGATGAAGATCTTGCCCTTTTCGATAAGGGTGGGAAGGAGACGGTAGAACATGGTCAGAAGCAGGGTTCTGATCTGGAAGCCGTCCTCGTCGGCATCGGTACAGATTATGATCTTCGACCAGCGAAGTGCCGAAAGATCGAACTCGCTCATATCGCTGTGCTTCTTTGCCTTGGCGTCAAGCTCGACTCCGCAGCCGATAACGCGAAGGAGGTCAACGATGATCTCACTTGCGAAGATCTGCTTGTAGTCGCTCTTCATACAGTTGAGGGTCTTTCCTCGGACGGGAATGATCGCCTGGAATTCCGCCTCGCGCGCGAGCTTACAGGAAGTAAGAGCAGAGTCACCCTCCACTATATAGAGCTCGCGGACCTCGGGGTCCTTCGAGCGGCAACCGACGAATTTCTCAACGCGGTAGGAAACGTCCATCGAAGCCGAAAGCTTCTTCTTGATGTCGATCCTGCTTCTCTCTGCGCTCTCGCGGCTTCTCTTATTGAGGAGCACCTGGTTGGCGATCTTCTCTGCCTCCGCGGGCTTCTCGACGAAATAGGTCGCAAGGTTTTCCTTAAGCACCTCGGTCATCGACTCCTGAATAAAGGAGTTCGTGATCGCCTTCTTGGTCTGGTTTTCATATGACGCGACGGTAGAGTGGCTCGAGATTACGAGCACAAGGCTGTCCGCGATATCGGCGAATGTGATCTTCGATTTCTGTTCGGTCTTGTTGTACTTGCCCATGTCGCGCAGATACTTATCTATCGCGCTGACAAATGCCGCACGTACCGCCTTTTCGGGCGAACCGCCGTGCTCGAGGTAGCTCGAGTTGTGGTAGTATTCCTGAATACCCGTTGCCTGTGTGAAGCAGAAAACGTAGTCAGCCTCAAGAGGATATTCCTGTCTGTCGCCGCGGTCCTTACCTCTCGTCTTGGATTTCCAGACGACGGGCTCGGTCAGCGACTTGTTCTCGCAAAGCTCGTTGAGATACTCGCGCAGACCGTCCTCGGCGGAATAGTAATATTCAAAGTTCTCGAACTTGCCGTTCTCATCCTCGAGCTCAAGCAGGAATTTAACGCCGTAGTTGATCGCCGCCTGACGGTGGAGGACCTCCTTGAAATAGTCGTAGGGGATGTTGATATCCGTGAAGACCTCGAGGTCGGGACGCCAATGGATCACGGTTCCGGTTCGTCTGTCCGAGGGAGCAAGCTCGTATCTTTCAAGCTCGGTCACAGGCTCTCCCTTTTCAAATCTGATAGAGCTTACAAACTTACCGTCGAATGAATCGACGGTCATAAATGAGGATGCGTACTGAGTTGCACAGGCGCCGAGACCGTTTGTTCCGAGCGAGGATTTATAGACCGCCTCGTCGTTATTATTGTCCATCTTGCCGCCCGCGAAAAGCTCGCAGAAAACGAGCTCCCAGTTGTATCTGCCTTCCTTCTCGTTGAATCCGAGGGGAACTCCGCGTCCGAAATCCTCGACCTTCATCGAGTGGTCGTTGTATGCGGATACTCTGATCTCGCGTCCGTAGCCCGCATTCGCCTCGTCGATCGCATTGGCAAGGATCTCGAAGAAGCAATGCTTGCAGCCTTCGATATTGTCCGAGCCGAAGATGACGCTCGGACGCTTTCTTACTCTGTCCGCACCCTTGAGAAGGACTATACTGTCGTTATTATACGCCGCGGGATCGTCCGATGAAGGAGCCTTCTTTTTCGTTTCCGCAGCAGTGCTTTTAGCCGCCGCACGAGCCTTCTTCGCGGGCTCTGCGGAAGCTGCTTTCTTTGATTTCGTTTCTGTTTTTTTTACTGCCATATTATTGTCCTTTAATAAATCACATACTTATATATAATATTATACAACATTTTTATCCATTTTGCAATACCCGATTTAATCTTTTTTATTAGATGTTTGTCGAATATTTTTTATTTGACTTTTGTTTTAGTTTTATGCTTATATAACGATTTTGTTATATATTTGTATAATATTGTCGAAGATGTAAAAAAGGTAAATTAAATTGACGCAAAATGTCGTACGATTTTTCGCTCAAATTCACGATTTTCTTATTGACATTTATCCTCTGTAATGGTAAAATATTATTGATATAAAAATCCACGGAGGTACAAATTATGGAAACAATCACAGTAGTAAAGATCCGTCTTGTTACGATCGCAGATCTCTACAATTTCGTCGCTGTTGCAGGCAAGTACGACTTTGATATCGAGCTCAAGTCGGGCCGCTACACGGTTGACGGAAAATCGATCATGGGCATGTTCTGCCTCGACCTCAGAGAGGAGCTTGAGCTTACCGCTCATACAAGCAGCGCAGATCCCTTCTTCACAGAGATCGAAAATTACATCGTAAAAGCATAATAAAAGCCGCCTCCGAAGAGGCGGCTTTTTAAAGGAAGAGGTAATAGTGAATAGGCAAGAAGTATGGTGAATTTCCGTCGCTTCGCTCGAAAATTTTCATTTTAATTATAATACTTTTCGAGCCTTGCGAGAAAAGTTTCCATACTTCTTCACTATTACTTCTTACCTCTTACCTAATAAAAAAGACCGCCGAAGCGCTCTTTTTTATTAGTTCTCGCGTCTCTTTGCAACAACTGCAACTCCGCAGAGGGAGATGATAGCGATTGCTACGAAGACCAGAGCGGAGTCGCCGGTGGGCTCAGCCTCAGAGGGAGCTGTGGTCTCGGGAGCGGGCTCTGTGGTTTCGGGAGCGGGAGTGGTCTCGGGCTCGGTAACCTCGGGCTCAGGGAGTCCCTTG
Source organism: Eubacteriales bacterium (assembly GCA_045632925.1). Classification (GTDB taxonomy): domain Bacteria; phylum Bacillota; class Clostridia; order Oscillospirales; family CAG-272; genus CAG-390. The sequence continues at coordinate 56,870 of JAZQXP010000057.1, read as the reverse complement.
GATGGATCAAAGCCTGCGATTGTGAGCTCGGAGGGCTTCAGCTGTCCTTCAACGTTGGCGATCGCTGCAATGATCGTAGCCGCGTCAGCATTTGCTGTGGAGGTTGCAAGAGCGGTATCCTTGTTTGCAAGTGAGAAGCAAGTGGACTTGAGTTCGCCGATAGCGACACACTGATCGAACTTGTACTCAGCTGCCTTTGCGTAAACCGAACCTACGATGCCGCCTGCACGTACTTCCTTACCGCCTACGCTCGAGATCTCTGCGTTGTTTACACAGCCGATGAACTCGTACTCGGTGTAGCCGTTCTGGGTGTAGCCTGCGATACCGCCCGCGTGCGGGAAGAATCCGGTGTTGTTGGTCTCGGAGTAGATAGCGCCGGTGTTTACACAGTTGATGAACTTAACGCGTGCGTCCTTGCCTGCCCAAGTACCTGCGTTTACGTAGAAGTCAGCGCCGATACCTGCTACCCATACGTTCTGCATGCCCTTACCGGTGATGGCACCGTTGTTGATGCAGTTTTCGAATATGGTGTAGGTTGCGTTGTCCTCGTCGCCCTTAACGCCGCCACGGGTGATAACGGATGCGATACCTGCAACTCTGCCTGCCTTTGCGCCAACGGTAACCTCACCGTATACGGTGCCGTTCGATACGCAGTTGAGGAAGTGTGTACGGTTGGTCTGGCCTACGAAGCCTGCAACTCTGGTCTGGTTCGAAGCGGTAACACTTACGTCGCCGTTCGATACGCAGTTCTGAACCTTACCGTAGAAGACGTAACCGGTAAGACCGCCGACTCTGGGCTCTGCGGTGCAGTTAGTAAGAGTAACAGCAACGTTCGAAGTGCAGTTTGCAAGAACTACGTTTGCCTTGAAAGCGGAGGTGTCCTTGCCTACCGAGCCTGCGATACCGCCGATACCGATATTGGAGGAAGCTACGCCGTCGAGAGTGATCGCGCCCTCAACGGTGAGGTTTGCGATACCCGCCTCGACCTCACCGGACATTACGTATCCGAAGAGACCTGTGTGGTTTGTGGGAACTTTGGAGATCCAAAGACCGGTTACCTTGTGACCGAGGCCGCTGTAAACACCCGAGAAGGGAGCGTCAACTTCAGCGCCGTTGATCTTCTGGAATCCGATAGGAGTCCATTCCTTGCCGCCGAGATCGATATCGGCAGTCTGAATGATGTACTTGCCCTCATAGGTGTTGCCCTCGTTTACGGACTTTGCGAGATATGCAAGATCCTCAGCGGACTCAACGAGGTAGGGGGAGTCTGCAGTTCCTTCACCCTTAAGGGATGCGGAAACGGTTGTGCCGTCCCAAGCCGCATTGATGTTGAATGCAACGAGGGAAATGAGCATTGCTGCAAACAGCACGAGTGATAAAGCTTTTTTCATAGTGCTATTCCTTTCCAGGTTATTAAATTTTGGTAGTTTAATTTTACTATATTTCTCTTCATTTGTCAATGCTTTTTTGACAAATTGTATATTTTTTTATTAACTTATTTTACCGAAACGGCATAGCTCTTGAATTATTCCCGCGAATGTGATATTATATTAATATATTATATCGAATTATATTAAGCAGAAAAGGAGGAGATAGAAATGTTATTCACGTCACCTGTTTTTCTGCTGCTTTTTTTACCCATAATGCTCGGCATCTACACCCTGACACCGCCGAAATACAGACCTCGTGCAATATGTGCCTTCAGCATCGCCTTCTATACTCTTGCGAATCTTGAAAGCCCCGCATCGATCCTCTTTTTGCTGATCTGCGCGATCTTCACCTACTGCGCGACCTTCGCGGTCTTCAGCGTGCGCAGCAGATACGTTATGATCTTCGTCACAGTCGTACTTATCGGCGCGCTGGCGGTGCTCAGATACCTCGGCGTATGGGCTGATGAGGATGCCGCAAGACAGTATCTCCCCATCGGAGCATCCTTCTACCTGCTTGCCTCCTTCTCCTGCATTTCAGACGTTCGGCGAGGCGACGCAAAAATGCCGCGAAGCTTCATCGACGTACTGACCTACGTCACCTTCTTCCCCGTTATGATCGCCGGTCCCGTAATCAAATACAAGCATTTTGAGGAGATGATCAAGCCCGAAAATATGCACTTTTCGGCGCCCGGAGTCGCCTCGGGTATAATGCTTTTCGTCCGCGGATTCATCAAGAGAGTTGCAATCGCGGCGATCGTCGACGAATATTACGACTCGATCGTTGAAAGGCTTCTGCACTTCACCGAGGAGCCCATCAGCCTTGACGTAGGTTTGATGCTCGCGTTGCTGTTGCTCGTTTCGGTATACTTCGGCTTTTCCGGATATTCGGATATGGCGCGAGGCATATCCGCGATGCTCGGAATACATCTTGCCCCCGATTTCGGATCCTGCATACTCGTCTGCACCCCCATGCAGTACGCAAGGAACTTCCTCTCGAGCCTCTCCTCCTGGATCGCAGATTATATCCGCGCGCCTCTCACAAGAGCCCTTGATATCGAGAACAAACAGGGAGCCCGCGCGCGTATGCTGAACGCCGTGGTATCCTCCGTCTGCGCGCTCGCTCTGCTTTTGTGGTTCAAGATCGGAATCAAGGTCCTGCCTGCAATAGCTATCCTCCTGCTTCCCGCAATTCTTGACGGAATGTTCGACATCGGAGCCTTCCTTAATAAACATAAATGCCTAAAGCCGCTCTCCTTTATCGTAACCTACCTCTTCGTTATCGTGTTCTGGATGCTTATCAAGACCCGCGATATGTCGAGCCTTGAGATCGTTTTCGGTAATATGACCTTCGCGATGCCGCTACAGTCCTACCTGATCAACCAGACCTTCTTTAACCTTGAATTTCCTCTGGTGCTTGCGCTGATACTCCTCGTTCAGCTTCCTATGATACTTGGTGTCATTTCCCAAAGGCATCAATCCCCCTTCGTAAAATTCGCGCCCGTCAGATGGTGCTGGTCGCTTCTGATCCTGGCGGTATTCGTGCTTTGCATTTACTATTATCTTCCCCAGTATCCATCGCTCGCAACAGAGCCCTTCCGCGACATAATATTCTGATGAAAGGAGAACAAAATGAACGCGCCGCAGCAGCTTTACAAGCAGAATGAGCCTATGGGACTCAACATCGGCACAGAATCGCATATAGAAAACATACTTCCCGTCGGCAAGAGCTCTCGCGCCCTCGGCGTGATCATCATCGTGCTCTTTGTCGGAATACTGCTTTCCTTCCTTGTCAATATCGGAGTTTCTGCATACCTCGGCTCGGAGGAGCTTGTCGACGACTACTACGACGGCGAGGATCACCCGAACATCATTATCTCGGATTTCGCCGATACATTCTATCTCTCGAAGAAGATCCGAGGCAATATAATTAAGGTAGACTACAATCTTTTCAACCGCCTGCCCACGTCCGAAGTCCTTCTCGGAGACGATGAATTTCTCTTCCCGACCGTTGATGAGGACACGGGATATAGCTACGTTGCCGATTATTTCGGTGAGCTCAAGCCGACAGAAAGCGAGCTGAACCGCTATTTCAACGGTATCAGCGAGCTTACCGAGGAATACAGAGAGCACGGTACGGAGATCTATTTCATCATCATCCCAAACTCGCAAACGATATATCCCGAGCTCATGCCCGACTATATGGGAAATATCAGCGAGGACACAAGGCTGAAGGTCGTAACGCGCTATCTCGGCAAGAGAGCCGTGCAAAACTATCTCGACCTTACCGATAAGCTCCACAACGCCAAGGAAAACGGAGAGCTTTACAATAACACCGAGGATTCGCTCAACAGCCGCGGTGCCTATTACGCCTACCGCGCGGTCCTGAATAAGCTTCCCTCATTTATTCGCAAGGAGGTCACACCCGTCGAGCTTGACGCGGGAGACCTCGTCCATCATACGACGGCCGGAAAGGTTCTTGCCAGAAAAACAAGTCTCGAGAACGAGATCAAAAACCGAACCGTATCCCTCTCGACCGACTTTGTTCAGAAATATCAGATTTATCTGAGCTTCGAGGATTACGAATACGATATGGCATACGCGAAGCGAAACTACAAGGATGAGCTTCCGCCAATGCCGAGGATCCAGTTCCAGTTCTCTTCCGAATGGGATAAGATCATCATGATCGACTATTTCTCAAACACCTTCGGTAACACGATCTATCGCACATCCCCCGAGCTCAATCCGACGGTCATTGGAAAGACCGACCCGGCATACGTAATCTGCTTCATCCACGAAAAGGACCTGCATATGCTTGCGGACGGAAGCCTTTTGCCGGAGTGAATGAAAATGCAGAATGCAGAATGCAGAGTGCAGAGTTGAGGAAAATTTCCGTCGCTTCGCTAGGAAATTATTATACCGATAATTTTGTTTCTGCGTGATAGCTTATTATAAAGTGCTGATCCGAAGATTTGCAAAATTATTAGTCAAACGAATTAATTAACAAAAAATCGAGATGTTTTGAGGCTTTTGCTCCGTTACATCTCGATTTTTCTATTTGCTTATTATCGGTTTAAACCTGACAAAGGATTATTAAGACAAAACAGAATTATTGTAATATGCTTTTCGAGCAACGTTCGAAAAGCTACCTCATTTTGCATTTTGCATTTTGCATTTTGCATTTTGCATTTTGAATTTTGCATTCTGCATTTTACATTCATCGCAAGCTCTTGACATTCTCATAATTATGTAGTATAATAATATAGAACATCTGTTCTATAGGAGGTATTATGAAAAAAGAACCGAAGGATGAGGCGGCGGTTCGCGCTTTCAGGACTTATGCGCGGCTCGGGCTTTGCGGCTCGGAATCCGCGCTCGGAATAATTTGCCGAATACGCGGGATCTGCCGCGACTCTGCCGCGCTTGATATGCTCGCGGTCTTCGACACTCTGCGTTTGCTCGAGCTATCGTGCGATACGATCGCACTCCGCGCGGTCAGGGACGTCTATTTCATTGCCGCATCTCGCAGACTGCGAGTAAATGAAGTCACGCTTCGTGTGCGCCGTCTCGCCGACGAGCTTCATTGCGACGACAGAACCGTCTACCGCCGACTTAAAAAGGCGCGCGATCTCTGGCAGAGCTTACGCGGCAAAGAAAAAAAGCAGACCGCGGGTGAGCGCGATCTGCTGAATTCGATTATGAAAAATATTACTTGACCTTCGCCGTCATCAGGTCTATGTCCTTGTCGTCGCCGACGACAGAAACGATCTCGCCCGCATTGAACTCTCTTGTCGGCGATGGAGAAACGTCGATACTGCCGTCATTATATCTGACTGCGATTATATTAACGCCGTACGCCTTACGGAGATTGAGTGTGATAAGGTCCTTACCGACCCACGCCTCGGGAACGACCATCTCAACGACCTTGTATCCCTTGAACTGCACGAAATCGGTGATGGTCGCATTCGAGAGTCTGAAGGCGAGTCGCTCGCCCATATCGTGCTCGGGATAAACGATCTCGTCGGCGCCTACGTGGCAAAGCACCTTCTTGTGTCCGTCGTTGACCGCACGGGAGATAACGTATTTGACGCCGAGCTCCTTGAGCTGGATCGTGATCAGAATAATGTCGCTGATATTTTCGGTCATACAGACAACGGCGCAGTCGTAATCCGACACGCCCGAAGCCTTGAGCAGACCCATATTCGTCGCGTCACCGATGACGGCATTCGTCACGTTGTCGGCGATCACGGTCACCTTCTCGGAATCGGTGTCGATTACCATAACCTGCTTGCCCGCGTCAACGAGGGCGTTTGCAAGCGAGGTGCCGAATTTTCCGAGACCTATAATACAAAAGCTTTTCATTTTTTACCTATCCTATCAAAATATTGGCGTCGGGATACGTTATCGCGGAATGCGAGCCCGATACGCGTCCCATAAGCGAGCAGGTTATCGTCAGAATTCCGACGCGCCCGAAATACATCATAAACATCAAGGTAATCTTTGCCGCGACGGGAAGGCTTGGGGTGAGTCCCGCGGATATTCCGACGGTGGCACCCGCCGAAACAACCTCGTAAAGCAGATCGATCGCGGAAAATCCCATTCCGTTGCAGGCTGAAATGCAGATGAGCGTTGCCGTCACGGTCAGAACAAGCTGAATGACGACAAGCGCGAGAGCCTGCAATACCGCAGAGTAAGGTATTCGGCGGCGCATGAAATTGATCTCGCTCCGACCAACGGCAACCGTGTAGGAAGCCAGCGCGATGATACCGATCGTCGCAAGCTTCACGCCGCCCGCGGTCGATGCAGAAGCACCGCCCGTGAACATTATAAAGCATCCGAGAAGCTTCGTACCGTCGCCGAGAGGCGCGTTGTCAAAGGTGATGAAACCCGCGGTACGCCAGGTCATCGATTCAAAAAAGGCATTGAGAATCTTCTCGCCGAAACTCATCGCCCCGAGAGTTTCGGGATTATTCCACTCGAGCAGGGCAATGATCATCGCACCGCCGAGAACGTAGACCGCGCTGAGGATCAGAACGAATTTGGTGTAAACGCTGAATCTCTGTCCCTTTTTTCTTCCGATAAACTCGTTCCAGACGGGGAAACCGATACCGCCAAGGAGGATCAGAAGCATTATCGTGATGCAAACGATAGGGTTATCCGAGTATGCGCCGAGCGAATTGCCGTTTCCGAGGATATCAAATCCCGCGTTGCAGAAGCCCGAGATCGAATGGAAAACGCTGTAGGCAAGCCCCTTTCCGAAACCGTATTCGGGAATGAAGACGGTTGAAAGCAGTATAGCCCCCGTTCCCTCGATCGCAAGAGTGCCAAGGAGTATCCTTTTGACAAGGACGTTGATCCCGCCGTAATCGTTGATTCCGTAGGATGCGGCAACGAGAACGCGGTCGCGGGGGGAGAGTTGCCGTCTGATAATGACCGAGAGGAGCACCGCCATTGTCATAAATCCGAGACCGCCGATCTGTATCAGCAGAATTATCAGACATTTGCCGAAAACGCTCCAGTAAACTCCGCTCTCGACCACAACAAGTCCCGTCACGCAGGTCGCGCTGACCGCAGTGAACGCCGCAGTCAATGGCGATGTGAACTGTCCCGATGTGCTCGAAATCGGAAGCATCAGAAGAAGAGTTCCGATCACGATGATCGCAAGGAATCCGAGTGCCATTATCGCCGCCGTACCGAGAGGTCTGCGGCGTTTTTTATTTTTGGTCGATTCGATTTTATCCATTTGTCTTCAGCCAATCAATGCAGCGGCCGATCTCTGCGGGTCCGTCGGGATCCTGACCCTCGCTCTCAACGATCATATAAAGGCCTAGTCTCTTTGCCGCGCTGACGATATCCGCAAGAGGAGCCTCGCCGAGTCCGAGCGACTTGCCCTTGCCTGCGGCGTTACCGTCCTTGAGATGGATCAGCGACATTCTGTGCGCGTACTTTTCAAGGACCTTGACGGGATCCTCTCCGCCGACGAATGCCCAATATGTGTCAATCTCGAAGTTTACCTTTGTTTCAGCGGCAAGAACGTCATGCGTTCTTACACCGAAATCGTTCACGATAAACTCGCGCGCGTGGTTGTGGTAAGCGAGCTCAATGCCCTCCCCCGCAAGCTTCGGGGTCATAAAATTCAAGAATTCAACGAAATCGCGGAGCTTTTCGGGAGTGGAAAGATCCGCGCCGGGGATCGTGTAATGCTTGTTTCCGATCTCCTTATGGAAACGGAGGGTGTTTTCGTAATCGTTTGCGAGGTCCGCCCATCCGCTGTGTGTACCGCAGATTCGGATGCCCGCATCGTTCATTGCCTTATTTACTTGCTCGGAACTTCTGCCGAAAAATCCGGCAAATTCTATAGAAGCATATCCGAGGCGCGCCGCTGTTGCAACTGCCTCCTCGAAATTTTCCTTTGCAAGATCTCTGATGCTGTAAAGCTGAATACCGTAATCCATTTTTATATCCTCCGATATTTATTAAGTAAATTATATCACTAAAACAGTCAAATGTCAATCTTTCATTGACATTTGGGTAAGTTTGTGTTACAATTTTAGTATAAACACATCAAGGAGACAAACAAATGAAAACCAAGCTTTCGGGACGCTTCTGGCTCGCGCTCGTGCTTTTCGGGCTGATGGGACAGATCGCGTGGGTTGTTGAGAATATGTACCTCAACGTCTTTATCTACAAAATGTTCAATGCCTCCGCCGAGGACATCTCGCTGATGGTCGCCGCAAGCGCGGTCGCGGCAACGCTGACCACCGTATTCATCGGCGCGCTCTCCGACCGCATCGGTAAGCGCAAGATCTTCATCTGCGGCGGTTATATCCTTTGGGGCTTCTCGATATACGGCTTTGCGCTTATGAAGCTCGACTATATCGAAGCCGTCTTCCCCGCGGTCACAAGCGCGGCGGCGATCGGAGTCACTATGACGGTCATCCTCGACTGCATTATGACCTTCTTCGGATCGTCTGCAAACGACGCGGCGTACAATGCGTGGCTGACCGACTCAACAGACTCGACCAACCGCGGCGCAGTTGAAGGCATCAACTCGATGATGCCGCTCGTTGCCATCCTCGTCGTATTCGGCGGCTTTATGTCGCTTGATCTCGGCGACCCGCAGAGCTGGAGCAAGATATTTATTATCATCGGTGCGGCAACGCTCCTGATCGGTATCCTCGGTTTGTTCATTATCGATGACCGCTGCCCAGCGCCATCCGAGACGGGATACATCAAGAACGTTTTCTACGGCTTTATGCCCTCGACGGTGAAGTCGAATCCCGCGTTCTACTTCTACCTCGCGGCGTTCGTGATCTTCAATATCTCGATCCAAATATTTATGCCCTACCTTATTATATATTATGAGGTATCGCTCGGAATGGCGGATTACGTCCTCGTAATGGCACCCGCGATCATCCTCGCATCGATTGCCACCGCTTTCTGGGGCAAGGTCTACGACAAGAAGGGCTTTGGCTTCTCTTCCGCATTTTCACTCGCGTGGCTCGCGCTCGGATATATCGTTCTCTTCATTTTCAAAGCAAAAGCACCCGTATTCATAGGCTCGCTCCTTATGATGTGCGGTTACCTCTCGGGAATGGCTGTCTTCGGCGCGAAGATCCGTGAGCTCACCCCCGAAGATAAGGCGGGCAGACTCCAGGGGGTCCGCATCTTCTCTCAGGTGCTCCTCCCCGGCATAATCGGCCCCTTCATCGGCAAATCCGTGCTTGCAAACGCCGAAAAGATCGTCAACAACGACGGCACCGAGTCCTTCGTGCCGAACGAAAACATCTTCCTGGCGGCACTCGTACCGATCGCGGTTCTTGTACTCATCCTTCTCGTCGCATCGAAATTCTTCAACAAGCCGCGTCTCTGTAAGGATCTCCGCACTCCCTTTGAGGACGATAACTCAACCGATTGGACCGAATATCCCCGCCCGCAGATGAAGCGCGACTCCTATATGTCGCTTTGCGGCGAGTGGGAGCTTTCGGTCATAAGCGGTGACGAGATCGACCTCGGCAAAATAAAAGTTCCCTTCCCGCCCGAATCGAGGCTTTCGGGTATCGAACGCGAAAAGAAGAGATTCGAAGTCTACAAATATACCAAAAAATTCACTCTGCCCGAGGAAATGCGCGACGGACGCATCATCCTTCACTTCGGCGCGGTCGATCAGATCTTTATGCTCAAGATAGGTGAGCATAATCTCGACATTCTTGCCGGCGGATATTTGCCCGTTGAGTTTGATATCACGGACTATCTGAGTGACGGCGAGAACACGATCGGGGTTGACGTCATCGACGATCTTGATACCGATCTCGCATACGGAAAGCAGTCGAAAAAGCGCGGCGGAATGTGGTACACTCCGATCAGCGGCATCTGGCAGGCTGTGTGGCTCGAGGCTGTTCCCGAAAACTATATCAAGCGCATAAAAATGACGCCCTCTCTCGATTCCGTCAAATTCAAGATCAAGGGCGGCGCGGATGAAAAGGTCATCACCCTCGCGGATGGCAAGCAATACCGCTTCCGAGGCGATGAATTTGAATTAAAGATTGAAAACCCGCATCTTTGGACTCCCGAAGACCCCTATCTATACGAGTTCACCCTTGAATCGAGCGAGGACAAGATCGGATCCTACTTCGCACTCCGCACGGTCGGCACGGCAAAGATCGGCGGCAAGTCCTATATAACCCTCAACGAAAAGCCCTATTTCTTCCACGGTCTGCTCGATCAGGGCTACTACAGCGACGGCATCTACACCCCCGCAACGCCCGAGGGCTACCGCTACGACATCCTCAAAATGAAGGAGCTCGGCTTCAATATGCTCCGCAAGCATATTAAAGTAGAGTCCGAGCTCTTCTACTATTACTGCGACAAATACGGTATGATCGTCTTTCAAGATATGGTCAACAGCGGAAAATATAATTTCCTCATCGACACCGCGCTGCCCACGATCGGTCTGAAAAAAGGCATCACACACCGTGCAAGTGACGTCCGCCGCACCACCTTTGAAACCGACAGTGCAATGACCGTAAGACTTCTCTATAACCACCCCTCGGTTGTCTATTACACGATCTTCAACGAGGGCTGGGGACAGTTTGACGCCGACGAAAACTACCGCAGACTCAAGGCACTCGATCCCTCCCGCATTTGGGACGCGACCTCGGGATGGTTCGCCGAAAAGGAAAGCGACGTGCAGAGCGAGCATATCTATTTCAAGAAGCTCGATCTAAAAAACAACCCCGACCGCCCGCTCGTCCTCTCGGAATTCGGCGGTTACTCCTGCAAGATCGAGGGACATTCCTTCAATCTTGACAAAACCTACGGATACAGCTTCTTCACAGACACCGAAAAATTCGGTGAAGCGCTCAAATCGCTCTACCTCGACGAGGTCATCCCGATGATCGACCGCGGACTCTGCGCCGCCGTCTACACACAGGTCAGCGACGTCGAGGACGAAACAAACGGTCTCGTCACCTACGACAGACAGGTAGTAAAGGTCAACAAAAACGATATGCTTGAAATAGCCGACAAAATAAACGAGGCTTTTTACAAACAATTCTAAAGAAAAACCGCTTCTCCGTTTGGAGAAGCGGTCATTTTTATTAAAGAAAACTTGCAACAAGAAGCCAGCTCTTACGGTCGAGGTTGTTAAGATTCTCGATCTCGTAACGGTTATCGTTCGAGTCGCGGATGATAACGCGGTCGCCGGGATAGGTCTTCATATCGCTGTGACGGTTGCGGATGCGGAAGGTAGCGGGGCCGTGATCGGTCTCGACCGTCATCTTGAGCATACCCGTCTTATCGTCACACTCTGTGATCTTCGTGATCTTCGGGATGCGGTAATAATCGTAGAAGCAAGCCTTTATCGCCGCCGCGCTGTCGGTGGTGATATCGTCGAGCGACTTTATCATTGCGATCTCGTGCTCGTCCTTGTCGAGAAGCGAAATGTAGTTGAATTTATCCGAGATCGGGAAGAGCCTGCGGAGCTCGACGTTCTCGTAAACTGTGCCGTCCGCGAGCGTGAGCTGAACGTAATAAACGTCGGTCATCTCGATCTTTGCGGTCTTATCAAGATATCTAAGTGCCATAGTCCTTCCCTCCTTATTCGAATCTGTCAGCCTTCTTGGCTTCGTTGACCTTTTCGGACATCGACTGGATCTCTACGAGGCGGTAGTACTTACCCTTGAGCGCAAGAAGCTCCTCGGGAGAGCCGCACTCGATAATCTCGCCCTTGTCGATAACGACGATCTTGTTCGCCTTAGAAAGGGTGGAAAGTCTGTGCGCGATCATAATGGTGGTTCTGCCCGAAATGAGGCGTTCGATAGCCTCCTGGATCAGATGCTCGGTCTCCGAGTCAACCGATGCGGTCGCCTCGTCGAATACGAGGATCGAGGGATTCTTCAGCATCGCGCGCGCGATCGAGACTCTCTGTCTCTCACCGCCCGAAAGACCTACGCCGCGCTCGCCGAGAACCGCGTCATAGCCGTCGGGCTGACGGACGATGAACTCGTGCGCGTTTGCGATGTCCGCCGCCTCGAGAACCTTCTCAACGGGGCAGTCGGGACAGCCGTACGCGATGTTATTGAAGATCGTATCGTGGAACATCAGGGGCTCCTGCTGAACGAAGCCGATCTGTCCGCGGAAGTGCGACATATCTATATCGCGGATATTGATGTCATCAACAAGGATCTCGCCGTCATAATGATCGTAATAACGGAGAAGGAGGTTGATAAGCGTCGATTTACCCGAGCCCGTGGTACCGACGATACCGACAATGTCGCCTGGCTCGATTACGAGGTTAATATTCTTCAGCGTCTTCTTGGTGCGGTCGAAGGAGAAGTTTACGTTCTTGAACTCGATCTTACCCTTGAACTCGACCATATTCTTGCCCTCGCCGAAGTTGTGCTCGGGCTCGGCGTCAAGAATATCGAGGATTCTCTCGGCGGATGCGAGGAAGTGCTGGAAGGAGTCGTTGAGGTTTGCAAAAAAGTTTACGGGCTCGTAGAACATCGAAGCATAGTTGATGAAGATTACGAGAGTACCGACGGTAAGGCTTGTCTCGATGCCCGAAAGCTGCGCATCAATAACCATATTGCCGCCGAATGCCCAGATAACGACAGATCCGAGACCGATGAAGGTACCAACGATCGCGGGGAACGCATTAAGTATCTTTGCGGCGGAGGTATCGGTCCTATACCACTCCTCGTTCTTCTCCTTGAAGCGGGCGGTGGTGTTCTTCTCATTGGTGAAGGATTTTACGACACGGATACCGGGGATGGTGTCTGTAAGTATGGAGGAAACGGCTGTCCATCTTCTCCAGATTCGGAGATAGAAGGGACGGATCTTCTTACCAAAGATACGCGAACCGATTACAACAAGCGGAACGGGAATAAGCGAGAGGAGCGTCAGCTTCGGATTCATAACGAGCATAACGATAACTATGCCCACCATCTTGAAGAACTGAACGACTACCTCCTGCGTTATACGAAGCATAAAGGACTGGATCGTCGAGCTGTCGCCCGAGATACGGTTGATGACAGCACCCGTCGAGGTCTTATCGTAGAATCGCATCGGCAGATACTGCGCCTTTTCGTAAACGTCGTTACGGAGATTCGATACTATCCTGTCTGCTACCAGACGAAGGACGTATCCGCGCGTACCGCTTATGATATGGCTGACGATCTGCAGCGAGATCAACAGAATTACCACCTGCATAAGCATAGCGGCGTTGTTGTTCGGCAGAATTTCGTCAATGAGTGACTTTGTCAGCATAGGCGGAATCAGAGCAAGTGCTGTCGATGTGATCGAAAGGAGAACCGAAAGGATCAGCTTCTTCCACTCGGGGATGATGTACTTGCTGAGCTTGCCGACAAGCTTTTTCTTGCTTGCGCAGTTGAGACATTCCGCTCCGGGAGACGCCAAAGTACGTCCGCACTTGGGGCAGACGGAGAGCTGTTTCTCGTAGATAGCCTTCATGCATTCGGTAGCTTCGCCGATATCCTCGCCCTTGACGAGAGAGTTGATAAATGTGGAAGCTCCCTCGCAGAGGGTATTTACGCTGAAGGTATAGCGGAATATTTTTTCTTCAAGACCGTTTTTAAGCTCGAGACAGAGCATTGCGTTTCCGTACATACGGCGGGTATGAGTCTTCTCAATATCCTCTATACGGATGGTTTTTCCTGCGTGGTGAGTGTTGAACTCATGAGTGGTGACTTCAATGTCGCTTACAAGCAACACACTTCGGCAATAGTTCGACAGGATCGAAATATCACCAACAATTGCGAATATCCAGGGATGCCCCGGAGTCTCCCTACCTTTAAGTTCTGCAATTTCTTCTTCGGTCAGAAGGGAGTTGACAAGGAGTTTGTCCATCATTACTTTTACGGCGGAATGTGTGGCACTAACATTCTCAGCCGGCGGGAGGCCGCTTGCGCACTAAGATGTAAAAATCAAATTAAAATGTCTTGCGGGCGGCGGGTTTACAGAGAATGTCTCGTTCGGTTTTTGAAGTTGCTTTATTTTACCACCCCTCGCGCATTTTGTCAACCCATTTTGGAATTTTTTCGACAAAAATATTAACTTTTTTATTTTAAAGAAAAAATCCGCACAAAGCGGATTTTTTCCTATTAATAATTTTGCATTTTGCATTTTGCATTTTGCATTCAGTTTACTGTCTGTAATCCTTCAGAAAATCTCCAATATCGCGTATCGCCTTCGCCATTCTTTCTGCGTCGGGGAGCATAACGATTCGGAAGTGGTCGGGAGTTGTCCAGTCAAAGCCGCTGCCGGGGACGATGAGGATGTGCTTCTGATGCAGCAGGTCAAACGCAAACTTTTTGTCCGAGGAGATATTGAACTTCTTGATATCGAGCTTCGGAAAAACGTAGAACGCCGCGTTGTTCTTAACGCAGGAGATGCCCTCGATCTTTGCAAGCTCGCGCATAGTTGCCGCGCTCTGCTCGTAAAGTCTTCCGCCGGGACGCATCATAGCCTTTGTGCTCTCGGTGTCCTTAAGTGCGGCGGGGATGGCAAGCTGGGGCAGAGTGGTCGAGCAAAGACGCATCGCCGCAAGCTGGAAGATGCCCTCCATATAGTCCTGCGCCCAGTCTTTTCTGCCCGAAAAGATCATCCAGGCGCAACGGAAGCCGCAGATGACGTGCGACTTTGAAAGTCCGTTGAAGGTAACCGTAAAGAGATCGGGAGCTAGGGATGCGGGCGAGATATGCTCTACTCCGTCCATAAGGAGTCGGTCGTAGATCTCGTCCGAGAAGATAACGAGATCGTTCTCGCGTGCGATCTTGATCATTTCCTCAAGCACCTCGCGAGGGTAGACCGCACCCGTCGGGTTGTTGGGGTTGATGATGACCATTCCGCGTGTACGCGAGGTGATCTTCGAGCGGAGGTCATCAAGGTCGGGGTACCAATGATTCTCCTCGTCGCAACGGTAGAAGACGGGTTTGCCGCCCGCGAGATAGGCAGAGTTGCTCCAGAGCGAGTAGCTCGGCGCGGGCATAAGAAGCTCGTCTCCCGTGTTGAGGAAGACATTGAGAGCCATCGTTACAAGCTCGCTGACTCCGTTTCCGATATATATGTCGTCGGGCGAAATGCCGACAAGTCCTTTTCCGAGATGATATTCATAGATCGCCTGTCTCGCCTCGGGCATACCCTTGGGGTCGCAGTAGGCGACGGCGTTATCGAGTCCCGCAAGCATAGCCTCGCGGATGCTGTCCGGAAGCGTAAAGCCAAACGTCGCGGGATTACCCGTATTAAGTCTGAGGACGTCTATGCCCTCTTTGATCATCCTTTGAGATTCAACGTAAAGAGGCCCACGGATATCCGAATGAACATGATCCATTTTGTGTGCGCGGTTGATCATTTTCTTTCTCCTTTGCCTGTGAAAATAATTAAATATTATTTTATCATTAATCAGGGCGGTTGTCAAGGTTTTTGTGGGAATTTTTCGAGGCAAACATAATATATGATAATAATTGCTCGAAAATTTCAAAATTATGGTTTACAAAAAGAAAAAGATGTGATATAATAGGGATGCCAAACAAATTTCATAAGTGATCTCAGGGATATTTTTCTCTTTTTTAGGAAAGGGTGAATTATACCTTTTTTCGGCGTACTATAATTAATCATTCGAATTTGGCAAAAGCGCAAATTCCTAATGGTTAATTGTGTACGACGAAATGTCCTTCCGATTGCTTGAAATTTGTTTGGCGACAATCGGGGTTTGCGTTTTTCGGTGCGTCAACTTCGGTTGGCGCACTTTTTATTTTATATTTTTCATTTCAAAGGAGGAAAAGATAATGAAAAAAACTGCAATCCTACTTATCGCCCTATTGATATCTGTATGCGTTTGGGTTTCTTGCAGCAATAATACCACATCGGAAATCACAGAAGAACATACTCATTCTTGGAGCGATTGGATAACCACTCAGGAAGCCACTTGCATAACTGACGGTACACAAAAGCGCATTTGTATTTGCGGCGAGGAAGAAAAGCAGAACATATCTGCACTTGGGCATACAGAAGTTATCGATGAAGCTGTTCCCCCAACCTGTACAACTAATGGACTTTCAGAAGGCAAACATTGCAATAATTGCAATATTGTTTTATTGGCACAAGAAACAGTTTTATCGACCGGACATAAACAAGGCGAGTGGATTGTTATTAAGGATGCGACTTCATCAGAAAATGGAAGCAAAAATCTTACTTGTTCGCTTTGCGGTACAGTTCTTGAAACTGAGGTAATATATCCCGAACTCAAAATTTATTCAATCGACGAATTTTGGAACGGCCTTGCTCTTATATCCACCAATAAAGGTTACGGCTATATCAATAACAAGGGAGAGATCGTTATCGAGCCTTGTTATCTGTCTGCGGGAAGATTCTACACAGATTTAGCGAGAGTAAAGATAGACGGCAACTACGGATATATTAATACTAAAGGTGAATTAGCTATTCCTGCACAGTATAGCAGTGCACCAGAAAAACTTGATGAATTAGCTATAGTTGAAAAAGATGGTGTAACTTTAGTTATTAATTTTTTGGGCAATGTGGTTTACACAGCAGGAAAAAACGATGTTATCGGTGAATACATCAATAAATATTTTTGGGTTGAGTCATCGAAAGAAACTATTTCCGGTACAGAATACTCTATGAGTTATTATAATTACTGGGGAGAACTAGCGGTGGAAATTAATAATGCTAAAAATGCAGGAGTATACAGTTCGCCTAATGAATACGGGTTTGCGTATGTTAAAGAAATTATAAAAAAAGGCAGTGGATTATATGCTGATCAATGCGAATATGCATTAGTTGACCTTATTGGTTTTTATAGTAAAGGTATTTCAAGGCAGAACATTAGCTCTGTAAATGGAAATTACTTTTTTGATAAAAATGGTAATGTGCGGTATCTTACATTCGATAGCAGTGCACTTGAATATGGAGTAAACATTTGCGTTTCTCCCGAGGCTACATTGGTTTATGAGTTGAATCAAACAATAACGCCTATGTGCAAGGATGGAGAATGGCAAGCAGCAGCACATTTACTCACAGCAAGAGGAATTTGGGATGGATATTTTACTCAAAGAGCCGAAAGAGATACTCTTAATGAATATTATATTGATATTGAGTACATATTGGATTCTACCGGAGAAAATATAATCGTTGACTTTAAAAAAGATTTTAAGGAATTATCCGGAGCGAAAATAAAAGCTGTACGTTCGTGGATTTACGAAGGAAACGAATACTATTGTTTATTGTTGAAAAACATGAACGGAACATTGTTCAGTACAATAATAAACCCGAATAAAGAGTTGGTTTTTTCTGCACAAAATGAATTTGATTTAGGATATGAAAAAGACCAAACCATAAATTATCGGTACTATACTTATTATTATTCATACAGTGGCAATGAAGATATCTCTGAGTTAGATTGGCATTATGTAATTGCCAAAAACACACAAAACGGATTATTTGGATATGTTGATATTAAAACTGGAAAATGGGTTATTCAGCCTCAATTTCAGTCCGCAACCGATTTCAAAGGGGAAGGTGCGGAATCTGTTGCTATTGTTAACGGTAATACCATTATTAATACACGTGGAGAAGTGGTATTCACTATAGCTGATTAAGATTAATAAAATGAAGAAGCAAAAAATACCGCAATGTTCAGAGTGTCGCACAACGAAGTCTGAGCTCCATTCTCCCCTTCCCACTTTACGGTTAGCCAAGCAGCAACTAGGTATTGAATGACAGTCCAAAGTTCAGCAAACATTCTTCGAGCAACGCACTCCTTCCCTTCCCGGTTTACGGGTAGCAAAGCGGCGACGCGGTATTGAATGACAGTCCTGTGGACTGTCAGACCCGCGGCGTGACCGAGCCGCAGCGAGACGGGGGGCGGGGGATGGGTCCCGATTTGCAGATACAGAATTATAGGATATCGGCAAAATCTCTGTAGCTGAGCGCAGGAGCTCGCACTCTTGAGTATCCCCTCCCGGTTGACGGGAGGGGAGTAAGGGGTGGGTCCCTATTTAACGATGCAAAATTATAGGATATCGGCAAAATCTCTGTAGCTGAACAAGACTTGACCGCTCGCGAGGTTCCCCTCCTCGGTTTACGAGGAGGGGGCAGGGGTGGGGTACCTCTTAAAGGGCGCGGAAATTTCAGCTTAATAAAAAATGAAGGAGCAAAAATCTCCCACAAGGGGAGATTTTACTCCTTCCAAGCGGTCGGCAGGGACGCCGCCCGCTTGAAGCGCAAGGAGTGTTTCGACCTCTGCGGAGGTCGACTTAAGGCTCCGCCTTAAGAATCCGCAAACTTTGAAAAGTTTGATCAAACTTTTCCGCTATTGCAAAGCAAAAATATCAGCCCGCATCTTTCTGTCCACTGTCCACTAACCACTGTCCACTTAAAAACGGCAAGCCCGAAAGCTTGCCGTTTTTAGATTATTTCTTAGCTGCAATAGCTGCCTTAGCCTTTGCAACGATATTCTCTGTGGTGAGACCGTAAGCCTCGAGAAGTGCGGGAACCTTGCCCGACTTACCGAACTTATCCTCAACGCCTACGCGGAGAACAGGAACGGGGCAGTTCTCGCAAACAACCTCGGCAACAGCCGCGCCGAGACCGCCCATGATGTTGTGCTCCTCTGCGGTGACGATGCATCCCGTGGTCTTTGCCGCCTCGATAATGTCTTCCTTATCAATAGGCTTGATGGTATGTACGTTGGTAACTCTTGCGGAAATGCCTTCCTCGGCGAGCTTTTCAGCCGCCTCGATAGCCATGTAAAGCATAGTACCTGTTGCCATAATGGTAACGTCAGTACCCTCGCGGACGGTGAGGTTCTTGCCGAACTCAAACTTATAATCAGCCTCGTCGAATACTACCGGAACTGCAAGTCTGCCGAAACGGATGTAAACGGGACCAACGTAGTTAAGTGCCCACTCAACAGCCGCGCGAGCCTCTACGTCATCGGCGGGGTTGAGAACTACCATACCGGGGATGGTTCTCATAACGCCGAGGTCCTCGAGACACTGGTGTGTTGCGCCGTCCTCACCGACGGTTATACCCGCGTGAGTCGCGCCGATCTTTACGTTGAGGTGGGGGTATGCGATCGAGTTACGAACCTGCTCAAAAGCACGTCCTGCTGCGAACATTGCGAAGGTGGATGCGAAAACGGGCTTGCCGGTGGTCGCGATACCTGCCGCAACCGTCATCATATTGCCCTCTGCGATACCGCAGTCGAAAAATCTTTCGGGGAACTTCTTCTTGAAAACGCCGGTCTTTGTAGCAGCCGCGAGGTCAGCGTCGAGAACGACAAAATCGTACTTCTCGCCGAGAGCCGCAAGCGCGTTACCGTAGGATTCTCTTGTTGCTATTTTCTGTGCCATTTTAACTACCTCCTATCAAAGGCTTGCCTTGATCTCGGCTACTGCCTGCTCGTACTGCTCGTCGTTGGGAGCGGAACCGTGCCAGCCTGCCTGATCTTCCATAAAGGAAACGCCCTTGCCCTTTACCGAATTTGCGATGATTACCGAGGGCTTGCCCTTGCAAGCGCGAGCAGCGGCGAAAGCTGCCTCGATCGACTCGAAATCGTGAGCATTTGCAAGAATTACGTTGAAGCCGAAGCCTTCAAACTTCTTGTCGTGGGGAGTGGGGGTCATAACCTCGGTGATCTTACCGTCGATCTGGAGACCGTTGAGGACGAGAATGAAGCAGAGATTGTCAAGCTTGTAGTGAGCGGCAAACATAGCAGCCTCCCAAACCTGACCCTCCTGGGATTCACCGTCGCCGATGATAGCGTATGTACGGTAATCCTTACCGTCGATCTTAGCCGCGAGAGCCATTCCGCAAGCAGCGGAAACGCCGAGACCGAGAGAACCGGTGGTCATATCAACACCGGGAGTGCCCTTCATATCGGGGTGACCCTGAAGGAAGGAACCGACCTGGCGGAGATTCTTGAGCTCGTCCTTAGAGAAGAAGCCCTTCTCTGCGAGAGCTGCGTAAAGTGCGGGAGCTGTGTGACCCTTCGAAAGAACGAGTCTGTCGCGGTCGGGATTTTTGGGATCAGCGGGGTTGACGTTCATCTCCGAGAAATAGAGATATGTCATGATGTCAGCGATCGAGAGCGATCCTCCGGGATGGCCCGATGCTGCTGCGTGTACGCCCTCAAGAACGCCGAGACGGATCTGTACGGCTGTTTCTTTGAGCATCTGAAGCTTTGCGTTATCCATTTTTTCCTCCGTTAGAGTAAATTTTTATACTATTATATTATATAATAAAAATTCGGTTTTGTCAATGGTAGTTTTTATTTTTGTAGGGTTGAACAAAAAAGCACCAATCACCACAACACAATTTGACGATCGGCATTGACTTTTCCGCCCAGGTGTGATATAATTAATTCGGCGAAAGCCCTCAGGGACACCATTTCGGTGGCGGTTGCTTCCTTTCATTCGGAGGAAGCGTCGTCTTTTTGCCTTCCTCCGTAAGGAGGGAGGTGGTATTATGGATTACATTACATGGGATGATCTGATAAAGATCGCAATGCTCGTGATTGCCATTATTGCCTGTTTCAAAAACAAAAAAAGATAACCGCCCAAGTTTAGCCATCTTAGCGGTTATCTTATAACTACTTAGAGAGGCGGCAACCGTCATCGGTGTCCCTCTGCTAATATTATATAACATTTCCTCCGATTTGTCAACACCTTTTCGGAGTTTTTTGTTTTCGCTTGACTTTTCCTCCGAGTCGTGATATACTTTAATATAGGATAATAACTCTTTACATAAATTTCGGAGGCAGGATTATGAAGGACTTAGCTTATTACAACGGCAAAATTTCGCCGATCGATGATATGAGAATACCGATGAACGACCGCGTTTGCTATTTTGGCGACGGAGTTTACGATGCGACCTACTCGCGCAACCACATAGTCTGGCAGCTCAAAGAGCACGTAGCGCGTCTCTACAGAAGTGCCGACAGGCTCGGCATCGGCATCCCGCACACGCCCGAGGATCTCTGCGCACTCATCAGCCGTCTCGTAACTCAGGTCGATGACGGCGAGCAGTTCGTTTACTTTCAGGTCACTCGCGGTACCGCGCCGAGGAATCACGTTTACGGCGAGATGAGCCGCGGAAACGTATGGGTCATTCTGCGTCCGACGAAGGTAAAGGACGTCTACGCAAGGATCAAGCTCATCACCGAGCCTGACACGCGTTTTCTGCACTGCGACATAAAGACTCTCAATCTCCTCCCCTCGGTCATGGCTTCGCAAAAGGCTGCCCTCGCAGGCTGTGATGAGACGGTCTTCCACCGCGACGGACGAGTCACCGAATGCGCGCACTCGAACGTACATATTATAAAGGATGGCGTTTTCCGCACCGCGCCGACAGATAATCTCATCCTCCCCGGCATCGCGCGCGCAAATCTCATCCGCTATTGCGGCATTCTCGGCATCCCCGTATCCGAGGAAGCCTTCACTCTTGACGAGATGATGGATGCGGACGAGGTCATCATCTCCTCCGTCGGATCCTTCTGCCTCGCGGCAGATGAGATCGACGGCAAGCCCGTCGGCGGTAAAGCCCCCGCACTTCTCCGCTCTCTTCAGGATATGGCGCGGAAGGAATTTACGGAAGCAACTGATAATTAAAATATAATGGCGGATTTTGTGTCCGCCATTATTTTGTCTCTTTTTGAACAAAAAGTAAATATTGATCCAAACCCTTGACATTCAGCACAAGGTGTGCTATAATATCAGCACAGCATGTGCCGAGGCTCTTGATCCTCGGTTTTTCTACGAAAGAGGTGATATTATGCCCGAGGCTGCCGTAAGCCTTATCCAAGACGAAATGTCACAGAAAATTATTGATGCCGTTGAGGAGATCGCAATGGAGGGCGGCGCCGCGACTCTGACAGTCCGTCAGATACTGCGCAAGCTCGACATCTCAAACCGCGTTTTCTACAACCGCTTCCCAAATATCGAATCTGTCCTCGATATCGTTTACCGCAACACGATCGTCAAGATCCATTCGGCATTTGAATCGCCGATAAAGCTCGAGGACGATTTCTTCGAGTACGTCAAGGACGTTCTCAGCCGCTCGCTTCTCTTCTCCTACGAGGTCAAGATGAAATTCAATCAGTACATCTTCGAGGAGGATTCTATCGGCGAGCTCAACCGCGCCTGGTGGACGGATCAGATCAAAAAATTAATAGTTTACGCCAAAGAGCATAAGCTTATAAAGGATGTCGACGAGGACATCCTCGCCTACTCGATCTGGTGCTTCTGCCGAGGCTACAACACCGATGCGGTCGCACGCGGTCTGCCAAAGGAAAAGGCTATCGCGGATTTCAAATACAGCTTCTCCTTCCTGCTTGAAGGACTAAAAAGAGTAAATTAATTTCCGAAAGGGTATTATATTATGAATAAGTATCAGCTTCACGAAAAACTCAATTTCACAAATATGCGCGAGCTCGTTGAGTACGCGGGCGAGACCTATGCCGACAGAATTGCATACTCCTTCCGCCGCACCGCAAAGTCCGAGATCACCAAGATCAAGTTCTCGAGCCTCCGCGATGACGTTCGTTCCCTCGCTTGTGAGCTCTCCGATATGGGCTGCTCGGGCAAGCATTGCGCTATCATCGGTAAGTTCAGCTACGACTGGGTACTCACATACTATGCCGTTCTCTCGATCGGCGGCGTTCTCGTTCCCCTTGATCCCGAATGGCAGCCCGAGGACCTTGCCGACACCGTTCAGAAGGCAGGCGCATCCTTCCTCTTCTGCGACGAGGATATCAAGGCTAAGGCAGAGCACATCGCATCCGCAGTAAAGCTCGAGGCAGAGCCCGTTTACCTTGCGGCTAAGGAGACCGAGCGCAACCTCCGCGCAACTATGCGTGCGGGTAAGCCGAAGTTTGAGCATAATCCCGATCCCTACTACCACGCAGAAATCGATCCCGACGCTCTCGCGCTTCTCGTTTTCACATCGGGAACCACGGGCAAGGGCAAGGGAGTTATGCTTTCGCAGAACGCAGTTCTCTCGGACATGACCACGGTTATTCCCTACATCGACTTCGGTGACAAGACCGTCGGCGTTCTTCCTCCCCACCACACCTTCGGTTCCTCGGTTATGATCGTTGGCCACACCATCATCGGCTCCGAGATCTTCATCTCGGGCGGTCTCCGCTACATCACGAAGGAGCTCTCCGAGCAGAAGCCCGAGCATCTCGTTCTCGTTCCCCTCTATCTTGAAACCTTCTACCGCAAGATCTGGGCTAACATCAAGAACCAGGGCAAGGAAAAGCTTATCAAGCGTATGATCAAGCTCAGCAACGGTATGTGCAAGATCGGTATCGACCTCCGCAAGAAGATCTTCGCGCAGGTTCGCGCGGCATTCGGCGGCGAGGTCAAGATGATCATCACGGGCGGCGCACCCATCAACCCCGAGATCGTCGACTTCTTCTCCGCAATGGGCATCACCACTCTCAACGGCTACGGCATCACCGAGTGCGCTCCCATCGTTTCCGTAAACCGCTCGCTCAACAACGTTCAGGGCAGTATCGGTACTCCCCTTGACTGCGATGAGATCCTCATTCTCGATCCCAACGAGGACGGCGAGGGCGAGATCTGCGTCAAGGGCCCGAACGTAATGCTCGGCTATTATAACGATCCCGAGGCAACCGCTAACGCCTTCACCGAGGACGGCTTCTTCCGCACAGGTGACTACGGCAAGCAGCGCGAGGACGGCATCCTCTTCATCACCGGACGTAAGAAGAACCTCATCATCCTCTCAAACGGCAAGAACGTATATCCCGAGGAGATCGAAAACGCTCTCATCGCTACCCCCGGCATTCTCGATATCGTCGTTTACGAGGGTCAGAGCAAGAGAGGTCTCGCGCACAACGCGATCGTCGCCGAGATCTTCCCCGACGAGGACTATATCAAGGCAAACGGCATTGAGGACGTAAAGGCTCACATCAAGCCCTTCATCGACGAGTACAACAAGACCGCCGTTCCTTATAAGAAGATCGGTGTTCTCAAGATCAGAACCACTCCCTTCCCCAAGAACACCCTCCGCAAGATCACAAGATTCAAGATCGATATGACTATCGACTAATATAAAAAACCTCAACCGCCAAAGCGGTTGAGGTTTTTTTACCTAAACTCTGCATTCTTAACTCTGAACTCTGCACTCAAAAAAGGTCTGTACTGAGATATCTCTCTCCTCCGTCGGGGAGGATAACAACGATATTCTTGCCTCGGTTTTCCTCGAGCTTGGCAAGCTTGATTGCAGCAGAAAGTGCCGCGCCCGATGAGATCCCGACGAGAATTCCCTCTCTCGCCGCAAGATTACGGCAGGCATTTTTCGCTTCATCGACGGAAACTGTCATTATTTCATCAATGAGCGAGCGGTCAAGCACCTTGGGGATGAATCCCGCACCGATACCAGAAAGTCCGTGTGCTCCGGCGGGCTTGCCCGAAAGAACTGCCGAGGTGTCGGGCTCAACGGCGACGACCTTTACGTTCGGATTCATTTCCTTTAAATAACGCGCAGAACCCGTGAGCGTTCCGCCCGTACCGACACCCGCGACAAAAATGTCAACCTTGCCGTCGGTGTCGTTCCATATCTCGCGTCCCGTCGAAAGATAATGAGCCTCCGCATTCGCGGGGTTGTCAAACTGGCTTGGAATGAAGGAATTCTGCGTTTTCGCCGCGATCTCCTTCGCCTTTTTGATAGAACCGCTCATTCCCTCCGAAGCGGGAGTCAGAATGACCACCGCGCCGTAAGCCTTCATCAGCTTTTGTCTCTCGAGCGACATATTATCGGGCATAACGACGATGACCTTGTAGCCTCTGTGAACTCCGACAGCGGCAAGACCGATTCCCGTGTTGCCCGATGTCGGCTCGATAAGAGTCGCGCCCGCACTGATAAGTCCTCGCTTCTCCGCGTCGTTTATCATATTCAGCGCAACGCGATCCTTAGCCGATCCCGCGGGATTGAAATATTCGAGCTTTGCGAGTATCGTGGCTTTCGCATCCTCGGCTTTTTCGGTCTTCGCAAGCCTCAGTATCGGTGTCGCGCCGATAAGCTCATCAATACTGCCGTATATTTTCATAAGGTCATACCTCTCTTTTCAAGTATATGATTATTATAGCACCGAGAAAGGCGCGTGTCAATATGAATGGGGGAAATTGTGATTAATGTTCGAGCTACCGATATAAGAGTGACAAGAACGAAGCTATATGAGCTTGAAGTTAAGATCCTCTCTCCCTCCACCACGCCTTCGCGTGGTCCCCCTCCCTCCTCAGAGGGAGGCGAGGTTTATAAGTGCAAACATAGCTTTCTTGATAAAATTTTGCTAATAATGTCTCTGTATTCTATGTTAGCACAAGCTCCTTGCCTCCCTCTGAGGAGGGAGGGGGACCGTCGCTTGACGACGGTGGAGGGAGAGATATGCGCTTAAATTTCAAACTATGAACATCTCCCTTCGCAAGGGAGAACATAGCGTTCTGCACTTTTTATTTAAATTATCCCAAAAAACATATTATTTATCCCAAATCTCGCAAATCGGGATAATTATGTGATATAATTAAATCAATTCCCGCACATTAAGAAAATTTTAATCATATTTCTATTTCATTTTAATATGATATGTGATATAATAGAGACAAAGACAAATGAAAGGAGATTGATTATGTCTCTTTTGAAGCTTTCGGGCATCGGTAAGATATACTATTCGGAGGGAAGCGTCGCTGTCGGAATCCGCGGCGTTGATCTTGCCTTCGAGCGTGGCGAATTCGTTGCAATCACGGGCGCATCCGGCTCGGGTAAATCTACCCTGCTCAACGTAATCAGCGGTATGGACAGCTACGAGGAGGGTGAGCTTTATATCGAGGGCGAGCCTACTTCTCATTACCTCGAAGCCGATTGGGAGGAATACCGCTCAAAATACATCTCATTCATATTCCAGGATTACAACATCCTTGAAAGCTATACCGTTCTCCAGAACGTGGAGCTTGCCTTGATGCATATAAAGGACCGCCGCGAGCGACGCCGCCGTGCCGTCGAGCTGCTCACGAGAGTCGGTATGGAAAAGCATCTCCGCCAGAAGGGCTCGAAGCTATCGGGCGGTCAGAAGCAGAGGACCGTTATCGCGCGTGCCCTCGCAAAGGACAGCCCCATTATCCTCGCGGACGAACCCACGGGCAACCTCGACGAAGCGACCTCCAAGGAGATCATCGACCTTCTGCGCGAAGTCTCAAGGGATAAGCTCCTCATCATCGTAACGCACAATTACGAGGAGGTCGAGCATTGCGCGACGAGACACATACGCATCTTTGACGGCTCGGTTGAATTCGACCGCGGCGAAAAGCCCGCAGAACAGAAGGTAACCGAGAAAAAGAAATTCGAATATATCCCCGCAAAGAAAAAGAAGTTCAACGCAAAAGAATTCGGTGCAGATCTCAAGGACGGCATCGCGCTCGGAGGACACGTCTTCGCATCCCGCCCGAAGCTTGCGGTCTTCACCTGCCTACTCATGGCTGTCGGAATGCTCGGCGTATTTCTCATGACCTCAATCTGCTTCGACCGCGATATCGTCGAGCAATTCTCCTTTGATATGTTCGACTACAAGAAGGGACGACTCGTTACCGTCAGACGAGACGGCGAGATCCCTACCGTCGAGGAGATCGAATCGCTTGCCGACGAGCACAGAGCCCTCGGCTACGTCAAATGTGACTACATTCTCGACAACAAGGTTTCCATAATCAACCGATACACACCCGGCAACTTTTACTATTACAGAGACCTCGGCGGGCGTCTTCTCCCCGTCAGCGAGCATAGCGGCTCCTTCGAGGGCACTCTGCCCGACGAGGACGGCGAGATCCTTTTGAGGCTCCCGATCTCCGAGCAGAAGAATTACGAGGACGTCATCCTCGGCGAGACCAAGGTCTACTGCCAGAGCGTCTCCTTCACAGTAACCGGAATCTCCTACTTTTACGACAACAACCTCGATCCCGAGGCGTACGTCACCGAATCCGACTTTGATACTATGTCACGCATCCTCGCCCTGCTTCAGAGCTCGAATCAGATCATGATGAACAGCGCGGAAGGCGACGGAATGTTCATATTCTCTTCCTATGATATATCTGTCAGCCGCGAGCTCGGCGACAGCATCTATTTATCCAAGGGTCTCGGCTACGATATGAGCGGCGAATCGGTCGTCAGTATGCCCGAGATCCCCGACAGCGAGATCGTGATCGCTGCCGATAAGATCGCCGACGAGCTTCCCGAGGATATGCGCGACTATGACGGCTACTACGCCTGCACGATCGGAATCGATCTCATCAAGAAGCTCGCGGATATCTACGCCGAGCGCGACTATTCGCAGTTCTCGCTCCTCTTCAATAGCGATGCCGAGGCGCGACGTGCCGCGGATAAGCTCCTCGATTCCGGATACATCGCAGTTCTCTCGAACACCAAATTCGAGCCCGACGCCTTTGAGAAATTCGCGTACGGCTTCCTCGTGCTCCTTATGGCAGCGGTATGGCTCGGCGGGGTGCTCGCTCTCGCGTTCTTCATCAGACTTTGCCAATCGCGCTCGATAGTTTCCTTCAAGAACGACATCGCAATCATGCGCTCGATGGGTATCAGAACCTCGGTCATCAAGATCTCGATGTATATGCGCTCGGTGATCGCGCTGATCCCCGCGGCAGCCGCACTCTTCGGAGTCGCCGCGCTGATATTCTCGTCGCCCACCTTCAACGGATATTTCACCTATCTCTACGGTTGGCAGTACGCGCTGATCTGCGCGGGTCTCCTTCTTATTGCGCTCCGCGTTTCGCAAAAGCAGCAGAGCAAGCTCTTTGAAGGAAGCGTCAAAAAGACTCTGACGGGAGGTGAGCTCAATGATTAAGATCAATTCTCTCAACAAATACTTCAACCGCGGCAAGCAGAACGAGATCCACGTCCTCAACGACATCTCCCTCGACCTGCCCGAGCGCGGTATGGTTGCCATCTTCGGCAGAAGCGGATGCGGTAAGACCACGCTCCTCAACGTCGTCGGCGGACTCGATTCCTATCTTTCGGGCTCTGTTGAGATCGACGGCAAGAAGATCACGACGGATTCGGATGCTCTGCGCAACCGCCATATCGGCTATATCTTCCAAAACTACAATCTCAACACGGGCGCGACCTGCTTTGATAACGTCGCGGATGCGCTCCGCCTCTGCGGTATGAGCGACAAGCAGGACTTTGACGCTATCCGCGAGCGCACTATGTCCGCGCTTTCCGCTGTCGGAATGGCGCAGTACGCAAGCCGCTATCCCGACACCCTTTCGGGCGGTCAGAAGCAGCGTATCGCTATCGCTCGCGCGATCGTCAAGTCGCCCGATATCATTCTCGCCGACGAGCCCACGGGTAACCTCGACGAGACCAACACGGTTATGATAATGGACATCCTCCGCGAAATTGCCGAGACCCGTCTCGTCCTGCTCGTCACGCACGAGGCAAACCTCGTTGACAGCTATTGCGACCGCGTCATCGGTATCACCGACGGAAGGATCACGTCCGTCAAGGAGAATGACGTCTCCTCGGGCTTTGTTGCAAGGAACAAAAACCACGTCTACCTCGGCGAATTCGAGAAATCGAGTGAGGATGCGGGCGCGGTCAGCATCGACTACTACGGCGAGCCCGCAGAGGGCGGGATCAAGCTTACGGTAGTCAATGACGGCGGCAAGCTCTATCTCCGCGTCGATACCCCCGGTGTTCACGTCGTTGACGAATACGGAGAGACCAAGCTCCACGAGGGAACTTTTGAGAAAAAAGAGGACGCGAAGAAGGAAAGCCGACTCGATCTCTCGCTCCTTTCGAGCTTTGAGGGCAAGAAATACGGCAAGCTCTTCACATTCTTCTCGTCGCTCAAGAGCGGAAGCAAGATTCTCTCGGGCAAGAAGATCCGCAAGGGCAAGAAGGTCGCCAAGGCATCGAACGTCTTTGCCGCGTCCTATCTCATCTGCTTTGCCCTTGTCTTCACGGTCCTGCTCTCCTACTGCGCCTCGGGCATCGCGGTCTACGACACCGTCGAATCCGAGACGAATCAGAATATGTTCTACCTCTCGCTCGACGCCGTCGATCAGAACAAGCTCGCCGAAGCAATAAAGAAGGACGAGGCTTGCCTTGATTTCTACTACACATCGCGCTATTTCGATATGTCGGGACAGTATATCCGCATTGCAACGGGTATCTTTGAGACCTTCAACTACAGCAATTACGATGCCTACTGCGTAAACGCACAGCTCCTTCCCCACGATCTGATCGAGGGCGAGGTCCTCGCGGGCAGTACCGATAAGCTCGATAAGAACGACGTCGTTCTCTCGAAGCTTGCCGCAGATATAATCCTCAAGACGGCGACTTACGATTATATTTCGGACTACGAGGAGCTGATCAACTGCAATCTCGCGAACACACGCTACGGCGGCTACGGCAACAACAGCGCGGATAAGATGCGCATTGCCGCGATCGTTGACACCGGTGAGCTCGCGGTCTACTATGATCTTATGACGGTCGCCACAACCTTTACAAGAAACGGCAACAACCGCCTCTCGCTCGTCGCCGCATCCGACTACGGAATCGAGATCGCACCCGGTGAGGCTATGATCGGATCGACAGTCGACGTCGATTATCTCCCGAAGGAGGGCGAGACCTTCAAGGTAAGCGGAATTGAGCTGGTGGCAAGCAAGGTCTATCCCGGTGGCTACGGCTTCTCGGATTACAACTTCTGGCTCGAATCCAACGGCATCAAGACGGACGGATCGGGTAGCTATTACGAAAAGCTCGCAAGCCACTATTCCCATCTTGATGAATACGCGCTCCATTGTCTGCTTACGGGATATGACGATGCCTGGCTGATGTGCTACTTCATCGAGGGCAACGAGGATGCTCTCTTCGTCTCTGTCGGCGATATCGAATACTACGCCGCCTGCAAGTACCGTGAAGAGCACGGCTCGCTCCCCGAAAAGCTTTCCGCGACCGAGCTTGGTAAATACGAGCAGGACTACTACGCACTCCTGCGCGATTGCTCGAACTTCTACAACAGAAACAGCTACCATAATTCCTCGCGCTACAGCCCGACCGTGGTATATCTCTCGGACGAGGACTACGCAAACGCCATCCTCGGCTTTGGCGAGACACATCCCGTTGCGCTGACGGATTACTACTTCAGCGAGAACGGAAAGTATAATTACTCGTCGAACACCCTCGTTATGCACAGCACCGACCCCGAGGCAACCGAGGCATTCCTCCGCGCTGAATTTCCCGAGCTTCCCGCGCTCGATGAAGAGGAGATCGACTACACCTTCATCACCCCGACGATCCTGCTCGGAATGGCGATCTCGGAAAGCCGGATTGAGATCATCGCAAGCATCGTGGCTCTCATTCTCGGTCTGCTTCTGATGTGCATCTGCATCTATTTCATAATGCGATCCTCGATGCTCTCGAAGGTCCGCGAGATCGGAATCTACCGCGCCGTCGGCGTCTCGAAGAAGAATATGATCTTCAAGTTTGCCGTCGAATCGACCGCGATAGCTCTGCAGACGCTGACCGTCGGCTTCATCATCGGCGCATATATTGCTACCTCTCTTGCAAACGGCGGAGTCACGGCGGCGACCTTCTACTTCCCATTCTGGCTCGGCGCACTTACGCTCGTCTTCCTTATCGGAACCTGCATACTCTTCGGTATCCTGCCGATAGCCGCGCTGCTCCGTAAGACACCCGCGCAGATTCTGGCGAAGTACGACATTTAGTAAGTGCAAAGTGCAAAGTGCAGAATGCAGAGTTAAGGAAAATTTCCGAGCGAGCTCGGAAATTAGAAGTTAAATAATTATGTTTTGCTTTGACAAACTATTGTTTTGCGATAAACAATAATTTGGTAAATAAAAAGATACTCGGAAATCTTTGAAGTAATCTTCATTGATTGCCGAGTATTTTTCTTTAGTTGTTATTAGTTACAGTTTGACGATGTTTTATCAAAGCCAAATATAATTATCGCACAGATATTTTTCGAGCAACGCGAGAAAAATTTCATTAACTCTGCATTCTGCATTCTGCACTCTGCACTTTCCTTGATCACCGTCTTCTCACAATATAATCCTCATACGCCCCGTGTCTCTCCGCGATCTTCGCAACGTCCCCCTCGCCGAGGAGTCCTTTGTCGTAGGCATCCTTGATTTCTACGATGCCCGAATCTCTGCTGTAGACCCACATTTCGGTTCCTGTACCGAAAACGATCTTATTGCCGCCGAGGTCAAACCTGGTTACAGCCTGGCTCGGACCCGCTTTCGCAAAAACGGCATAGCCCGAGACGATTCCGTAATATCTCCAGCCGATCAGATCAGAATTCGAGTTTTCCATAAAATAATCGTGGCTCGCGTTTCCGCTTATTGCGGCAAACCAGGAGCAAGCCGCGTCGATCTTTTCTTCGCTGTAAATGCCGCCATACCTTTCGGTGTAATTCTCAAATTCCGCGTTGTATCGTTCCTCATAGGCATCCGTATACATACGCGCCTCGATCTGGGCGATCATTTCGTCCGAAAGATCTTCAAGATCATCGGTGAATTTCACGTAGCTGTAGTCGGTCTTCTTATCCGCATAATTCACTTTCCAATACGAATTGAAATCGCTGTTACGCTTTGAGATCAGAAGGATGTCGATCGCGGTCAGCCATTCCTTTTCGTATGCTTCGGCAAGCGGGATCATCTCCTCGCCGCGGCAGACGTAGACGTAAAAAGGAGTGGGATTGGCGATCTTCACGCCGCCGAGCTCGATCGAGCTTTCCTTCTCCGTAAAGGAATGGATCGAAATAATCTCGCAGCCGCCGACTGTGCCGTAATAGCGCGAGGTGTAGAGATTCACGTGGCTGAGGCTGTCGTCGATCTCGAGGTTTTCGCGGTTCAAAAGCGTACTTTTACCGCGTAAAGCTAATTCGACAGCCGAATTTTGTGCCGCGTTTTCAATCTCATTACCCTCAAGCCCGGTCTTTTTTAAAAATGCGGTCTGTGCATCAACTTCGATTTTGTAGATCATCCTGTAAAACGCCTGTCTTACCTCCTCGATGCGCTCAGCCGCGATCGGCTCAAGGTCGGAGGAAAAGACGATATAGGGCGCGTCCTCGGCGTGTGCATCCGAATAATCGGGCAATGCGCCGAGAGTCAATTCGGGAGCGGTCGAAGCGTCGCCGCTTTCTCTTTCAGAAAAACAAGCGCAGAGAAGAATCGCAAGTGCCGAAATGAAAATTACAGCCAAAATTGCTTTTAATCGTTTCATAAGTATTCCTCCTATTTATCCTGTAGCAGATTATAAAACACAGTTTTACAAGTGGCTTATTCTCCACGCCTTCGCTCTGCCCTTTTTCTCGGTTTCCTCGACAACTCCGAGGTTTTGGAGTGCCGCGACAGCCATATAGGCGTGCTTGCCGTGGATTATCTTTGCAGCCCTTCGGTATTCCTCCACCGTGAAGCTTTCGGGAAGCCCCTCGGGAATGAGCTCGAGGAAATCCTGCGGTTCGGCAAAAACGACCTCGTCGATTATATCGACGGGCAATCTCTCAAAGCGCGAGGAATGGCGTTTTTTATCCTTTCCTCTGCCGTCGAGGAAGCGGTATTCCTCCTCCTCGATGAAGAGGAACCATACCGCAACTCTGCCCGTGGCGAGTGCCTCCGAGATATAAACGAGCTCGTGTGCCTCGCCGAAGACGTTTGATACTCCGGGGACACGCTTTCTCGGCTGAGACTCGCCCGTTTCGGGGTCGATCCATATGCGGAAACGCCGCATCGGGATCGGATGAACGACCGTCACGTGGCAATCCGAGGTCTCGATATAATGCTCAAGCTTTGCCTTGAGCGGATAGAGCGAGCCCGTCTGGATCTCAAAAATCTCCTCGTCGAGCTTGATATCGGCAACAAAACGCTTGCCCATATCCGCCTCGTATTTTGTTTCATCCGAGCAGACAAAGCGTTTGAGAGCGATATGCATTCTTTTTTCATTGAGAGTTCCGATCCCGCCGCCCTCCGCCGCGGTTCTGACTGTCAGAATATCGCGGCAGATCGCGCGGAATTTCTCTCTTTCAAAATCGCTTATCATGTTGCGATTCCCGCAAACTGATTCGAATAGAGCTTATGATACTCTCCGCCGAGAGCCAGAAGCTCCTCGTGGCTTCCCGATTCGACGATCACACCGTGATTCAGAACAACGATGACGTCCGCATCGCGGATAGTCGAAAGACGGTGCGCGATGACGAGCGAGGTGCGGTTCTTCATAAGCGCGAGCATAGCCTTCTGGATATGCATCTCGGTTCTCGTATCGACGGAGGAGGTTGCCTCGTCGAGGATGAGGATTCTCGGATCGGCAAGCACCGCGCGCGAGATCGAGAGCAGCTGTCTCTGACCCTGCGAGAGATTGCTTCCCGACTCGGCAAGCTCCGTCGCGTAGCCATCGGGCAGACGGTCAATGAAGAAATCGGCGTATGACGTATGCGCCGCGCGCTTCATATCCTCGTCGTCGGCATCTTCTCTGCCGTATTTGATATTCTTCTCGATGGTGTCCGAGAAAAGGACGGTATCCTGAAGAACTATCGCGATCGCACGGCGGAGATCAGCCTTCGGGATCGTTGTGATATCAACGCCGTCGACCGTAATCGTACCGCTGTCGGGCTCGTAGAATCTCGTCAAAAGGTTTACGATGGTGGTCTTACCCGAGCCCGTCGCGCCAACGATTGCAACCTTCTGTCCCGCCTTGACGCTGAGGTTGAGCCCCTTGAGGACCTTCTCGCCCTCAACGTAGGAGAAGTCAATATCCTTGAATTCGATGTCTCCGCGCATAGCGGCGATATCGATCTTTTCTTTGCCCTCGTCGATCTCAGGGCTCGAGTCAAGGATCTCGAAGATTCTCTCCGCGCCCGCAAGTGCGGTAAGGATCGTCGAATACTGATTTGCGATCATATTGATCGGATGCGAGAACTTCTTCGAGTAGGAGAGCATCGCCTGGACCGAGCCGATCGTGAACGCCGCGCCCGTAACGGGATCCGAGTTGAGGATCAGATATCCGCCTACTGCGGCGATCATAACGTACTGCAGGTTACCGATAAAGTTCATAACGGGACCCATAATCGAGCCCCAGACACGCGCAGAGATCGAGCAGGATCGGAAATTATCCGAGATCTCGCCAAATTTCTCGATCGCGTCGGGCTCCTTGCCGTAAGCCATTACGGTCTTGTAGCCCGTGACCATCTCCTCGATCTGTCCGTTGAGCTGACCGAGAAGCTTTTGGCGGCGAATGAAATATTTTCGCATAAATTTTGCGAGAGTTGACGATACTAAAATAGTTATCGGTATCGTCACGATCGCAACGAGGGTCACGATCCAGCTGTAGTGGAGCATCATTATGAGCGCGCCGATAAGGGTCAGAACGCCCGAGAAAAGCGCGGTCAGCGACTGCGACATTGCCGTTGATACGTTTTCGGCATCGTTTGTAAGGCGGCTCATAATGTCGCCGTGGCGGTGGCGGTCGGTATAGCTGATCGGAAGCTTCGAGATCTTATTGAAAAGATCGCGGCGGATGTGGTAAACGGTATTCTGCGCGAGCTTTGCGGCAACTCTGCCCTGGATAAGCTGGCTGAGCGCGCGGATAAGATATGCGCAGAACATTATAAGAAGCACGCCCGTGAGTGACTTCATATCGACTCTGAGCTTCAGCGCATCGTCGAAATAAAACTCGTCGATCGCAAGCTGCTGGAACATCGGGTTGAGGACGTCGGCAACGGTTACGACAAAGGTTGCAATGATAAGGAATACGAGGATCCACGAGCTCTTGCCCGAGTAGCGGAGCAGGCGCGAGATCGTCTTGCCCATATTCTTCGGCTTTTCGCGGTTGATACGCGCATTCATTCCTCCGGGACCGCCGGGTCCTCCGCCGGGTCGGAGATTCATCTTTACTTCCTGTCTTTCGGGAGGTCTCTGTTCAGCCATTATTCCGCACCTCCTTCGGGTTCTTCAATATTTTGTCTCTGCGACGAGCAGATATCGCGGTAGGTCTCGCTGATCTTCAGCAATTCATCGTGCGGAGCGCAATGGATGATGCGTCCGTCGGATTCGATTACGGCAATTCTGTCCGCGTGCTTTACGCTGGCGATTCTCTGCGCGACCATAATCACGGTGGTATCCTTCAAGGACTCGTGAAGTGCCGTGCGGAGACGGGACTCCGTTGCAAGGTCGAGCGCGGAGGTCGCATCGTCGAGTATGAGTATCTCGGGCTTGCGGACGAGTGCGCGCGCGATCGAGAGCCTCTGCTTCTGACCGCCCGAAAGCGACGCGCCCTTCTCTGCTATGAAGGTGTCGTAGCCATCGGTAAATTCGGAGACGAATGAATCCGCCTGCGCGATCGATGCCGCCGCGCGGATCTCCTCTGCGGTCGCATCGTCCTTGCCCCATTTGATATTGTTTGCGATAGTGTCCGAGAAGAGCTCGCTCTTCTGCATAACGTAACCGATCTTTTGGCGGAGTGCGGGAAGCGAATACTCGGAGATCTCGCGTCCGTCGATGTAGACCTTGCCCTTTACGGCATCGTAATATCTCGGGATCAGCGAGATCAGCGAGGATTTGCCCGATCCCGTTGCGCCGATGACGGCAAGAGTCTCGCCGTGCTTTACCTTGAGGGAAATATCCGAGAGCACGTTCTTGCCCGCGGTATTCGGATATTTGAAGTCAACTCCGCGGAATTCGATGGCGTAATCGGATCGAACGCCATCGGTCTCATTGCCACCCTTAATGACGGGCTCGGATTCAAGCACCTCGATAACTCGTCTAGAGGATGCGCCCGCGCGCGAAATCGTCTGGAAGATCATCGTCAGCATCATAAGCGAGTTTACGACCTGCGTAACGTATGTGATCGCCGCCATAATGGTACCCGTGGTCATACCCGCCGCCTCGATCTGCACCTGCCAGCCGCCGATATAGATGATGGCGACCGTTGCAAACGCGAGCGCGACGATGAGGATCGGGTTTATGAAAACGAGGAGGAGCTGAACCTTGAGGTTTGTATCGCGCATCTCGCTGTTCGCGGTCTCAAAGCGATCGCATTCGTATTCCTCGCGGACGTAAGCCTTGATGACTCGCGCACCGCCGATGTTCTCGCGGGCAACAGAGTTGATGCGGTCAAGCTTCTTCTGAACCTCGGAGAAAAGCGGAACAGCCTTGCGGATGATGAAAACCATCGCAAAAAGCTGGATCGGAAGCGTGCAAAGCAGAACGATACCGAAATTGATATTGAGCGAGAGGAGCATAACCGTGCCGCCGATGAAGAACATGGGCGAACGGACGACCATTCGGAGCATATGCTCAACGAATTCGACGAGGACCGTGATATCGTTCGTCATTCTCGTAACGAGCGAGCCGGTGGTGAACTTATCCGTCTGCTCGACCGAGAGTGCCATAACGTGCGCATAAGCATCGCGGCGAAGGTCATTGCCGAAGCCCTGCGAAGCCTTTGCGGCTGTGTAGGCGCAAAAAGTTCCGAAGAATCCGCCGACGAGCGTGACACAAAGCATCAGTATGCCGAAGAGGATGATGATCTCCATTCTCGTCGCATCCGCGCCGAGGAAGAGATCGATAAGGCTCGCGGCAAGTGCCGAGCCGTGCTTCGGGTCGGCGGG
Source organism: Eubacteriales bacterium (assembly GCA_045632925.1). Lineage (GTDB taxonomy): Bacteria > Bacillota > Clostridia > Oscillospirales > CAG-272 > CAG-390. The sequence continues at coordinate 20,243 of JAZQXP010000057.1, read as the reverse complement.
TGAATATCCCTCAACGCCGAAATTTACTATGTAAGACATCAGGTAGGGCAGGCAAAGGTCGCCAAGAACCTCGCCTATCATCATAATAGGTGAGATCATCGCCACAAACCAGTAGGGTTTAAGGTAAGGAATCAGCTTTTTCATTTTTCACATTTTCCCTTCGAGCATTCAAGATTATCGCGAATACGCAGGAGCATTTGTCTCAGCTGTGCGATCTCCTCGTCGGTAAATCCGCGCATCATTTCGTCATCGACTCTGTTGAAGCGTTCGGTGTTTTCGCGCTCAAGAGCGTGACCCTTATCGGAGAGATAAACTCTCGCGGCGCGCTTGTCGTCGGCGTCGACCTCGCGGACGATATAACCCTCGTCCTCAAGATGCTTGAGCGCGACGCTGACCGTCGGCGGCTTGAGTCCCGCGCGGTGGGAAAGCTCGAGTTGGGTTATTCCTTCCTCGTGGGAAAGGCAGAAAAGCAGCGAGCGACAGCTGTTCTGCGTCATTATCGGATCGTTTTCCCTTGATCTGAGCGTGCATCTCTGCATACGCGAAATCTGACCTATCAACATCGGAGGTGTCAGCATATCATCGGGAAGAGGGACTTTTTTCATTTTGATTCTCCTTTGAAATTAGTTTGTTAGTAAACTAACTAATATTATAGCAAATTTTTCCGAAAAGTCAAGAGAATAATTAGTTTATTAACAAATTATTTTTCGAGCCGAAAAATGGCACCGCGATTGAATTTTTCTACACATCATTTCCCGATTAGGGGGCAAATTATTATTGCGGCAAACCAAACGAATGATTTACCGCGATAAGACTTGGAACCGGTGGATCTTATGCGAATATTATGGAAAAAAGGCAGACTGGCGGCATACGTCTGCACAATGATGGCGGCACTCCTTCTGACGGGAGGCGGGCGGAATATCGCGGGAATGGCGAAGGCAACTCCCGTATACGCCGCGGCATCAAGCGAGGAGAAGACCTTGATCCCCGGCGGGATGGTCTTCGGTGTCAGATTCTTTACCGAGGGAGTGCTTGTCGTCGGCATCCCCGAAGGACAATCGAGCCCCGCGTACGCCGCGGGAGTCAGAGTAAACGACGTTATATTAAAGGTAGACGGCATCGAGATAAGCGATGCCGATTCGCTCAGCCGCGCGGTCGACGAAGCGGGCGGCAAAGAGGTGGAATTCACCCTGCGCCGCGATGGACGTGAGCTTACTGCGCGCGTCACGCCGAGGCTTGAAGAGAGCGGTTACAAGACGGGTATCTGGGTACGCGACAGCGGCGCGGGTATCGGCACCGTAACCTTCATTGACCCGAAGACGGGGCTTTTCGGCGGACTTGGGCACGGTATCTGCGACGCAGACACGGGCAAACCGATGCCTCTCGGACGCGGTGTGCTTCTCGGAGTCAATATAGGCGGGATAAAGCGCGGAGCTTCGGGCGACCCCGGCGAAATACGAGGGAGCTTTAAGCCCGAAAAGCTCGGAGCGGTCACGGGGAATACCGATTGCGGCATTTTCGGTATTTATTCCGAGATACCGAAATCGCTCTACGGCGCGATCCCCGTGGCACACAAAAACGAGGTCAAGGGCGGCGCGGCAACAATTCTCTGCACTCTTGAGGACGGAGTGACGAGGGAATACAAGGCAGAGCTCTCCTCGATCGACACGAGCGCATCGGGCGGACGATGCTTCACCGTCAAAATAACCGACCCCGAGCTGATAAAGCAGACGGGCGGAATCGTACAGGGAATGTCGGGCAGTCCGATAATCCAGAACGGAAAGCTTGTCGGAGCCGTCACGCACGTCCTTGTCTCCGACCCCACCCGCGGCTACGGCATTTTTATCGATAATATGCTTGAGGCTATGAAGTAACGTCAGTTTTTCAAATAAAGCAATAGTGCGGAAGTTCGCTTCTGCACTATTGCTTTTTGAGTTTAATTATGATATAATTGTATCAGTTACAGCAAAGGAGGCAAACCGATGGAGCTTTATGACGAACTGAAAGAAATGCAAAGCCGATACGAAGAAAAGCGTTTGAGAAATATTTATCTCAAGCGACCCAAATGGATGAAGACGAGCGATCCGATGACTCTTTTTTTCAGCGAGAAAAAGACCCTGCTCAAAAACGGAAGCGTTTGTTACGCATACATAGTTCAAGCGAATACCATTCTGTTCGATTGGTTTCCGCACACCGATCACCCCGCGCATATCGTATACTCAACCGACCCTTATATCGAAGAGCACCCCGATATATTGGAGGAGGCAGCCCATGCGATCTATCAATATAAGGATCTGCCGCTCGACTTGGTTCCCGAGGAATGGCGCGAGCTCGCAAGAGTCATAACCGACGAGCGCGACCGTTCCGGCTTTACCATATCGACCGAACGCGAAGGTCGTAAGATAAAGATACGTTTTTTACCGATCCTGATATTCAGAAAGCTTCTGCCTCGCAGAAAGCTCTGCGGCAGCCTCCTTCCAATCATCTCCTCACCCGATTGCGACTCGGTAATGGTCCTTCCGAAGCGTTATTGGACGAAAGAATTCAAGTCGCTTTGGGTGCGCGATCTTATCTGATTCATAATTAAAATTAAGGCAATATCATTCCCATTCAGGTCTGATATTGCCTTATTATTATATATTCAAGCTGTCCGGATCAAGCAAAAATCCGATTATACCGATAGTAACGATTCCGTCCTCATCGATTCTGGGCTTGATATTATCCTTCACGATAATAATTTTCTTGAACGAATCGTTAATTTTCAAAAGAGACCTTCGCTCCTGGATCAGCTTTTCGCGACTGCTTATCTCGTAAGCGGATTGTATATAATACTTTTTGTTACCCTTTGTAGCAATAAAATCCACCTCCAGCGATATTTGCTTTCGCTTGCCGTCCACCGTTTCGGTAGCTTCAACAACACCCACGTCAACAAGATAACCACGGCTCTTCAGCTCATTATATATTATGTTTTCCATAATATGATTTTCTTCCTGCTGACGGAAGTTTAGCCTTGCATTGCGCAATCCGACATCGGAAATGTAATATTTCGACGGTGTGGACAGATACTTTCTGCCCTTAACGTCATATCTCTTTGCCACATCAAACAAGAAAGCATCGCAAAGATGATCAAGATAGCTTTTTGCAGTAATGTCGCTGATCGACTTTCCTTTGGCAGATGCGAGAGTTTTGGAGATCTTACTCGGATTTGTCAGCGACCCTATAGCGGAACAAAGAAGATCGACCATTGAATCAAGCTCGTCCTTATACACTACTTTCCTGCGGTCAATAATATCAGACAGATATACCTTTGACACAAGATTGCGCAGATAAAGTGCCTTTTGCTCCTCTGTACGCTGTTCAAATATCGCGGGCATACCGCCGTATGTGAAATATTCCTCCCACGCCTCGTATTTATCCCCGTCAAAAGCCGAACAAAACTCCGAGAAAGACAGCGGATACACTCTCACCTCGTCACCTCTTCCGCGAAATTCCGTAAGAATATCGTCCGACAGGAATTTCGAATTACTTCCGGTAACATACAGATCAACATTTGAAATCTGATTGAGACTGTTAACAAGCTCGGAAAAATCCTCTACATATTGAATCTCATCCAAAAAAACATAATACGTATTATTATCTCTGATTTGCTCCGCAACGGCATCGTACAAGACCTCTGCGTTTCTCAGCCTTCTGCTTTTGATATTATCAAGCTTATAGGTAATTATATGGTCTTCTTTCACTCCCGTGCTTTTCAAATAATCATAAAACAAATTAAAAAGCAAAGTTGATTTTCCGCATCTTCTTATTCCCGTTATAACCTTGACCGCGCCATTTTCCATTCTGTCGATCAATCTTTGTAAATATAAATCTCTCTTTATCATAGCATCCTCTTTGAATTTTTTCGACATGTTGACTTTTTTCAAAGTCATTATATCATATTATATCATATTTGTCAAGTAATAATCCATTATTCACAGTGTTATTTAAAAAATCAAGCAATACCATTCCCTTTCGGGTCTGATATTGCCTGATTTTTATTCATTTTCAAGAATCCATTCAAGAAGATCGGCGTACTTCATCTCTCCCGCCGCTACGGCAAGTCCGACGCGGGCGAATTCCTCGTTGCTCGGACGGATCACGATCCCGTTGATCTCAAGGAAGATCATCATCACGAACATTCCTATTCGCTTATTTCCGTCAACAAAAGCGTGGTTCGATATAAGCGAATAACCGATCCGCGCGCCCTTTTCCTGCTTCGTCGGGTAGAGCTCGACGCCGTCAAAGGTCGCAAACGCCGATTCAAGCGCACTGTCAAGCAGAGCGATATCGCGTACGTTCGGGTCGCCTCCCGTTTCCTCGGTGATGAGCCTGTGCAAAAGCAAAACCTTTTCGTTACTCAATCTGATCATTTTGCAAGCTCCTCAAACGCAGGACGGTAAAGCTTCAGGATCCTTGCGGCAACGAAATCGATCTTTTCATCGTCGGTCATTTCGATGTCTGTGCAGCTTTCTATATCGACCAATTTATACTTCGGCTTGTTGTTCTTGAAAATATAGATCTCGCCGTGCTTGTCAGTCATTCTTGCAACACGCGAGAAATTCTGATTCGCCTCGGAGATCGACACTATCCTTTTGGTATCAATATTCATTTCTCTTCTCCTTTTCGGATTATGACAATATTATACCACAAATTTTAGGATATTGTCAACCTATTTTTTTGAATTATTTTGTTACCAAAGTATGCCCGCAATCGGCACATTTTCCGTTTTCACTGAGATTTTTGATACCGCAAACGGGACAACGGACAGCGTTCGCGGTCTCGGAGGGCAGAACTATCGTGTATTTCGAGCCGTAGAGGTGGAAAACTCGGTCGCCCTTATGATAAAAATATGGATTCAGATCGTCGTCCCTGCCCTCGTAAGCCTTGACCGTGATCTCCTTGCCGTTATCGAGACGGACGTCGAGGTAGACGGTGTTTTTGAAGTACATATGCTCGAGTGTGGGCTTGACGTAGGACTCGTTATCAACGGTCCTCTTCACTCTCGCTTCGATGACCTCGCCGCAATAGGTTCGGTCAATGAGCTTCATCGGCACACCCGTCACGACAAAGGGGATCAGCATAACGACGATGTAGCAGAATATCCGCATCTGCACGTTGTCCATATTGAATATTCGCTCGCCGAGGAAGAAAAGCAAAGCACCGCACGCCGCAAGCAGTATCGCGCAGGGGATCGCTCTCTTCAAGATCACTCGGCTGATATGGGATTTCAGATCATTTGGAAGGTCTTTCATTTTATTTCTTTCTTTGTTTATTGTAGATATCCTATAATTTTGTTTTTATAAGTTGAAGGAGCACAAACCTTCCGATAAGGGAAGGTTTGACTCCTTCCGAACCGCCTGCAGGGGCGCAGTCGGTTCGAAGCGCAGAAGTATTTCGAGGCTCTGCCTCGAGCTCCGCAAACTTTTGAAAAAGTTTGATCAAAACTTTCCTCTTTACATATTCTCTCTTATCTTATCGCAAAGCGCGTCGAGTGCCTTTTCGGTCTCGGGGGTTGCGGGTCTGTCTGCAAATTCGATCTGCTCGAAGGCTTCGGTGATCATTTCGATCTCCTGCTTCGACGCCACGCGTCCGCTCGCGGTAAGTCGCTCGCATATCTTGCGCGGTGTATCCGATTTTCTCACGAACATCGGCATCTTGAGCAGCTGTGAAACGAAGGTCGAGTAGGCAAAGCGGTATTTTTCCTCCTCCGACTTTTTCATTCGGAGGCTGAGGTTGAATTCACTCCAGGTCATCCGCGCGCGGTTTTCTTCTCTGCGCTTCGCCTTGAGCTCGTTTTTCTGGAGCTTCAGCTCCTCGTCGACGTAATTGGTGAAATAATAATCGTCGTGCTCGAATTGATCGCGTATCGGAAGCCAGATGATCTCGAAAAGGGATACGATCCAAGCCTTCAGCCACGCGACGAATCGCTGAAATTCAGCACGGCGGCGGATAAGAACGACGATCAGCAGAATGATCGAAAAGACCACGAAGATCCAGAAAAGCCAGTAATTCGCCGAGCTGACGACATCCTGCTTGCCCCAGAGCATATCAGAAAGGCTCGATGAGATCTCGTCTTCCTCCTCGGTGTAGCCTACGTCCTCGTCGCTGAAGGCGCGGATTATCGCGGCAAGCACAAAGAGCACGCAAACGCGGAGACCGTTGACGATCAGGTACGCGAGAAAGAGCAGGATGCAGAAGAATCCGACGAGTCCGAGGGACAAGAGGAGATTATATTTTCTCGTCTGCGGCGTCATAAAGGATACGATAGTGCCGCGATACGTTCTGCCGAGCGAATACTGATTTGCGGCAACGAGCGCGCAGAACGCGTAGCCGATAAGGCAGACACCGACGGTCACCACTCCGGGTGAGCGGACCATCGAATGGAGCGAGAAGACGACAAGATTGACCGTCACGCCGATATAAAGTCCCTTTGCCGTCATTATTCGGTTATAGGGAAAGAACCATACGAATGAGCCGAGCGCAACGACGATCACGAACGTCGCGGCGGCAAGGAAAGGAAGGATCGAATCGGGATCGTATACCACGGTCGGTTGCTTTGATCGCTCGAAAAGGTACATATCTGTCAGCTTGCTGACAAAGACCGAAAGGATCAGCGCGATGACCCAGACAGGAAAGGCGCGGTTTTGCTTGAAATACTTATACTCGGGCTCGTAGGCGCGTGTCTCAAGCTCTCGCTTGAAGCCCGTTGCCGCGCTGACTCCCGCTTGCAGGAAATATCCAAACGCCATAAGTATGAATATCAGCGCAAAAACCGCGAGATTTTGGAGGAATCCGTACGCCACAAAGGGCGCGATCGCGGCACAGACCACGAAGTAAACGCCGAGGAAGCCGAGGATGGTAAAGCTCGGGTTGCTGATCCGGGAGGTATTCTTATTTTTTGTTCTCATTTTTACCTCCTTAAACTCGGAAATAAACGTCATTTTCCTCGCTGAGCGCGCCGACCTCGTTGCGTGTCGTTGCAACGTAGAAGATCACGCGGACACCCTCGGCGGCAAGCGCATCGCGCAGATTCATCATTCTGCGATCGATGTATGACGTTACGATAATCATGTTTTCGTTTTCGCGGTAGAGCTCGGGATGGGCAACGATGTGATCGAAGACGCGGTCGATCGGGGTCGAGATCTTCATTTTCAGCATTGCAAGCATACGAAGCGCATAGATCATATCGCGCGAGCCGCGGAAGGGTCCGCAGACGCCGACCTTCTGCCCGATCTCATCATCCGAGACAGCCTCGCCGCCGAATTCCTTCATATCCTCGGGCGGATAGTTCGAAAAGAATTTCACGGGAACGTCCTCCGCCGCAATTCTGTCGAGGATCGAGGTGCAGAGCGTGATGCATCGCTCGATCGCCGCGGGGTCGGAGGGGACGTCGAATTTTTCGATCTGTCTCGAGGACATATTCAGCAGTAGCGAGAAGCGATGGCGCACCGTTTTCTCCTCGATGTTGACCATAAGCTTGCCGTGTGCCGCGGTGGATTTCCAGTTGATGCGGCTCATCGGATCGCTCGTCAGATACTCGCGCGCACCGCAACGGCGCAAGGGATCGGTCACGGGGCAGATCTCAGAAATTATGTCGCCGCAAAGGTAGCGCGACGAGGTATAATTCCCCGCAAGATCCTCGGGGCGCGGAAGAACTATCAGTCTGTTTCGCTCTGTATTCGAGAGCTCGATGAGCTTGGAGTGAACTCCGATGCCGAGGATGTCGCTTGCAGTTGCAAGCACGCCCTTGAGTTGAAAGTCGCCGCGCTTTTTGCAGGTGAGTCTCCAACGGCGGCGGATGCAGGCGTAGGGTCGGAGCACGAAGAGCGACTGGATCGACGAGGTATGCTTGATCTTACGCAGGCGTTCGGTCTCGCGCTTAGCCGCGCCCTTCGAGACGGTCATATTCTTCGAGAAGATACCGCCGGGATCGGTCACGGACGACTCGAGCAAGGTAAACACGATACCGTCGGGCAGATCGGTATCGATCTTGATATATGGCATCGGGAGCGCGCCGTTATTCCTTATCTCCTCATAGAGATAGACGTCATCGCCCTCAAAGACCTCGCCCGAGGAGAGCGTCGCGCTGTATTCGATATTTGAAAAGCCTGTTTTCTTATAGACGAAGTACTGAATGAGCACCGCGGCTACGACGGCAATGCCGACAGCGATGAAGAGCACGATGGACCTCCTTGGGGGTAATCGCCCTTCGGGCGAATGATGATCCGCCTTTGGCGGAATTATGATCACGCTACGCGTGAATGATGATCTGCTTCGCAGAATGATGATTCGCCTACGGCGAAATGAAGGAAGATTTTCGCCGAGCGAAAATCAATTATAGCGGAAAGTTTTGGTCAAGCTTTTTCAAGAAGCTTATGCTTGCCTACGGCAAGCTACGACTCTGCCTCGGCGGCTAAACACCGCCGTTTTCCAAGGAAAACCGACAGAGCCGCACGGATTCTTAAGGCAACGCCTTAAGTCGCGCTCCACAGAGGTCGGAATTTTCCTTGCGCTTCAAACCGACGGCGTCCCTGCCGGCGGTTTGGAAGGAGTCAAACCTTCCTTTTCGGAAGGTTTGCGCTCCTTCACTCTTTATTATTTCTTGAAACCGTACAAAATCCCTTATGTCCGCATTTGGGGCATTTGAAATATCTGTCGCTGCCGATATGCATCGAGCACATAGCGAGCCAGAAATCGGGATGGAATTCGCTGCCGCATTTTGGGCAGACGTAAAGCTTCTTTGCGATGCTTATGCCCGCTATGAAAAAAGCGATACCGCAGATTATCAGCGTCGGGATCGCCACAACGTACCACGGCACGTCATAGCTTTCGCCAAACCAATTCACTTGGCAAGAGGTAAGCGTCAGAGTCAATATAAGAAGCAGGGTTAAAAGTAGTATTATTTTGAGCTTCATATGTTACTCCTTAGTAATCTTTAAAGACAAAATCCGTAGGGACCGACGTCCTCGGCGGTCCGAGCCGCACAATAATATAACATTGACTAAATTCAGAAGCTGAAATAAAAATCTCTCGATTAAATACACAGCATTAATTCAATTGGGTCCGGACCGCCGAGGAGGTTGGTCCCTACGGACTCGTAATATTAATTAATTGCTGAATTTGTCACCGACTCGTCCTGCTGACGTTTTTTCTTCACCCTGATCATACCCTGAACATAGTAAACAAGAAGAACGACCGAGCAAATGATCGACAGCCAATCACCGATACCGAGCGTTTTGATAGCTATCAGGATCGAATAACGGTCAACAAACACGGAAAGCAGGCAGAAGATCGTCTGCATTCCCGATATTCCCGCGAGCATCTTTTGTCTTTCGTCATCATCGCGGAATTTCAGTCCCATTATGCCCGCAACCAGCATTAAGATGTGGTTGACAAAGGAAATGGTAAACTGCGCGGGTGCGCCCATAGAAGAGCGAAGTAATAAGTAGCCTTCGAAAAAGCCGCTGAAAGCCGCAAGAACGATCATAGCTATACATACGTATTTAATCAAGTTTTTCATAACAATACCACCTTATTTTTTGATTAATTGTTTATTTGTTCGTCAACGAGGATCTTTCCGGATCGTCCTCAGCATCCGCGACATTTCCTTTTTTGTTATGACGATATGCTCGCGGACGTAGGCGTAGAGCTCGGCGTCGGAATAGGTTTCGGTACGGCCGTGCTCAAATTCGCGGACAAGCTCGCGGACGATCTTTTTTCTTTTGAAATAGAGCAACGGCATAACAACTGTGTAAATCAGAATATTTGATCGGATCTGAGCAAGCGTTACGTCTCTTGCCGCATCGGATAGATCGATCTGCGAGCCTATTTCTATACAAGCCATAACGCAGATCACGGCTAGAAATGCATAGTTAAGAAAGCTTATTGCCAAAAGGATCGTTTTTCGTGTTTTCTCATTGAAAACGTTGAACGCCGCGCTGTTGATCTCGTCTTCATAGGATTTGTAATCTCTGAAAGCATGAATGCTGAATGCCAGAGAGGTCAGCAGTTCGAATAATATACCCATGGAAATTTCCTTTCTGTCAAATGTTGAAGGAGCGCAAACATCCCCGCGAGGGAATGTTTGACTCCTTCCGAGCCGCCTGCGGGGCGCAGTCGGCTCGAAGCGCAAGAGATATTTCGAGCTCTGCGGAGCTCGACTTAAGAAACTTTTTGAAAAAAGTTTCTTAAGTATCTTCAAAAACTTTCAGCCTTTTATTTCTAATAAAATAATTCCTATTGGTCTTCGCCGCAGGCGAACATTAACTCGCGCTTTGCGCGATCTTAACTTGCCGTCGGCAACATTAACTCACGCTTTGCGTGACATTAACTCGGTCGCGTCAGCGACCGACGGGCGCTTCTACCGAATCGAGCACGAATTCTATCAGCTTTTCGTTTGTATCCGACATTCTGACGGTGCTCTGTGTGCGAGAGATGATTCTGTGCGCGAGGACGGGTACGGCTACGCGGCGGACGTCATCGGGAATACAATAGTCGCGTCCGTCAACTGCGGCGGCGATGCGCGCGGCATTCAGAAGCGCGAGAGTTCCACGAGGGCTGACGCCCATCGAAATGCGGTTATTGTTTCTCGTCGCGTCAACGATTCGGAGGATATAATCCTTGACGGGCTCGGTGACGGTCACTCCCCTAGCCGCATTACCCGCCGCAACGATATCGGCGCAGGTGCAAACGGGCGCGAGAGACTCAAGAGGCGACGCCGAGCCGTGGACGTCCATCATTGCCATTTCGTTATCTCTGTCGGGATATCCGAGCGCGAGCTTCATGAAAAATCTGTCGGTCTGCGCCTCGGGAAGCGGGAATGTGCCCTGCGACTCGATCGGGTTCTGCGTTGCGATAACGAAGAAGGTGTCCGCGAGCTTATAGGTCACGCCGTCAACCGTAGTCTGCTTCTCTCCCATACATTCAAGAAGAGCCGACTGGGTTCGCGGTGTGGTACGGTTGATCTCGTCGGCAATGAGGATATTCGTGAAAACGGGACCCGGACGAAATACGAAATCCGAGGTCTTTTGGTCAAAGTAATTGATTCCCGTGATGTCGGAGGGGAGCAGGTCGGGAGTGAATTGAATTCTCTTCACGTCGCCCGAGATCGACTTCGCAAGCGCACGCGCGAGCGTGGTCTTGCCCGTTCCGGGGATATCGTCGAGGAGAATGTGTCCGCCCGCAAGGAGCGAGATGACAATAAGCTCGATCTCGCGCTTCTTACCGAAGATAACGCGGCTCACGTTTTCTGTGATATTTGCGGAAAGACTCGCAACAGAGGTAATATCCATTTTATTTAATCCTTTCAAGGTATTAAAATTTCACTATTCAAATTATAACATACGGTCACGCGATTGTCAATAGGAATTTCAAAACTTTTTCGTGTTTTTTTAATATTTTATTCGGAATTGATTAACCGATCCGCGCGCGGGGCATAAACTGTTGATGAAAACATATTTGTGAGGACTGAAAGATGACAAACAATTCACATCAGAAAAATATTCCGCTTGCAAACGAAGCTGCAAGGGCACGCGCGGGCGAGCTCAATTCGATCTCCGAATATCTTTACTTATCGATAGTTTTTGCCGATGCCCTGCCCGAGCTTTCCGAGTATTTTGAGCGGCTCGCCATGGAGGAGATGCACCATCACCGTTCTCTCGGCGAGCTGATCCTCCGACTCGGATGCGATCCCGCCGAGCGGAGTGCCGTCCGCAACTCGGGCAGGATTAATCTTTGCGAGGATCGCGACAGCCGCGCGCCCGTCGCCGCTACGCGTGCGCTGAAGAACAACATTATGGACGAAAGGCGCGCCTCGGAAAACTACCGCAGACTCGCCGCAATAGCCGAACGCTGCGGCGACCTTGCGGCAGCATCGCTCTTCTCAAAGCTCGCGGCTGATGAAGCTCGGCACGCGAAGGAGCAAGAGGGTATGCTTTCTTAGAGTGAAGAGGTAAGAAGTGAGGTAAATCTCCTCGCGAGCGAGGAAATTTTCTTTATTAAGAAAGATGATCTATTTCCACACTATCATTATATCACAAAATCCGCCCAAAAACGAAATTTGGGATAAAACGTATGTTTTTGGGGATAAAATGCATTTTTTCATCAAAAAAGCCGAGGTACAATGCCTCGGCTTTTTGTATGTTGATAATATGCGATCAATAGTCGGTTCCGATAGAAAGGGTAAGCTTTCTTTCGAAGACAAGCTCGAGATACTGCTCAACACTTGTGATCTTCTCCTCGGAAAGCGTTGCGGAAACGCCCACGTCCTCGGGTCTGTGAGCATCCGAGCCGATCGTCAGCGGCAGATCATAATCCTTTGCGACCTGCAGGGTTCTTTCATTATAATTATCCTTACGCAGATTGAAATTCAGCTCAAAGCCGTCAACATGATGCGGATGGGGCACGCATTTCTCCGCTCTGTGCGAATGCGCCTGGATGATGGTTATGCCGTGTGCCTTGAGATGAGCGTAAAGCTCGTCTATATCGATATCGAAAATATCCTCACGGAGCTTGAGGAACTCGCGCGTTACGCCGTAAAGCAGATAGTGATTCTTATGGAAACTGAGTTCGACCGAGAAAAGAACGGTAAGACCGATGCGGTCGCCCTCCGCCTTTGCCTCGAGATAAGCGTCGCAGAGCTTATCAACCTTCTCGGCAAAGGTAAGATGCTCGCCGAGCTTCTTGAAATGGTGGGGAGAAAAATGATCGGAAACGATGATTGTATCGTAACCCGCCTCCTTGAAGAGTCTGACCTGCTCGACGGGAGTAAGCTGTGCGCAGGAGGATATGGGATAGGTATGCAGATGTGCTTCGGTTTTAAACAAAATAAGATCCTCTTTTCATTATATTTCAATTTCCGCGTAAACGATCTTTTTGCGGTTATAGGTATAAACGATATGCAAACGTCCGCCACACTCAACGACCGAGGGATATGCAAATCCACCCTCATCGGTTTCAAGATCGAGAATTTTTTCAAAGCTCTCGCCGTTATTATCCGAAATATAGAGCGAAAGCGGCGTTCTCGGACCCCAATTCTTTTCTACGGGATTACAAAGAAGCACGATCCTTCCGTCGGAGAGCTTCACGCAATCTATTCCGCTGTTATTGTTCGGCATATCGGTGGGGTATATCGGCGACCAGCTCTCGCCGTGATCCTTTGAATCCGAGCGGTAAATTCTGCCGATATTGGAGCGTATAAGCGCGTGGATATTTCCCTCCGAGCTTTCCCAAAGAGTCGGCTGGATGACGTTGATCTTCTCCGCTCCCTCGAGAGTGACGGGGATATCGCGCTTACGCCATTCTTTGCCGTCATAAATATCGACAAAGCAACGCCAGGGTCCTCTCTCCGTAGATCCCGGAGCAAGGATATTACCGTTCGAGATGCGTATGGGCTTATTTTTGACGGGGCCTCTGCCTCCGCTCACGTCGCCCGGTACAAGCTCGCGCGGCTCCGACCAGGTTTCGCCGAAGTTCTTCGACGTTATATACCTCGTGTGCCAATCTGCAATGGGATAGCCCATTTTATAAAAGAGCACGACCTCTCCGTTCATTTGGAAAAGGACGGGGTTCCAATGCTGAACGCCGACCTCGGGAGTAACGGCGCGCGGATCGCTCCATTTTCCGTCCTCAAATCTGCTGACAAAGATGAGAACGTCGGGATTTGCCTCCTTTGTTCCCGCAAACCAAGCCGCGAGCCTTCTGCCGTCCTCTCCGACGATAACGGTCGATGCGTGGCATTCGGGCGTCGGAAGCGGCTCGCCGAAGATAAATTCCTGCTTTATGAGCCTCATCTTACGCCTCCATATGATATTTCTGAAGCAGATTTCTCGTGTTCTTCGCGGCGTCAAAAACAAAATTCCAATCGGCGCCGACAGTCATCATATCTATCCCGAGCTCCGACCAGAAACGAAGCGTTTCGGGGCGAAGATCACCCGTTGCGAGTCCGACGTATTTGCCGTTTTCCTTGACGATCTTGAGCGCCCGGCGGATCTGCTCCATCGTTTTATCGCCGAAAACGTTTCCAAGCTCGCCGAGAGAGCCCGAAAGATCGTTCGGACCGAAGATAAATCCGTCGATATAAGGGATCTTGACTATTTCCTCAAGATTTTCAACGCATTCAACGTGCTCGATCTGCATAAAGCGGCAAAGCTCGAAGCTTTCCTCGTCGGTATAATGCTTGCAGTCGGTCTCGCCGTAGCGGATAGCTCTCATCGGACCGAAGCCGCGAGTACCGTGGGGCGGATATAGCGTTGCACCGATCATCTCGCGAACCTCCTCGGGCGTTCGCATCATCGGGAATATGATGCCCTCGGGACCCATCTCGAGGATCTTTTTTGTTACCGTCAGATCGTTTTGCGGCAGTCTTACCACAGATGCCGCGCCGACCGACCTTGCCGCATTCAGGTGGCAGAGTACCTCCTTATACGACATATAAGTGTGCTCCATATCTATCCAGATGTAGTCATATCCAACGATGCCCATTATCTCGCATAGCGCGGGATCGGTGAGGCTGACGAGCGTACCGCAGGTCTTCTCACCCTTTATGATCTTTTCACGAAGAATGTTCATAGCGATCTCCTTAGAATTTATAGGATAATAATATCACAAAAAGCCAAAAAAATCAAGGGCTTCCTTGACAATCTTTCTTCCTTTTGATATAATAAAGAAAAAAACGGAGGTGACCTGATGAAGCGCATTATGATAATCGGCTGTCCCGGAAGCGGCAAAAGCACTTTTGCCCGCGCTTTGCGGGAAAAGACGGGTCTGCCGCTTCACTACCTCGATATGATGTACTGGAACCCTGACCGAACGACAAAGCCGAAGGAGGAATTCCGCGCGGCACTCCGAGAAACCGTTGCTCTGCCCAAATGGATCATCGACGGCAACTACGGCTCGACGCTCGAGCTCCGTATGGAAGCCTGCGACACCGTCATCTTCCTCGATTACCCCGTCGAGGTCTGCATCGCGGGAGTTGAAGAACGCCGTGGCAAGCCCCGTGCGGACATGCCGTGGGTCGAGACCGAGCCCGACCTCGAATTCATCGAATTCGTCAGAAAATACAACGAGGAAAGCCGCCCGAGGGTGATCGAGTTACTGCGAAAATATAAAGATAAAAATATAATCATATTTACCTCAAGATTGGAAGCCGACAATTATCTTTTGAACATGTGATAAAAACACCGCACGGTTTTAAACACCCAACCGTGCGGTATTGCCTTAAATTATTCCAAAGGTATCAAGACACTCGCCCATTCGCCTGCAGCCTCGCCGTCTATCAGCCTGAAGCATGTATTGCATGCCATTCTTCCGTCAGAAAGAATAACAAGATTTCTTTGGTCTGAAACCTCGATATCTGATTTATTGTCTATCAAAGAGGCATTAATGATCTCTTTGATTTTCTCGTCGTTAAAACCTGTAGGGATCTTTTTATTATCATAAGCACCGACATTATATAGGTCGTAACCAAGCAGATTACCTTCCTCATCCAGCTTTATGATTATTTTATCAGTTATCGAATACGATCCGAAATCAAAATTATTTCTACGGAAACGAATCCTTACAACACTCATCGACGTATCAGGCAACTCGGCAGAATATTGCGATAATATCTTCTTGCCAAACAGCTTGATAAGATATTCGGTAGCTTTTGCATGTGATTCTTCGGGAGTTAAAGCTTTATCTTGATCAACATATTCTATAATATTCGAGGAAGATGAAGAGGATGTAAATGATATGATTTTTCCGGAAGAATCAACCGTTATTTCATCTCCTTCAGATGTACTGTATATATAAGAAGGAGTAAACACCGCCCACACTTTTGTTTTGCTGAATTCTGCATTGCGGCTTTTACCAAAAACTTCTATCGAAATCGTATTTTTTGTCGGCGCGGGAATATCTGCTTCGCTTAAATATAACAGTTTTTTTGAAGCCTCGATTCTCCCACTCGTGCCTTCCACTCCGGAAGCACCGATGTATGCTGTATATACCTCATATGCAAGATGATCTCTTTCATTTCCCGATTTTTCAACATCAGGCTCAACATCGGGAGATGCGTTGCATGCACCAAATAGCATTATGAGTGCGAGAGCGAATGACAATATCATAAGGTGTTTTTTCATGGCAAATCTCCTTTCAAATCAATTAATAATTATGCGATTAATAATTATGATGGTTAAAACACGCAGTATACCTGTTAATTAAGCTTTTCCTCAACACTTCCGTTCCAGAAGTACGGTTTATAGTCTTCTCCCGACAAGGCTTCGGTTTGTTCCAATGCTTCTAAAAACGCTTGTCGAGCTAAAACATTCATCATGCCAATATTATTTGGATTTGCGTAATAATTAAAAAACTTATCTGCAAACGAAGAAGCTTTTTGGCAATCAACCCCACCATCAAAGCCTATAGCGCTTTGTGCACCTTTCGCAACTATTGCCTTAACAAAGTTAGATTGCGATCCATTACTATACGCTCCCTGTGCAGACTCACATGAAATAAACATAGCACAATGGAGGTTGCTCAAATCATTTACGTCGGTTTGGTTTGGGTCTAACAGAGATAAACCGAAAGTAACTGCATTTCCTATATTATTCTTATTGCCATCTCGCGCATTTAAAAGAAATGAATTCTGAGTTCCATGAGCTCTTAACAAAAAGAATCTGCTTCGGTCAAGAAGAGTAGCAATATCATTCACTGTCGTATTGAGCTCATCAACGGTAAAGATCAGTTTTTGGTTTTCTTGTCCTTTTAAATATAAGGATGCGCAAGCATAATGAAAAATATCTGCATGCGAACCATATGCATTGCTATGTGTAAAGTCCTCTGCCGCATAGATAGTCATATCATAATTATAATAGTAATGTGAACGTATTATTCTCCATTCGCCCGTATTGCTTGCTACTAATTTAGGTGTGTTGTTAGCAATTCCCAAAACGGCTGAAACTGTGTTCTCTGAAACCGCTGTTTTGGGAGCAATTTGATAGTAGGTACCATTATTGATAATCCTCCATAGACAATCACTTTCAGAATAATCTCCTGTGGTCGAAACAAGATGTCCCACTGAAGTTCCTGATGAAGATAAAAAGTATCCATTTGAAGATATAGAATAGTAGCCATCTCCGCGATATATTACATACCATTCAAATGCCGTCGAATTATCGAATTGTGTATAATCCAAAGCACTATTATCAACATCCAAACCTAAAAATTGATCTTCTGATGAATACACAGTATTATACTTTTGTATATGAACATAGCCTTCTTGTAATCCATGATACGGGGCTGATTCTTCCAAATACAGTTGTGTTGTAGCATCAGATGTTGAAAGCTGTCGCAGATATCCAGATGAATTATATCCTATTGCAAGAGAATAATTACTATATTTGGTTAGAATACGATATCTCATACTTGCTGCGATTTGCTGTACCTTGAAAAGTTGCGAAGACGAATAACCTGAACTCGGTTTGGCTGTAATTACTAATTCAGAGCCTGAAGCAGATGATGAATTTACAACCGTCAAATATTTTTGACTTTTGGTATCCTGAATAGCATATTCCCATTCTCCATCTGATGTTATCGAAACGAAAATAAATTTCCATTCTTGGCACATAGCTCCCGAATAAGTATAAGTCCAAACTTCGGAATTGTTTGCCGTTGATCCATTGATGACATCAAAAACCTTGTTATTCTGCGTATATATCGTATATATACGGTTTGATTGCGGCAATCCCGCCATAACCGCGCCGTCTTCATTAACTGAGTAATCGACGGCATTAATAGTGAGCGGGGTTACTAAAATGAAACATGCTAAACAAAGTGCGATAATTTTTGTGATCAATGATTTTCTTTTCATTTGTTTTTCTCCTCGTTCATCATAATTTGAAAGGCGGTACTTGCCTTTAAATATATTATACAAAATAGTATTTTGAAAGTCAACGTTTTGGGTATTAATTTAACAATTTGTTTACATCTTTGCATTGATGCAGTAACATGTGTTCTCTTTTAAAGACTCGTGTAAAACCGGTTTATTCATCCCAACTTTCAATTTTATAAATAATTATTCATTTTTTCTTGACAAATCGCGCATATAGGTGTATAATTATACCAATTTCTATAGCAAGGAGACCATTCCGATGGCGAAATACTACCAGCCCGAATTCGAGTGCATGGCGCTCGAGGATATGCGGGCGCTTCAGTCCGAAAAACTTGTAAAGCAGGTAAAGCGCGTTTATGAAAACGTAAAATATTACCGTGACCTGATGGACGCAAAGGGTGTCACCCCCGACGACATCAAGAGCATTGACGATATTCATAAGCTTCCCTTCCTCACCAAAGCCGATCTCCGCGACGCTTATCCCTACGGACTCCTCGGCACAGATCTCAAGAACTGCGTCCGTATTCAGTCCACCTCGGGTACGACGGGCAGACGTGTCGTAGCATTCTACACGCAGGCTGACGTCGATATGTGGGAGGATTGCTGTGCGCGTGCGGTAACTGCTGTCGGCGGCACCAACGAGGACGTTTGCCAGGTTGCATACGGCTACGGCCTCTTCACGGGCGGTCCCGGTCTCAACGGCGGCTCGCATAAGGTCGGATGCCTGACTCTTCCGATGTCCTCGGGCAACACCGAGCGTCAGATCCAGTTCATGCGCGACCTCCACGCAACCATTCTTTGCTGTACTCCCTCCTATGCCGCATACATCGGCGAGACCCTCAAGGAAATGGGTCTCACTCCCGACGATATCGACCTCAAGGCGGGTATCTTCGGTGCAGAGCCCTGGACAGAGGAGATGCGCCGCGACATCGAAAAATCGCTCGGCATCAAGGCATACGATATCTACGGTCTCACCGAGACCTCGGGCCCCGGCGTAGCATTCGAATGCGAGTCTCAGACGGGTATGCATATCAACGAGGACCACTTCTACGCCGAAATCATCGACCCCGAAACTGGCGAGGTTCTTCCCGAAGGCTCGAAGGGCGAGCTCGTATTCACAAGCCTTGATAAGGAAGGCTTCCCGCTTCTCCGCTACCGCACCCGCGATATCTGCGTTCTTTCGAGAAAGAAATGCTCCTGCGGCAGAACTCTCATCAAGATGTCCAAGCCGATGGGTCGAAGCGACGATATGCTCATCATCCGCGGCGTAAACGTATTCCCCTCCCAGATCGAGACGGTTCTCATCAAGGAAGGCTATTCGCCGAACTACCTCATCGAGGTCGACCGCGTCAAGAACAACGACACCCTCGACGTATCGGTCGAGCTCAATCCCGAGCAGTTCTCGGATACCGTCCGTGACCTCGCAATCAAGGAAAAGGCTCTTGCAGAGGCGATCAAGACGATGCTCGGTATCAATCCGAAGGTCCACCTCGTCGCACCGAAGACGATCACGAGAAGCGAGGGCAAGGCTGTCCGCGTAATCGACAAGCGTAAACTTCATGATTAAAGGAGTAGAACTATGAGCGTAAAACAGATTTCCGTTTTTATTGAAAATAAAAAGGGCGAGCTCGCTGCAGCGACCCGTTTCCTTGCAAATCATAATATCAACCTCCGCGCCCTCTCTATCGCGGACACGCAGGATTTCGGAATCCTCCGCATCATCTGCGATGACCCGAAGGCGACCGAGACCGTTCTCCGCGAGGGCGGATACATCTCGACCGTGACCGACGTTCTCGCCGCAGAGATCGAGGATAAGCCCGGCAGTATGGCAACCATCCTCGAGGTCCTTGCCGAGGCGCACGTCATCGTCGAGTACACCTACGCCTTCCTCGCTCCCGACGGACACGCGTATATGATCTTCCGCGTTGACGACAACGCCGTTGCCTCCGCCGCTCTCGCAGGCGCCGGCATCAAGACCGCTAATCAGGAAGACCTGTTCAAAAAAGCAAACAGCCGCCCGAATTTTTCGGGCGCCTGTTTCTTGACACCGTAGCGAAAATATGTTATCATAATAATGAAAAAACTTTCAAAAATACTGTAACCTTACGCGCGGAATTGCTACTTATAGGATGAAGGGACAACTCAAAGACTTCAAAGGAGGTAAACTTAATGCAGGACGAAAAGATAATTGAATTGTTCTTCGCGCGTGACGAGCGGGCGATAAAGGAGACAGAGGACAAATACGGCAATCTCTGCCTCTACGTCGCGTCGAATTTCCTTGCGCTCCGCGAGGACCGCGAGGAGGTACTGAACGATTCGCTTCTCGCTCTCTGGA
>JAZQXP010000056.1:0-1902 GCA_045632925.1 Eubacteriales bacterium | reverse complement strand
TACAAATTATGCTTCTCGTGAAGAAAAATGAACTTGAACTGGTTTCGTCCGGGCGTCTTGTAAAGGCGGCGGATGTTGCCGCTGTGAAATCGGCAGCTGAAATCATCGCCTCGGCCGAAGAAGAGGCCGCTAAACTCAAAGCCGCGGCTCTTCAGGCTTATGAAGAAGAAAAGAAGCGCGGTTTTGAAGAGGGCCTGCAAAGGGGCCTTAAGAAAGTAATTGAGGATAAGCTCGATTTTGCTTACGAGAGTGCCGCGTACATGGAATCGGTCGAAGGGAAGCTCGCCGATATCGTCATTAAGGCGCTTTATAAATGTGTCTCTCAGATTGGCGATAAGACGCTTGTCGTAGAGATCATCCGCAAGATAATGAAGGCCGTCGTCAGAAATCAGCGCCAGATCACTCTTAAAGTCGCGCCCGATATGGTTGAAACGGTGAATGCGAAGCTTAACGAAATTCTTACTGATTTTCCCGCGCTTGAACGTGCTGAAGTTGTAGAGGATTCGAGACTTAAGGGTTCTGCCGCAATTATCGAAACTGAGGCGGGTATCGCTGATGCGTCTGTCGAGACCCAGCTTGCGGCAATCGAAAAGTCCATCCGTAAACATTTCTCCAAGGACAATGTGTGACAATGTCTTCGCGCTTTGATTATATTTCCGAAGTTCTTGACCGGGCCGTCGATGAGGCGCAGCTTATCGATGTTAAGGGGCGCGTCGTGCAGGTTGTCGGCACGATTATTAAAGCGTCTGTTCCCGGTGTTAAGGTAGGCGAGATATGTATTTTGCGCGATCCGTGGGAAAATGTTGAAATGCAGGCCGAGGTAATCGGCTTTAATAAAGAGACTGTGCTTTTAACGGCTCTTGGTCAGATGACCGGGCTTTCGGTTCAGACCGAAGTTATTCCTTCTCGGCGCGTACACTTGGTGGGTGTTGGCGTGTCTTTATTAGGGCGCGTTTTAGACGGGCTTGGCCGTCCGATCGATTCAGATGAAAAAGGTCCATTGCTCCCGGAGAAGTATTACCCCGTTTATGCCGATCCTCCTAATCCTTTAGAGCGCCGGATTATTTCTAAGCCGATCTCGCTAGGCGTTAAAACACTCGACTCGATGCTTACATGCGGCGAGGGGCAGCGTATGGGTATTTTTGCCGCGGCAGGCGGCGGAAAGTCGACGCTTCTTGCGCAGATTGTACGCAATACAGAGGCCGATGTAACTGTTCTTGCTTTGATTGGAGAGCGCGGTCGAGAAGTTCGCGAATTTATCGAAAAGGATTTAGGGCCCGAGGGGTTGGATAAATCTGTTGTAGTCTGCTCCACTTCAGATCGTAGCGCGATGGAGAGACTAAAAGCTGCGTATGTCGCAACGAGCATTGCCGAATATTTCCGCGATAAGGGTAAGAAGGTTCTTCTTTTGATGGATTCGGTAACGCGATTTGCCCGTGCACAGCGTGAGATCGGGCTTGCCGCGGGCGAGCCGCCGACGCGCCGCGGTTTTCCGCCGAGCGTTTTTTCAGAGTTGCCTAAACTTATGGAGCGCGCGGGTAATTCCGCCAAGGGTTCAATCACGGCTCTTTATACCGTACTTGTAGAGGGCGATGACATGACAGAGCCCGTAGCAGATGAGACGCGCTCGATTCTTGACGGCCATATAATTCTTTCGCGAAAGCTGGCACAGAAAAACCACTATCCTGCGATCGATGTGCTTCAATCGGTTTCACGCTGTCAGAATGCGATCATTGACACGGAGCATAAGAAGAATGCTGCGAAATTGCGTACATTGCTCGCGAAATATGCCGAAGTTGAACTTCTTCTTAAAATCGGTGAATACCGAAAGGGCGCCGACCGCGATACCGATGAAGCGATTGAGAAGAATGACGCGGTTAACTCATTCCTTAAGCAGGGCTT
>JAZQXP010000055.1:0-32255 GCA_045632925.1 Eubacteriales bacterium | reverse complement strand
ATGACGATGGGCGACTGCCTTATCGTCTTAAACTCGATCGGCACGATCTCGCACACCCTCTCGCAGCTTGTGCAGTACATTGCCGAATTCGACGAGCACGCGCTCTACATCGAGGACGTCCGCTACTTCCTCGACTACGAGCCGAAGATCAAGGAAGAGCCCGAGGCACCCACAGCCGAGGTTGGAGATATCGAATTCCGCGACGTTCATTTCAAATATGAGGGCGCGGAAAAGGAATCCCTCCGCGGGATCAATTTCAAGATCCGCGAGGGCGAGCGCATTGCCGTTGTCGGACGCAACGGCAGCGGCAAGACCACGCTCGTCAAGCTTCTTCTCCGCCTCTATGATCCGTCCGAAGGTGAGGTAGTGCTGAACGGAAAGAACGCGAAGGAATATAGACTTTCCTCCTGGCGCGGACTTTTCGGAAGCGTTTTTCAGGATTTCAAGCTCTTCTCTCTTTCGGTTAAGGAAAACGTCGTTCTCCGTCTCCCGAAGGACGGCGACGACGAGGTAGTAACCGAAGCGCTCAAAGAAAGCGGTGCCTGGAAGAAGATCGAAACGCTCGAGCACGGCATCGAGTCGACCATGACACGCGAATTCGACGATGAGGGCGTCAACTTATCGATCGGAGAACAGCAAAAGGTCTCGCTCGCGCGTATATTCGCCGAAAAGACACCCTTCGTGGTCCTCGACGAGCCTTCAAGCGCGCTCGACCCGATAGCCGAGCACACGATGTTTGAGAACATGATCCGTGCGACAGAGGGAAGAAGCGTCATCTTCATCTCGCACAGACTGTCCTCAGCCACGCTTGCCGACCGCGTCTATATGATGGAGGACGGCGAGATCATCGAGGAGGGCACGCACGCCGAGCTCATGGAGAAGAACGGCAAATACGCCGAAATGTTCCGTCTGCAGGCGAAAAACTACACGTCGGGAGGTGAGGCAAATGAGTAAGAAAATCAAAGAAAAGAAGCCGCGCGAGCCGAAGCAGTCGCTCTGGCGCGTCCTTCGCAACAATTTCGTGATCTTCGGCAAGGTCTGCAAATACGCGCCCGAGCTCGTTATTCTCGCGTTTCTCGAGGAGGGCGTATTGCAGGGCGTACACAACTCGATCTACGCCGTCTTCACCCTGCACCTCTTTAATTCCCTCGATCTCGGTGAGCCACTCTCAAAGATCGCGCTCATAATCGGTCTTATGGCACTCTGGTACGCGGTATTCTTCATCATTGACCGCTCATGGCATCGCGTGATCAAGCCGAATCTGCATCACAAGCTCAACAACGGCATCCATAAGGAGCTTTTCCGCAAGACGAGCGAGATCGACGTCGCCTGCTACGACGACCCCGAATTCTACAACGACTTCGTCTGGGCAATGGATGAAGCTTCGTCGCGTGCGATAAAGATCCTTGAGGATCTCACCCGAATGGTCGCGCGGCTCATTTCGCTTGTCACTATTCTTGGCACCCTCGCCGCGGCAAATCTTGACGCGATCATAATCGTCATCTGCTGCGCACTCGGAGTGATCAACTGCATCGTAAACCATTTTGGAAACAAAACCTACTACGCGGAGGAAAAGGAGCGCAAGCCCCTCTCGCGCAAGCAAAACTACATCAACCGCGTTTATCACCTTCCCGACTACGCCAAGGAGATCCGTATTACCCGCGCCGATGATCTGCTCATCCGCGAGGCTGACGAAAACTCGGCAAAAAAGGTCGGAGTAGCCAAGAAGTACGGTCTGAGATACTTCTTCATCTACGGAATATTCTATAACGTGCTTATGGAGGCAGCCGGCCTCGGCATCACTTTCTATATGTTCCTCCGTCTGCTTGACGGCGCGATACTCGTTGGACTTTTCGCAGCAACCACGGGACTCGTCTGGCGCGTCCGCTGGAACATTCAGGATTTTGTCGAAAAGCTGATGAAATTCCGCGAGCACTCGCTCTTCCTCGAGAAATACTACGGCTTCCTCGAATACAAGCCGAAGGTCGTCTCGGGCAAGAAAGATGTTCCCGAATTCGAGTCGCTGGAGCTGAAGGACGTCTCCTTCACCTACGATTTTTCGGATAAACCCAAATATCAGTGGCACAAATCCGACCACAAGAAGCCGAAAAATGAAAACAGCGGCTCTGCCGACGCCCTGAAGGGTATTGATCTGAAGATCGAAAAGGGCGAGAAGATCGCAATCGTAGGCTACAACGGCGCGGGCAAAACGACGCTGATCAAGCTTCTGATGCGGCTTTACGACCCCACCGTCGGCGAGGTCCTCTACAACGGCATCAGCGCGAAGGAATACGATATTTCCGCATACCGCGCGAAGATCGGTTGCGTTTTCCAGGACTTCAAGATCTTCTCATCGACCATCGCGGAGAACGTTATGGCGGGTGACTACAACGATGAGACCGACTCCGAAACGGTTGCTCATTCGCTCGAAGCCGCAGGATTTACCGATAAGCTATCCTCCCTCGAAAAGGGCACGCAGACTATGCTGACCCGCGAATTTGACAAGAAGGGCACGAATCTTTCGGGCGGCGAAAGCCAGAAGGTTGCCATCGCGAGAGTCTTCGCACGTCCCTACGAGCTCTGGATAATGGATGAGCCGTCGAGCGCGCTCGATCCCGTTGCCGAGTACGAGCTGAACCAATCGATCCTCAAATACGCCGAGGGCAAGACCGTCATCTTTATCTCGCACCGTCTTTCCACCACCCGTATGGCGGACCGCATCTATATGTTCGATTCGGGCAAGCTCTGCGAGGTCGGCTCGCACGACGAGCTTATGGAAAAGGGCGGCAAGTACGCGGAGATGTTCAATCTGCAGGCGGAGAAGTATATTAGTGACTAGTGGCTAGTGGCTAGTGGCTAGTGAAAGGTAAATTCCCGCCCGATTTGGGCGGAAATTGATTAATATAAAACATGGCGAATCAATGTATCCGCCATGTTTTTTATTGACATTTCCCCCATTTTGCGCTATAATAAAGTCACCAAATCAAAGGAAAAAGCTAAAATGGGTGATATAAAGTACACAATAGGTCTTGATTTCGGGTCGCTTTCCTGTCGGGGCGTGCTCGTTGACGTGAAGAACGGCTCCATCGCGGCGGAGGCTTCGATGGCATACCCGCACGCGGTTATGAGCGAGACTCTGCCCGATGGAACGCCGCTCCAAGGTGATTTTTGCCTGCAGTCT
Organism: Eubacteriales bacterium; assembly: GCA_045632925.1. Lineage (GTDB taxonomy): Bacteria > Bacillota > Clostridia > Oscillospirales > CAG-272 > CAG-390. The sequence continues at coordinate 29,074 of JAZQXP010000055.1, read as the reverse complement.
CCCTCGGATTTCCGCGAGTCGATGATCTCGGTCGTCCGCGAGCTTGCGGCAAAGTGCGATTCCTCCGACGTCATCGGAATCGCAATCGACACCACGGCAAGCACAGTTCTTCCGATAGATTCGGATTTCATTCCTCTCTGCGAGAAGGAGCGATTCGCAAGCCGTCCGCACGCCTGGATGAAGATGTGGAAGCATCACGGCGCCGCGCCTCAGGCGGAAAGGATCCTCTGCGTCTGCCGCGAGAAAAACAGCCCCTACCCCGATTGGTACGGCGGCACGATCTCGCCCGAATGTCTGCTCTCAAAGGTCGTCGAGGTCTTCGAATGCGACCGCGAGATCTATGACGAGGCGGCAGCTTTCGTCGAGGTGATGGACTATCTGACCTCGCTCCTGACCGACACGCCGACCTTCAGCCTCCCGCTTATGAAGGCAAAGGCGTTTTATGACAACGGCTACCCCGACAAGGACTTTTTATCTGCAATTCACCCCGATCTCGTCGGTCTTCCCGATAAGCTGACCGACGGATTTGCCGAAAAGGTCATCGCCTTCCCCGGTGAGCGTGCGGGCTCTCTCTGCCGCGGAATGGCTGAACTCCTCGGGCTCGACGCGGGAATTGCCGTTTCGGTCGGCACCGCGGATTCCTATTCGCCGATCTCCGCCCTCGGTATCACGCGCGAGGGCATAATGATCATGATCATCGGCACCTCTATGGGAATGATGCTGATGAGCCGCGAGGGGCATTCGGTCTCGGGCGTCACCGCTTCCCTGCCCGACATCTACCGCCGCGGTCTCCACGGCTACGCCTCGGGTCTTACGAGCGTCGGCGACTCCTTCGGTTGGTTTGCCGAAAACTGTGTTCCCGCCCGCTACGAAAAAGAGGCGTCGGAACGCGGCATACCCCTGCAGTCGCTTCTGACCGAAAAGGCTTCTCTCCTCGAGCCGGGCGCGGGCGGAGTTATGGCTCTCGATTGGCTCAAGGGCAACAAATCCTGCCTTGCCAACCCCTATCTTTCGGGTCTCTTTATCGGCATCACGATCTCGACCCGACCCGAGCAGATGTACCGCGCCCTCATCGAGGCAACCGCTTTCGGTGCCCGAAGAGTGATCGAGGAATACCGCGCAAGCGGCGTTCCCGTCGATGAGATCCGCGCCTGCGGTGGGATCGTCGGCAAAAATCCGCTCCTTATGCAGATCTACGCGGACGTCATCGGACTTCCGATCAAGGCAAGCTACTGCGCGCAGGCACCCGCCCTCGGCTCTGCGATCAACGCCGCGTCCGCCGCGGGTATCGAGAACGCGATCGATGCCATGTCGGACGGAAATTTCAAGATCTACTTCCCGAACGAGGATAATATTGCACGCTATGACGCGCTCTACTCCGAATATCTCGCTCTCCACGACTATTTCGGCAGGGGCGGCAACCGCATTATGGAAAGATTGAGAGGAAAAGAATAATGGAGATCAGAAAGACGATCCGCCCGATCTCGCACAAGGGCAAGCCCATGGGCGACGATTCGGTTCGTGAATACGTATTCTTCACGGTTGAATACAACCACTACCGCGACGTCAGCGATTCGACCGAAAACGCAGTACGCGACCGTGTTGACACGCGCGAATGTGAATGCGTTCTCGCGCTCCCCGACTCCTACACCGAAGACGGCGAGGAAACGCCCCTGATCCTCTCCTTCCACGGCTCGGGAATGCGCGTTTGTGAAAAGGAAGATCAGATCGGCGGCGTTGCATTTGTAACTCAGTGTGTAAAAGCGGGCTACGCCGCGCTCGACGTCAACGGCTCCGAGCCCCACGGCAGGACCATCGGCTGCTTTGAGCATCTTATGGCGGCTTACCGCGCATACCGTTACGCAACGAAAAAATTCAATCTTTCGCGTCAGGTGCTGATCGCGGGCGGCTCGATGGGAGGTCAGACGGCGGTAAACTTTATCGGAATGTTCCCGAACATCGTCACCGCCGCGGGCATCTTCTTCCCGAGACTCAATATTGACACCGTCGAAGTCGGCACTCATTCCTGCCTCGGCTCCTGGGATAAGCTGAACGCTCAAGGCGCGGACGGCACTCCGCGCGGACGCATCATAGCGGCACACAGATTTCCCTCCGAGGAATGGTGCGAGCAGAACACGATCGGCTTCAATCCGCACAAGGTGCGCTCCTTTGTCAATTCGGAGGGCGAGCGCGTTGTCATACCGCCCTGCCCGATCAAGATCTGGCACGGAACCGCGGACACGACCGTTGACCATGTGATCTCCGAGGAATACGTCCGCTCGATCCGCCGCGCGGGATGCTACGCCGAGCTTCATCTGCTCGAGGGCGTAGCGCACACGACCACATCCGTTATGCGAGAGGAGCTGACAATGTGGTTTGACCGCTTCAAATAAGCGAAAAAAGCAATATCAACCGATATTCAACACGCTTTTTCTTGACTTTTCGCGCGTTTTGGGCTATAATTGAGGTACTCTAAGAAAGGGACACTCAAATGAACGATTACAATTTCGGCAATTTTGTCTGTATGCTCCGCGAGAAAAAGGGCTTGACCCAAGCCGACATTGCAGAACAGCTCGGCGTTACCGCCGCGGCTGTCTCGAAGTGGGAAAACGGCTCTTCAAAGCCTCGAGTCGAGGTTCTATTCAAGCTTGCGGAAATACTCGGTGTCCGCCCCGAGGAGCTAATGGCGGGGCATTATATAGAAGGAAGCGAAGAAGCAGATCCGAATTCATTCAACATAAAGCTCCCGCGCCTCGGCAAAAAGGCGATCATCGCCATCATCTGCGCCTCGGTCGCGTTCATTCTGATACTCACCGCCTCGATCTTCGGCATCGTTCTCGGCATTCTCGAATCGACAAAAACCACAGAGGAATATAAGCTTGCTTACGCTTACCTTATCGAAAGCGACAAATTCGCCGAGCTTGGGCTGACAGAGGATGATATCACATTCAACAGCTACCAAAGAAACGTGACCAAAAACGCCGACGCCGAGAAGGTCGTAAACGTCGAGCTCGGCTTTAAGATCGGACTCGGCAGAACGATGTACGTCATCTGCCACGACGACGGCGACGGCTGGTACGTTTGCCGGGAATGCACGAAATTTAATTAAAATCAAAAATTAAAGCCCTTTGGGGCGGGAATTTTCCTTTATTTTCAGCGTAGCTGAAATCATCATTCGGCGTAAGCCGATCATCATTCTTGCGTAGCAAGATCATCATTCTCGCGAAGCGAGACTAAACCAACACTATTTCAAGATCTCATCTATAGCCCTTCCCTGCGCATCGGGAAGATCGACTCCGAGAAGCTTTGCGTATGTCGGCGCTTCGTCAACGATCGGTCTGCGGTCGAGTACGACTCCCTCCTTGATATGCGGTCCCTTGGCAACGAGCGTCGGCTGAGGTCCGAGGTCGGGATGGTAGCCGTGGGTCGCGCGTCCGAATCGGAAATCGGTCAGGTCAAGCTTTGCCACGAGCGGGCGCTTGCAGCTGTCCGAGAAGGAGGTATATCCGTCCGACTCGAGCACAAATGAGAAATCACCGTCAAGATGCTCCTTTTCTGCGATCTCCTCGCGTGTAAAGACCTCGGAAAAGCCGTAGATGCCCTCGTCGCGGAGGTCGCAAAGGAGCTTATAAACGCGGTCGTGGAGCTCGCGGTCGTTCGGATCCTTCAGATAAACGAGCGAGGACATCGCGTTCGAGAGGCAATATGCTCTGTAATCGACGCATTTGCCCTTCTCGTTGACGTCAACAAGTCCGTGATCGGCAAGGAGCGCGTTGAGCTTGATCGTGCGCTTGATGTCGCGCTGACCGTGGTCGCTGACGAGGAAGAAATCGGTCTCCTCAAGCACGCCCGCATCCTCAAGAGCCTCGCAGATCTGACCGATATGCTTGTCAACACGGTCGAGCTCGGGGTAAAGATGATCGCCGAAGGCGCCCTGCGTATGTCTGATGCCGTCGATCTGTCCGTTATGAACGAAGGTCACCTCGGGCGCAAATTTTCTGATGATATCCGCCGCGCATGCGACGAGAAATTCGTCGTCGTAGGGGTGGATCATAAAATTCTTTCTGCCGCCCTTGACGTAATCGGGATGGAGAAGGTCCGCGTGGCTCTTGATGATCTCGATGACCTCGGGGGATGAGCCCGCATCGGCAAAGGAGGACTCAAGCGTGTCGCCCTTCTTCGGCATCCAGTACTCGTTGATGAGGTAGTCGATGTCGGGATGACAGCCCGTACAGGTCCAGAAGATCGCCGCTGTGCTGTAGCCCTTTTCCTTTGCCGCAGTGAAGATGTCCTTGCACTTCACGCTGTCGGCGAACCACTGCCAGGTATCCTCCTTCGAGTCGGTCGTGAATTTATAATTCGAGAAAACGCCCGTCTTGTCGGCGTAACAGCCCGTCGACATACTGACGTGATTCGGGTAGGTTACCGTCGGATAGATCGAGCGGATGCGCTCGACGGCAGAGCCTCCCGAAAGGTATTTTTTAAAGTTCGGCTTCTCGCGAAGGTACTCGAGATCCTCGAAAACCATCGCGTCAACCGAGAAAACCAATAATCTTTTTTTCATAAAAAGCCTCTTTTCTTGATTTTTCATGAAATTACACTTGATTTTTCTATGTAATTAATGTAAAATGTAAACAAAAGGAGTATTACAGATGGGCAAAACTTTACTTGAAATATCAAAGGAGATCGGGGTATCGACCGCGACGATCTCGCGCGTACTGAACGGCGAGGACTGCGTTTCGCCCGAGACGAGAGAAAAAGTACTCTCCGCCGTCCGAGAGAGCGGATACCAAAAGCGTCCGCGCCGACGTTCTGCCGAGCTACGTGGCAGCGGGACCGTCCTCGTCATCGCGGGTCAGCTTCACAATCCGATAACCCTCGGATTCATCGACGGAATCCGCCAACGGCTTGGGCTCGAGGGCATGAGAACCGTCATTTCCCTCAGCGACTACGAAACCGCCGCCGAATGCGACGCGCTGAAATATGCCGCTAAAAACGGCTTTTCGGGCATTTTTCTGCTCAACGCGATCGAGAGCAAGCGACTCGTCGACCTCATCGGCGAGGTCAAGACTCCCGTGATCTTTGTCAACCGCTTTTTGCGGTCCGTCGACACAGACGTTGTCACCGTTGACAACTACCGCTGCGGCTACCTTGCAACCGAATATCTCATCCACCGCGGACACCGCCGCATAGCGCACATCGCGGGTCCCGGGACGTCGGTCACCTGCCGCGACAGAACGCAAGGCTACCTCGACGCAATGCGCGAGTACGGGATCAAGATCGACAAAAGCTACCTCTTCTACGGCGACCGCAGATACAGAAGCGGTTGCGAATTCGGCGCGCAGATCGTATCTATGCCGCAGGAAAAACGCTTCACCGCCGTGTTTTCAACGACGGGACTTATGGCTGCCGGAATGGTCGATGCACTCCGCGCGGACGGAATCCGCGTGCCCGACGACATAAGCGTCATCTGCAACGACGATTACAGCCGAGACTATATGCCTTGCCCCATCGACTTCACGACCTTTGAGCAGGATCCGATACTTATGGGCAGAACAGCCGCCGAGCTATTGCTCGAACGCATATCATCCCCCTGCGGCGCACCGAAGCGAATGATCTTCCCGCCCGTGCTCACAGAGCATAATAGCGTTATATTGAAAAGATAATGAATAATGAATGGTGAATAATTAATAATGAATAATTTAGGTTGATTTCCGCGCTTAGCGCGGAAATCTTCCTTTTATTATTCATTTTTCACTATTCATTATTCATTTTTCATTATTTCATATAGAGTCCGCCGTTTACGTCGATCACATCACCCGTGATATAGGACGAAAGATCGGAGGAGAGGAAGAGGACGGCGTTTGCAATATCATCGGGAGTGCCAAAGCGTCCCATAGGGATCGTAAGCTTGGGATCGTCCTTGGGGTCGGTCAGCCAGGAGAGACCCTGCGCCATAGCAGTCAGGGTTCTGCCGGGGCAGACGCAGTTTGACGTGATATTATACTGACCGCCCGAGAGAGCGAAGCATTTTGACATATTGAGCACAGCCGCCTTCGCGGAGGAGTACGCGCAGGAGGATGAACGTCCGCCGCGCTCGCCCGCCATCGAGGAGATGTGCACGAGCTTGCCGTAATTCTGCTCCTTCATGATCTCGTAGACCGCCTGAGTGCAGAAGAATACGCTCTTGATGTCGATGGTCTGCATCTTGTCCCAGTGCTCGAGAGTGATCTCGTCAACGCGCATAGTGCCCGTAAGACCCGCGTTGTTGACCCAGATGTCGATACGTCCGTAGATATTCTTCATATCCTCGATCTCGCTTTTGAGATTATCGAAATCGGTTACGTTGAAATACTTGAATGCCGCAGTATAGCCCTGCGCATTGAGGTCATCGACAACCGCCTGACCCTTTTCGCGGTTGATATCGGTGATAATTACGCTTGCGCCGAATTCCGCAAGTCTGCGCGCGATCGCCTCTCCGATGCCCTGACCAGAGCCGGTTACAACGGCGATCTTGCCTTCTACTAAATTCTTATTCATTGTTATTAATATGTTTCAATCACTCAATTCATATAAAATCAGTACGTTTTTCCATAATTATGTACAGATGCCGCTCTCCTCATCCACCGCTTGCGCGGTCCCCCTTCCCCGCTGGGGAAGGCTTTTTATTTCTGCGAACATAGCTTTTTCAATGATACTTTTATCCAAAACATTTGATTGATAAACATATATGTATGGATCGACAGATCGTCTGAAAAACGATATCTCTGTTTAATGTGTTCGCAGTCGCTAAATTAGCCTTCCCCAGCGGGGAAGGGGGACCGGCGAAGGCCGGTGGATGAGGAGAGCACCGTTTGCACAACATAATATCAAGAAGTACTATTTATACGAACAGAGGATTGATTCCTTCCTTTCATATTATTTACTGATCGAAAAACCGTCGAAATGGTGCTTACCCTCGACGTCGGTGATATCGTATTTTGCGTCAAAGCTTGTGTTGTGGATACCCGCGATCTTTACGTTCGCGTTCTTCAGCTCATCGGGAAGATGACTGTCATCCGCCCAACGGACGACCTCAAAATCGCCGTTGTCCTCGATATTCATTGTCGTTATCGAAGTGTTTTCAAGTCTGACCATTTCCCATACGTCGCGGATCGGAACTTGGAGCAGCTTTGCCATAATGAGTTGGATCGTCAGCATATGGCAGGCGATCGCAATACTGTTGCCCCTCTCGCGGTTTACGATGTCGATAATACCGCGGATGGCGCGCTCCTGGACTTCAGCGAAGGTCTCGCCGCCTTCCATATGGAGAAGGTCGGGCTTCTTTTCCCAGAGCTCGATCTGACCCGGCCATTTCGCCTCGATCTCATCGCGGTTGAGGGTCTCCCAACCGCCGCAATGGATCTCCTTGATATCGGGAACGGGGATGATCTCGATATCGCGTCCGTTCTGTATGCGCTCAGCCGTCATCATCGTGCGCTTCAGCGGGCTCGAATAGATGCGGTCGAGGCGGAGCTTCGACATCGGCTCGCGTAGAGTTTCAACCTGCGCGATCCCCCTCTCGTTGAGAGGATGATCGGTGCTTCCGATGAAGCGGTAGAGGCGGTTGAGATCGGTCTCGCCGTGGCGTACAATATAAACTGTAGTCATTTTTATCTTTCCTTTTCAGAATTTTACCGAAAGCGCCGCCTCGCACAGCGATTCGGAGAGTGAGGGATGCGCGACCGTGAGCGCGCGCCAATCATCCTGCGTATAACCGCGCTCGACGGCTATCGAAGCCGCCGCGATCATCTCGGGAGCCGCCGCACCTACGATAGAGAATCCGGTAGTCTTTCTCGTCTCCTTGTCCATAACGGCAAAGACGCATCCGCTCTCGCCCTCGGCAACGGCAAGACCGTTTCCGCGGTAGTCGAAGCGTCCAAGCGCGCCGTTCTCCGAGGTCACGCCGACAGCGGCAAGAGGCGGGATGGTATAAACGCAACGGGGCATGATCCGAAGGTCGTGCTCCTTTTTGTTTCCGAGAATATTCGACACGGCAATCTCTGCCTCGGCATACGCCGCGTGCGCGAGCATATAGCCACCGATAACGTCGCCGATCGCATAAATATGCGGTACCTTGGTCTCAAGATAGCCGTTTACCGCGATCGTGCCGTTCTTTTCGGGTGTGATTCCCGCGTTTTCGAGCGCGAGACCTTCGGTATTCGCGCGTCTGCCCGCGGCTGAAATAACGCAATCGGCGTCAATATTTCCGGCAGACGTGCGGACCGTATACCGATCTCCGCACTTCTCTACGCTTTCGACCTTCACAGAGCATTTGATCTTTATTCCCTTCGCGGTGAGACTGCGTACGAGCAGATCGACCGCCGACTTTTCCTCGCGCGGGAGGATCGAATCCATCATCTCGATGACGGTCACATCCGAGCCGAAAGCAGAGAATGCAGAAGCAAACTCGAGTCCGATGACTCCGCCGCCGATTATGCAGAGCTTTTTCGGCAGTTTGGTCAGCGAGAGAGCCGCCGTGCTGTCGATGCAGTATTCGCTTCCGGAGAAAGGAAGCTTTATCGGCGAAGAGCCGGTTGCGATAATGACGTCGTCCGCCGAGTATTCTTCACCGTTGCAAACGACGGTATTGGAATTTTCAAATGAAGCGGTACCTCTCACGACCTCGACCTTTGCCGAGCGGAGCATCGAGGCAATACCCGAGGCGAGCTTTTCAATGACGGGCGCCTTGCCCTTCATAACTCTTTTGAAGGAATACTCGCCCGCACCGCGGAGAACGCCCTCCTCCGTCATCGAACGGATCTTTTCAAGCGCATTTGCGCGGTCGAGGAGATACTTTGTCGGGATACATCCGACGTTCAGGCAGGTTCCGCCGAGCGCGTCCTTCTCAAAAAGACAAACGCTCTTCCCTGCACGCGCGGCGGCGAGGGCGGCTGTATAACCGCCCGGACCTCCGCCTATTATGATCAATTCGTATCTTTTCATATCAGCATAAGCACGGGATTTTCAATGAAATCGCGCAGATCGGACATGATCGACGCGCCGACGTTGCCCTCGATCACGCGGATATCAAAGCTTCCGCTGACCGCGATACTGCCCTCGCCGAGTGTGATGCCGAAGGAGGCAACACCGGGTGCGCAAACGGGTGCCGTGAAGGAGTCGACTTTATATCCTGTCGCGTCGTAAACGCTGACGGGACAGGGACGGACGCTCGAGAGGTCGCCCTTTGCAACGAGGGTGAGATTCTTCCCGCAAGCCTCGGCGATCGCGTTCGCTCCGAGCTTTTCAGCCGATTCGACGACCGAGGTAACGGTTCCGTTCTCGGCAAATACAGCAAGACCGATATCCGAGCCCTCCGAGAGAGGGAGCTTTCCGCCGTCGTTGAGCGCGCGGAGGATGGGGTATCTCTGCGCGAGTCTCGAGAGTGCCATCATAACGTAATGTACGGGCGATACTGCGGGCGATTTCTCCGCGAGCTTCGAGTAAGCCTCGTCCGAGCAGGTAACGCTGACACCGAACGAGGGAACGAAAGCGTCCCATCGGCGCGAAAGAGTATTTCTCATACGCGCGGTGGGGATAACGTCCTCTGCGGGCGCGATCTCGGGCTTCTTCTGATTCTCGGCAGCCGCTCTGACGTCGCAAGCCTTGATAAACTCGCCGTTGGAGGGCGTGATCTTATCAAGATCGACACCGAGCTCTGATGCAAGCTTCTTCGCGTTCGGCATAGCCTTGCCCGAAACGCTGACTTTTACGGGAGCGGGTGCGGGCGCGGGAGCAGTTTCCGACTTCGGCATAACGGGAACGAAATCGTCCTCATCGTCATCGTCTTCGACTGCGGGTGCGGGAGCCTCGGCGGGCTTGTTCTTTGCCGCCTCGAGGTCAGCCGCATCGCCGATCGCGAGCAGAAGCGTGCCCGCGTCGACCTGATCAAATTCATTTACGTATATTTCGGTTACAAATCCCTTGGCAAAGCTCTCGATGGGGAGAACAGCCTTGTCGGTCTCGACCTCAAGGAGAACGTCTCCCTTTTTGACGCTGTCGCCGACCGAGACCATAAGCTTGGTCACGGTTGCGATATCGGTGGTCTGACCCGCCGCGGGCATAACGACCTTTTTAACCATTGTTTGCCTCCCTTAAAGCTTTGCGAGCTTTCTTGCTTCCTCCATAATACGCTCCTTCGAGGGGATAACGTAATTCTCGAGGATGGGCGAGAAGGGCGCGGGAGTATCCATTGCGCCGATGCGGACGATGGGAGCGTCGAGAAGGAAGATCTCGTTCTCGGCAAAGTAGGATGCTACCTGCGCGCCCCAGCCGTAATTATAGGTATCCTCATGAACGATCATGAGCTTGCCCGTCTTTCTTACCGACTCGACAACGGTCTCGTAGTCGAAGGGGAGAAGCGAACGGGGGTCGATGATCTCGCAGGAGATGCCTTCCTTTTCGAGCTCAGCCGCAGCCTCCTGCGCCTTGTAGCTCATAAGAAGGTTTGCAACGATCGTGACGTCGGTACCCTCTCTGCGGATAGCCGCCTTGCCGAAGGGAACCGTGTAATCGCCGTCCGGAACCTCACCCGCAGAATCGAGCGCACCCGCCTCCTTACGCTTGCTTCCGTAAAGGAGCTTGTGCTCGAAGACGATAACGGGGTTGTTGTCGCGGATAGCCTGCTTCATCATACCCTTTGCGTCGTAAGCGGTCGAGGGACAGATGACCTTGAGTCCCGGAACGTGCGCAAAATATGTCTCGGGGCTCTGCGCGTGCTGTGCGCCGCGGTTCGTCGCGCCCGAGGGGCAACGCATAACCATCGGTACGCTGACCGCACCGCCCGACATATATCTCATCTTAGCCGCCTGATTTACAAGCTGGTCCATCATACAGAAGAGGAAGTCGCAGTACTGAAGGTCGGCAACAGGTCTCATACCGTACATTGCCGCACCTACGCAAACACCGCCGATCATGATCTCGGAGATGGGAGTGTTGATGCATCTTCCGTCTTTAATTTCGCCATTTATATTTTCAAGTCTTCCGAATTCGTCTCCGATACCCTTGGTTACGGTAAAGGCACCGCCCATACCGCCGGGGATATCCTCGTCCTCACCGAGCACGAAAACGCTCGGATCGCGGCGCATTTCTTCAGCTATAGCCGCCTTAAGAGCATCTGCTATTGACATAATTGCCATATCTCACTACCTCCTTAGTCTGCGTAAACGTCCTCGAGCGCCGACTCGAGAGTCGGGAACGGGGAGTTCTTTGCGAATTCTACAGAATCGTCGATCGCGATATCTACTTCTTCCTCGATAGCAACCAATTCTTCTTCCGTAGCTACACCCTCTTCGAGAATACGTGCGCGGAAAGTCTTGATCGGATCGCGGTCCTCAAGCCAATGCTTTTCCTCGTCCTTCGGTCTGTAGCCGCAGGCGTCGTTTCTCGAGTGACCGTACTTGCGGTAGGTCTTCAGCTCAAGGATCGTGGGACCCTCGCCCGCTCTTGCGCGCTCTACAGCCTTCGCCATAGCCTCGTTTACGGCAAGGACGTCGTTTCCGTCAACGACGTAGCCGGGGATACCGTAAGCGGACGCGCGGTCTGCGGCGGGATTTTCAAGAAGTGTGGTGAGTCTGATCGATGTGGTCGCGGAATAGAGATTGTTCTCGCAAACGTAAACTACGGGAAGCTTCCAGGTTGCGGCAAAATTGATGCCCTCGTGGAACGCGCCCTCGTTTGTCGCACCGTCACCCATAAAGGAAACGGCAACGTTGTCCTTCTTCTGCATTCTGAATGCAAGCGCGGTGCCTGCCGCGATCGGGATATTTCCGCCTACGATCGCGTTTGCGGGGGGAACGCCCATCGAGAAATCGCCCGTGTGCATAGCTCCGCCCTTACCCTTACAGCAGCCGTCCGCCTTTCCGAACATCTCGCACATCATCGAGCGCAGAGAAACGCCCTTTGCGAGATCGTGACCCGCGGGACGGTGGGTCGAGTAAACGACGTCCTCGCGGCGAAGATCATAGATAATTCCTACTGCGGAAGCTTCTTCTCCCGCGCTCTGGTGAATCGTTCCGGGCATGATACCCTCAAAGAAGAGGAACTTTACCGTCTCCTCATACTGACGGATCTCGTACATCTTGCGGTACATACCAAGTGCTTTTTCCTTATTCGGCATAACCGACATCTTGTTTGTCTCCTTTTCGTGTAATTACATAGATTTGTGTTACTGACAATTTGAGTATATCATAGATAATGTAACAAGTCAAGAATAATCTCGATTTTGTCCTCGGCTTTTTTTGCGGCGTTTGTGTAATTACATGACGAATTTGCTTTTTTCGGAAAAGCTTATTGACAAAGCCGCGCCCGCGGTGTATAATGGGAATATGAAATTCATTATTAGATCAAATACAACAGATCCATACATCAATCTTGCCGCCGAGGAATATCTGACGAAAAGAGTACGCCGAGGCGAGCCGATCCTGTTTTTATGGCAGAATTCGGATACCGTCGTCATCGGCAAAAATCAGAATTCGAGAGCCGAATGCGACCTTGAGCGGATGAAGCGTGACGGAGTTCTCCTCTCGCGCAGACTTTCGGGTGGGGGCGCGGTCTATCACGACGCGGGCAACCTCTGCTTCAGCTTTATCTCGCACGCGGAGGACCACGACGTGCCCGCACAGCTTGCCGTCATCGCGTCCGCATGCGCCGAGTTCGGCATCAATGCCAAACCCACGGGCAGAAACGATATCGAAGCGGACGGCAGAAAATTTTCGGGCAACGCTTTTTACAGCATCGGCAAAAACAAATGTCACCACGGCACCGTACTTATCGCGTCCGATACGGGCAGGCTTTCTGATTATCTTACCGTTTCCCAAACCAAGCTTGAAGCCAAAGGCATAAAATCGGTTCGTTCAAGGGTGGTCAATCTCAGCGAGCTTGTCCCCGATATCACGGTTGAAGCCTTTGAGCAGGCACTTATTGCCGCATTCGCGCCCGATATGATGCTTTCGATGCCCGATCAGACTTTATTTGCCGAGCGCACCGACTTCCTTTCCTCACGCGAATGGCTTCTCTGCTCGGATCCCGAATTTACCGACGAGATAAAATACCGCACCGCCGAGGGTGAGTTCACCCTGCACCTGACCGTCAAGGGCGAGATTGTGACAGATTGCAAAGTCTATACCGATTCGCTTGAACCGGAAGCGGGGGAGAGGATACGCACGGAGGTTATGGGAAGAAAATTTGAAGAAGTGAATAGTTGGCATTAATCTTAATTACGACCTGATATTTATATATAAGCACAAAGTAATACTACGAGTCTGTAGGGACCGACGTCCTCGGCGGTCCGTGGGCATTAAATTATATATGTGCCTAATATCAAGAACATAGAATGTTATTTCCTTGATTAAATACAAAGAAAGATTTTCATAGGGCTCTGACCGCCGAGGACGTCGGTCCCTACAGACTCGTAATTTTATTTGGTGAAATAGTACTGCAAAATTTCTCGTAGGGCAATAAGCACAAATTTATAGGTGAACTCGAGAGGTAGATTATATGAAATTGAGAATATTGGATTATTTAACTGACATTGAAGAAATCAACGGCGTCGCTTTTTCAGCAAAGTTGAAATGCTCCTGCGGCTCAACTAAATTTGTTTTTTTACATACAGGCAAACAAACCAAAGGAATATTTGCCCCGTATATTATTAAGAAAAGTAGTCAATTAGCATTGAAAGCAAAGTGCAATCGGTGTAATAATGAGATTGTTGTGTATGATTCACAAGTTGATGGTGCAAAGCCGAAAGCTGCAAAAGGATCACGCGAATTTTCCCCATTCGTTATTCCAAAATCACCTGAATTCGAAGTGATTATTAAGTATAACTATTTACCCGAAAACATAACTGAATCGGGAGAGTATTCCAATCGATTTGAGAATTGCTTTATTTATTTGTTAGAAAACGATAAAGAGACAAAAGCATTAATTGAAGAATAATAAAATTTATACCCCGATTGTTGGCACTTATAATCTAATAGTTTTTTCGCCCTCGGCGAAAAATTTCCTTCATTTCGCCAAAGGCGAATCATCATTCGGCGTAGCCGATCATCATTCTTGCAAAGCAAGATCATCATTCGCGCTCCGCGCGACAGAATATTTATCCCCAAACGGAGAAATCAAAATGAACTTCACCAACCTCACAAACTTCATCAACTCTCTTCCCGCCTACGGCATTCCCTCGGCGGACGTTATCGTTTACCGTGACCACAAAGAGCTTTACCGTCACGGGGCAGGCGAGCCCTTGCGCGGCGACGAGCTTTACTATATGTATTCCTGCACGAAGGTCGTGACCTGCATCGCGGCGCTTCAGCTTTTCGAGCAGGGCAAATTCCTTATGCGCGATCCCGTCTCGAACGTGCTCCCCGAGTTTGCCGACGTCCGCGTCAAGAACGGAGCCTACACAGTCCCCGCGGAGCGTCCCATCACCTTCCGCCACCTATTTACGATGACGGCGGGACTCAACTACAACCTCACCTCCGCCTATATTCAGGACATCTCCGACCGCACGGGCGGACGCTGTCCCACTCGTGAGACGATCGCCGCGATCTCAAGGATGCCGCTTGATTTCCATCCGGGCGACCGCTTCCAGTACAGCCTCTGCCACGACGTCCTCGCGGCGGCTGTCGAGGTCATGTCGGGTATGAGATTCGGCGAATACGTGAAAAAGAATATCTTCGAGCCCTGCGGAATGGTCGATTCGACCTTCATTATGACCGATTCGGTCAAGGCGAGAATGGCACCGCAGTACCGCTTCAACGACAAACGCGGCGTTGCCGAGCAAACGCCGATGTCGAATATGTACATCCTCGGCAGCGAGTACGAAAGCGGCGGCGCGGGACTCATCTCATCTGTCTCCGACTACGCAAAATTCATCGACACTCTCGCCTGCGGCGGCGTAACCGCATCGGGCAAGCGCATCATTTCGGAATACACGCTCGGAATGATGCACCAAAACTGTCTCTCGGACGAAATGCTCGCCGATTATCACAAGAAATGGGCGGCGCTTGACGGTTACGGCTACGGCTACGGCGTCCGCGCATTTATGGACAGCGCGGCGGGAACACTCTCATCCCCCAACGAATTCGGCTGGCACGGCGCGGCAGGCTCGTTTATGGTCATCGACCCAGACACCAAGACCTCCCTCTTCTACGCCCAGCATATGCTCAACAATAAGGAAGCCTACGTCCACCCGAGAATAAGACATTGCTTCTACGCAGGAATGCAGTGAAATATTTCCCACAATACTTCACATTACTGAATTTTACACGTTAATTTGCACAAAAACCGCGTACCCGATTTGTGCAACCATACAAAAAAGCCGCGCATCTCGAAATTTTTTTCGAAAATGCGCGACTTTTTGCGTTTTTTGGGTACTTGATATATGAAGGGGTATTTATGAAATATTACCGTATATGTCGCAAGTCAGATAAGTATCAATATTAACGGTTTTGGTCGTAATAAACAATACCTTATTCTTAAATGTACCGTAACCGTATGCTGTTCCTCCCGAGCGTGAGGTTGAACCGTCAGAAAAGCTCCAGGAATCCTTATGTATAGTATAATCATAGCTTGCAATGGTACATGTTGCGGAACTGCCATAAACATAACTGAATGTAGCATGCAAATAATATTCCCACACAAGCTCACCCGACGAATTGGTGTATGTAATAGGGCGCTTGGCGTTTATTATTGTAGAGGTTGCACGTACAGAGGATTCTACAGTAATTTGAAGTTCATGTATTGTCAAATAACTGCCGTCCTCGTAATATATAATATCCGATGTATTATTTGATGCAGTTTCTTCTGCGTGAATTGAGGAAGTCAAGGACAACATTACTAATGTCATCGACATAATTATTGAAACAATCGATCTTAATTTCATTTCTATCTCCTTATATTATTCTGTTAATATGGGGTTTCCTACGGTAATTTCTCCGCCAACCATACTCCACAAATTATCAATTACAGCAACCGAGAATACTAATGCAACAACAAGCACCACTACAGTAACCGCAAGAATGACATTCAGCTTCTTGGATTTCTTTATGAGGTTGTCATACTCTTCTCTGTCATAAAACCCTGCGGCAATCTCCTCGGGAGTGCCGAAAGCGGCGCAAAGTGCGTCGAACGTAATTTCCTTCGATTCAAAGTGCTCTTTGATCTGAGATTTAAGCTCAGCGGCAAATACCTTTTTGACCGACCACGAACAACTCAATGTGTTTGTCGTTTGGCTCAGATACTCTTTAATTGTCTTCTTCTCTGTTTTGTTCATTGTCTGCTCCTTTCCAATTAAGTAACAACTCAACGCCGGCAAAAACGAGTTTCATCTGCTCTTTTCCGTATTCAAGATATTCCCGACCGTGGTCTGTAAGCATATAATACATACGGAATCTCTTGTTTACGACCATTTCCTTGCGCGAGGTGATAATTCCCCTTGATTGCATACGGTAAAGCGGACCGTAGAGCGAGCCTTCTTTAACGAGAAATGCGTTATTTGTACGTACCGCGAGTTCTTCTCTTATTTCGTAGCCGTACATATCCCGTTCCAAAAGCATATGAAGGATCAATAATTCTACTATGCCGAGGCGCACGTTTTCATCAATTGATTCTTTCCAATTCAAAGCCATCCCTCCTATACGCATATATTATAGCACAAAAAAATTGTTTTGGGAATACTTTTTTCAAAATATTATATTGACAATCTGCGCTTTTTGTGATATAATACAAACAGGCAAGGAATCCGAGGGCATTTTGTTGGCAGATGTGACGAATTTCCGCCGGGTATCCGAACCAAAAATTTATATTTTTTTGGAGGTACCAAATGAAAAAGTTCAAAAGAATCGCAACGTTCGTTCTCTCAATGGTGATGCTCTTTTCGTTCATTTCGACTCATTCTTTTGCTGCTGTCAATGAGCTCGAGAGTGAGTATGAGTATCTCACCGAATACGCCATTCTAACAAGAAATTTCAAAATGAATGGTGAAGAATTTGCTTCCTACGCTCAAGTGTACGCATCCGAGTATTTGGTTTACGATTGCGATATGGGAGCGAAGACGTGGGTCGATAACGTGAATATCGATTTCCCGCTAATGGATGGCCTTATGACTCGGGCTGCATACGTTCACCTTGAAGCCGAATTCGAGTCCGGTCTGACCGGAACTTTAGAAGACGCCGAGATATATCCGACAGGGGCAGAAGGCGGCTATGTATTGCTCTTTGCTCAGAACGTAGAAAACGTTGACGAAGAGGATTATCTTGTTTCCTTCAGAACGACTCACAAGGTGCTTATCGGTTATAGAAGATACGATCCTTTAAATACCGATTTCTATGATCAGGAAGACGGCACCAACACGATCTATATTTTCAAAACAGCCGATTGATCATTTGATCGGGTGTTTGATACAGGTACTTGATTGCAATTCATTCAATATGATTTCTTTCACAGGAGGAACAAAATGAAAATTATAAAACAAATTATATCTTTTCTGTTGTTCCTTGCTATGCTGTTTTCATTTTGCTTACAATGCTTTGGTGCGAATATTACATATGTCGAAGTCTATCCCTATTTTGATTATTTGAAGCAAGAAAAAAAGGCACGTAGCTTCCGCGATTTACAAAGCGGGGCGAGAGACGTATACGTAGATTCGTACGCAGTCATTTCTGAAACGTCCGACCAAGCCTCGGAAAAAGATCTTACCGCCGCGACCTGCGCAGCAAACGAGTATTTCGGTTCCGAGTACGATCATCTTTACATTACTGCGGCATACGTTTCAATGTCGCTTGAGCTTGAATCGGGTGAGACTCTCTTTTTTGAAATTGCCGAAAGGGGCACTGCGGAAGCTTACGTTACCGCGGAGATATCCTCTTATTCTATAGAAGGCTTTGATCAGAACGACATAATCAAGGATTTTGAAACAAGGCATATGACCTACAACCGTATGCAGAAAAATCAAATCGAAAGCGACCTCGGGCAAATATGGAAAGAAATCATTATTTTTGGACCGCCCGAGAAAACCGCAATTGAAAGGAGATCATAATGAAGAAAGTTCTTTATCCGATAAGATCGATCTGTCTGATGCTTGCGCTTTTATGCTTGCTGACTTCATGTTCTTCGATCTATGAGAATATGCCCGATACGACCGAGCCCGAGATCACGCTTGATACCTCAGCCGAATACTTTACAGCGGGAGATATCGTTTCTTTTGGCGTAGCCAACGTCGGAGTAGCTTACGAGGGACAATGGGTATACGTTGAAAGCTCCCAAACTCCTGTCAAAAAGGATAATCCGGACACTCCTTATGATGATACCGTTTATGAGCGGCTTGAAAGGCTTGTGAAATACAACCCCGTGACAAATACCGTTTCGAGCCTTTGCCTTGATCCGAATTGTATGCATTCGTCGGATGAATGTCTCTTCTGCGCTCCGAATGCCTGGATTGTATCTTATTTTGAAATATTCGGCGATTGGATCATGTATTCATTTATTTATCCCTGGTCCGACGACCCGAATAATTTGGACGTCAGCAGAAATTATCTTTATAATCTCAAAACCGGCGAAATGCGTCAGCTTCACGGACATACTAAGGAAGGCGAGATCTTCAGCCATACCACAACCAGATACGTGATGAACGGGAAAATATATACTACCTTGCTTGAGCTTGATTATACCGGTCAGGAAGAGCACGAGGCTTTAGGAACTCTGGAAAAATTCATTCCCGAAACGCATCAGTATGTTGAAGTATACGACCCTGTAACGCAGAAGATCGAAAGACTCGGCGAGATTCCCGAGGATCTGCTGATGATATGCGTTTCAAACAAACGTTTGTTTTTCAAGGGCAGTGACACAAAATATTATTCTTCCGATTACAACGGCGAGAATCTAAAGGAAGAAGAGACTCTGCGAACCGATATGTTCCAACTGTGCGGACAGTATGCATATTTGATTGAAAACGTTGACTATACAATGCTCGGTTTTAATCATCGCGCATATGACCTTGAATCAGATTCCATAGTTAATATAAACTACGGATGTCAGGTCAGAAGTATTATGGTCGATGCAGGGAAAACGGTTTATACCACCTTTGATAAAATCGATGAATTTCACGCTTTTACCAGAAATTCGAATGATTATCTCGAAGAAATGTATCCCGACGTAACCGATCCGGAGAGGAGGGCCAAAATCAAGAATCAGATCGCGAACTCGTATCAATACGACGGCAAGTTTCAGGTGTATATTACCGATGCGCTCGGTAATAATAAGCAGCTGATATTTGAAGGCGAGAATATGAACATTAAGCCGTATCGATTGGCGGGTAATTACCTTTTCGGAATCGTAAGTTACTTAGATACCGAGACCAATAAAGTAATCTATCCGGGTGACGAAGGACGCTGCTCGCTGAATATCGAAACCGGCGAGATAACGCTCATTCCTCAGCTCGAAGTCATTTTAGATAATTAATTATGCCTGTCCCTTCCCGGCATTTTACCTCTTTTGCCGCGGGCGCAGACGTGCGATATGATATTTCCTCCCCCCCTCAGACCCCGCGCGGGTCTGAGGATCTTTTATTTTTCCTCTGTTTTTCCAAAAAATCTTAAGAATTGATAAAAAGTTCTTGAAAAATTCCGAAAGACAAGGTATAATATATTAATTGAGTATTTCGGAGGAAGACACGTGAAGAATTATTGTGTTTTATACAACCCCCTTGCAAACAACGGCAAAGCCGAGGCTGCCGCACACGCGCTCGAAGATATCCTCACCGACGGCGAGGTGCGCTACGTCGACATCGCCTCGATGGGCAGCTACTACGACTTTTTCGTTTCCTGCGACGACGACTGCATCGTCATCCTTACGGGAGGCGACGGCACGCTGCACCATTTCATCAATGACACCCGCGGACTTCACATCAAGCAGACGATATACTACTACGGCGCCGGAAGCGGCAATGACTTTCTCAACGACCTCGGGCTCGAGCGCGGTGCCGCTCCCTTCGAGCTTACCGAGTACATAAAAAATCTCCCCTTCGTACGCATCGACGGCAAGGAATACACCTTCATCAACAACGTCGGCTTCGGTCTTGACGGCTACGTCTGCGAGGTCGGCAACCGCGAGCGTGCGGAAAAGAAAAAGGCGATCAATTACACGGGGATCGCACTCAAGGGTCTTCTCTACGATTTCAAGCCCTGCAACGCCACCGTCACGGTCGACGGAGTCACAAAGACCTACGAGCGCGTCTGGCTCGCTCCCGTTACGAACGGACGCTACTTCGGCGGCGGTATGAAGATCGCTCCCGATCAGGACAGACTCGACCCCGACGGCAAGATCACCTTCCTCATTGCGCACGACCTTTCGCGCCCGCGAATCGTTCCCATCTTCCCCGAGATCTTCAAGGGCACGCATATCCGTCACACAAAATACATCGAGGTCGTCAAATGCGACGAGGTCACCGTCCGCTTTGACCGTCCCTGCGCCGTTCAGATCGACGGCGAAAGCATCCCGAACGTAACGGAATACACCGCTTACAGCAGAAATGCCTCGAAAGCACGCAACGCATAAAGGAGAAATATCATGATTCTTATCAAAAACGGTTACGTAAAGCCGATGGTTGGCTCAGACATAGAAAACGGCTCGGTCCTCATCGGCGACGACGGCAAGATCATCGCTGTCGGAGAAAGCATCGAAGCTCCCGAGGGTGCCACCGTCATCGATGCGGAGGGCAGACTCGTCACTCCCGGATGCGTTGAGGCGCATTGCCATATCGGTCTTGACAACGAGGCTGTCGGATGGGAGGGCCGCGATTACAACGAATCCTGCGATCCCATCACTCCCCATATGCGCGCGATCGACTCGATCTATCCGCAGGACGAGGCTTTCGGCAACGCGCTCCGCGGCGGTGTTACCACGGCTTGTACCGGTCCCGGATCGGCAAACGTCGTTGGCGGCTCCTTCGCAGTCATCAAGCTTTCAGGCAACAGAGTTGACAATATGATAGTAAAGCATCCCGCGGCTATGAAATGCGCATTCGGCGAAAATCCCAAGCGCGTTTACGGTCAGAGCAAAAAGAGTCCCGTCACGAGAATGGCGACCGCCGCTCTTCTCCGCGAGCTCCTTTTCAAGAGCCGCAGATATCTTGCCGACAAGGAAGCGGGCAAGGACGTCTTCGATATGAAGCTTGAGGCTATGATCCCCGTTATGAAGGGCGAGATCCCGCTGAAGGCTCACGCTCACCGCGCGGATGACATTCTGACCTCGATCCGCATTGCCAAGGAATTCGGCGTCAAGCTCACTCTCGACCACTGCACAGACGGCTCCGTCATCGCTGACGAGCTGGCAAAGGAAGGCTATCCCGCCTTTGTCGGTCCCTCCCTCGGAAACAAGAGCAAGGTCGAGCTCATCAACAAGTCCTTCAACACCCCCGCAGTTCTCACCGAAGCGGGCGTTGACGTCAGCATCATCACCGATGCGCCCGTCATCCCCCTTCAGCATCTTCCGATGTGCGCCGGTCTTGCCGCAGAGGCAGGTCTCGGCTACGAGGACGCATGGCACGCGATCACGATCAATCCCGCGCGCGCCCTCGAAATTGCCGACCGCGTCGGAAGCCTCGAGGCAGGCAAGGACGGCGACGTCGTTATCTGGACCGCAGACCCGATCACATCTGTCGGCGCAGAATCCTACGTCACAGTCGTCGACGGTAAGATCGCTTACAGTAAATAATAAATATCGGAGGAATACCGCTATGAAAAGGATTCTTGCACTTATGCTTGCGCTTATGATGCTCATTCCTTTTGCATCCTGCACAGGCACAGAAGACCCCGCAATCACCACGGAAGCTCCCGCTACCGAGCCCGCTACGGATCCCGTGACCGAGCCCGAGACAGAACCCGTGACCGAGCCTCCCGTAACAGACTGCGCTCACACCTACACCGAAGAGATCACCCTCAAGGCAAAAGCACTCAGCGACGGTCAGAAGACCCTCACCTGCTCTGCTTGCGGCGAGACCCACACCGAGGTCATCCCCGCGACCAAGACCCTCAAGGTCCTTGCCATCGGCAACAGCTTCTCTTCCGACGCTACCGAGTATCTTTGGGATATCGCCAAGTCCGGCGGTGTTGAAAAGATCGTTATCGGTAACCTCTACATCGGAGGCTGTACCCTTGCTACACACTGGTCAAACATCAATGCCAACAAGGGCGCATACACATACTACAAGAACACAAACGGTAAGTGGACGAGTACCGCAAGCTACACGGTTGAAAACGCTCTGAAGGGTGAAGAATGGGATATCGTCACCGTTCAGCAGGCGAGCGGAAGCAGCGGCGTTGAATCGACCTACTCTCCTCTTGCCAAGATCCTTGAATACGTTGCAAAGACCGAGCCCAATGCAGATATCTACTGGCATCTGACCTGGGCATATCAGGGCAACAGCACCCATTCCTCCTTCCCCACCTACGGAAGCGATCAGATGAAGATGTACAATATGATCCTCAAGGCTCTTGACTCCAAGGTCAAGACCCAGCAGAGCATCGTTGGCATCATCCCCTCGGGAACAGCGGTTCAGAACCTCCGTTCCTCCTACATCGGCGACATCGTCACCCGCGACGGCTACCATATGAGCTATGACTACGGAAGATACACCGTAGCTCTCACCTGGTTTGCATACCTCACCGGCGGAGACGTTGACAAGGTAACCTGGCTTCCCACAAGCTACAAGTCGCTTCTCGAGCCCCATCTTCCCGCAATGCGCGAGGCTGTAAAGGGCGCAATCGCAAAACCTTATGAAGTAACCAAGGTCAATGCCGCAAACCCCGGCGGAACAGTTGAGCTCAAGAGCGACGAGGACATTTTCAAGTCGCTTGGCAAGAATATGGCTGACTACACTCTCCTTGACTGGCCGCGCGAGGTTCAGTCCTACTATGATTCCACCAAGGGCATCACTCTTACCAGCAAGGCTAACAGCTCGGCATCTAACATCCCGAACTTCATCTCCTCGGTTCTTCTGACCAAGGAAAATCTCCCCAACGGCTCGATCATCATTGTTGACGAGGGCTACAAGTACCGCCCTGAGGGTTGGGCAAGCGAGACCTCCAAGAACACAAGCTCCACCCGTCCCGGCAACACTTCCGTGCGCTTCACCGAGACCGACGACGCTTGGTGGGGTAACTTCACCATCCGCGCCTTCAACCTCTCCGCATCTTCCGCAAGAGCAATGAGCGAGGCGGATATCGCGCACCTCCGCATCTACCTGCCTAAGTCTGCAAATCCCGTTCCTCCCGTTAAGGAAGAAGGTTGGGCAAGCATCGGTAACGCAGTTCCCGAGCAGCCTTCGATTTCCGGATCTGCCGATGACGCGGCGGCTTTCAAGTCCATTGGTCTTGATATCGCAAACTACACCGCTATCGACTGGGTACTCGAGGTTGAGGCTTACTACAACTCAAGAAACACCATTGAGATCTACAACCACACCACAAGCACCGCATCCAACGTCCCCAACTTTATCGCATCTCCCCTTATGACAAAGGAAGATCTTCCCGTCGGCACAGTTATCATCGTTGACGAGGGATATCAGTACCGCCCCGAGGGTTGGATCGATGCAAACACCAAGAACTCGAGCTCTACACGTCCCGGCAATATTGTTACTCCCATAGTTCAGGTAACCGAGGATTGGTGGGGCAACTGGACCATCCGCGCTTTCAACCTCTCCGCAACCGTAGCGCGTAAGATGCTCCCCGAGGATGCAGTTCACCTCCGCATTTACGTTCCCAAGAAGTAATAATTCAAATAACCCCCGAAGGCACTTGCCTCCGGGGGTGTTTTTATTCAGCAGCCGCAGCCACAGCCGTTCGAATAGGTGTTGCCGCATCCGCAACCGTTGTTGTTGCAGGTGAGAGCGAGAACTACGAGAATGGCGATGATTACCCAGATAAGGCACTCGTTGTTGTTGAAAAGTCCGCAAAGACAGCTGTTATTCATGGTGTACCTCCAATGATTTTTTGATTGAGGATTTCGTCTCCTCGATAATATATTATGTCGCCGCGGCTCGCTGTGTGACGGATTTTGTCGCACAAAGGTTGACTTTCGCAAAAAAATGTATTATAATATATATTGTATTTTATCCAATCGAAAGTGAAAAAGACATGTTAAAACGATTTATTGCTTACTACAAGCCCCACCGCGGTATGCTGACGCTCGATATGCTCGCATCCCTCGTAATCGCCCTCGTCGGTATGGTCTATCCGATGATAACCAAGGAAATGCTCGCCGCATTCGAGGAAGGAACTCAGACGGCGAAAATGATCATCACCGCAAGCGCGATCGTTCTCGCGCTCTATATCATCCGACTATTTCTGCGCTACTTCGTTCAGTATTACGGACACCTGATCGGCGTCGGAATGCAGGCGCAGATGCGCCGCGACCTCTTCTCGCATATCCAGAAGCTTCCCTTCTCCTTCTATGACGAGAACGAGACGGGTAAGATCATGACCCGTATGACCTCAGACCTCTTCGAGATCAGCGAGCTTGCGCATCACGGTCCCGAAAACCTTCTTATCAGCACAGCGACCTTCATCGCCGCATTCATATACCTCATTACGATCGACTGGGTCCTGACCCTCATCATCTTCATCTGCGTGCCGATCCTGATCGTCATCGCGGTCTACTTCCGCAAGAAGATGCGAACGGCATTCACCGAGCGCCGTGCCTCCAACGCGGTCATCAACGCATCCCTCGAGAGCTCGATCTCGGGTATCCGCGTAACCAAGGCTTACACGAATCAGGAGAAGGAGACCGAAAAGTTTGAGGTCGGCAACAACGCCTTCATCAACGCCTGCAAGAAGGCTTACGACGCAATGGGCAAGTTCCACGCGGGAACCTCCTTCATCACAGACGTTTTCAACGTAATCATCCTCATCGTCGGCGGACTCTTCATCCACGCGGGACGCATCGGCTTCCCCGAATACTCCGCCTTCATGGTATCGATCAACCTCTTTATCTCCCCGATCAACACCCTTATCGGCTTTATGGAGCAGTATCAGAACGGCGTTACAGGCTTTGAACGCTTCCTCGAGATCATCGACGCCGAGCCCGAGCGCGATGCTCCCGACGCAAAGGAGCTGACCGATGTTGAGGGTACGATCGAATTCAAGAACGTTGAATTTTCCTACAAGGATTCCGCAGAGGTGCTCCACGAAATCTCGCTCAAGGTTGAAAAGGGACAGAAGCTCGCGCTTGTCGGACCCTCGGGCGGAGGTAAGACCACCATCTGCCATCTTATTCCGAGATTTTACAACATCACGGGCGGTGATATCACTATCGACGGCAAGAGCATCGGTTCGCTCACGATGAATTCGCTCCGCCGCAACATCGGTATCGTTCAGCAGGACGTTTTCCTATTCAACGGCTCTATCCGCGACAATATCCTCTACGGACGCCTCGACGCGACCGACGAGGAGGTCATCGAAGCGGCGAAGCTCGCGAACATCCACGACTGGGTATCCACCCTCGAGCACGGCTACGATACCGAGATCGGTGAGCGCGGAGTCAAGCTCTCGGGCGGTCAGAAGCAGCGTCTCTCGATAGCTCGCGTATTCCTCAAGGACCCCTCGATCCTCATCCTCGACGAGGCGACGAGCGCACTTGACAACACCACCGAGATCCTCATTCAGCAGGCTCTCGACGAGCTTTGTAAGGGACGAACCACCATCGTCGTCGCACACAGACTCTCCACAGTCCGCGGTGCGGACAAGATCGCTGTCATCTCGGGCGGACATATCGCCGAGGAGGGCAGCCACGAGGAGCTTATGCAGATCGAGGGCGGCATCTATCAGGGACTCTACCGCCTCGGCGTCCGCAACCCCGACGCTGATGGCTCGATCTCCGATATCGACGTCAATAAGCTTTCGCAGAAAGCGGGATTCTGATTAAATGCTAAATGCAAAATGCTAAATGCAAAATTATCATTCATAGGTAAATTTCCTCACTTCGTTCGGAAATTATTTACCTAATAGTTTTGTTTTGCTTTAATAATCTTTTGTTAGCATTAAACCAATAATAAGTAAATAGGAAAATCGAGATGTAATGGAGTAAAAACTTCAAAACATCTCGATTTTGTTATGCAATATTAATTCAGCAAAATCTCAGGTTCGTACAATTTTTTGGATTATCAATCACAAACAGAATTATTGGTAAAATAATTTCCGAACGAAGCGAGGAAATTTACATCAATTTTGCATTTTGCATTTTGCATTCTGTATGCTCCGCTTGCGGAGCGGTGCATTCTTGCATTCTTTTACCCCAACTCTCTCCTGTAGAGTCTGAAGAAATCCTCTTCTCCGAGGCCGCCGCAATCGTCGGGGCGGTTCTTTTTCGGGAAAAGATCGGCAAAGCCGCCGATAGTACCCGCGTGGTCTGTACCGCCCGTGACGTAGAGTCCTCTCTCGCGGCAGAGGGCGTCGTAGGCAACTCGTTCCTCGGGAAGTATGGAGGGATGGTAGACCTCGATGCCCTTGATACCCATTTTGATAAGGTCCTCTATGTATTCCTGCTTTGCGTGCGGATGCGCGATGACGGGTACTCCGCCCGCCTTGAGGATCACGTGGATGCACTCCTCGATATCGGGTGTGAAGAATCCGATCTCCGCCTCGATCTCGGGCTCACGCTCCTTCGGGACAGTAAATGCGTCCTTGATGAACTGCGGATGCTCCGCGTGCTCGTAGATCCCCTTGCGTTCGAGAACGGTGAAGACCTGCGTATAATAGTAAAAATCGTTACCGGGGAAGGCGTCGAGTACCTCCTGCCAGGTCACGCCGGGACGGAGCGAGCCGTTTGCGAGGGATTCCTCAAAGAGCAGATGACATCTTTCTCTATGGCGCGAGGAGCAACGGTCGATCAGCTCGCGCATCGCGGGATGCTCGGCGTCAAAATCGTATCCGAGAAGGTGAAATCCCGTGCCGAGACCCTTCGTGATGAACTCGATCCCGAGCATCGAGTATATCCTCGCCTTGCGGCAAGCGACGTCGAATCTATGAGAGCCCTTGACGGTATCGTGGTCGGTCAGAACGAGAGCCTTGTGACCGAGGCTTTTGCCGATCCCGACGATCTGCTCGGGCGAAAGAAAGCTGTCCGATATATCCGAATGAAGATGAGAGTTTGCATAAAGGACCATTTTGCGCCTCCGATGGTAATCATTAGCCTTATTATATCACAAAACGACCCATTTTGCAATAAAATTTCGAATTCGGGATTATTAAAAGACCATTTACTTTTTGCTGTTCTTGTGCTATAATATAACTGACCAATTAATTCCAATGAGGCATTTACAATGAAACAGCCGAATATTATCGTCTTTATGACTGACCATCAGCGTGGCGATACGGTTCTGCCGGGCAGCCACGTCATCACTCCGAATATTGATAGGTTTCGCAAGCAGGCAGTGACCTTTTCGAACGCGTGGTGTCCGTCACCGCACTGCTGTCCAAGCCGCGCCACCTTTTTCAGCGGGCTGTACCCCTCCGAGCACGGCATCTGGAACAACGTGGACGTGAGCAACGCACTTTCCTATCACCTTTTCGATGACGTCCGTCTGTTCAGCGAGGATCTTGCCGATGCGGGATACCGACTCTACTTCAGCGGAAAATGGCACGTCAGCGCAGAGCGCGGACCCGATTCCTACGGTTTTGAGCTGCTCCGCCATAAACATTCAGAGTACGCGCCCCATCCGAATTGCCCCGACGTCACGGAGTGGAAACGATATGCAATCAAAAAAACCGATATCGGTGACGAACCGCGCACGGACGGTCGTATCATCCGCCCCGGCTACCCGTCCTACACCCAGTACGGCATCAAGGAGGATCCCTACAAGGATTCCCTCACCGTGCAGGCGGCAGTCGATAAGCTTTCCGAAATGGATACGGATTCGCCCTTCTTTATGTTCGTCGGACCGCTCGGACCGCACGACCCGTATTTCGTGCCGCAACGCTTCCTCGATCTCTACGATCCCGAAGACATCCGCCTACCCGACAATTTCGATGACGATCTCTCGGACAAGCCCACGCTGTATCGGCGGACGAAGGAGCGTTATTCCCAGCTCACACGCGAGGAACACCTCGAATCGATCCGCCGCTTCTATGCTTTTTGCAGTTACGAGGACGAACTGTTCGGGCGTCTGCTTGATGCCGTTGAGGCGCGCGGGCTGATGGATAACACCCTCATTCTCTACACCTCAGATCACGGCGATTACATCGGCGCGCACGGATTGTGGGCGAAGGGCTTGCCCTGCTTCAAGGAGGCGTACAATGTCTGCGCCGTGGCAGGCGGCGGCATCGTAAAAAACGGTGGCCGCACGAATACGAGCAGACTCTCGCTTGCCGATTGGGCACCGACCTTCCTGGAGCTTGCGGGCGCACCCGCCCGTACGATGTCGGGACATTCCCTTGCCGCGCTTCTGCGTGACGAGGCATATGCGTCTCCGCGCACGGAAACCTATACGCAGACCAACGGCAACGAGGTCTACGGCATACAGCGCGCGGTATGGAACGACCGATGGAAATACGTATTCAACGCCTTTGACTACGATGAGCTCTACGATCTCGAAAACGACCCCGGCGAGATGCACAATCTTCTGCACGGACTGCGTGACCGCGACATTCCGCAGAGTCCTTACGGAGAGGTCGTAAAGGATATGTGGAAAAAGCTCTGGAGCTTCGCCCGTGAGCACAAGGACAACATCGTCAACCCCTACATTATGACCGCATTCGCGCCTTTCGGCCCCGGAATTCTCGGGGAGGAATAATTCAGCATCAAAGAGGCTGATTCATTAAGGATTTGTGTAATATACCGCTCGAACTGAAGTTATTACTAACAAAGTGCATCCGTTGCTTCCCCTCATCCACCGCCGCCAAGCGTCGGTCCCCCTTCCCCACCGGGGAAGGTAAAATGATCAGCCTAAACTTTGTCGCATTTCAGCGAACATTGTTAAGTTTTCACCTAAAAAAATCAAAGTGGAATATTTAATTTGAATCAATTTGCACTTACAATTATGTTTTTG
>JAZQXP010000054.1:0-45391 GCA_045632925.1 Eubacteriales bacterium | reverse complement strand
TGTTCTTCGCGCGTGACGAGCGGGCGATAAAGGAGACAGAGGACAAATACGGCAATCTCTGCCTCTACGTCGCGTCGAATTTCCTTGCGCTCCGCGAGGACCGCGAGGAGGTACTGAACGATTCGCTTCTCGCTCTCTGGAATTCGATCCCGCCCGAGCACCCCGAAAGCTTTTCCGCATACCTCAGCGAGATAGTCCGCCGTCAGTCGATAAGCAGGTCCCGTGCCAACAACGCCTGGAAGCGCGGCAAGAACGTTCAGGTCGTCGGCGAGGAATTTCTCTCGATGATCGAGGACGGCACGGATATTTCGGCGCATTACGAAGCGAAGCGCGCGGGCGAGATCATCAGCCGATTCCTTCGCACGCTGCCGAAGACCGAGCGGAAGATGTTCATCATGCGCTATTGGCTCGATATGAGTCTCGCAGAGATTTCAAAGCAAACAGGCTTCGGCGAGAGTAAGATCAAGGTCACTCTCCATCGAATGAGAAAGAAGCTTACACAAGAACTCAGGAAGGAAGGTTTCACAGTATGAGAAACAACATAAATTTCGAAAACGCACGCCTCATTGAATCTCTTGATTACATCGACCGCGATCTTATCGCCGAGGTCATCGACGATATCAAGGCACCCGATATGAAGAGGTCGCCCGAGCGCGACAAAACCGTCACACGCCGCTCGATAAGATACTCCATCACACTCGTTGCGTGTCTTGTGCTTATCAGCGCAATCATACCGGTCGTAAGTTACGTATCCACTCATTTCAATCTTTTAGCCGCCGGAAGCGGAGGGGATAGCATAAGCGAAGCAATCGCGGACTCTGCCGAATCCAATACAGAAACACTTTCAGACACCACCGAAGCTATCACAGAAGTTTCACCCGAAAATACAGAAGTCACCATCGAAATCCCCTCCGATCATATTGAAAACGCGCCCTATCCCATCTTCACCCCGGATCTTGAGCCTATTTCCGCAGAAATGATCGCAGAGCTCAAGGAAGCTTGGTATCAATACGTATATGATGCAGAATACAAAGAAATCAGCGAAGATAATCCATCTTACAGAGATAGTAAGATAAGTAGTATGGCAAAATCCAATACTAACAGCTATACCTCTTACCTATTCAGTGAAAATATGGAAGACCACTTTTACACCAGATATTACGGAACGATCAACTCATGCATCATTCTCGCAATGAATTCACGCCTTGAAGGAAAGAACAATACAATCAAGGCGGGCAACACAATAATCAACAATGATTATTCCTTCTATCTTTTTGCTTACCGCGGCGGACAGTTCGAATCTCTTAAAGATGCCTACAATCTCGGATGGTTAAACGACGAAAATATCAAAAAGATCAAAGAAAGACATGATCAATTCGTTTCCTGCGGTTGTTGGATCGTCAATACGGATTACGAATACAGCTATGCAAAGTACACGCCCGTTCTTGAAGCTGTATCCAACTCGGTAATCGAAGAAATCAACACATTGCTCTTTGAAGCAAAACAGAAAAAGTATATTGATACACTTGATTCCTTGGATAAGAAATATCAAAACCGAAAAGACAGGGAATGCGCCGCAAACGAGGCTTATCTCACATTCAAGAACGAAAACACCGCTTTCGCAAAGAATAAAAATACTCCCGATAGTACGTTCGAAGAGAATTTCAGATATTACGGAACCGTCGGAGACTGCGTGGTTTGGGCTGCTTTAGGCCAATCCGATATGGTTAATCAGTATCATATCGGCAACTATTTGTTCCACTACCTTCCTACCGGAGCTTCGCTGAAAGTCTTCTGTAACGGTCAGATCATAAGTCTTGGAGTAGCACATAAAAAAGGCTTTATCAGCGATGATGATTTAGATATAATTTACCAACGCTACAGAGCCTACAACGAATACCTCGAGAATCCCGACAGAACTCCCGTTGAAGTCAAGCCCATAAGCCCGGCTTTGGCATACTCAGCAAAATTAACTGCCGAAGAGCTTTACGCAGATGTTCAGAATGGCGATTGGGTCATCACCTCGAATCTTGAAATCCAGTCAAAAATCGAGCTTTGGAATGCTTTTATTGAAAAAACGGCACGCGGCGAAGCAGCTTCGATATTGATCGCCGATTATTATCCTGCTATAGGAGACGTTGAAGCACAGATATATTTAAAAGATGTCTCCTTTGACGGAAAAACTTATACCATAATCAAACGCACCGGCAATAAAGTAGTGTTCACCGAAACAGAACATAACTATCTTATGAAGTACGAGCTTGAAAAAGAGGATGTTTATGTATTTGCTCACCTTGACACATATTCCTATGCGCAAATAAAGGCACATTCAAGCCAAGAGGCGTTCCTGATAATAATAACAAAGTAATAACCCGCCGCCCGAATTTTTCGGGCGGCTATTGATTTTATCTTGAAAATATAGTATAATAATTTTATAACCGAAAGGAGCAAGGAAAATGATTTTTGACTTTCTCTCGAATTCAAGACCCGTTTTTCCCGAGGAGGAGCGCGATTTTGCCGAGCTTTGCGAGGAATTGAAGTGTGACACCGAATTTGTCGGATTTATGCCGTCGGTGCGCCTCGATCTCTGGCCGATCTACGCCCTCGGATGCACCCACGCCTCGCGCTTCACGGGATCTCACGCCGCGCCGAAGATCTACGTAATGCCCGTCGCAGTCTCGGACTGCGCGATCTATCAAAGCCTTACCGAGACCGTACGCGAGTTTTACACCTCCTTTGAATCAAAAAACGATGATAATAAAGAAAAGAAGGGCTTCTTCGCCCGTCTGTTTTCAAATAAAAAGACCGATGAACCCGAGAAGGAGCCCGATCTTCTCTACGGAATCGTAATCGAGGAGATCATGCCTCTCGTCGCGCCCTCTCTGCGCACCGAGCATCCTCTGCGACTCTCGCGTGATTGCGAATGCAACGCCATCTATTTCCGTCTGACACTCCCCAACGGCAGCACGGTCTATCTCTTCGCCGTCTGCGACACGCCCGAGAACGTCTGGCGTTCCGTCATCGAGAAATACGAGATCAAGACCGAAATGATCATCCATTCGCACAAGGGATTCGGTCATTGGTTCACCTCTACCCCGCTCTACAGCTATCTCACCGTAACGAAAAAGCCTCATCTTCTCCCGCGCTTCTACTTCCGCGGCAAATTCATCACGATCGACGACTCCCCCACGGGCTCAACTCTGTCCGAGATCATCGAGGACGACATCCGCGGCGGCAAAAGCTTGATCTACCGCCTGCCCGATAAATTATAATTAAGGAAAACATAATGGGAAAATTCGACGGATACCTCATCTGCTCCGACTTCGACGGGACGATCTACATCGATCAGCAGATCTCAAAGAAAAATATTGAAGCCATAGAGTATTTTCAGTCCGAGGGAGGATATTTCACCTTCGCAAGCGGACGGAATTACGAAATGTTCGCCACGGGAGCCGCCAACGTGATCACTCCCAACGCGCCCATCCTTGCCTACAACGGCGCCTTCATCGTTTCGCTTGACGGAAAGAAGACCTTCTATCAAGGCGAAGTATCAAAGGAGCAGATGCTCCACGCCTTCACGGCATACGATCACTGCAAGGGAATAAAATCCTTTCACGTCAACACCGTTTACTCCGCGAAGGTCTACACCTTTGACGAAAATGATTCGCCCGAAGCGCGCCGCGAATTCGTGGATTCCTTCACAAATCCTTTTGTAAAGATGATCGCGGTTATGCACAACGAGGGCACAGACGAGACCTACGCCGAGGTAAAAAGGATCTTTTCGCCCTATTTCAACATCACGCGAAGCTGGAAATTCGGAATCGAATTCAACAATCTGCGCGACAGCAAGGGGCGCGCCGCACGTTGGCTCAAGGAAAAGCTCGGATGTCACACACTCATCTGCGTCGGTGATTACGACAACGACATTGATATGGTAGAAGCCGCCGACATCGGCTACGCCGTCGAAAACGCCACGGATAACCTCAAAGCCGTCGCCGACCGCATCACCGTTCATTGCCGAGAAAGCGCGATCGCTCAGATCATTGAGGATATAAGTTCAGAACCGAGAGACTAAACCAAACAATGTCAGAAGAAGGGCAGAATGTTTTCTGCCCTTCTTTTCACATTTCAATTCAGTTACACTCAATTAAAAAACTTTCTTCTCCCCCTTGACAAATCACGAAAATGTGATATAATTATATCAACAGTTGCGTGCGCAACTAATTAGCAAAAGGAGCAAAGACCATGCCGTCGCTTATGCGTTATATAAATATCGTCAGCCGATGTGCCGCCATCTGGAGAGCAGACAAGCTCGAGGGCACCGAGCTCGGCGATCAGCATTATCCGTACATCCTTACGGTCTGTCGCAATCCGGGTATTTCGCAGGATGCCATCGCTCGCAAGCTTTTCATCAACAAAAGCAACGTCACGCGAAGCCTCTCCTACCTCGAGACCCACGGCTTCGTCACCCGAGAGCAGTCCTCCGAGGACAGAAGAATAACCCTCGTCTACCCGACTGAAAAGGCTCACGAGATCCTGCCCGAGGTCCGTGCGATCATCCGCGGCTGGAACGCCTACATCACCGAGGGCTTTACCGAGGAAGAGCTTGAAATGTATATGGATATGACCGCGCGTCTCGCCGCAAGAGCCGCCGACTATGCCAAGCTCTCGAGCGACGCCTACAGCGACCTTGAAAGCGTCATCCACAAGCCAAAGAAGGGAGACTCGGAATGAAAAGAGTACTCGCTTATCTGAAGCCTTACACGAGATTTATGTCCTTCACGCTGACGATCAAGTGCTTTGCGACCCTCATCGAGCTCGCTCTGCCCTATATCCTCAGCCACATAATCGACAACGTCATCAGGCCGGTTTCCAAAATGACCGACCCCGATATCAAGAGCGTTGTTATCGAGATCGTCGTATGGGCGCTGATCATGATCGCCTGCGCCGCTCTCGGAGTCATCGGAAGCGTCTGGGCTAACAGAATGGCGGCACGCTTTGCCAAGGATATGGCGCAGGATCTCAGAAGCGATCTTTTCCGCCGTACTATGACCCTCTCGCCCGCGCAGACCGACCACTTTACGGTTCCCAGCCTTGAATCGAGACTCACGACCGATACCTACAACATACATAATTTCATCAACACGATGCAGAGAATGGGCGTCCGCGCACCGATCCTCCTTATCGGCGGTCTTGCGATCACCGCGACCCTTGACGGTGCGCTCACCCTCGTTATGATCTGCATCCTCCCCTTCCTCTTCATCGCGGTCTACTCGCTGACCTCGAAGGGTCTTCCGCTCTACACGAAGGTGCAGAAGGCTGTTGACGGAATGATCCGCGTTGTCCGCGAGGACGCGCAGGGCATCCGCGTCATCAAGGCGCTGACCAAGCAGGATTACGAATACCGCCGCTACGACAAGGTAAACCGTGATCTCGCTTACATCGAGGGCAAGACGAATTCGATAATGTCCTCGGCGAACCCCGTCATGAATTTCTTTATGAACCTCGGACTCGTCTGCGTCGTTTTCGTCGGTGCTTACCGCGTTAACGGCGGTATGAGTGAACCCGGCAACATCATCGCGTTTATTCAGTATTTCACCCTCATTTCGATGGCGATGACATCGATCACGCGAATCTTCGTCATCTGGTCGAAGGCAAATGCCTCGGCAAAGCGA
Organism: Eubacteriales bacterium; assembly: GCA_045632925.1. Taxonomy (GTDB): domain Bacteria; phylum Bacillota; class Clostridia; order Oscillospirales; family CAG-272; genus CAG-390. Next base: position 39,716 of record JAZQXP010000054.1, on the reverse strand, counting down.
ATTGCCGAGGTCCTTGACACCCCCGAGGGACTTCCCGTTTCGGATTCGTCCGACTATCCCCGCCGTGCGGGTGAACGCGGTATCGTATTCGATCATGTTGACTTCGCTTACAACAACACCAAAGATATCCTCCACGACATTTCCTTTGAGCTCGGTTCGGGCAAAAAGCTCGGTATCATCGGTGCAACGGGTAGCGGAAAGACCACTCTGACCGCGCTTATGATGCGTTTTTACGACGTCTCCTCGGGCTCTATACGCATCGACGGACGCGACGTCCGCACGATCCCCGAGGAGGAGCTCCACTCTATGTTCGGCGTCGCTATGCAGCACGATTTCATCGTTGCAGACACGATCCGCGAAAATATCCGCTTCGGACGCGATATTTCCGACGAGCAGATCAAGCGCGCCGCCGCCATCGCGCAGGCTTCGTCATTTATTGAAGCTTACGAGGACGGCTACGACCACCACATCGACGCCAAGGGCGCGAACATCTCGGGCGGTCAGAAGCAGCGTCTTCTCATCGCGCGCGCCGTTGCGGGTCAGCCGAAGATCCTCATCCTCGACGACTCGTCCTCTGCTCTCGACTACAAAACAGACTCCGAGCTCCGCCGCGCGATCGGAACAGAGCTTGCCGACACCACGACCGTTATAGTCGCTCAGCGCGTAAGCTCGGTTATGTCCTGCGATCTCATACTCGTTATCGACGAGGGTCGCATCATCGGCGCGGGAGACCACGAAAAGCTGATGCAGACCTGCGCGGTCTACAGCGAGATCAGTCATTCACAGATGGGAGGTGCTATCCTTGAATAGAGGCGGCGGTATGGGTCCCGGCAGTATGATGATGGGCGACCCTCGTAATGCAAAAAATCCCAACAACATATCGGGGCGCGGCAAAAAGCTCGACCCCAAAACACGAAACCGAGTCTTGGCAAGGCTGGCAAAATATCTCTTCAAGCATATGCCGATAGTAATCCTCGCATTCGTCTTCATGCTCTCGGCAAACCTGCTCGCACTCGTCGGTCCCAAGCTTTCGGGTCAGGCGATCAACGCGATCGTGGGCGAGGGTCAGGTGCAGTTTGACGTAATATTCAACAAGGTATCCTGGCTTATCGTCTGCTATATCGGCTCCGCGCTCCTTTCTCTCGGACTCGCGCTGACGCTGATCAGACTCAGCAAAAAGATCACGTATTCGCTGAGAAAGGATATTTTCGAGCATCTTCTGACTCTCCCCGTCGGATATTTCGATACGCATCAGACCGGCGATATCATCAGCCATATTTCCTATGACGTTGACACCGTCAACACCTCGCTTTCGCACGACCTTCTCCAGATCTGCGCAAGCGTTGTAACAGTTGTCGGCTCGGTCGTAATGATGATCTCGATATCTCCGATGCTGCTTCTCGTATTCTGCATCACGGTTCCGATCTCGCTTGTGCTGACAAAGAAGCGAACCACCTTCGTCCGTCCTCTTTTCAGGAAGCGTTCGGCAAAGCTCGGCGAGCTCAACGGATATGCCGAGGAGATGCTCTCGGGTCAGAAAACGATCCGCGCTTACGGACGCCAGGAACATATCTGCGAGAAATTCGACGAGCGCAATAAGGACGCCTGCGACGCTTATTACGAAGCCGACTATCACGGCGCGATCATCGGTCCCACAAGCAATTTCATCAACAATCTCGCGCTCTCGCTGATCATTATGTTCGGCGGAATCTTTCTTCTGCTCTCGATCACGGGAACCGTACCGCCCCCCGCTGAGCATTGGGGTGATCCGATCCTCTCGATCTTCTTCATCGAGATCGGATACCTTTCCTCATTCGTTCAGTATTCGCGCCGTTTTGCGGGTCCGATCAACGAGTTCGCAAACATCCTCGCCGATCTTCAGTCGGCACTCTCCGCGGCTGAGAGAATCTTCCGCATCATCGACGAAGACCCCGAGACCCCCGATATCGAAAACGCCCTCGAGACCGACGATATCAAGGGCGAGGTCAAGATTGACCACGTGAAATTCGGCTACGTGCCCGACCGCATCATCATCAAGGACCTCAATCTCGACGTCCCGCAGGGCAGTACGGTAGCTATCGTCGGACCGACGGGCGCGGGCAAAACGACCATAATCAACCTTCTGATGCGTTTCTATGACGTAAACGAAGGAACGATCGACCTCGACGGTCACGAGATCCGCGAATACACTCGCCACAGCCTCCGCTCGGCTTACACAATGGTGCTTCAGGAGACCTGGCTCTTCGGCGGCACGATCGCGGAAAATATCGCATACGGCAAGGAAGGCGCGACAATGGACGAGATCGTTGCGGCGGCACGTGCGGCAAAGATCGACGCATTCATCCAAACGCTTCCCGATGGCTACGACACGATTATGACCGATAACGGAGTCAATATCTCGAAGGGGCAGAAGCAGCTTATCACGATCGCGCGCGCAATGCTCGCAGATTCGCCGATGCTGATCCTCGACGAAGCGACCTCGAACGTCGACTCGAGAACCGAGATAATGATCCAGGAGGCAATGCTGAGACTGATGCAAGGCAGGACCTGCTTCGTCATCGCGCACAGACTCTCAACTGTTCAGAACGCCGACACCATACTCGTCGTCAAGGACGGTAACGTCATCGAGCAGGGCAACCACAAGGAGCTCATGACCCTCGGCGGCACCTACGCCGGACTTTATAATTCGCAGTTTTCGTAAAATTTTTGCGCCGACTCTTTTGAGTCGGCGCAATTATTATTTCGATATCTGTCCCATAGCCGTCAGCATTCCGCCGACGTTTTCCATGGTTCTGCTTGCGCGCTTTACCATCCGCTTTGCTTTTGCGGGACGCGAATTATATGCGGCAAGCGCGATGCCGGTCGCGCAGAATGCGGTGCCGACTCCCGCCGCCGTAAGAAATGTCTTTGCAGCTTTGTTCATCTTAAATATTCCTCCGTGTTCTTCTGTCAATCCTATCTTTCCCACCGCAAAAGATATTATTCAAAGAAAATCACAAAGGCAAAAGATCGCTGATGCTTGCAAGCTTCTTTACGTTTCGGAGAGCCCTTGCCGCCGCCTCGAGTGCACGTTTTCTGACTCTGAAAGCTCCCGCACGCGAAATATCCATCATTTCGGCGCATCTTGTGACGCTCACGCCGCGAATGTAATGCCAATAAAGAAGCATCCTTGTGTTGCTGTCGCATTTCAACTGCGAAATGAATTGCCGCACGCCGTACATCCTCGCGCGGATGATCGATTCGTCTGCGCCGTCCGAATCCTCCTCGCGGTCCTCGTAATTCTCCGACCAGTAAAGCAGAGGATCCTCGGGCAGGACCTCGCTTCCCATAAACTGTCTGCCGTATCGCATACTGTCAAGCATCCTCGCGCCGTGACGGTAGCTCGAAAGATACTCCTCTGCTGCGCGCAGCTCCTCTGTGCTTACGTCCGATGCGTAGCGCAGACTTTCCGATTCTTCCCTTTTCTTTTCGTCCAAATGAGACTCCTCCTTTTTCTTAAAATAGAACAAATGTTCTGTTTCTGACAATATAATACCACATTTTGGAGCCTTTGTCAAGTCTTTTTTTCCGAAAATGAAATATTTACACTTTTTCTGTTGACATTCGGGGTTATGAAACTTATAATAAAGGTAATTATTTTATTCAGGAAAGAAAAATGACGGTAATCAGTGTAAACGACGTCTCGCTCTCCTTCGGAGCGCGGGAGCTTTTTAAGAATATTTCATTTTCGCTCGAGACAAACGACCGCCTCGGCATTGTCGGTCCGAACGGTTGCGGCAAATCGACCCTTCTCTCGCTTCTTCTGCGTGAGAACAAGCCCGACGAGGGCAGTGTTTTCATCGCCGCGAATACCTCGATCGGTATTCTGACGCAGGACAGCGCGTATGAGGTCTCGGCTGACACAGGTGCTACCGCGCTCGAGCAGATGTACGCCGCCTTCCCCGAGCATCTTGCCGCCGAAAAGCGAATTGCTGAGCTCGAGTCGTGGCTTGCGAAGAACCCCGAGCTTTCGATGGTTCCGAAATACGCCTCGATTACGAAGGAATTCACCGATCTCCACGATCGATACGCCCGCGACGGCGGACTGACCTTCCGTTCGCGCTGTCACTCGATCCTCGAGGGCATGGGCTTTACCGAGGAGCAGATGTCGCTTCCGATCGAATCGCTTTCGGGCGGTCAGCGCACGCGTCTCGCTCTCTCGCGCCGCCTCTGCCGCGAGCCCGACCTTCTCCTTCTCGACGAGCCGACAAACCATCTCGACGCCGACACACTCGCCTGGCTCGAGTCCTTCCTTTCAAATTATTCGGGATGCCTCATCACGGTATCGCACGACCGACGATTTCTCGACAAGGTCACAAACAAGACCCTGCTCTTTGAGCGCGGACGCGCAAAGCTCTACAAAGGAAGCTACACCGCCTGCGCCGAACAGCGTCGCCGCGACCGCGAGATCCTTGAAAAGCAGTACAAGGATCAGCAGAAGGAGATCGCGCGTCAAGAGGCTTACATCGAACAGCAACGCCGCTGGAACCGCGAGCGAAATATCATCGCCGCCGAAAGCCGACTCAAGATGCTTGCCAAGATCGACCGGATCGCCGCCCCCGAGAAGGATGAACGCACGGTCAAAATGCAATTCTCGCGCGGTCTGCAGAGCGGAAACGACGTTCTGAACGTCCGCGGACTCACCTTTACCTACCCTTCCGCATCGAAAACACTTCTCCGCGATCTGAATTTCCAGGTCAAGCGCGGCGAGAAGGTATTCATCGTCGGACCCAACGGCTGCGGTAAATCGACTCTGATCAAGATCCTTCTCGGCGACCTTGACTGCACGGGCGGAGTCATCGACTACGGTCACAACCTGCAGATCGGCTACTACGATCAGGAAAACCAGGGTCTCGAGGAGCGCAACACCGTTCTCGAGGAGCTTTGGTCGCTCTACCCCGATATGAAGGAAAAGGACGCGCGCGGCGCGCTCGGATCATTCCTCTTCCGAGGCGATGACGTCTTCAAGCCCGTCTCGGTACTCAGCGGCGGTGAGCGCGCGCGACTGACGCTGGTCAAGCTGATGCTTTCGAAGATGAACGTCCTGATCCTCGACGAGCCGACCAACCACCTCGATATCGGCTCGCGCGAAGCACTCGAGGATGCTCTGGCAGGCTACGACGGAACTCTGATCTGCGTTTCGCACGACCGTGCCTTCATAGACCGCCTTGCCACCCGACTTCTCTGCTTCGACGATCAAGGCAAGCTCGTAAGCCTTCCGATCGGACAAACACGCGGCGCGTGGGATGAATGGATAGTCTTCCGCGAAAACGGAAAGATCGTCCCCGCGACGGTTCAAGCCAATCCCGTCGAGACCGTTTCCGACAACAAAGCCGACTATCTCCGCCGCAAGAGCGAAGCCGCCGAAGCACGCAAGCAGGCATCAAGACTCGCGCGTCTCAAGAAGGAGCAGGAGGAGCTTGAGACGGAGCTCGACACCCTTTCCGCCGAGCTCTACGGTGACGCGGCATCCGATTACGTCCGCGCCGCAGAGATCTCCGCAAGGATCGAGGAGATTGAGAACAGATTGCTTGAGATCTATGAGGAGACGGAAGTATAGTGATCAGTGGTCAGACCCGAGTGAACAGTGGTCAGTGGACAGTGGACAGAAAGATGCGGGTTACAATAATATTGTACAATGCATAGAGTGTTTGTTTTGTACGATAAAATAATAAAAAAGTACTCTCGGATATTTTGAATTTCTTCAAAATATCCGAGAGTTTTGTATAATTGAATTATTCGTTTATTAATGAACAGAAAAGGTAAATTAAATTATCATTCGCATCTTTCTGTCCACTTTCCACTGTCCACTGACCACTGATCACTCTTCCCTCGTTCTGTTCGGCAAAAACGTCGCGAGTCTCTCGCCGACCTTTTTGCTGTTGTAGCCAAAATATCTTTCGGCGGTGATCATATCGAGCAGGCGCGAGAAAAGACTCATCACGAGCATCGAGAGAAGCACGCTTTCCGCGGCAAATCCGAGCTTGCGGAAAACAATTGTAAGAACTCCGCAGCCAACGCCGTGAATAAAGCGTCCGACGGGTGTAACGGGATTCGAGCTATGATCGGCGGCTCCGAAAAATGCTCCAAGCAGAATTCCGCCCGCACACATATGGTATACGAGGTATTCGTAATGCGCGCCGTCAAAGTAGAGGAAGAACCAGACGACTATCGCGCCGCCGAGGAATCCGGCTGGGCTCTGCCACGCGATCACCTTGCGGCAGATGAGATAGATTCCTCCGACCAGGAGAAGCATCGTCGACATCGCGCCAATAGCCTCGGGTGCATTTCCGAGGAATAGGTCAAGTGCGCTCACCTCGGGGATAACGCCCGACATAAGCTCGGAAAGCGGAGTCTTCACGGAAAGCTCGCGCATCATGTCCCAATACGAAACAACTCCAACCTCAAGCTCCTTGAAAATCTCGGTATGCGCTGTCATCATGCCCGTAAAGATAAAGAAGGGCGCAAGAGACACGGCGATCGGATTGATAACTCCGCCGAGAAGTCTGCGGACCGTCACCGCGATGAATACCACGATTGGGACCATAAAATAATTAACACCCGCGGGCATAAACATTGCAATGATCATTCCGAGGGTCGCCGCGGTCGGTATGCGAGCACCTTTTCTGAAAAGCACGGCAAAAATGACCTCAAAGAGCGCACCGCTGAGCATCGCAATGACAATGACCGCTATCGGGCGCGCGCCGTACACGATCGCGCTCCAGATAATAGAGGGAAGCGCGGCGATAAGAATATCGAGGGCGAGAAGAAGCTCGCTGTTGCCGCTTCTGATATGGGGGGCGGCAGAAATATTTCTCTTCATCTCATTCCTCCTTTGCGCGCTGGGCGTTATACGCCTCCTTGGCGCGGCGGATGTGGTAAACGTGCTCAACGCCTCCGGGGCAGTTATAGGTACAGGTTCCGCATTCAATGCAGGTCATAAGCCCGAGCGCGAGCGCCTTTTTGATATTGCCCTTCTCCGCCTGCTTAGCGAGATAGAGCGGAAGCAGATGCATCGGGCAGCCCGAGACGCATTTTCCGCAACGCAGACATGCCGACGACTTTCTTCCGCCGATATAACTCTCCGAAAGGAAGAGATATGCGGTGTCGCTCGCCGAAACGCAGTATTCGCGGTCGGGGTCGATCTCCTCACCCTTCATAAGTCCGCCGCAAATGATCTCGGCAGGGTCAAGGTCGAGCCCTCCGCAATGCTCGACGATATCCGAAAGTCTCGTTCCGACACGGACGTTCACGACTCTCGGATTGAGTATGCAGTCGCCCGCAACCGTGACGGTCTTTTCTATCTGCGGCATACCCGAAGCAAATGCACGGAAGATGTCTGCGCATACCTCCGCGCTGAAAACTACGTAGCCGAGCTGAGCCGTGGTCTCGCGTGCGGGAGTCTCCTTGCCCGTCACCGAATTGATGACAAGCTTGCGGTCGCCCTGCGGATGCTTTGTCGCAGTAACGCGAAGACGCAGGAGAGGATTGTTGCCGATCACACCCTCAAGAACGCGGATCGCGTCGATCCTGCTCTCCTCGATAAGAATATCGGCGTAAGCAACCTCAAGCGCGCGCAGCAGGATCTTTGCGCCGTTGAGAACGTCGGTCGGATGCTCAAGGAGGAGCTTGTAGCGAGCGGCAAGGAAGGGCTCGCATTCGGTGCAGTTGATGAGAAGTCTCTTCGCGCCGCCGAGAGCGCAACCGATGCGCTTTGCAACCGAAAAGCCGTCGTTCGACTCAACGATCCCCGCGCGCTTAATGATCTGTACGATCTCGTCGGGTGTGGTCTCGGTCAGCTTCTTCGATAAAGGAGCAAGTGACGGATCGGGCGTGTCAGTCTTATCGTTTTTTATAACTACGGAAGCGGTACGGTCATCCGAATATTTAATTTCAATTACTTCGCCGGAAACGCTCGAGAAAGCCGATCCATCCGAGCAGATCCTCTGTCCCATAAGGACGCGGTCGCCGACCTTCAGCGAAGTTCTCGCACCCGCGGGAATACTTATCTCAATCTCGTTCGGGATCAGTAGAGAGATCGGCTCCTTAGCCGCTATGCGCTCGCGCAGGTTCTCTCTTATCCGAACACCGCCAGTAAAGGTATAAAGATTACTCATTGAGCAAAACCTTTCAATAAATATAATTAATATAATTATACATCAAATTAATGAACATTTCGTGAGAGAAAGATTACATAGCAAATATTTTTATCCGATTTGTCGGTTTTTGCAAAAAAACGACAAAAAAACGAGCAATCGCAAAAAATATTTGAAAAAACACAAAAATCTTTCAAAAAAGTATTGACAAACGGACAAGTTTGTGCTATAATATCAAGGCACTTGTGGCGGAATAGCTCAGTTGGCTAGAGCGCTCGGTTCATACCCGAATGGTCGTTGGTTCAAGTCCGACTTCCGCTACCAGGCCCGTTGGTCAAGCGGCTAAGACACCGCCCTTTCACGGCGGTAACACGAGTTCGATTCTCGTACGGGTCACCAAAAAGAAAAGCACGACGCTTCGCGTCGTGCTTTTCTTTTTGCTGATTCATATAGAATCAGAACTCCGCGAGCTTTAGCTCGCTATAGTGTGCGGTTTTTCAAATGTAATTTCAGCACCAATTCAATCCGCACACGGGAGTTCAGATTCTCGTACGGATATTTTTATCCTCTCGCTTCGCGAGGTGCTTTTCTTTTTGGTGACCCGTTTCGTAGGGTCAACTTTACCTCCTCCCATCCCCATTGTGCATTTTTCACAATCAATTTTCCCTCCAAATGTGCAATCCTCCAAACTTTTTCTCGCCCCGCATTTCTCCTTGACAACACATTTTTCTTGTGCTAAAATAAAGATGTAAAGATTTGCCGCTTTAAATATTATTTACATTATTTCCCATTTTGCGTGATTTTGAGGTCAAAAGCACCCCAAATTGCACCCACCAAAAATTTTTTTCAACTTTTTTTCGTTTTTTTGTCGAATTTTCCGAAAATCGACGGTATATATATGTAGAGTGACAAGAATAATACGAACTAGTTCGAATTATTCTTGTCACTCTAGAGAACAAAAGGAGGCATCTCTGTCATGAAACTGCTTATTCCCGAACTGAAAAAGCTTTTAAGTATCAAGCTGCTTTTATGGATGATGGCGATATTGATCACCGCAAACGGCCTTCTTGCCTACTGGCATTCGGTCAGCGCCGAAAAGGAAAACGGCTTCAGCGGTAAGGAAATATCGCACGTAGTCGAGCTTTACGTAAGCGACCCCGAGGCGGTTGAAAACTACGTTGCCGAGCTCAAGGAATACCGCAAGGCTCAAAACAAGCTTAAGCGCGAATATAAAGCACTCGGCATTGAATTCGTTGAGACCCGCGCCGCTCTCTACTGCGACGGTCTCTACTCCGAGGACCTCAAGCTTGTCGAGCTTGCAAAGGCTCATATAAGTCAGAACAAGCGGTTCCCCGAGGAGGTCAAAAAATACATAAGCAACACCGAGGTCAACCGCAAGGAATACCTCTATTACGGCTATGACGAGTCGACCGTCGTCTACCGCTATCAGGAGCTCGCCGGAGAACGTTACACCGAAGTCCTCGACACGGTGACCCTCGACAGCACATATACGGGCGGCTGGCATAATTTCTTCACCTACACTATGGGCGGTGTCTTCTGCGCGGTTGCGGCAATACTGATCGGCTCGGTCGTTTTCATCCGCGAACGCGAGACGGGAATGTTTATGATCCTCCGTCCCTCTAAAAATGGAAGGTTCACAACCGCGATCGCAAAGGTCCTCGCCGCGCTCATAGCATCCGCGGCGGTGTCTCTCATACTGACCGCGGAATCGCTCGTGATCTTTGCGTTCCGCGATGGACTGACGGGCATTTTTGATCCGCTTCAATCGGTTTCTGCATTCAGAGCATCGACCTTCTGTGTCAGCGTCATCGAATACGCGGGGATCTTCGCGGTCTTCAAGCTTGCGGGATCGATGGCACTCTGCGCGGTAGCAATGCTCGCATCCGTCATCGTCAGCAAATACATCGTCGTTTTCGCAACAAGCGCAGTATTTTTCGGACTCAACTTCGTCGCCTACCTCACGGGAAGCGACCTCGTACAGACACCTCTCCGCTACCTCAACCTCTTCATCCCCTTCGAGGGAGTCAGACCCGCCGCAAGATATTCCGCAATAGTCTTCTTCGGTGAGGTCAGCGAGTGCCTCTATCTTGTAATCCCTACCGCGCTCACGTTTGCCCTCATAGCCGCGGTCCTGACAGTTCCGCTCTATTGCCGAAGCACACTCGGCAACAAGAAGATCAAGGGCATCGGAAGCGTAACGGCAACCGTCGGGGATATTATCGGCAAGATCAAAAAGCTTTTCTCCGATCTGACCGCAAAGATCCCGATCAGATATTCGTCTTCCGGCAGAGGAGTTGAGCTCTATAAGATCCTTCACGGCGGTCTGCTCGCTCTTCTTCTCGTCGCGGCAGTCCTCCTTACGAGCTACAGCATCGAAAAGGACAGTGCATCCTTCTTCGCAATGACGTATGAGGAGCAGGTTTGCCAATACTACCGCTCGGGCTTTGACGGCGAATGGACCGAGGAAAAGCACCAAGCCATCGTCGACAAATATAACGAATCTCTCAAGGCAACAGCCGATTACAACCAAGCCCTCGAGGACTATAAGGCGGACAAGATAGACGCATCCGAGCTCGATCAATACCGCAAGGAAGACTCGAGGATAGGAAGGCATTCGGAGGGCCTCAAGCTTCTCAAGGAGCAGTCCGACGTTTTGAAGGCAATGTACGAGGAGACGGGTCTTCGCGGCATCTTTCTTGAGGAAAAGGGATGGGAAGCAGTCATTGCAAGAGGCGCGAACCTCTTCACCTTCTCCGCGATAATCCTGATCTGCGTCGGTGTTTACGCCCGTGAATACGCAGGACGTCCTGTCGCCGACATCATCAGAGCATCAAAAAAGGGCAGAGGCTTCGTCTGGCGCTCGAAAACGCTTTCGGTTCTCTTCATATCGATCGCTCTCGCGGCTGTCTGCGAATTCGTTGACATCCGCTACGTCGCCAACACATTCCCGCTTGATTTTGCGGATGCCCCCGCTTGCTCGGTCGCCGCATTCAAATTCGTTCCATATGAGATCTCGCTCGGCGAATATCTCGCGTTCTGCTCTTCTCTCCGTATCATTTCGTGCGCGGCACTTGCGCTTTTCGTCACCGCACTCTCGGCTCTGATGAAAAAACAGCTTGCCATCATCGGCACTGCCGCCGCGATCACTCTTCTCCCCGCAGTTGCCGAATATATTGGCGTTGATGCGGCAGAAAAGCTCAATTTCCTCTCGTTTTACGGAGCGGGCAGACTCATAAACGCTTCTTTTGCGAAGCCCGATCTCCTCGGAGGCGTCGGCATTGCGATCTTTGCGACCTCCGCAGTCCTACTGTCTGTCATTATTCTGACAACCGTCAGCGCACTCAAGTGGTGCGGTAAAAAATCTCATTGATTCGGAAAGAGAGGTAAAAATTATGAAACTAAGCATAAACAACGTCTCAAAGGCATACGGAAGCAATAAAGCTTTGCAGCACTTCACCGCAGACCTCGAGCCGGGAATCTACGCCCTTCTCGGACCGAACGGCTCGGGTAAATCGACATTGATGAACATCATTACCGACAACCTCAAATCCGACGAGGGCGAGATCCTCTTCTCTGACGGCGGCGAGCCCGAAAGCATATTCAAAATGGGCGTCCGTTTCCGTGAAAAGCTCGGATTTATGCCGCAGTATCCCGGAATGTACCCGAATTTTACCGTTGAAAGATTCATGTGGTACATGGCGGCACTCAAGGACGTCGGATCTCACCTCAAAGGCAGAGAAAAAAGAAAATACATCAAATCCGAGATCGAAAATATCCTCAAAGCCGTCGAGCTTGACGACATCCCCCGCCGACGCATAGGCGCACTCTCGGGCGGTATGAAGCAGAGACTCGCCCTCGCGCAAGCCGTCCTCGGCAATCCGTCGGTACTCATTCTCGACGAGCCGACCGCGGGACTTGACCCGAAGCAAAGAATCGCGATCAGAAACTTTATTTCAAGAATCGCGTTCGATAAGATCGTCATTATCGCAACACACGTTGTTTCCGACGTCGAATTCGTCGCACGCGACGTAATAATGCTGAAAAAGGGCGTCATCGTTGACAACGCCCCGCCCGCAGAGCTCGTCCGCAAGATCGAGGGCAAGGTCTGGAATCTCCCCGCGCCCGAAACAGAGGTCGTCGAGCTCCAGCAGAAATACCGCGTGACCAACATCACCCGTGACGACAAAACGGGCGACGCCATCCTCCGTGTCCTTTCGGATGAAGAACCCGTAGCGTCCGGTGAAAAGAACGCAACGACCGTTGCTCCCACGCTTGAGGACTATTACCTCTACGTCTTCGGCGAAGAGTCCGGAGGAAACTTAATAAAATGACCGACGCCGCTTAAAGCGGCGTCGGTCATTTTATTAAGTTTCTTCAAAGATCATTCCCATCATAAACTTTTCGGAAAAACCTTTATTTTTCGAGAGATCGAGCGTTTTTGCAATTCGCGTCAGAGCGGTTGCTCTCTCACGCGCGTCAATGTTCAAAAGCAGCATCGATGCGCCCGTGAGCGCGGCGTTTCCGACGGTCACGGAGCATTCCGCAAGGCTTCGCGGCAGCATACCGATCATCGCGGCACTCTCTTTATTGAGATAATTTCCGAATCCTCCCGCAATATAAAGCAGGGGCACGTCATCGGTATCGAGTCCCGAATCCTCCGCGAGAGTCTGCAGTCCCGCGCAAATCGCGCTCTTGGCAAGCTGAAGCATTCTGATGTCCTTGCCACTGAGCGAGACCGAGTCCTTAAGAGGAAACGGATCGTCGTCAAGCGCGCCCGTCTCGTCAATGATCTCGGCTTCAAGCATCACAGCTGCGGCATCAACAAGTCCGCTTCCGCAGATTCCGACAGCCTCTCCACCGCCGATCACGTGAGCTTCAAGCTCGCCGTCCGCGAAGGTCACTCTATCGATCGCTCCGACCGCACCGCGCATTCCCATCGAGATCCCGACTCCTTCAAAAGCGGGACCCGCGGCGGTCGAGCAGACCGTCAGGGAATCCTTATACCACAACGCCATCTCGCCGTTCGTTCCGATGTCGGCAAGCATAGCGCAATCCTTCGAGCAGAGATCGGTTGCAATCAGAGCGCATACCGTATCGGCTCCAATAAAAGCCGAAATACAGGACGGAAGATAGATCTGCGCGCATGGACTGAGTACATTAAGACACATTTTTTCTGCCGAAACAGTCTCACCAAAGAGCCTTTTTGCCTCAAAAGGCGCGTGCGAAAAGGGCTCGACGTCCTCGCGTATCAGCAGGGAGAGCATAACTGTGTTTCCCGTGATCACAACGCCGTCGATCTCGTTCGGATCGAGCTTTGCATCCGATGACAAGCAGACGATCATTTCATCCAAAGCCGAAAGGATCGACTCTGCGAGCTCATCGGATCTTCCCTTCATCGAAGCCTCGATCCTCGAGATGACGTCCGCACCAAATTCGGATTGCGGGTTCAGCCTCGAATGCTCGGCGATAATATTTCCGCTTGCGTCGTAAAGCCGCGCCGCCAGAGTAGTCGTTCCGATATCTATCGCCACGCCGTATTTTTTAAATGCGGGCTTCAAATCAAATCCCACACTCGTGCCGCCCGTAACTATCTGGGCATCGGCGGGCAAGTCGAGAGTTTCGATCTCGCAATCGCCCAAAGTGCGTGTCATACAAGCAAGCCGAACGCCGTTTTTTAATTCTTCTTCGGTAAGAAGGCGCAATTCGGCTTCACTCGGTAGGGAAAGCTCTCCTCGGGCAATGACCTTGCATTTGCCGCATTTGCCGTGACCGCCGCAGGGCTTCTCACCGCCTACAATTTCCGAAATGGTGAGTCCCGAGGAAACTGTTCGGGACTCACCGTTAACAACAATTTTTATCATATCATTCATTTTCACTCTCGGGCGTAAAAAGCACCGCACCGAAATATGTAACGGTATTCTGACCGTTTATATACTTCATCCCCGAAACAGCGGCAAGACGAGAAACGTTGATACCGTAAGCCTCGAGAGACGCCAGGGCTTTATCGGGAAAACGGCAGGGCGAGTCTATCCTCTTTGCGCAGATGGGGCAAATACCGCAACCTCCGACGCTCAGATGCAGAGCGTTGTTGATCCCCTTTTTCCGAAAGACCTCGCGCAGATTCTGCGAGATCGGGCGGAAGCTTCGCTTCGCCTCGGTCATACCCTCGAAATCATAGCTGTCCTCAAGCTCCGAGACCCTTTGATAAACGAGTGCGTATTTGTATTTCCGTACCTCCGCCATCATTTCGTCGATATTACCGACGTCGGGCGGACACATATGACATTTTCCGTAAACGCCGCAGGCATTCGACTCGCACATAGCGCGAAATGAGCGGTCAAGCTCGACCTTATCGATCGGTATGACCTTCGCCTTATCTGCGCCGAGATTGATCACCGCGCGCTCGAGCTCCTTGGCAAACTTCCATTTTTCAAACATAATTATCCTCCAATCGGTACTATACTCTGATCTTCTTGATCTCTTCGGCATAGTACTGCACAAGCTCGAATTTCGAGCCGGGCATTAGTCTGTGGTCTGGGCAAGGAATGAATCCCCCGAGCGAGACAAGGCGCGCCATACGCTCGATCTCGCGGTCGACGGCGGCACGATCCTTTCTGAACGCCGTCTTGTCCATTCCGCCAACTCCGAGGATCTTTTCACCGTAAAGCTTTCTTGCGGGCTCGAACTGATCCCCCCATACGCCCACCTCAATCGGGAACAGAACGTTTACGCCGTTCTCGAGCCACGTGGGAATGAGTTTATCGATAACACCGTCGCAGTCAAGAGAAATAATATCTATACCGTATTTGTGGCAAAGATCGTTTCTCTTTTTGTAATGCTTTGCGCAAAGCTCATCGAACTTCTCGGGCGAAAGCAGAGGTCCGCTCTTGAAGCAGATATCCTCCCAATAGTGACCGAAATCGAATTTCAGACCCGTCTTCAGAGCCGCTTCTACGCATTTATACTGCATTTCCGCATAGGTATCCACGATATCGGCAAGAAGCTCCTCGTCCTCATCGTACATAAGGTAGCTCATACCCATAACGGTCGTAATATCTCGGATGTCGCCGAGAACGCTTCCGATCCTCAGTCCTATCGGAGCATCGTATTCGAGCTTTTCATTATACTGTCGGGTAATATCCTCGCTTTTGGCGCGATCCTCCGAATACTGCATTTTGGGCAGAAAAAGCTCCTCGAAGGCTTTGCGGTCCTTCAGAAGATAATCGTCCTCGGATGGAATCGAAACGATTCCGGGCTTGAATTTTTCAATTACGCCCTTTTCGGTGAGCACTCTTTGAGATCCGTCGGGAAGGGTCTCGATGACCTCTCTTTTAAAAGCGGGATAAAGACCCAATTTCGGATACACGCAATTATGCCAGGTGCAATCCCAGCCGATGATCTTGTCAAGCTCCGCCTGTACCGGAGAGCCGTCGCGGACGGCACCCTTTGCCATTTCCTTGGAAATATGTCCTTGCTCCGCCCATTCGACGAGCAGTTCTCTCCAATAGCCGAAATGCACGGCGGGTACGCGGTCAACCTGATTATAATGCAAAAGATTCATACAACGCTCGCGTGTTGTCATATCATTTACCTCTGATCATAGTATTTGTCGAGCACGTCGCTGACCGTCTGCGCCCAGACGATCAGGTTTTCGGGTCTGCCAGAGACCGTGCTGATGTCCTTGAGAACATAGTCATAGGCACAACCGTATTTAATACAAGCTTTGACCGTCTCTTCGATCTCGCGTCTTATGACGTCGGGGTCGGTTGAGATCGCAACGTGCGCGGGATTCGGCTTTCTTGAAAGCACGTAGTCGCCGCCGATCTGCTCGGCGCATCTCTCCACGTTTGCCCAGGGCGAGCAACCGATCTTGCGCAGATTCGGTATCTTTTTAAGAACACTTATCTTGTCGTCAAGCGGCTCGCAACAGCCGTAATAAGTATACCCGAATCTCTTTGCTACCGAAAGCAGATAATTTACCTCGAATTCCTCGAACATCGCAGGCGAGATGACGCCGAAAGTCTGCGCCATACTGCGGCACCAGGTCGCCTTCAAGCCGTCGTCTGCAAGACCCGATACCGCGCCCGGCGTTTGATGAAGCGCAGGAGTCGGGCAGACTTCGAGATTCTTTTCCACAAAATCGAGCTCTGTGTGTGCCGCGGAAATATATTTCCCGATGATCTTGTGCAGATACTCGGGGCGGTCGTACATATCCATAAGGATCGGCTCGACGCCGCGCAAACGAGTGATCTTATCCCAGGGAGCAAAGTAAAAGTAGTCATAACCATAAAGCTTGACGGGGATGGTGTCGCCAAGCAGGTCGATATAAAACTCCATTCTCGCCTCGTCCTTATCGGGACGGAGAGTGAGAACGGGATCGTGAAGCAGATCGAGCGCGGACTCATCCTCGAGGATATCTTCAAACTCGCGCGAGACGATGTTGTTGATCTCATCGGTACGCTTAAGGTCGGCGGTGACGGGCTCGAGACCTATACCGCTCGATTCAACCGCGCGTTTTACGCGAAAAACGGGCTCATAGAGGTTATCCGCCTTGAAATGCTTCATATAAAA
Source organism: Eubacteriales bacterium (assembly GCA_045632925.1). Lineage (GTDB taxonomy): Bacteria > Bacillota > Clostridia > Oscillospirales > CAG-272 > CAG-390. The sequence continues at coordinate 22,989 of JAZQXP010000054.1, read as the reverse complement.
GAGAGCTTTTCTGAAATGAAGCTCAACGTAACGCGCGCCCTTGTCTTCGCTAATGCAGGTAAGCTCGCCGTCGATGTCCATCTGATACCAGGGGATCTCTCCGAGAAGCACGGGAGGTCTTCCCTGCTTCAGGTCATTGGTATCGCGGAAACGGCGGAACATACGCTCCTGCTTTTCGGAGCAGACGAGAGACATATATCTACGCGCAAGCTCCCTTACGATCTCTCTGTCTTTGCTATTCATATTATTCTGCGCAGAAAGCAACAGCCGCGTCAGCAGCGCTTGCCGCGTCAACGGTATAGCAGTCGGCGCCGATCTTCTTGCGGTACTCCTCGCTTACGGGCGCGCCGCCGATCATGATCTTGACCTTATCGCGGATTCCCGCAGCCTCGGCAGCCTTAATTACCTCTTCCATAACGCTCATGGTCGTGGTAAGAAGTGCCGAGCAGCAGATAACCTGACAGTTCTGCTCGATCGCGGTCTGAACGAAGGTCTCGGCAGAAACGTCGGTACCAAGGTCAACGACCTCAAGTCCCTTGCCCTCCATCATCATCTTGACAAGGTTCTTTCCGATATCGTGCAGGTCGCCCTGAACCGTACCGATGCAAACCTTACCCGTAGCCTTGACACCCTCTGCCGCAAGCAGGGGCTTGAGGATCTGCGAGCCCATATTCATCGCTCTCGCGGCAACAAGAACCTCGGGAACGTAGATCTCGTTGTTCTTGAACTTTTCTCCAACGACGTTCATACCGTCAAGAAGGCCCTCGTTGAGGATGCGCTCGGGGCTGATACCCTCGGCTACAGCCTGCTCAACAAGTGCCTTTACTATTTTAGCTTTACCGTTCTGAAGGTTTTCGGAAATGTCTTTTAAAATCTGCATGACTTTTCTCCTTGAAAAACTATATTAAATTAATTATATACTAATTTAACAGAAAAATCAATAGAAAAGTCAATTTTCCTTGCAAAACATTCATTATTATGTTATAATAGAAAAAAACACCACAAGAGGTATTTCCATGTCAAAGCTCAGATTCGGCTGGAGCGAGGTCTCCATCGTCCCCGAAGGAAAAAAGATAAATTTAGCTGGTCAGTTCTACGAGCGCATCACCGATGAGGTGCGCGACGAAATATCGGTAACCGCGCTTGCCGTCGAGGGCAAGGATATCGCCATCTTCTGCGCCTGCGACCTTGTCAGCACGAGTTACGCTTTACTTGAATCGGTAAGAGAGATCCTAAAAAAGACCGAGGGCTTTCCCTATGATAAGGTGATCGTCAGCGCGATCCACAGCCACACCTCTCTTTCATACGCCCGTGCAGACGATTCCTACGGAAGCACGCTCGGTATACTCTCAAAATACACTCCCGATGGAGTGACCTACGAGGAATTCGTAAGCGACAGCTCGGGCGACCTTCTCGACGGCGAGGAGGCTCACGCTTTTCTTGCCGAGAAGATAGCAGAAGCGGCTCTTCTCGCTTACAGTAATCTGAAGGAAGGCAAATTTGCCGCTGGATTCGGACGTGCCGCAGTCGGAATGTGCCGCCGCGTCTGCTACGATGACGGAAGCGCAAAGATGTGGGGCGACACGAATTTTGCCAATTTCACCGAGCTTGAAGGCGGAAGCGACAGCGGCATCGAGATGCTTTTCATCACCGACGAGCAGGAAAAGCTCACGGGTATCGTTGCCAATCTCGCCTGTCCCGCGCAGGTTCTCGAGCACAGAAATATCATATCCGCAGACTTTTGGGGCGATGTCAAGAAGAAGCTCCGCGCGAGATTCGGCGAGGATATCTTCCTTCTCCCTCTCTGCTCTCCCGCGGGAGATCAATGTCCGCGCGATATGATCCGTTGGGTCGAGCCCGAAAGCCCGATCAATGACCCCAACATTATCCGCGAAAACGTACCCGCACGAAACGCAGATCCCTCGATGTTCGACGAGGCGGGTTGTATCCGCGCCGCACGCAGAATCTCCGACGAGATCCTTTACGCTTACGATGATATCACCTCTTACACCGCCGAAGCCGATTTCACACACAAGGTGATCAACCTCGACATTCCTCTCCGCAGAGTCACGATCGAGGAAAAAGACCGCGCACTCGCCGCGATAAAATCCTTCTTCGAGAAGCACACAGGAACTATCACCTTCAAGGACAACGCCGCAATGCACGTCCACGCAGGCACCGTCGCAAGATACGAGATCCAGCAGAGCGTTGAGACCGATCCGATCGAGATCCACGTCCTTCGTCTCGGTGACATTGCGATAGCCACCAACCCTTACGAGCTTTTCCTCAACTACGGCAATCAGATACGCGCGCGCAGTAAGGCAAAGCAGACCTTCCTCATCCAGCTCTCGTGCGGAAGTAAAGGTTATCTTCCCACGGAAAAGGCAGAAAAGGGCGGTCACTACTCGGCTTACGTTTCAAGCGGCACAGCAGGCCACGCAGGCGGCGATCTGCTTGTAAGAAAGACGCTTGCAGAGATAAATAAGATGTTTTAATAGAAAAAGCAGAGGCTCAGCCTCTGCTTTTTTATTAAAAATGGAATTATCTAACGAAAGTAGATCCGCCGTTTACGCAGAAAATCTGACCGTTGATGTAGCGCGATCCCTCGGAAGCGAGGAATACCATGATAGGTGCGCAATCACGTTCTGCATCACCCATCATACCGTCAATGGGATAACGGCGCTTCAAACCCTCAAGGTGCATTGCTTTAACTGCGGGATCAACAGTTGCGAGCCACTGATCGTACATCTCGGTTCTGATAGTAGGGTTTACGCAATTTGCGCGAACGTTGGATTCAATGCCCCACTCCATAGCAATCGAGCGAGTCCAGCTTGCTACCGCGCCCTTGGAAGCCGCATACATTGCGCCGTTGGGCATACCCGAAAGAGCAACGTCGGATGCGTAGTTGATGATCGAGCCCTCAACGCCGTTTTCCTTGAAGATCTTGTATGCTGCCTGGTTGGTATAAACAGTACCGTATACATTAACGTCCATCAAGAATTCGGTGTTTTCTTTGGTATAATCGGTAGCCGCCATATTAGCCTCAACACCCGCTACATTGGCAAGAACATCGAGACCTCCGAGAATTTCAACAGCCTTTGCAAAGAATTCGTCAACAGCCTCCTTGGAAGAAATATTGCAGTTAAGGTAGGTTGCCTTGCCGGGGAAGCCGAGAGAATTTACATTTTCCTCTGTCTCCTTACCGCGAACAGAATTGGTGCCGCAGAATACGACCTGAGCACCTTCCTTTACGTAAAGCTTAACGGTTGCAGCACCGATACCTCTGGTACCGCCGGTTACAATAATTCTTTTGTTTTCGAGTTGCATTTACTTTTTCTCCTTTTTATGATATAATATAGTTAGTTATCCCTAACATTCATTAATATAATACCATAAATCAAGAAAAAAATAAAGTGATTTGCCATTTGGTGAAACAAATTGCGGGAGATTGTATCATGAAAAAAGAAATGAGCGTTAATGAAACCGTGCGCGAAGCACTTGCAATCGCACTACTGAAGCTTATGAAAACCCAGGATTTTTCAAGGATCACTGTAAGCGACATCGTAAAAGTCGCAGGCGTCGGCAGAAGCAGCTTCTATCGCAACTTTTCAAGCAAGGAAGAGCTCGTATGCAGTTACATAATAAACCTTTACCGCGAAAGATTTGAAAGTGCGGCAATACCCGTTCGAATTAATGGCGAAAACTATACCGAGCAATTTCTCAAGCCTCGGTTTGTTTTCATCAAGGAACATGGCGATATCTTCAAAACTCTGCACAAACAGAATATGCTATATAATTTTTTCATCAGCACGGAAAATGATATTGTCACAATGCTTTGCGGACATAATTCAGATTCACCATACATTCGCGCTATGTTTTCCGGCTCTTGCGCGGGAGTTACTCGGCAATGGATAGAGCGCGATTTTGCCGAAAGCGTAGACGATATGGTAAAGCTCTTCTCTTCACCGATCAAGTAAAAATAGCAAAGGGCTGATTCACCATTTAAATGAATCAGCCCTTTGTTTTTATCCTTGATAAATATAAGGCACGATTTCCTTGGCAATAAGTGCCTTTTCCTCCTCGGTGGGAACCGAGAAGGGCTTGCGGCAGTTGCCGAAGTCGAGTCCGATCTGATTGAGAACTTCCTTCTCCGCCTGCATTACGCCAACCTTGCAGAGGACCGCGATGATGCGGTTGACCTCGGTCTGGATAGCCTGCGCCTCGGCGATCTTGTTCTCCGCGAAGAGCGCTCTGATCTTGACGAACTTATCCGCCATGAAGTTATAGGTGCTTCCGACGCCGCCGTCCGCGCCCATCGAAAGTCCGCAGAGGAACATCTCGTCGTAGCCGTTATAGATGACCTTATCGGGATACGCCGCCTTGCATCTTTCGAGCATAAAGAAATCGTTCGAGGTGAATTTCATACCGATGAACTTATCGTCCGAGAGGAATTTTCCGATCTCGGGAACGCCCATATTTACGCCCGAAAACGCGGGGAAATGATAAACGAGCATCGGGATCGAGGAAGACTCGGCGAGTCTGAAATAATAATCCTTGATCTCGTTAAAGCCGAATTTGTAATAGAAGGGAGCGACCGACGAGATCGCGTCATAGCCGAGACTGTTTGCATAATCTGCAAGCGCGTGCGCCTCGTCCTCCGAGATCGAGCCGATATGCGCGATCAAGGTCTTTTCCGGAGCCGTTGCCTTGACGATCTCCATGACCTGCTTGCGCTCCTCGGTCGTTAGCAGAAACGCCTCAGCCGTGCTTCCGCAGACGTAAAAGCCGTCCGCGCCCATATTCACGTTATGCTTGACAAGCGCCTCGAGAGCCTTCACATTGATCTTGTTATTATCATCAAAGGGGGTCAGAAGCGCGGTAAAAATACCCTTGAATTTTTCCTGCATAATTAACCTCTGCAATTAAATGTAAAAATACTTTAATTATAATAAATTCCGTTTTTTCGGTGGCTTTGCCGACGAAAAAACACCTTTTTGACGAGCCGGGCGAGTCCGCGCGCCGAGGGGAGCTGTCAAAATCTGCGATTTTGACAAGCGGCGATAAGCGCGCGAGATTCACTTGAAAAACGCAGTTTTTCAAGTGATTTTAAAAGACGTTTTTCGTAGTGTTTTCGTTTACGGGGAGAACGACGTCAAGCGGATAAAAGCTGTAGCCGCGGATGTATGCCTTGTCGGCGTCATCCTTGATATAATTTACAACGTATATCTCGCCGTCCTCGAACTGTACCCAACCCGTATAGCCGATATCGGGGCTCGGATTTCGGTCATAGTCGAGGGGCATTACGCGGACACGCTGATCGCGCCTGCCCGAAGCCTCGATAGTCTCGCGGCTCATAAACGCGGCAAACATATTCTGCGTTCCGCTCGGAATATAGCGGTAGGTCATCATAATACTGCCGTCTGCGAGGAATCCCGCAACAGGTCTGTGACCGCTGTCCATCGAAGTATTATAGATCTCCGACCAGGTCTCTCCGCCGTCGGCGGAGAGGACCTTGAGGATGGGATATCCCTTGACTGAATTTTCGCGGAGATATGCCACGAGCTTATTATCCTCATATTCGAGGATCGATACCTCGCAGAGATTGTATCTTTCGTCGGCGGCAACAGTCACACGATGCGACCAGGTCTCGCCCACATCGTCGCTGTACCACAGATACTGCTCGAGCTTGCCCGTATCGGGACTCTTGAAATGCGCAGCGATGATGAGTCTTCCGCTTTTAAGCTGAAGGAGCTTATCGGGAACGATCCCGCAGAAGGGGTAAACGGTTGGTTCACCCCATTCTCTGCCCTCCGCATCTCCGCGCCATAGCCATATCTCGGCACCTTTATTTTCGTTGCCGTAGACCTTGTCGCAGATAATGGCAAGGCTTCCGTCACCCAGCTTCGATATGCGCGCGCAGTTGAAATACTCACCCGCGTGACCCTTTTCGGTAAGCGGTCGCTTTTCAGACCAGCTTCTGCCTCGGTCAAGGCTTTCCGTGATCATTATCCGCGCGCCCTCGCGGTTCTTGTGATGCTCACATTCCGAGAAAACGCAGATCAGCTTACCGCCATCGGTCAGAACGACGTCGGGCCACGCCTCGTATATCGAATCGTCGCGGCTGACGTTGAATTTTTGTATCATTTAGTCTTCTTTCTTCTTCTTGAGAGCAACTGCTGCGGCTGCCGCACAGATAACTGCCGCTGCGGACATAGCAGATGCGCCGCATCCGCCCTTTTCCTCAGGCTCGGTAACGTCGGGCTCGACAACTGCGGGCTCGGTTACTTCCTCGGATGCCTCGGGAGCAGAGGTCTCATCGGGAGTGGGCTCAACTGTGGTCTCGGGAGGTGTTGTGGTCTCCTCTACCTCGCCTGCCTTCCAACCTGTGGTCTGCTCGATCAGCTCGATGATCGCGTCGCCGCGGCTGATATAGGACTCTGCAGTAGGATGGCTTGCAATTCCCTTCTCATTTCCGGTGCACTGCTTGAGCTTAAGGAAATTGATGTGAGTATCGCCTGCGGTGCGGAGCTCCTCGACGACCTGCTTGATCTGGGTCATCCATCCGCCGCCCATCATACCGTATGCATAAATGATCTCGGCGTTCGGGTTCTTTGCACGTACGTCAAGAAGGAATGCCTTGAGAGTCGACTTGAACTCGTCTGCGGTGAGTCCCTGAACGGTACCCGAAGAATCGTTGGTACCCGCATTGATGACTATAACGTCCGCCTGACGCTTGAAGTCGTACTTAACACCCTCGAGATTATAGTCATCGAGAGATGCGTAAAGCAGAGGAATAAGACGCTCGGTGGTATTGCCGTAGTTGCGGGCGATACCGCGTCCCGAAACCGCGATAACGTGGTAATCTGCGCCGAATGCCTTTGCGATATACTCGGAATAGGTCTTGGTGCCGTCCTCGGTAGCGGTGCTCCAAGATGTGGTGGAGCTTGCCTCTGCGGAAGCAGAATAGCCGACGGTGATCGAATCGCCGACGAATTCGATGAGTCTGTCCTTATCGGTGGGAGGAGCGAGCTTCTCGCCGTCGTTCAGCTTAAGAGAAACGAGCGCGGCGGTAGAAGAGCGCGCGTTGGAACGCTTTACTACTCTGATCGTGTAGGTATTGTTAGGATCGAGACCCTCGGCAAGGGTAACGGTCTGCTTAGCCTTGGTCAGCACGATATCGGGCTGCTCAACGCCGTTTACGAAGACCTTGATATATGCGTTATTGCCTCCGCCGGGAGCATTCGATACGATCTCGGCGCGGACTCCGCTGCCCTTGAAGGTAAATTCAAAGCCGGATGCCGACCAGTTGAAGAAATGCATTCCGTCCTTAGAGTAGGTTCTGCCGAGCCAATGGACTTCGTTTTCGATGTCAAAGAAAAGCTTTGCGGGATTTGTCGTTGTGACAGTAGCGGTGTACACCTCTTCATTCACTCCGTTTGCAGACATGATCTTGATATAGAATGTGTTGGTTTCCTTATAGAGCTTGACGGGATTTGTGAGCTCCTTGGTCAGCTCCTTATCCGAATAGATCGCGAAGGTATTGTGCTCGTTCGTGGTGATAGAAACCTTGTATTCGTCGTCCTTGACGCTGTCCTTAAGCGTCTTTGCGGTCTTGTCAACCGTACCGACAGAGGGAACGCCGTCTATGACCGACTTTGCGGGGTCATCCTTAGGGCTTCTGTAGGTATTGTTTGACATATCGATCTCTGTTGTCGAATTGGGAAGCGAGATCGCTGTGGGGATATTGTCGAAGGTATTGCCTGTTACAACGAATCTCGAAGCGAGATCGCGCGAGTCGGTCGCGCCGTGGATAGCAATAAAGTTTTCGGATGCAACACCCGTTACCTTGAAAATATTATCGGTAATGTTGAAATATACGTTATCCGACTTGATCTGGGGAACGATGATGTTGTTGTTCGATGCCACGCCGGAATCGTTATCGATAAATACGTTATTGGAAATATTTACCGTGATCTTTGCGCAGTTTGCAACATTGCTGATAATGTTATGTCCGCCCGATGCGGGGGTAAGGTTACAGTTAAGGACCTGATTGGTCAACTGACGGAACATCGAATCGCGGATAGTGTAGATAGCTTCTCCGCTGTTCATAGCATCCGAGGACATTGAAAGGAAGCCGAACATCTGCTTGGTGGAATACTCATCAAAGTAGATACCCGAAGCATCAAGATTGTCAACGGTAAGGTTGAAGCCGGGAGCGGTGGTCTGACCCTCAAAACGAATATTCTCACAAACAAGTGTACGGGAATAATCGTTTGTAGACTTGTCGGGGTAGTAGGGATAGCAATAGAAGGGGCCGTTGTTTGCGGTGGTGTAACCGTAAAGAAGAATGTTCTTGTAGGTAAGATTGATATAACCGTCTTTACCGTAGTTGGAACGGAGCATAGCCGCACCCGTCATCGCAATACCGTCAATGGTTACGTTATGGCAATCGTAAACGGCATTGCTCGGAGCATTGATACCAACGTGCCAGCTTGTGGTAAGCACAGCCTCGCCCTCTCCGCGGAGAGGATTGCGGGTCCAGTCGTCGGTGGGATTCGCCCCCTTGACGTTCGGGTTGATGCCCGCCTTGGGGCCGAGGATCGTTACGTCCTTCTTGATGGTAACGCCCTCGCTGTAGGTACCGGGAGCGAGCATGATGGTTCCGCCTGCGGGAACTGCATCAAGCGCAGCGCTGACCTTGGCGAAGCCGGTCACACCGATGATGACGGACCATACGTTGTCGCCGAGAACGAGCTCGACAGGTGTTCCCTCCGCTCCGGTAAGCGAAGCGTCAACAACTACGGTGTCGCCGGGCAGCGGATTCGCCGATGCGGGAATCGCAAAGGGGAAGAGCGCGCAGGTCATGGAAAGAATAATAAGCATGGAAATCAAGCGTTTCATTGAGTTTTGCCTCCTTGAATAATTTTATGATTCAATTATACCATATTTATTACCCGCGGTCAAGATTTATTAATAATTTTCCAAAGAAAAATGACCCGAATATTACGGGTCATTTATATCAGTTAAATTCGGGAGCATTATCGATAAGCTTATAAAGGAGCTTATAGAGAGTATACGCTTCTTCCTTTGTGAGAGCAACGTGCTTCGACATCTCCTCGGGGATAAAGAGGGCTTCTTCCTTGAGTGCGGCACCGGCGGGAGTGAGTTCAACGGTCAGAACGCGCTCATCCTCTGTGGAGCGGTAGCGCTTGAGGTAGCCCTTTGCCTCAAGGGTCTTCAGTACGGGAGTGAGCGTTCCCGAATCGAGATAGAGCTTCTCGCCGAGCTGCTTTACGTTTTGCTTCTTTTCTTCCCAAAAGACCAGCATAACGATGTACTGGGTATATGTCAGACCGATCTTGTCAAGATGCGGACGGTATCTTTTGATGGTTTCACGGGATGCTGCATAGAGAGGGAAACAAAGTTGTCCGTTCAGCTTCAGGCAGTCGTACTTTGAGTTATTCATTACAACCTCCTAAACATATATGATAATTATTTTATTTACTGAACTATTATATCACACTTTGCGTGATAATTCAATATCATTGGCACTTTTTGTCTAAAAATTATGAATCAATTCCACTTTTATTGCAATTTGTAGGTGTTTTTGGTACATAAGTCTCTCTGTTACAATCTGAACAATACCCTGATGAATATCGCTTTTTGCTGTCAAAAAGCAGTCCCTGCCATAAATCAAAGAAGCCAAAGCACGGTTTTTCCATGCTTTGGCCTTTTGGATGGTGTCAAGCGACGGGCTCGGTTTCGGACGCTCCGGGCTTGTGGCACTTGCGGTTCGGCTTGCGATCGGGCTTGTTCGCCTTGCGTTCAGCCTTCTTTGCTTCGCGCTCTGCCTTGCGTTCAGCCTTTTCAGCCTCGCGTTCAGCCTTGCGCTCCGCTTTCTCCGCCTCGCGCTCTGCTTCGCGCTCAGCCTTTTTAGCTTCACGCTCCGCTCTGCGTGCGGCACACTCCTCGCACTCGACACCTGCGGTCTCGCAAGCTTCGCACACGGGCTTTTCCTTGCGCTCGAGCTTCTTTGCGCGCTTTGCGTGCTTTTTGCATTCTGGCTTTTCGGCGGTAGCCTCGTCCTCGACGGACACCTCGGGAGCAACCTCTTCGGTCTCACCCACGGTGATCTCGGGCTCGACTTCCTCTACCGCGCCTATTGAAATGACAAACGAAGCGGCAAGCGCCATGGTAAGAAGAAATGCGATGATTCTCGTTCTCATGGTTCGGTACCTCCTTTTGGGATGACTAATTATACCAATTAATTGTGAAAACTGCTTGAATATCGGCTGAAAAATCAGCAATCAAGCATTGTTTTTCCTTCACCAACGAGTCCCTCGAAATCCTTCTTGAAGGCTTCGACGGCGTAGGTGACGGTGGGGTTGGCGATAAGTCCCTCGATGATGTCGGGAGCACAGGTCGCGCATCCGCATCCGTAAGCCGCGAGAGCCTGAACCTGCTGGCTGTTCTTAAAGCTTGCGGCGAGGATCTCGGTCTTGTAGCCGCCGTTCACGAAAATATCGTGGATCATCATTGCGGTCTCAATGCCGTTTGCGCCGAGGTTGTCAATGCGGTTGACGTAGGGAGCGGCGTAATCTGCGCCCGCCTTTGCGGCAAGATACGCCTGCATCGGGGTGTAGATCGCGGTTGCTGTGATCTTGTAGCCCTGTGCCGAAAGAGCCTTGATCGCCTTCAGACCCTCGCGTGTTACGGGGACCTTGATATACGTGTCCTTGCCGAGAACCTCGGTGATCTTCTCGGCTTCCTTGATCATTCCCTCGGCATTATCCGAGATGACCTGAACGTGGAGCTCCTTCTTGCCGAGGAATTCTCTGATCTCGGAGAGGACCTCGAAGGGCGGGCGTCCGCTCTTGGCGAGGATCGAGGGGTTCGTGGTTACACCGTCAACGGGGTAAAATTCGGATATTTCCTTGATTTTCGCGATATTCGCGTCGTCGATAAGTAATTTCATAATAAACCTCAATGTTTTTTCTTTATTATACCACATAATGCGGCTATAATCAAGTTTTTTCTCAATCCAATCGAAAATTTTTAAAAGTTTCGTGCGCGAAAAATTTTGATTTTTATGGTATAATTAATGCGTAGCAAGGCTGAACAAGGAGAATCATTATGACAAACATCGAGCTAATCAAAAGAGGAATCAAAAGGCTTTACGAGAAGAACCCGAACGTGCACCTCGACGTCTCTCTGACGCACCCGAAGCTGCATCTTGAGAACGATCCCGTCGTGATCAAGGGCGTTTACGCCAACCTCTTCCGCATAGAGGAGCACTCAAGCGGCACGGCACAATGCCACTCGCTCCAGTACGCCGACGTGCTTACGGGACACATCAGGATACATGAATTAAATGCAAAATGCAAAATGCAGAATGCAAAATGAACCGTATTATTAAAAAATCACTATGCTACAGCAAGCATAGTGATTTTTGTTATAATTAACAGAATCGCCAAGCAAAATTATCAGTTTAATTTTGCATTTAGCATTTATCATTTTGCATTGTTTCCGCGTAGCGGACGGCTTCCATCGCGTCCTTCGCGTACTTATCCGCGCCGATTCGTTCTGCATATTCGCGGTTGAGTACCGCGCCGCCGACAACGATCTTTGCCCAAGGAGCGGCAACGCGCAACTGCTTGATCGTCTCCTCCATCGCGGGGACGGTGGTGGTCATCAGCGCGCTGAGTCCGACTATCGGCGCGTGCAGACGGACGGTCTCCTCGACGATCCTTTCGGGCGGTACGTCGCGTCCGAGGTCGCACACGGGATAACCGTAGTTTTCAAGTATCAGCTTTACGATATTTTTGCCGATATCGTGGATGTCGCCCTTGACGGTCGCGATCACGAAGGGCGGTTTGTCGCTCGCTTTTCCGCTCGGCATATGGGCTTTGATTACATCAAAAGCCGACTTTGCCGCCTCCGCGCTCATAAGTAGCTGGGGAAGATAGACCGTCTTTTTCTCGAATCCGACGCCGACTGTGTCAAGCGCGGGGATTATTTCATTCTGAACGATCGAAAGAGGCTCGTTTTCCGCGATCATCGACTCGGTAAGAGCCGCCGCGCGATCCTTGAGTCCCTTAACGATCGCCTTTTGAAGCTCGGAGGCGAAATTCTCCTTGACCTCGGTGACCGTCTGCGCGACCGTGCCGACCGACTGAACCGACGAAATGAAATCCGAGCAATTCTCATCGAGTCCCGCAAGCGCGCGGTAGGAGTAATATGTGTTCATCATCTCGGCGGAATAGGGATTCATTATTGCCGCCGATAGTCCGCGACCAAGCGCGAGAGCAAAGAAATTCGAGTTGATCACGTCCCTGTTCGGCAGACCGAATGAGACGTTCGAAACGCCGAGCGAGGTATGGCATCCGAGCTCATTTTTGATCATTCCGACCGCGCGGAGAGTTTCGCGTGCGGCATTGTTGTCTGCGCTGATCGTCATCGCAAGCGGATCGAAGATGAGATCTATTTTATCAATACCGTATTTTTCGGCTTCTGCGAGGATGCGCTTTGCGATCTCAAAGCGTTCCTCGGCTGTCGCGGGGATTCCGCTGTCATCGAGGGTCAAGGCAACTATCAGACCGCCGTATTTCTTTGCAAGCGGAAAGACCGAATCCATACTCTCCTGCTTGCCGCTGACCGAATTTATCATTGCCTTGCCGTTGTAGCGTCGGAGTGCTGACTCCATTGCAGCGGCGTTTGAGGTGTCTATCTGCAAAGGAAGATCAATTATAGCCTGAAGCTCGCAGACGGATTCGGTGAGCATACTGACCTCGTCGATATCGGGCAGACCGACGTTGACGTCAAGAATGTGAACGCCCTTTTCCTGCTCCGCAATTCCTTCCTTTAATATATAATCGATATCGTGCGCCTTTAGCGCTTCCTTGAAGCGTTTTTTGCCCGTCGGGTTGATGCGCTCGCCGATGAGGATCGGAGCTTCATCAAATATCACCGCGTGGGTGTAGGAGGAAACGCAGGTGATGTTTTTCTTTACGATTTCAAGAGGTTCGATGCCCTCGCAGACTCTGACTGTGGCGGCGATGTACTCGGGAGTCGTTCCGCAACAACCGCCCGCGATACGCACGCCCTTTTTGACGAGCTCGGATACCTCTGCGGCAAAATCCGCGGCGGATATGTCATAATGAGTCTTTCCGCAGACCGAGCACGGCAGACCCGCGTTGGGTTTCAGAAGCACGGGAACTGACGCATATTTCAGATATTCCAGAACGATCGGCGCGAGAGCCTTCGGTCCGAGCGAACAATTTACGCCAATGGCATCTGCGCCCATACCCTCAAGCATTGCTACCATTGCCGCGGGCGACGCGCCCGTCATAAGCTTTCCGTCCTCGGAATAGGCGTTTGATACGAAAACGGGGAGATACGAGTTTTCCTTTGCGGCAAGCAGAGCCGCTTTCGTCTCGTAGCTGTCGTTCATCGTCTCGATCACGATGAGGTCCGCGCCGTATTTCACGCCGAGCTTTACCGTCTCGGCAAAAATGGCAACCGCATCCTCGAAATCGAGATCGCCGTAGGGCTTGAGCATTCTGCCCGTCGGTCCGATATCAAGAGCAACAAACTTTTCCTGCTTGCCCGAGCTTGTCTTTGCCGCCTCGCGCGCGTTTTCGATCGCGGCTTTGACGATGGAATCAAGCTCCTCGGCGGAAAATTTCAGAATATTTGCGCCAAATGTGTTGGTGTTGACGATATTGCTTCCAGCGTCGAAATAGGCGCGGTGGATAGCAATTATTTCCTCAGGGCGCTCAAGATTCCATCTTTCGGGAAGCTCTCCTGCCGCGAGACCGCGTTCTTGAAGCAGAGTCCCCATGCCTCCGTCCAGGAAGACGAGATTATTTTTCAAAAATTCGGTTATCTTCATTATTTTACTCCTATTATCGCCGTAACCGATTTCGACGGCGACATAAGCATACTTTCGTTAAGTGTAAGTCCTATGCGCTTGGGGCAGTCAAGGACTCTAAATATTTCCTTTTGAAATCCAAGCGGAAGATCGCCGTAGCCCGGACTAAACCGCGAGCCGCAAAATTCCGAATTGAATTCATCGCAAAGTGCCTCTATCCTCTCCGCGCCGATCGCCTGAAAAAGAAGCGACTTTGTCGGCGACAAGCTTCCGTATCGCGCGATGAGTCTGTCGACCCCGATGCCGACGGTTGCCGCAAAGAGAATGACTCTGTCACAGCCCTCGAGATGCCTTTTCAGATCCTTTGAATCAACCGAATCGAAGAAGGACACGGGAAGCTCTCCGTAGCAGATCTTATAGGTCAGTTTATCCTCGGATTCCTTGAGACATTCATCAAGAAGAGCCTCGATCTCGGGAGCGTCACCTCGTACACCCGCATAGCGAAGGATCTCGCGGCGGTCGACGGGCGGTGCATCGTATATTTTCGTGTAGATCATCATCCGATAATGTCGGAGAGATTGCGAAGTATCGCCTCGGCAACGTCGGGTTTGTTCATCGAGTAAACGTGAACGTTCTTGATACCGTTGGCAAAAAGGTCAATGATCTGGTCTGTGGCGTATGCAATTCCCGCCTGCTTCATCGCCGCGGGGGTCGTGCCGAATTTATCGACGAGAGACTTAAATCTCTGCGGCATAAAAGACCCCGAAAGCTTGATAGCGCGGTCGACCTGATTGCCGTTCGTGATCGGCATAATTCCCGGGATGATCGGCACGGTAATGCCCGCCTCGCGGATCTTATAGAGGAAATTGTAGAGCAGATTGTTGTCGAAGAACATCTGCGTGGTCAGAAATTCACATCCCGCATCGACCTTTTCCTTAAGATATTGGATATCTTCCTTTTGATTGGCACTTTCGGGATGGATCTCGGGGTAGCAAGCACCGCCGATACAGAAATCCGCGCCCGATTCCTTGAGCTCGCGGACGAGTTCGACCGCGTGCTTGTAATCCCAATGCGAGCGGTCGGCATTTTCGAGTCCCGCGGGGATGTCACCGCGCAGAGCCATAACGTTCTCGATTCCCGCCGCCTTCATATCCGCAATTCGCTCGCGGACGGTCTCGCGGGTCGAGGAAACACAGGTAAGGTGAGCCAGAGTCGGCACACCGTAGTTTGCCTTGATATTTTTTGCAATGTCGAGGGTGTACTTGCTCGTGCCGCCGCCCGCACCGTAAGTGACGCTCATAAAGGACGGACGTAGCTTTGCGATCTCCTCTGTCGCGTGCTTCACGCTCTCAAAAGCAGTGTCGGTCTTAGGAGGAAAGACCTCGAAGGAGAGAGACAGCTTGTCATCTTTAAAAAGTTCGGTAAGTTTCATTGTTTTGTACCCGATTTTTTGATATATATATAATAATTATAGCACATTAAATTTGTTAAATCAATAGGAAAAGAAAAACGGCAAGCCAAAACTTGCCGTTTTCTCATTATAAAATCATCGACCCTCCCGCCTTCATCTTTTCGCGGAATGCGGCAAAATCAATCGTCTGCACCGTTTTGCCCGAGGTCAGAGCCTCGAAAGCCGCGACTCCCGCCGCCTCACCCGTCTGATTGAGCGAGATCATAACGCGGAGTGCGCCGTGCGCATCCTTATCCGAGTCGATACAGCGTCCGCAAACGAGCAGATTCGGTATCTTTTCGGGTAGAATCGCGCGGTATGGTATCTGCCAGTAGTGCGGATACTCACCCGTATCCTCGCGCCAGCGGACCTCTTCGATCTCACCCGACGGCGTGCTGTGACGCTCCCATCCGTCAAGATAACGGAATGTCGTCGGCATCTGCGGAATATGGACGTCAACGGGATATGCGCAGTAGCCGATGGCATCGGGGAAGGACTTTCCGAGGTAAATATCCTCGCCCTTGATCTGATAGGAGCAACGTAGCTGACGTGTCTCGCGGATACCCGTCATCGGTGAGAGCGCAACGAGCGAAAGCTCATTGCCGCACGGATCGGATTCGCGGAGGATGTTCATCATCTCGCGCACCTGACGTCTGCCCTCGATCTCGGCGCGTGTCAGAATATCTGCATCCGAGCAGTCTCCGACATACTGCGCCTTGCACCAGTTGGACACATTTTTTGTGCCGGGAACATTGATCTCCCAACCCGCGCGTCCGCCTATGCGGAGGCGGTTTTCATCGGTACGAAGTATCAGATTCGGCTTATTAAGCTTCTCCCATCCCGCAACGCGCGCACCCGTTGTGGCGGGTTGAAAATCACCGTGATAATAAACATCCATTCCCGCATCTGCGCCGAGGAATCCGTCCGCAGTCGCATCGATGAAGAATTTTGCACGAATGGCGAATCGTCCCGAGCGGTTCTCAACGATTACGGCTTTAAGCTCGCCGTCCTCGATGAATGGCGCGGAATAACGAGTGTGAAGATATGGAGTCACGCCCGCTTCGAGGATCATACGGTCAAGCTCGATCTTCATTTCCTCTGTGTTGAGAACGTAGGTGCTGTAATAGGGCGCGCGCCATCGGTTCTCCTTCGGCGGGCGGATGCGCAGACCGTTCGGGACTGCCTTGAGCCGCTCGATCATCTCCTCGGTCAGACCCGAGATTATCTGCTTTTGATACGTGTCATCGGTCAGCGAATGCCAAATGCAAACAAAGCTGTTCGTCGCAGTACCGCCGAACGCACCCGCTTGCTCGACTATTGCAACCCTCGCACCGAGGCGTGCGGCTCTGACCGCGGCAAAAACACCCGTACAGCTTCCGCCGAGGACGACAATATCAACGTCATTTATGACTTTTATATCCCTTGCGGGTTCTCTGATGGTCAGCATTTTTATCCTCAATCTATCGTAATCGTAATATTTCCGGTGTTTGTCTTTATCTTACAGATACCTCCCTTGCCGCTCTGCGGAACGCGGACCTTGCCCGTATCGGTTTCGGTATCGAAGATCTTCGGCGTCAGAAGTGAGCCCTCGACCTTGCCCGTGTCGGTCTCGATCTCGATCGACTCGGCATCGGATGCGTTCAGGATAACGTCGCCCGTTGAGGTCTCTATCTCCAATGAATCCGAAACACAGCTTGTAAGCGTGACTTTGCCCGTGCTCGCCTCGGCTTTGACTTCATTTTCCGCAACTATATTTTTCAGAACGATATTACCGGTCGAGGTCTTCACGTCAAGACTATGGCACTTGATCCCGTGAAGCTCGACTCTGCCCGTGCTTGCCTTTGCTCTGACAAAATCGGCGGCTTCAACGCTTTCGACCGTGATATTTCCCGTAGAAGTCTCGCAAACCAGCTTCTCAAGCTTCTGCTTGCTGACCGAGATGCTTCCCGTATCGCTCGCAAGCGCGAGCTCCCCTGTGATCGCCGCACGGAAGATGATCGCGCCCGTGTCGGTAGCGGCAGATGCCCCCGTAAAGCTGAAGCTCTCGGGGACGTTGATATGTCCCGTGTCGGATGCAGCGGTCAGCGAAACGAGCTCGGTCTCGGTGAGATAGATCCTAAGCGAAGGTCTGCCGAAGCTGATCCCGATAAAATTGAACCATTTTCTCGTGTCCTCGGTCTTGACCGTGAGGTATCCGTCATCGCACTCGACGCGGATCCTGAGCGCGTCGCTCTCGTCACCGACGACCTTTGAGATTCCGTCCTCGGCGGGATAGAGCTCGATACCGTGCACGTCTGTCGCTATGACAATATGCTCAAAATTGCCCTCAATCGGTATCGTTACCTCCTCGTAGCTGTCGGTGCCCATATTCTCGAAGTTGAAGCCCGACGTTGCCATAGCGGCACCGAGGATCGCAATACCCGCTACTATCAGGCAGAGTGAAACTATCAATACTGTTGTACCTTTTTTCATTTTTTATCTCCTTTTCCGATGAAGAGTGATTTAAAGAACACCTTTGTCAGCCATACGATCGCCTTTGTTGCGCCAACGCAAACGAATATCCAAAGGATTCCGAGTCCCGCGCAGACAAGTCCGCCTCCGAGCACCAAAAGCATCGCGGAAATATTCCCCATCAGGAGTATCGGTATCGACCCGAGCACTCCCGCGATCGCACCCGCGAAGAAAACAAGGTCAACCGAATAAAGCACAACGATCACCGACCAGAGCGTTACGTAAACCGAGAAGATCACCGCCGCGACCGAAATAAGTAAGGGCAGCCAGATCGGGAAACCAACGATCAAAAGCGTTATTTCAAGTCCGCTGAGCGACCTCTTCGGCTTTACCTTTTCCTTGATTATCTTCGTTATCGGAATATCCTTCAAAATCTGTGTTTTGATATCCTCGATGCTTCCGAGTGCGGCAACAGCTTCTTCCTCGGGAAGTCCGTCCTCAACGCGGTCATCTATCATTTCGGAATAATATTCAAGACTTTTTTCAACGTCTTCCTCGGGCAGACCCTCGAGCGCTGCACGCAATTCTGTCAAAAATTCATTTTTAGTCATTGTCCTCTTCCCCCTTCGTCACAAATTTATATATCGACATTATCTCTTTCCATTCGTTCTTAAAATCCTCGATTCGCCCGAGTCCCGCCTTTGTAATATGATAATATTTACGGAGTCTGCCGTTATGCTCGGCTGTACGGACAGTCAGCAATTCAGCCGCCTCGAGACGGCGCAGGATGGGATAAAGAGTAGATTCGGATATTTCGACGAATGGCTTGATGTCCTTGATGATCTGATAGCCGTAGGAATCCTCCTCCTTGATCGCCGCAAGCACGCAGACGTCAAGAAGCCCGCGCTTCATTTGAATATCCATCATATACCTCCTTTTGCATAATACTACGCTATACATAGTATAGCACAAAAGGAAGAGGTTGTCAATAGGAGGATCAAAAAAAGACAGCAAAGCTGTCTTTTTTTGATAGTTACTTTATTTTTTCAAAATACTCCCGCAAAAGCTTGGCATCAACGACTCTGTATGCGGGGTGTTCAGCCTCGCGGTAGGCGTCGCTGTGATGGATCGCGGGCATTCCCGAGCGGCGGTATTCCTCGATGATCTCGGAGCCGTTTTCGCAGAAAATATTGACTCGCTTGAAGCTGCGGTTCTTTTCGGGATCTTCCCTCACCTCGGTCACCTCGTGCGCATCAATATACTCCTCCGCCTCACGCAAAAAGCCTTCAAGAAGCTCGCGTCCGTTTTCTCTCGGATAAGCCGACGCCGCAAAGAGATCAAAAAGGTCGCCGATGGGCAGATCTCTCTGCTTCCACGCGGCAATATTGACACGGCAGATGTCGTCCGAGATATACTCGCAAAGCGGAATATCCTTTGCCGGAGTCGCATCAAATTCGCGCTCAAGATAACGCCTTGCCGCATCCTTGTCGGTCAGCAGATGCTCAGCGCCGTAAGCCGCCTGATAGCACTGCTTGAGGAGATCGGTAACGGTGGTCGATTGATGACGCCTGTGCTGCCAGGAAAGGTAGCCGACGATGCTCGGCTTTCTCGTCGGGAAATAGGGGATCGGCTCGACCGCACCGAGGCGAAAACGCGGAATATCGACCTCGGAAAAATCATTGATCTTCTCAAGCGGATAATAGGTCAGCTTATTCAGATCGAATTTCACCCCGCCCGGCAAAGTGCGGTATTTCCCATCCTTGATATGCTCGACCTTATCGCAATGAAAGCTTCTTCCCTTTCCGTCGCGGTAAGGAATGAGCGCAAAGCCGCGATTTTCGGGGTCGATAACAATAAATGAGCTGATGGGCGCGTCGGAAAACCTATGCTTCAGCAACGTATGGATCAGCATTTTTCCGTCGGGCGCAAAGATCGGAGGCTCGGCAAAGATCGAGCGGCGAGTTAATTCCACGATCAGCTTGAGTCTCGGTTTATTTTCAAAAAGCGCGAAAAATCCCTGATAAACTCCCATTGACGACTCGATTATCGAGACGATCGCGCAAAAATACTTTCCGTCGGGCGATTCGATCGCCTTGTTGTCCGTGTTCGGATACCCCCACCGTCTGAGCGTCGCGTACTCATAAAAGGGAGGCAGATCGAGATATACCTTTGCCATTTTATTTCTTCTTGGTCTCTCTGATCCTTACGACGAAGTTCAGATTGATCGCCTCGGTCACACCCTTTCTCTCAACGAGGAGCGCACCGTCGCTGACCTCCTTGACGGTACCGCTGTACTGGTTGCCCTCAAAGGTATAGATCACACATTCTTTTTCGATAAATTTCTTTGCAAGCTCAAACATTTCATTATTCTCCGTTCTGTTTTTTTGAATTATGTTTCTCATTATTACTGTTTTTCTGAGTTTTTGGCGGCTCGAAGTAATACAAAGGATCAGCCAAAGATAAAATATTGGGAAATATGCAGAATTCATTTTATCTCCTTCCGTTCTTCATTTTGAGGTATCCCCTTGCGGAAATAAGGAATACTGCAAGGTAGACCGCCATAATTCCTCCCATAAATGCCGCAAGAACGTAGTTACCGTTTGCGGTATTCATACAAAGCTGAGGCAGAAGGAAGCAGAAGAAGATGATTACAAGCGGCGTCATTCTGACGCGGAGCACGCGCTCCATCATTCTGAGCTTTGATTCCTCGTCGCAGAAGATCCCTTCGTCACCCTTCATTGCGGATGCGGACTTGCGAAAATAGGAATACCCCGCAAATTCCTGAAGATGCTCCCATCCGCAATCGGAAAACATCTGCAAATATTCGTCCTTGTGCTTTATGCCCTCTTTGTTGTAATCAAGCTGATAAACGACGTCCTCGGGCGTGCATTTTTCAAAATGATAAGTGCCAAGTCCGCTTACTTTCAGAAACTTCCAGCCGTCCTTGTGCATTTCGCGGAGATATTTTTCCTCTTTTTCATATTCGAATATCGTAAAATACTTCCAATACTTGCGGTAATTCTCTTTTTTCATTTTATCTCCCCCCGGCTGATTTTGTAAAGCTTTTCAATGCGCGCGATCTCAAGCGCAAGGACCTCCTCGCCGAGATCCGTGATCTTGTATATCTTTCTCTTGTCTTCCTCGCGGATAAATCGGATGACTCCGTCCTTCTCCATTTTTGAAAGACTGCCGTACATCGTTCCGGGCGCAAGCCTCAGCGCGCCGTCCGTCAACGCCTCAACCCTTTGCACAACTCCGTAGCCGTGGTTTTCCTCACGCAGACAGAATAGGATGTAAAACGCTGTTTCCGTCATCGGAACGTAGACTTTTCTTATATGCTGATCCATCTTTTCCTCCCTGTATTTCACTGCGATATATCGCACCTCGATACATCGTACCTATATTATATCGCACTTCGATACATTTGTCAATAGGTTTTTGAAAAAATTTGAAAAAAGCACCGCAAAAATGCGGTGCTTGGGGTATCAAATAAAAATAAACCAAATAATCTTGCTGACGATATGCAGAGTCGCGTGGCTGAGCATTGCGTAATGGAGACCGTACTTGCGGTAGAGACGACCGAAAAGGAGTCCGAACGCGCCGTTCATGAGGAAGCAACGGACGAGTATCATCGGAGTAAGCTCGCCGAACGCCGTAAACGTCGCGGGCAGATGACCTGCGGCAAAGAGCAGAGCGGCTACGATATTCGCTATGACGAGGACCTTCTCCGGCACCTCCTCTCTGCCCTTACAAAAGATCTTGAAGATCAAAAACGAGATAAGCGACATAAAGAAGAGTCGCAGCAGCAGTTCCTCAACGATTCCTCCGTAAAGGATCGAGGCAACAACGCCGTAGAATGTCATTCCCGCAGCTGTGCTATCTTTGACACCGTCGAT
Organism: Eubacteriales bacterium; assembly: GCA_045632925.1. Taxonomy (GTDB): domain Bacteria; phylum Bacillota; class Clostridia; order Oscillospirales; family CAG-272; genus CAG-390. The sequence continues at coordinate 1,322 of JAZQXP010000054.1, read as the reverse complement.
CACACTTCCAAAGGTCCACGGGTCGAGGCTGAAAATAATTCCGCCGATCAGCGAGGAGATCATCGTGACGGCAAGCGCGCGCTTTTCAAACCTGAGCGGCTTGATGAGTCCGAGCTTTCCTGCGAGAATATAGCCGAAGAAGCAGCAGAACATAACGAGTCCGACGTTCTGCACAAGCGTGATCGCCCAAACGATCTCAACGCTTCCGACCTGCGCCACCGCCTCCTCGAGAATCTCGGGCGGGTACATCTCAAACTGATAAAGGCTGACGAAGATTATCGAGACGACCGTGATCGGCAGAAGCGCGAGCGAGAAGATCAGCGGCTTTTTGAATCTGCTCATTTCGACTTCTCCCTGCGTCCGTAGACCTCAACGCAGAATCCCTTGTGTCCGCACTCGGGGCAGGTGAGCTTGCGGGTCGTGGGCGTGTGATTTGCCCAGAACATCTCCTTGAAGCTCGGCTTGAAGACGTGATTGCACTTCGGGCAGATGTATTCCACGCGCTTGTAGTAGAATACACTCATCCAGATTCCAATGGCAATTACGATCGGCAGACCAATAGCTAAAAATGGCCACCAGATACCCTCAAGGATGCCGAGCATAAACGTGCCGATCTCGGCGATCTCGGCGATGATGCCTATGATGATCATAGTCCATCTCATACGGTAAAGCTTCTTTTTGTTTTCCATTTGATTTGCTATGTCGCCTAAAGATTCGATAGAGAATGAGTTCGTTCTTTTAAGTCCGCGGCGAAGGTCTTCAACCATTTCGAGCTGTCTTTGCAATGATTCGGATTCTGCCCGAAGCTCAGCCTCGTGCTGATCGAGAATGATCGAAATGACGCTCTCGGGGTCGTCCTCGGAAAAGAGTTCGCCTATCGTATTGATCGGCAGACCCATCTCGCGCAGAAAGCAGACCGTCTTCATCTTCGCAAGATCGTCCTCCGAGTAAAGACGTCTTCCGCCCTCGGAAAGCTCACTCGGGACCAGTATCCCGCGCGTATCGTAATATTGAACCGTCCGCACGGAAACTCCGCAAAGCTTTGCGATCTCTCCCGTTGTGTATTTTGACATAGCTTTCACCTCCATTCGCCATAATTATATCTTATTACGCAGCGTAACAAGCAATACCTTACGCAGGATGATTTTTTCAGAATTCAAAAAAATGAAATACAATTGTTATTATAGCCGAAGAGAGTCGAACACATAAGGTTTTCATCGGCAAATATCCGCATATACTGCAGAAAAAATCCTCGTAAGATTAATATCTTGCATCGAATTTTTTCTTTGTCTATCCGAATATTTGCTCGATGAAAACTGCTT
>JAZQXP010000053.1:0-58653 GCA_045632925.1 Eubacteriales bacterium | reverse complement strand
AGGGGGACCACACGAACGTGTGGTGGAAGGAGAACGCGATTGCGTCTTTTCAGAACTTGAAGTAAAACTTTGGGCTGAAGGTGATGGTGTATGTTTTCCGCAAAAAATTACTCTAATTTACTTACTAAATGAGCCAACCCCTTCAAGCGGTCACCGGGGACGGCGACCGCTTGGAGCACGGAGAGTATTCCGTCCTCTGCGGAGGACGGCAAGGGCTTTGCCCTTGACCCGTGCGGCTCTGTCGATTTTCTGTAAGAAAACGGCGGTGTTCAGCCGCCGAGACAGAGTCGTAGCTTGCCGTAGGCAAGCATGAGCTTCTTGAAAAAGCTTGACCAAAACTTACCGCTACTGAAAAAGGATGCCTCGGCATCCTTTTTTATATTGAGCAGATAAGCTGTTCGATTGGGACGTAGCCACGGCCGTAGCCTTTGGTCTGCGCGTCGGCGGCGACGCAAAGGTCGAGCGTGGTTCGGAGTGCATCGGCGGTGATATTCTTCATCGCGGCGATATACTTTCCGAGCGGATATGGCTTGATCCCCGTAGCGGCGGCGATATCGTTCTGGCTCATTCCCGCAGTCTGGCACGCGAGGATGGCATTCATATCGCAGATGACGCGGATCAGCTCCGCCATAATTCTGACGGGCTCCGCCTTCTCTGCCTTCATTTTCGACAGAACGGCGAGTGCCGTCGGTACGTTACGCGCAAGGATCGCATTTGCGAGCGCAAACGAGTCGAATTCCTCGTTCGAGCACGCCGCTTCGCGGATATCCTCGAGCATAACAGCCTTCCGTCCCCTTGCGAGAACGAGATATGAGATCTTGTCGATCTCGGAAGCGAGAGTGAACATATCTGTGCCGCAGAAATCGACGGTCGCGGCGCATACACGCTCGTCGGCTTCGACTCCGTTTTCCTTAAAATGGCGCGCGCACCAACCCGAGAGTCTACCCGCGGTGACACGGTCAAATCGAACTCCCTGCGCAAGATCGCAAAGCTTTTTCAGCTCGGGCGAGATACGCTTGGGTGTTCCCGCGTTGATGCCTCCCGAGGGGATCGAGATGATCAGCACGTTGCCCGATTCCTCATCGAGCGTGCCGAGGATCTCGCAGATAGCGTTTATCTCGGCAGCGCGGAGGTCGGTAAACGCAAGCGACGCAGTCACGAGCTTATATTCCCCGAGCATCGGAGGAGCGGCGAGCGCCGCGCCTATGGCTTCGGGCGAAAAATCCGCCTGCTCGATCCTGATGAAATCGAACGTCTCTGCCTCGGGCGCGACGAGCTCGCTTTTTGCCACCGCAAGCGCGTTCTGCTTGAGGTAATCCTCGTCGCCGAAGAATATGTAAGCCGCATCGGGCGTTTTTATATTTCGGCGGAACTGCGCCTCGGTGATGATTTCCTTCATTTATCGGTACGACTCTTAGTCGGTAAGACCGTAGGTCTCGCGGATGAGGTCGGGCTTGTTGGTGATCACAGCGTCACAGCCGACGTCGGAGAGCCACTTTGCGATCTCGGGATCGTCAACTGTCCAGGGATGAACGCGGATGCCCTTCTCGTGGCACTTCTCAACGTAGCTCTCATAGAGCTTGAGCTGAGTGTGCTTGGGATGGGATGCGAGCGCGCCGATGTTCTCGGCATAGTCCCAAGCCTTGACCATATTGAAGCTGTAGAGGGGAGCTACGAATGCCTTGGGGTTTACCTCGAGCATACGCTCAAGCTGAGCGTGGTCGAAGGAGGAGTAGATAACGAGGTCGAGCATACCCGTCTTCTCTGCGAGAGCGTGGAGAGCGGCGGGCATTCTGGGGTCAGCGGACTTGATCTCTACGTTGCAGACCATATTGTTCTCGCGGCAGAGGTTGAAGAGGTCTTCCATAAGGGGAAGCTTGGTGCCCTTGAAATCGGGAGAGAACTTGCGGCCGAAGTCGAAGTGGAGGAGCTCCTCGTAGGTGTACTCGGTTACGAGACCCTGACCGTTCGAGGTGCGGTCGATCTTTTCATCATGGAGGGTTACGATCTTGCCGTCAGCAGTGAAGTGTACGTCGGTCTCGATGCCGTCAGCCTTCATCTTTGCAGCGAGCTCGTAAGCGGGCATGGTGTTTTCGGGCGCGTAAGCGGATGCACCGCGGTGCGCGATAACGAGGGTGCGTTCTGTGAGTGTCTTTGCCATTTTCTTTGTTCCTTTCGGATGTATTTTATAAATTAATTTTGTTTTCTTGATTTTGTTTGATATAACAGTGCAGAGTGCAGAGTGCAGAATGCAGAGTGCAGAGTTACGGTAATTTTTCGCTGTTGGCGAAAAATAATTTTATTTAAAACGGGGTTTTGTTTGAGAAGTAATAATAAACGCAGGATTTTCTTACAATTTATAATTATAATCGAAAATTTCCGCAGCCGCAGGCAAGGAAATTCACCTTAACTCTGCACTCTGCATTCTTCACTCTGCACTCTCTTCGCTTTTCTTCAGGCTTTCAAGCTCGCTCTTAAGTTCAGCGATCTTCGCCTCGAGTTCGCCGAGCTGAATAGCAACGGGGTCGGTGATGTGGATCTGGTCGAGCTGATCGGCTACCTTCTCGCCATCCTGACGGACGACCTTCGCGGGGATGCCGACTGCAGTTGCGCCCGCGGGGACCTCCTTTAGGACGACCGCGCCCGCCGCGATCTTGGCTCCGTCGCCGATGCGGAATGGCCCGAGGACCTTTGCGCCCGCGCCGACCATTACGTTGTTGCCGAGTGTCGGATGACGCTTGCCCGTGTCCTTACCCGTACCGCCGAGGGTCACGCCCTGATAGAGCGTGCAATCGTCGCCGATGATGCAGGTCTCGCCGATAACGACGCCCGAGCCGTGGTCGATCATCAGTCTCTTACCGATCTGCGCGCCGGGATGGATCTCGATTCCCGTCAGGAATCTTGCAAGCTGAGAAACCGCTCTCGCGGGGAGAAATTTCTTATTGACGTAAAGCTTGTGCGCCACGCGGTAAGCGAGCATCGCGTGGACGCCCGAATAGAGCAGCATGACCTCGATATCGCTTCTTGCGGCGGGGTCACGCTCGCGGACCGCGGCAACGTCCTCGAGGATCTCTTCCTTAATCTCCGAGAAGAAGCATCTGCCGTCAAAGATTTTGTCTTCGATCACAGAATAGAGTCTGCCCGAAGCGACACGGAGCTTTCCGTAGCCGGCTTTTACAGCCTTCTTGATCTTTTCCTTCTGCTCAGGGGTCAGCTTTTTCTTCTTTTCGGTGTTGATCTCTTTTTCATTCGTTCCGATATTGATATAAATATGCATATTAACTCCTTATTTCTCGCCCTCGATCACGGCGAGGTCCTTCTTGTCGAGCTGATAATCGCGCGTTCCGAGCGCGAGATCGTAGATATCGATCACGGAATAGGGCGTTTTTGCGTAATCGACGTCGCCCTTATAGTATATTTCCACGTTCATATCGGTGATACTCTCGAATGCAGGCATTCCGTCGAAGGAATACTGCCAAAAAGAGTAGAGCGCGGTGGTGTCGGACGAGCAGGGCTCCGCCTTGAGCCTCGTCGACATAACCGCCGAGTCCGCACTAGGTCTGAAATAAACGACGAGGGTTACGTCGAAGACCTCCTCCGACTTTGACGGTGCGCCCGAAAGCTCATAGTCCTTCGCAAGCACGCCGAGCGCGCTTCTGTTATAACGCAGAACGATCTGCGACTGATCGGCATAGGGGAAGAAAACAACGTCGGTCAGAAAAAACTGCGCGTAATCGTTGTCCTTGAGCTGACCTACGGGCGGCTCGGTCGGATAACGCCACTTCTCGTTGGTGCCGATATTGTCCTTTCCCGCCTGATAAAGCGCGAAATTCAGCTTTTCGGGGTCGGTGTTCGCAAGAAATTCCTCGTACGCCGAGGAAAGCGCATCATTTCCCGCGACCGTCTTGATCGCCGAGGGCTCGCTTGTCGAGAAGAAAACGCGCCAGAGAAGGAATGCGTTTATGAGAATTATAAGTCCGATCGCGGTATATTTTATACATTTTCCGAGGATCTTCCAAAATTTCGGCACAGGTGGGCCTTCATATTCCTCTTCATCTTCGTAGAATTCGTCTGCCATGATAATAATCCTTTCTTTATTTATCGAGCTTCAAGTCGCCGTCCTTGATCAGTCCCGTCTTCTTCATAGGAAGATAGATCAGATAGGAAATGAGAGCGGGGAGAATGAAGCAAATGAGCGCGAGTCCGAGCCAATCGGTGAATCCGACGGGATCGGGATATCCGTTTGCGGGGTCAAGCCAACCGAGGACGATACCGATGGGTCCGAGCAGACCGCAGGTTCCCATACCCGAATTGATCGCCGCGCCGTACATCCTCATAGAGAAAACGCAGGTCGCAAGCGGGCCCGTCACAGCCGATGCTATGATCGGCGGGAGCCATATGATCGGTTTTTTGATGATATTCGGCATCTGGAGCATACTCGTTCCGATGCCCTGTGAAAGCAGACCGCCGACGCCGTTATCACGGAACGAGATGACGGCAAAGCCCACCATCTGCGCACAGCATCCCGCGACAGCCGCGCCGCCCGCTATGGCAAGTCCCGCGGACGAGCCCTCTGCAAGCGCGCTTCCCGTAAGCACAAGTCCCGCACAGATCGCCGCCGAGGAGATCGGCAGAGTCAGCGCGATCCCCATAACGACCGAAACGGCAAGTCCCGTGACGAGGGGTGCCTGCGTAGCCGCCCAGCCGATAAAATAACTGACGTATCCGACGAGCTTACCGATAAATGGCGCAATAAATACGCTTAAGAGTCCGCCAACGAGCAAAGTCACAAAAGGTGTGACGATGATATCGACCTTGGTCTTTTTCGAGACGAGCTGACCGAGCTCCGCCGCAATGATCGCGATAAAGAAGACCGCAAGAGGTCCGCCCGCGCCGCCTTCAGCGTTTGCGGCATATCCGACAGCCGCACTCGAGAAGATGACGAGAGGATCGCATCCCAGCGAATACGCGATTGCCGCCGCCATCGCGGGTCCCGCAACAGCCTGCGCGAAGCCTCCGATCTCGGCTAAGACCCCGAGATGGGGTATCATTCCGAGCGCCTTGAAGATCGTTCCGATCAGAAGCGACGCGAAAAGTCCCTGCGCCATCGCCGACATCGCGGTGATGAAATAGCGCTTTAGGTATTTTTTGAGAGTGTTCATTACTTTGTGCTCCAAAACATAACAGTGCAGAGTGCAGAATGCAGAGTGCAGAGTTATGGTAACTTTTCGCCGAGGCGAAAAGTATTTTATTTGATATTTTCGGTCAGGATTTTAATTTGATCGTCGGAAAGTTTTTTCACCTCTTCGACGGTTGGGTTGAGTTCATAATATTCAAAGGTCGCGATGAAGCGCTCGAGAAAAGTGAGAGTCTTGGTTCGGATATCTGCGTCACGGTTTTCCGATTCGGTCTCAAGCCAGATTTCATAATCGCCGAGATCTGCGGGCGCGCCGTCCGACATTATGTCAAGGCACCAAGCACCCAAAAGTCCGCCAAGGCAATCGTTACCGGAATTAAATACTTCAAAAAATATATAATCGAGAATCGCGATCATCCTTTTGTAATCAAGACCGACCGTAACGCCCGATTCACGAGGAAGTTTTTTCACCATTTGCTCCTTTCCGCAAACACAAAATATACTTTCTGCTTGTTATATTACACAAAAGATGCTCTCCTCAACCACCGCTGCACGCGGTCCCCCTTCCCCGCTGGGGAATGCAAAGGATTCATCCCGAACTCGTTCGCAATTCAGCGAACATTGCATAAGTCGTAATCCATTTATAGCAGATTGGAATATTTTATTCAAATAATTACTCACTTTCGGTGGAGTTTAAGCAAATTTATTTCTTAAAAATCTTCCAATTTGGTATGCAAAATTATACGTTTGAACGATATTCGTCGCACAAATTGAATTAGCGACGTCGCCCCTTTACATTCCCCAGCGGGGAAGGGGGACCGCGTGCAGCGGTGGTTGAGGAGAGCCGAGTCTGTACTGCAAAAGCGACAAGAGTGCTTTTTGTATAAATTAAATCGGAAATTTCCGCTTGCGGAAATTCACCTAAACTCTGCACTCTGCACTCTTAACTCTGCACTCAAATTTCGCCCTGCGAAATTTTCAGCAGTCGCTTCATCACGTCGTTCCCGCCTCTGCCGAAATAGTCGTGGAGGGTGAGATATTCGCTATAGAGTGCTGAGTAGACCTTTTCGTTCTCCTTATTGGGAGTATAACTGCTGTAAAGCGGGCTCTTCATCGCGTCGGAGGCGGCAAAGACGTCGGGGTATTCGCCCGCGGCAACTGCGGCGTATATTGCCGATCCGAGCGCGGGTGCCTGCTTCGATGCGATGACGTTGATCGGAATGCCGAGCACGTCCGAGTAGACCTGCATCGTAAAGGCATCCTTGCGCGCGATTCCGCCCGCGGCGATAAGGCTCGTGATCTTGATACCGCACTCGCCCATACGGTCGATGATGACCTTGGTTGCAAAGGCGGTCGCCTCGATGAGCGCGCGGAGGATATCGGCGGTGTCGGTGCGGAGGGTCATACCGATCAGCAGACCCGTAAGGTCGCCGTCAACGAGGATATTGCGGTTTCCGTTCCACCAATCGAGCGCGATAAGACCCGTCTCGCCCGGTCTCTTCTCTGCCGCACGGCGAACGAGAAGCTGAATTACGGGGATGCCGAGCTTTTCCGCCTCGGCGTGGTCCGCGGGAGTCGCAAGATTCTCGACCACCCAAGCAAAGTGATCACCGACTGCACAAAGTCCCGCCTCGATGCCAAAGTAACCGGGCATAACTCCGTCGGGAACGTATCCGCAGATGCCCTTGACGTCGCGGAATTCATCCGCCATAGTGAAATAACAGTTTGAAGTGCCGAAAATGCCGTAGATGTCGCCGGGCGCGGTGAGTCCGACCGCGGGTGCGGCAACGTGCGCATCGGGAATTCCCGCGGCAACCGCAGTTCCCTCGGCAAGTCCGAATCTCGCCGACGCCTCCTTTGTAACACGTCCGACAAGCTCGCCCATACCGATGACGGGCGCATCGAGAAGTCTCTTTGCAAGCGCGGGGAGCTCGGGATCGACAGCGGAGAGGTATTCGTCCGAGGGATAGCCGACGCCCGGGAGGTACTCCGCCTTATATGCCGCGAAAAGATATCCGCGCTTCTGCTCACCCGTGAGCAGGAAATTGAGCCAGTCGCCCGCCTCGATATAGTAATCCGCCGCCTCGATGACCTCAGGAGCCTCGTGCGCGGTCTGAAGGAGCTTCGGAAATAACCACTCGCTCGAAATTTTTCCGCCAAAATAGTTCGGGAAAGTCTCGCCTCTCTCGGCGGCGATCTCGTTCATACGGTCAGCCCACTTCTGAGACGCGTGATGCTTCCAGAGTTTAACGTACGCGTGCTTGTTATTCTCGAATTCGGGGAGGCAGACAAGGGGCGTGCCGTCCTTCTTGATGGGGAGAACGGTACAGCAGGTGAAATCTATTCCGACGCCGACGATCTGCTCGGGGACGATGTCCGCCTCGCGGCAGAGCGCGGGGATGAGGTATTCGAGCACCGCGAGATAATCGCGCGGGTCCTCGAGAGCCCAGTTGACGGGGAGCACCTCTCCGCTCGCGGGGAGAACGCTGTCGATGACGGCGTGTGGGTAGTCCATCACCACGCTGCCGCATTCCTCGCCGTTTTTTACGTCAACGAGCACAGCCCTGCCCGAAAGCGTTCCGAAATCTATTCCGACCGTATATTTTCGCATTTTTAAGTACCTCAAAAGAGTATATATTTATACAGAATAATTATATAACATTTTCGTACAAAAGTCAAACCTTTTTTGGATTTTTCGGGGGATATATTGAAAAAATATCGATCAAGAAGAAAAAGCCAACCCATTGTTTTACCAATGGATCGGCTTTTTAGTTATTCTTCAAACCTATTCTCTATCCAACCCTTTCCCGCGAGCGAGGTCTCAAGCTCGGCGGCGGTGGGAACGGTTGCGGAATATTCCTTTCCGTCCTTCATAAGTATCAGGAGGGCAAATCCGTCGACCGAGATCTTTTCAACGTCGGAGAGGAGCAGGGTCTCACGAATATAAGGCTTTTCATCGAGCAGGGCGATGATGATCACGCCCTCCTCGCAAAAATACACGTTTCCGTTTCTGACCTTCTTGCCGAATCTGAAATTTCCGTTTACCTTACAGAAAACGGGGATCCTGATCTTTGACTCGAATCTATCGTACTTCCTTTTATCCAATGCGACGTAGATCGCAAGAAAAATCGACATAAGAATAAATGCAAAGCATCCCGCCAAGAGGGAGATCTGCAGAGCATATTCGGGAAGGATGAAGAGCAGGATAATAAGCGTCGGTATAGCAAACATCACGCCGATCATCGCGGAAAGGAGAATTATCGCCCTCATTACTGATACCTCGCGTCCCAGACTCTGATCTTGTAGAAATGTCCCGTTTCGGATTCGAGCGTTTCACCGAGGATCGTGCCGTCTGCGTTTCTCAAAAGGAAGGCGGAGCGGCTCGTCCAGGATTTGAATCCGCCGTCGGGATAGATATAAACGATGCTTCCGTCCGGGAAATTTCCGACGCCCTTGATCGCGCCGCGGTCGAGCGAGCCGTGACCCGCGTAATCTGTTGAAAAGGTCTTCGACGATTTGCTGAATCTGTAAACGTGCGAGCCCGTTGTGATCCAGAGCTCATCGGAATTGCCGTAAACGGGCGAGAGATCGTGCGCGTGGTCGGAGGGGATCGTCACGCGGAGAGACTTATCTTCGCTGACCGTCACCTTGCCGTCCGAGCCGAGCTCGACACGATAAGCCGTCAGCACCGTTCTTCCGATCGCCCAGAGAACCTGTTTTTCGTCATCCCAGAGCACGCCGTGGGCATCCTCGAGAGCCATACTTGCGGCAGGTTTACGCGAGACCTTATTCTCGGTGGTGAAAAATCTTACCTCACCGCCCGTGCTCGACGCGATCGCAATCACACCGCTCGGCATCAGCTCGATGCTGTGCGGATTATTTGCCGCCGCATCCGTGTACCACAAAAGCTCGCCCGCGGGATAGGAGATCATACATCCGTAGCCTGTGCCGCAGACCGCAAGCGCGACCTCGCCGTGTGTCTCCGAGCGGCGGAGCTTTGTACCCGCGATATTGTAATACGGCATCTTATAGGACCAGACGAGCGAGCTCTCGTCAAGCTTGCCCTCCGAAATATCATAGACCTCGAGATGCGAATTACCCTGATTCGTCAGCGCGACGAGATAGCCTCCGCGCTCGACCTCTTCCCTGATATCCGTGTCCTTTGCGAGCAGGAATCCATTTTCAGGGTTCAGCATCGCAATAAACTCCTTCATCGCGCGGTAGGTCATAAGGTCGCTTCCGCCCGCAATGACTATCTTATTGCCGACGACGCGGATCACGTATTCATTCATACCCAATCCCTCGCGTGCCTCGGCACTTTCGGGACGGTTTGTCGCGCCGAGAAGGATCTCGGGCACCTCCGCCATATCCTCCAAGCTTTCGTTCGGCATCAGAAAATCCGACGTGATGGTAAAGGTTGTGCCCGTCAGCTCACGAAGCATTTTGTTCATATCGATCCCCGCCTGAACCTCGGCGTTGCTTCCTCTGTCGGGGCGGACAACGCGGTAGGCAGCCTTTCCATCCGAGTCGAGCAGGCAGATATCGGTGGGCTCGGGCTCGGTTTCGGGAGCCGCCGTGGTATCCTCGACCGCGGGAGTAGTCTCCTCGGGAATATCACCGCCCGTGCAGGATATTGCCGAAAACGCGATCAACAACATAAGAATTATAGTTATAATCTTTTTCATTTTCGTTATCAGACCGCAATCTCCTCATCGGGGCATTCTACCGCCTTGAGTGCGGCATCACGGAGTGCCATGACATCAAGTGTTTCGGACAGGTCAAAGCTTGTTTTTCCTGTTTCAAAGAAGCCGAGCATATCCGCGATGAGTCCGTCAAAGAAGGGGGATTTCAGAGATTTCCAGGTCTCTTTTCCATCCTTGGTCATATAGGCGTTATAGGGCATGGATGCGCCCCAGATCATAGTCGCGTCCTTGCCGCTCACTGTTTTTGCCCGAATTATCCATTGGCTGCCGTTCGCGGAAGCCTTAACGCTCTTGATCGCGCCCATTTTCTTCACCACCATCTCGCCGAGATGAATGAAATACTCGGGAAGATTCGAGCCGCCGCCCGTCACAAGCATACTGTCGGGCGCATCGACCAAGTCGAGCTCGGTTGCATATCTCAACGCGGATGTGCTGAAAAAGGGAGTATTGTATTTCTCGCCGAGGGCGAAAATTTCCTTGGCGGTAGCCGCATCGGGCGCAAAGGTCTTGTCAATGTACGTTCTCTTTCCGTATTTGAGGACCGCCTCGGCATAGCGCAGATGAGTTTCGGGATTCGAGGGGGACAGAATTACGATAACGTCGCTCTTCTCGCAGAGCTCGTCGACGGTGTTACACTTCTCTGCGCCGAATTTTTCGCACCACTCGGCGGTGCTCACGCCGTCCACGGGCGAGATATCGAGCTCCGCCCAGGCATAGGCGACCTTATAATCGACGCCCATATCGGCGGAGATGCGCTCGATCCACGCGGGATAGTTGCAAGCGTGCCATTCGCTGATAAAATAATCGACAAATCCAATCTTTTTCATATCGGAAACCTCACTTTATTTCAATTTTTCAAGCATTTCCTTTGCCGCCTCGACGATTTCATCCTCGAGCGTCGGCATAAAGAAGGAGGAACAAGCCTCGTAGCCGCCCTGACCGAAAGCCTCGGCGGTCGGCAGATAGCCCTCGTAACCGTTGGCGCAAACCACGGAAACGACGAATTTTTCAGGGCAAAGATCGCGCATTATCTTTCCGTATGAGGTAAACGCCTCGCCGCCGAATCCGACGAATACCACTCCGCCAACGCCTATGACAGAAATCGGAACGGGTCGGAAGACGGGCTGCTCACGAAGTGCGGCAACGCGGTAGCAATATGCGCGCTCCGCCATCGTAAACGTGCCCTCGGGATGCTTACCCTCTTTATATTCCTTGACCCACCTTACGCACTCGTCGTACTTTTCAACGCCCTCGGTATTCGTGCGGTTGTAAATGATGCGGTTTTCGGCAAAAATGCTGTCCTCGGCCGCGGGAGTCATCTCGTTCCAGACGGCAACTGCGGCATCGGCGACCATACGTCCCATATACTTGCTGTGATCGTAACGTCCCCCGCGGAGGCGCTCTTCTCTCGGCTTGAAGTAATCGTTATGGTTGGAGTCGCCCTGACATCCCGTGAAGAAGAGGCAGGACGTGCCCGCGATGTCCTCCTCGAGGAAGCGGCGGGCAAATCCGGGCCAGTCGGCGGACCATTTCGTGCCTCCGATGACGTCGGGATGGGTCGAGAAATTCAAGATAGCTATATCGTTTTTGTCTTTTCTCGCAAAGCGAACGAGGCGCATCGTGTTATCGGCTTCGGCACAGCGACCCGTCAGCGTAAATTTCGAGCTCGGATTGGTGACAACGCCCGCCTCCTTGGTGAAATAACGGCGCACGAAGGCGATCGGCTCGGCAACGTCACGCGCGCCGACAGACATCTCCGCCTCGGATCTGTCGTCGAGTGCCATAACGGCGGCATCCGCAAAGCGGCGGTAGAGCACGTCGATGAAGACCTTGTCGCGCAGAGCGGTCGAGCGCGTATTCGGGTCGGCAAGGCAGGGGCTTGTATGCTGATGCAGAGCGGCGATCAGAATATGATCGGTTGGCACACCCGTGCGCTCGCAGATCAGCTCGCGGATCTTGACGCTGTGATCGAGCTTGATGCCGATGTAGTCCGCCGCCATCAGAAGAACGGTCTCCTCGCCGACCGTCAGCGCAACGGCGTTGAGGTAGAGGGGATCGAGCGTTCCGTCGGCAAGTCGGCGCTCATAGTAGCCCGAAAGATCGTTTCCGAAGGGCGGCGTGATATCAACTCTTGCAAATCCTGCTTTTAACATAATGATTCTCCTTTTTTAAGGTTCATTTATTGATTTAATTATACAATATTGCAGTCCGTTTGTCAATCTGTTTCTCATTTTGTTTCTTGGATAAACGAGATTTCCCCTATATTATTTATCCGTTGTTATTACGAACTTATAGAGGAGTAATTGAAAGCTTTAGCCTGTTTTTATCTCTCCCTCCACCACTTCGCGGTGGAGGGAGAGAAAATATTTGTCGTATTAAAGTCCCAGCCATAGGAGCCTCAACAAGCTCGTTTGATTAATCCAATTTTTGCAACTATTTCACGTACTGTTATACCTCTTCAGGAAGTTTGGCAAACAAAAAGGACAGAGAACGTAAACATTCTCTGTCCTTATTTTTTATTCATAAAACCTGAATTTGACCACTACTGCGTTGTGATCGGAGGGCTCGACGCCGTTCACGGTCTCCTCAATTACCTCGTGTCTGACCACGCCCATACGCGCGGGGTCAACAAAGCAAAAGTCTATGGACGAGGACGAAACCGTATGTGCGGGATCGTTTGCCGACGTTAAAACGTGCGCACTGTACAGCCCGAAATCGGTTATCTTCTGATAATACTGTGAGTTCTCGCGCGTGTTGAAGTCGCCCGTCATAACGATGGGGTAGTTGATCTTCCCAAGCAATTTGACCAACACCTTGAACTGCGATTCGCGCACCTCCTCGATTATGGTCATATGCGTGTTGCAATGTGCAAAGGTGGCACCGGTTTTGACATCCCTCAGCACGGCATACGTAAGTATGCGATACTGGGTTTCATTCGGAAGACGGCTGGCACTGCTCGGCGTTGCCGACAGCCACTGCGTTTTTGTCTCGAGCAGCTCGAACTTATCCTTTTTATAGAAAATGGCGTTGCGCCACATCTGCGTGGAGGAGTGATTAAGCTCGCCAACCACACCATATCTGTCGCCAAGCTTTTGGCAGAGAAATTCATACCACAAAACCGAGCATTCCTGAACACCCAAAATATCGGGGTCAGCCGCATTTATCTGTGTCAGCGCCGCCGCGAAGCGGTCGGGCTCCGACTCCTTTGCCACAAGCAGATTAAAGCTCATAACGGTATACGTTTCGGCAGGCGTCGATACCTTCAGCGTGTCAGCAGGCACGGTCAGCACGCCATCCTTTACGTGGTCCGCCGACAGACAGTTGTTTACAAACAGCTGGGCTGCGCGGCAGGTGGCATCGGTATCCTTGCCCGTAATATACACTCTTGTGCCCTCGAAATACACAAGTCCCTGACCATCGTCGCACGCCGCAAGCGCAGCATCAAGACCGGCTGAGGTTGCATTTTTAACGTTGCCTATGATTATCGCACAGTCGCCGGGTGCCGTGCCCTTGTCGTTAACCGAAATATTAATGCCACAGGTCTCGCGGACTGCCGTGCGTATGCTCTCTGCCGCCCGCTTTTCGCTGTATACGGCAGTAGAGCTGACGACTATGCTGAATTTTTTGAGGCTTTCGCCGCCGATGGTGGCATCGGTTGCCAAAGTCTCGGCTCGGTAAGAGTCGTTCAACGCTTCGGGGAGTGCCAGCGTTGCGGAATCCTTGCTCAGATATTTATCGATAAAGACGTTGACTGCCGCCTGCGTTGCCTCGGGACTGCCGCCGCAGATGACGATATGCTCTCCCGAAAACGTAATGATATAGTCATAGTAGCCCAGAGTGGCAGCAATTTCTGCCGCGCCGCCGTAGTTTACATTGCCAACGATTATTGCTAGGTCGGGCTTTGCGTCGATCTCGTTACCGATGCGCAAGCGGACACCGTACGTTTCATCGATGGCGGAGCGCAACGCAACTGCCGCGTCAACCTCGGTCTGAGACGCCCTGTCCGCGCGCAATACCATATAGTCGCTCTCGCCATCCGCCACTATTCTGACAAGGCTGTCAGATGCCGCGGTGTCGGCTACTTCTGCCGCGGTTGTGTCGGGGGCAGTAGTATCCGCAGAGGGCACATTGGCAGGCTGACAGCCTGCCAATGTCATTGTCAATATAAAGAGCGCAAGTATAAAACTCGTTTTTTTCATGTCTTTTATTGGAGAGACTCGGAAATGCCCTCAAACACCTTATTGATGTTGCGGGAAGCACCCTTGATCTTGGAGCTCCAGTTATTATCGTTGCCCGTCAAGCTGTTACGGAACAGAGCAACTGCGCTGGAGGACCAGGTAAAGCTGGAGCTGAAGATACGAGTGGAGTCGATATACAGGTTGCCCTTGATGATATCGTACATCTGACCGTCAAGGTTGTCGGCAGCCCAACGCGACTTCATACAGTTTTCAAACAGTGCGGGAGCAGAGGATCTGTGGCTCTCGGAGCCCAGCGCCTCAAGAACAGCTGCGGACATATTGGCATCCTTAGCAGTTGTGGGAATGCAGAAGTTGGTGTAAGCAAAGCCGAGGTTGGTGTAATACTGAGCCTGGTCAGCGTACATCTTGGGATAAGGAACTATACCGTAGGACATATCCTTATCGCGCAGACCGGTGATGGTACTGCCCGCAACCGCACCGAAAAGCGCGCGGTTGTCGGTGATGACTTTATATCCGTTGCTGGAATTATACCAGCAATCGCCGGTATCCCAGATCCAGCTGTTAAGCTTGGCAATAAGATTATGTGTCTTTTCACCCATAAATTCATCGGTGAGCTGAAGTACGCCCTCGGAGTTGGGAGCGGACATACGAATACCGGATGCGGCGATAAAGCAGTCCATATGTACCTGACCGTAGTTTACGTAGCCGAAGGTATCCTCAACGCTGGGGCCTACTTCGCCTGCGTCAACGTAAGTATTTGCGGTCATTTCGATCATTTTGTCGATAGTCCAAGTGCCTTCCGAAACAAGCGGACGGGGATCGCTCAGACCAAGGTTTGTTCCGAGATTGTGGTTGTAGATAAGGAAGTAGAGGTTGTAGATAAGCGAGTTTGCCGCATCGCCCGAAACGAAGAACAGCTTGTCGTTGATGGTAGACATTTCGATAAGCGAGTCGGACCACCAGGGCATATCAAAGTTGAGGTGATCAAGCGTGGCGAGGTCGGTGATCGCATTACGGGTAGCAAGCGTACCGCCGCACATACTGTAGCAACCGATCATATCGTATTCGCAATCGCCGCCCGCAAGGACTGCCGCCATTGCGTGCTCAACAAAGGGGACCTGATTTTTGTTGTCACCGTTGATAAGGTTAGCGGAGATTTTAATACCCAGTCTCTCCTCAACGGCTAAGTTGCGGAAGAAAATAGTATCAACAACGGTGTCACCCGTGTCGAGTTCAACGTAGAAGTCCGGCAGGGACGTGTTCCAGCCCAGAATGTTGAACTGGTAATTGTTAAAGTTGAGATCGGGGGAGAGAGTGTCCTTGAGATAACCGTTTGCGTCATAAGGACTTGTGGTCTCAGGGATGGTGGTAGCGACGTTACCTGCATCGCTGTTATTACCTCCTGCGGTCGTGTCAGGGTTATTCGGCGTCTCGGTCCGGTCGGCGCATGCTATCATCACGGATGACAGCATCATCACAGCCATCATAAGAGCAATCACTCTAAAAAATACGTTTCTTTTCATGTTTTTCCTCCTGAAAAGCTCATATGAATAATCATACGTTAGATTTTGGGATAACAATATATGTTAATTATATCATCCATTCAGTCATTTGTCAACCTCAATTTGAGCATTTTCAGCAAATGCCCCTCCCTTTGATTAGTTGTTGCATTATTTGCTGTTCGACCTTGAAAAACAAAACGGAATGTGCTATAATAAATGCAAGATCTCAACTGTAAAACAACGGCAAAAAGGAGATGTAAATATGAAAACCACCAACTCCATTCGCTTGATGACAAGCAACGTTTTGGGAAATTGGCGAGACGGCTTTATCGAGAACCGCGATGACGTAATGGCGGAGATCTATCTTGACGTTTGCCCCGACGTGATCGCGCTGCAGGAGTTTTCCGCACGCTATCGGGGCGAGGAAAACGATCTCTTGTCGCTTGTTGCTCCTAAATACGCGGAGATCCTCACTCCCGTGCTCAACCGCAGCCACAATAACGGTACACCTCTTCTTTATAACACGGATCGCGTCAGGGTGCTCGACCGCGGCTACTACTTTTTCGCGGACGGCGTTTGCGACAACTCCAAGTCGCTTTCCTGGGCGGCGTTTGAGACGATCGACAGGGGCAAACGCTTTGTTTACGCATCAACGCATTTTATCCACACCTCCGAGGACGGACGCGTTATTGACGGAGAGCAGGCAAAGCTTGTGTGCGACGGGCTTGCAGACTTTTATAGGTGCCCTGTGATGATCGGCGGAGACTTTAACAGTAACCGTATGTCGCGCTCCTATGCCAACCTGATTTCGCTCGGCTTTGTCGATCTGTACGAAAAAGCATCCAATCCCCCTACCGTCAAGTCCTACCATCCTTACCCCGTTTTAGATGAAGTTACGCACCTCTACGTGCCAAATCCTGCTCCGATCGTTGGAGACTTTAACAATTCCATCGATCACATCTTCTATTACGGTACGCCCGAGCGGATGCCGACGGTCGAGAATTTTGACATCCTCACAGACGTACGCTCGCAGATCGCAAGCGATCATTGCCCCGTTTTCGTCGATCTGGTGCTTCAATAAAGTGACAAAAATATGTTTGCAACCTTTCCGCAAACAATCTCTCCCGCCTATTCGCAATATAGTCATAACCACCGGCAATGCCGGTGGTTATGTATTATTCAATTCACTCCACAACAACCGTAGGCAGTCCGAGGAGGGATGCGAAATACTTCATCTGATCGACGGTTGCGTCGTAGATGATCGCGCTGTGGTGGGTCGCGCCGGCATTGCTGAGCTTCTCGAGGAACTCGGGCAGGGGTGCGGCGGGCTTGAACCAGCCTCTTACCCTCTCTTCGAAAACGTCGGTCGGTACGTCGAGCATCTCGATCGGCGAGATGAAGAGCTTATAGCCCTCCTCGCTCTTATAAAGATTGATGAAGGTAGCCTTACCCGCGCGGTAGCAGCCGTAAGCCACAACGGGATCGAGGGTGTTTTCGCCGTAGATGAATCTGATCTTCTTCATTCCCGGCTTTGCCTTTGTAAGCGCGAGATTATATTCACCCATATGGCTGATCAGAAGCGAGCCGTT
Organism: Eubacteriales bacterium; assembly: GCA_045632925.1. Taxonomy (GTDB): domain Bacteria; phylum Bacillota; class Clostridia; order Oscillospirales; family CAG-272; genus CAG-390. Next base: position 41,523 of record JAZQXP010000053.1, on the reverse strand, counting down.
CTTCCAGTCGGGGCAGAAGATCTCTGCGAAGGTTGCGCCCTCATATGACTTGAGAAGTGCGCCGACGAGGGATGCGGTCAGAATGTCGCCCTCGCCCGCATAACCCGTGCCGCGAGACATCGCCTTGCAAGCCTCGATGAAGGGCATTGCATTGATGCCGCTGTCGCCGCCGATCTTGCGGAAATTGATGGTGAAAGCGTCGAGATTCTGCTTTTCGATGAATTTGCGTACTGCGAGGCAGTTGCGGACCGTCTCGGCGTGCGCTTCCGCGTCGACGGGCTCGATCTCATAGAAGAGCTCGTTGTTTTCCTTCATTTCAGCCTCGACCTCGGCATCGGTGACCGATTCACGGAGAGCATCGAGCTCGCCCGCCTCGGGATAGACCGCGCTTACGCCAAAACGGGAAAGCAGGGTCTCGTCGTCGATGAGGAAGTCGCCCATACCGTCAAAGGAGCCGCCGATCGAGCCCGCGCGGCTTCCCGCGAGAGCATTTGCCGCACAAGCGGCTTTAACGTAGCCCGAAACCTTATCGAGCACGTCCGAATGATCGATGTGACCCGCGCAAACGGCATAGGATTTTCCGCGCTGACGGAGCAGGGAGCACATATCCATAACACCGTGGATTCCGTGGCAGAAGCTGATCTCTGTGGGTTTTTGCGCGGGGCTGAAATCGTACGTCTCGGTGGTATCAAGGACTATAATGGGGAGAGAGGTGCCCGCAAGGGCATCGATCGATTCAAGCGAGGGAGAGTACGCCGCGTGCCAGGTGACGATGCAATCCGCGCCCGCATTCTCGAATTTTTCAACTGCAGCCGCGAATTCGGGCTTGATACGGCAGAATTCGTTGCGGATGACCTCAAATCCGCGCGCTTCAAGCTCACAGGCGAGTCTTTCATAGAAGGGCTCGAGCCTCGGTCTGCCGATAGCACCGCTTCCGCAGTCGTCATAAAGCTTTATATAAAGAGGAAGAAAACCTATTTTAACCTTTTTCATGATTCAAAATCCTTTCTTATTTGATGTTGAGGTATCGCGCAGCATTGCCGTACATAATGTCGCTGACGTCTTCTTTTGTCAGTCCGAGCTTTTCTGCGGCTCGGCGGAAGGCGAGAAGCTCCTCATAGATGAAGAGAGTAATATCGCTTTCGTCGGTCTCGCGCATCTGCTTGTCGCCCGAAACGTCGCCGTAAAGTCCGCGCGGAACGACGTTTACGTACTTTCCGCCGTCGTTGATGCGGTACATACGCATCTTGGTGTAGGGCATATCCGAGCCGTAAAGAACTCTCTGCGGTCCGACGGCGTCGATCAGCCGCTCCATCGCGTAGTCATAGACGTTGGCGGAGAAATCATAATAGAGATTCTTGGTCTTTTTGATGACGTCAAAGGCGTCGCCGATGTCCTCATAGACGTATGCTCTGCCGACGTGGGCGATGATGACCTTCGCGTTCGGATATCTTTCATCGATCTCCGCCATCTGCGCGAGGTTTACGGGATCGCGGAGTCTCATCGAGCGCGGGATATGGAGAATGACGATTCCGCCGAGCTCGTTCATGATCTCGAGATGCTCGTGGGGGAGAAAATCGAAGATCCTGATCTCGGATGCGGGGATGTAGGGCGCGCAATTTGCCTGATAGGGCTTGATTCCGAGGTAGCCCTGCGCCATTGCATTGATAATATCGCGCTTTGTGGTCTTATATGACGTGCAGTAAAGTCCGTGTGCGCCCTGATTCCTGATAAGATCGGTGACGTAGCCGTTGACCTTATCGAGATAGCAGGTGGGCGAGCCCATAATGAGCGAGGTCACCTTTTTGCCCGGGAAGATATTGCGGGCGGTCTCACCGATGTCCTCATAGGTCATATTCGGCGCGACGAGCTCGGTCCAGCTGACGCATCCCTTGCGCTCCTCGGGCTTTTTGCGCTTCATTCCGTCGGTCCAGACGTGCGCGTGCGCGTCGATTATTTTCTCGGGCAGAAAATCCGCGAGCTTTTCTTCATAAACCTTTTTATCGTAGTCTGTTAACTGTACTCCAAACATTATGTTACCTCTTATGCTTCATAAACTTCAAATTCAACTATGCGGAAGTAGTGGGGATTTGCATTAACTTCGGCAACAACGCCGTATTTTTCGTTGAACGCGGCAACGCCCGAGCCGTCGCGGCTTCTCGGTGCGGTCAGCGCGAACATAACGTACTTCGTTTCGACTGCATCGAAGGAGGCGGTGAGCTTATTCGTGGTCGCGTCGACCTTTTCGTATTTCAGACCCGACGCGAGCTTTTCGCCCGACCAAGCGACCGTCCAGTTCTCGCCGTCCATACTGACGAGGATATCGAAGCCGTCGATATCATAGGTCACGCCGCTATTGTAGAGCGCGAACGAATCGATCCGCGCTGCCTCATCAAGCTCGAACCAAAAGCCGCAAAGATACTTGCCGTCAGCCGAAAGCTGTCCCTTTGCATCGTAAAGCTGTGCGATCGAGGTGTAATCCGCGCACTGCGACTTCGAGAAGGTCAACTTGAAATCGGTGTAGGTCGATTTTGAATCCTTATCGTAAACGTATTTGCCGTCGGTCTGATTTGCGGAATTCGATATGGTGGAAAGACCGAAGGACTCTGTCTTTGCGAGCGACTTGCCGTAAAGGAGATTGAAGGTGTAATTCTTCGTTTCCTTTGCGCCGCAAAGAGTGCAGGCGCGCTCCTTGGTGCCCTTAGCAGAGGCGGTGGCTTGGGTGACTACCTTCCATTCGCCGTATGTGTGCGGAGTGGTGAGGGTCACGCTTTCCTTCTTGCCGCAAGCGGTGCACTCGCGGGTCCTCTCGCCCGCCTTTGTGCAGGTGGCTGCAGAAATTTCCTTCCACTCGGTGTAGGAATGTGCCGCCGAGGGTTTATTGCCCGCCTTGACGATATAATCGTCGATCAGCTCCTGAATACGGAGCATTTCGGTGGAGGACGCGAGAACGTCCTCGAACTGCGTTTCAGCCGCGCTTGTATAATAGGAGGTCGAGCGGTTGACGAAGGAGTAATCAACTCCCTCCGCGGAGCGACCCGTCAGCGCGCAATAGGTCATCAGCGCCTTGATATATCCCGTCAGATAGTTCGGGTGGACGTTGTCCTTGGTGATGACGAAATCATTTTTGGTATATTTGAACTCGGTGTCCTTGATCCTGCCGTTCCAGAGATCGGTTACGAGATCGCCCGCGGGGATAACGGTCCAACCGTCGGCGAGAGTCTTCTTCAGAGCCGTACTCGTGGAGGTATTTTTGGTATCATAATGCGTGATGATCACGGCAAAGTGCGTATCCTCGGGGAAAAGAGCGGCGAGCTTCATTACCTGTTCGTAGGAATCCGCGATCGACGCGCCTCTTTGCTGGAAGATGACGACGTCCTGATCGTAGAAGGAGTCCATCTCCTTACCGTCCTTGTTGCCGTGGTGGTTCGGATGGAGCTCGAGCATCAGCTGATAGAGACCGTAATCCTTATAGCTTGAAGGAATTCCATCGGTTGACGCCTTGTCTCTGCCGTCGGTAAAGCCCGCGGAACCGTAAGTGAAGTTGGTGACCTTCACCTTGTCGCCGAAAGTCTCGGCGATCTTCTCGAAAACTCCCTTTGACTGCGTGGGACTGCCGCCGTCGTTGATAACGACCTCGCCGTAGTAGGTCAGCGAGTTGCCCGCGAACATGATCTTTTTGCCGTCAAGCGAGGATTCACCCGCGGGGATGACCTCCTCGGTCTTCTCGCCGCAAACCGTGCAGGCAGCCGTGCGCTTGCCGTCAGCGTTGCAGGTGGGCGCATTCAGAACCTCCCACGCGCCGTAGGTGTGACCCTTGGGCGAGGTATCCGTCCTCTGAACGTCACCGCAGGAGCATTTGCGCTCGAAATATCCCGGCTCGGTGCAGGTCGGAGCCTTGAGCTCGTCGGTGTATTCGTGTACGTGCTCGGTCGTGTCAACGGCTTCGGGAGTTGTGTCTCCCGACGTTACCTCGGGCTCGGGATCTGACGGAGTTGTGCACGCCGCGAAAAATACAAGTACGAATATCAGTAAAGATATCAATAAAACCTTTTTCATTTTTCTACTCCTTTATGATCATTTACTTATGACATTTGCGCCATTCTTTGTATGCCTTGAATTTAGTTTGATAATATTCGGAATATTCGGACGGTGAAAGCTTACGGCTGTCGGCGGCTCGCTTGGCTTTTGCGATCTCGACTCCGCTATCCGATGCCGATGCGAGAATAGCCGCGCCGAGAGCGGGCGAATCGGTCTGCTTGTCTGCCGAGACCTCAAGACCCGTTACGTCCGCGATCAGACTCTGCCAGAAGCGGCTTGCGGTCGCACCGCCCGACATCGTGATCGATCGGGGCGCGCTCATACCGCTCTTTTTGTATTCCTCGATGACGAGTGCGGTCTCGAAAGCCGCGCCCTCCATCAGCGCGAGAGCGAGATCGTATTTGTCGTGTCCGATCGTAAGACCCGTAATATGCGCGCCGACGCTTCCTCCGATCAGAAGTCCCGTTCCCGTTGCCGACGGACGGAAAAAGAGGGTATCATTTTTGCCTTTTCGCTCCTCTGCACCCGCGGAAAGCTCGGGAATCGGGGTGTTTGTCAGCCTTGAGAGCCACTCAAAAGCCGCGCCGATGCCCGAAACCGTTGAAAGTGCGCCGTATCCGCCCGCGGGGTGGATGCAGGGCGAGATCCTGCTTTTTCCGAAAAGAGGTTTTTCGGTGACTCCGAAGAGCACCCAAGCCGTTCCCGTGGCAAGCATAAGCTGACCTACCTCGACCGTACCGCTTCCGATCGAGGCACAGTACTGATCGTGCGCGCCGTTATAAACGCGCACCGATTCGGAAAGTCCCGTCCGAGCGGCGGCTTCTGCGGTCAGATTGCCGACGAATGCGCCCGTCGGAAGCGTTTCGGGAAGCTTATCCTCGGTGAGACCGAGATGATCGAGAAGATCGGGACTGATCTTCCTCTCGTTTATGTCGTAAAGACGGCGGATAGCGGCGCAGGTGGGGTCCTCGACGATCCTTCCCGTCAGTCTATGATTAATAAATCCGAGTGTTGAGGGGAACGCCGCCGCGCTTTTGTAGATATCGGGAATGTTTTTCTTCATCCAGAGAAGCTTTGCCGCGTCGGAATTCGGCTGCATTCGCCAACCGTAACGGCTGTAAAAGAACTCTTCGCCAAAAACATTCTTCAGCTCCTCGCTCTCGCGGACGGCGCGATTGTCCATCCAAGAGTAAGCGGGGGTCAGCGTGTTGCCGAGTTCATCAAGCAAGACCGTCGCTCCGCCCTGAGCCGAGACCGAAATGGCTTGTATCTCGCCGAGATCCTTGACTTTTTCCGCGATCTCGCGGATCGCGCTTACCGCGGCTTCGTACCAATCGTTCGCGTTCTGCGTAGCCTCCGCACCGTTCGCCAAGAGCTCGTATGCGCTTTTTGCGGTCGCAAGACACTCGCCGTTCTCGCCGAGAGCAAGAGCCTTGAGCGAGGTCGTGCCGACGTCGATTCCTATGTAGATCTTCATTTTGCAATTTCTTCGATCGCGTCGCAGATGAAGTCGATGGCGTCGCGGTCTGCGATGAGGGGCGGCTTGAAGAGAACCGCGGGCAGACAATTCTGCTTATAGATCTGCGCGCTTGCGTCGATACAACGCTCGTGCAGCTCGCCCATAAACTTCTTCGCCTCGTCTACGTTTTCGCAATGCAGAGCCGCAAGGAGTCCCGCGCCCTCTGCCTTTGTGAATTTTGAAGGATATTTTTCAACGAGCGCGTTGAGTCTTTCCTCGAAATACGCGCAATTTTCCGCGATGACCGCTCTGTTTTCGAGTGCAAACTTCATCGTTACGAGGTAGGCAAGCGAAGCAAGCTCCTCCTGACCGTTCGTTACGAGCGCGCCGAACTGATTGAGATTGTCGTATTCGGCTGTGGTGATGACCTTGCTTGCGGGATATTCACCGCCCGGGAAGCCCTTGCCGATGATAACGAAATCGGGGTTCAAGTCGTATAGGCGGAACTGGAACATTCCGTCATACCACATGCAGGACTGAATTTCGTCCACCATTGTGGGCGTGTCATACTCGGCGCAGAGCTCATACGCACGCTTGAGGAAGGACTTTTCAAGTCGGATTCCGCCGTAGTTCATAAGGATGATCTCGTGCATAAATCCTGCGGTCTTGTAGCTTCCCGAGTTGTATTTTTTGATCTTTGCCTCGAAATCGGCGATATCGTTGATCGAAACGGGAACGACACGGTAGATCTCGGCGTTCTCGGATTTCGCGCGAATCTCATCCCAAAGTCCGCGGAAGGTCTGGATGAGAGTCGTTGTACCGTGATAATTTGCCGTAACTCCGCCGACCTTGTCGCCCATTACGAAGAAAACGGGGGTCTTGCCCGCGTATTTGGGCTCGGGGAATTCGGGCGAGAGCTTATAGAAGCGCGCGAGCATCATCTTGAAGCCCGCCTCAACTGCGAGCGAACCGGTTTCAAGGTTGATGACACGGTTGAGGACCTTGGGTTCTTTTGATGAAATGACCTTTTCGATGGCTTCGGAGTCGTCCCAATCAATACCGTTGACGGATGCGATCAGCTTTTCCTCGCAAAGGCGAGTGATATGACCGCGGGTGTTGTTGTGGGTCGCATTCGGGATGCCGAGAGCACGCGCACGGTCGATCAGCTTATAGCCGGGGAAAGAATGACCGAGCGAGGCGTGATAGTGCTCGCTCTTGCCGATGAAGTAGAGCTTACCGTCCTCGCCGACACGGTAATATCCCCTTGCCGCAACGGGTGCGGCATCGCGGCTTGCGGCTTTGCGGAAGGAATCTGTGGGTGCGCCCGCGGTCAGCTCGGGCATCGGATCGATCACCTGCTTGCCGACGAGGGCGAGCATTTCGGAATTCTTCTTCTGAACAGCCTCGGGGTAGAACTCGACCTTATCGTTTGCGAGAGCCGAGGCTTCTCCAAGGCTGAGCTCGCCGATAGCGTAATTTGCCGCCACTAAGGCATTCGTATATTCCTTGCCGAGCAGATCGGCAAGAGACATTGTTACGTTCTTAAACATTGAAATGTACCTCTTTACTTAATTTCTACTACTCTTCCCTCGTTATGCGAGAGAATCGCGGCTGTTTGGAGCTTATGCGAAAGCTCGGTCTCCTCGGGCGTGACGCATCCGAAGGGGATCTCGATGCCCGAAAGCTCGCAAATGAACGCACCCCACATCTGAAGGATCGAATCTGCAAAGCCAAACTCGAAAATCGAGCCCGTGATCGAGGGGATCATCGGCTTGTTGCCCATATTGACGCGGCACCACGCCTGCTCCTTATCCCAGCTCTGTGTGTAAAGGAACGCGCCGGGGTCGTTGGTCGAGAATTTTGCAGAAGCCTCGATGCCGTAGACCTCAAGTCGCCATTCGTTTGTCGAGCCGGGCGAGAGACGGCGGGTCTCGTACATCATCGGGAAGATCGAGCCGTCACGGTCACGGACGTCGCAGATAAGGAGGGCGTTATCCCAGGTCTCGCAGGGAACTCTGCCGCCCTTGCCGTCGGGACGCTCTGTGACGATGTTCGAAAGCTTGGCAAAGACGTTGAGCGGCTTCCAACCCATTCGGAAAGGCACGTGCTCGGTGTGAAGTCCAAGATCGCCCATACAGCCGTACTCGCCGTTGATCGAGAGCGTGCGCTTCCAGTTGATCGGCTTATTCAGATCCATATCGCTCGAATGGCAAAATGCCGAGCGGACCTCGATGATCTTGCCGAATCTGCCCTCGCGGATCCATTCGATCAGCTTCTGACAGGCGGGGTAGAAGGGGAACTCGCTCGAACAGCGGACCATCACCTCGGGATGAGCCTTGACTGCTTCCATTATCGCGCGGTTCGCCTCAAGGTCGATGCCGAAGGGCTTCTCGCCGAGCAGATGCTTGCCCGAATTGATAATATCAATATAGAACTGCTTATGCAGATTATGCGGAACTGCGCAGTAAACGGCATCGATGTCGTCCTTCTCGAGCAGCTCGCGGTAGTCGGCGGTCGAGTATTTTATGCTGTCAAAATTGTCGGTGAACCAAGCCCTCGCCGCCTCGTTTACGTCGGATATGCCAACGATCTCGGGCGCGGGAATGTCCTTTACGAGATGGCACCATCTTGCCGCCGCAGAGGCAAATTCTCTGCCCATAAGTCCACAGCCGATAACGGCAAATCTTATCTTTTTCTTATTCATTTCATTACCTCATATAGTAATATTAATACATATTGTATTATACACGTATTTGTGCCGATTGTCAATAGACTTTGACGCAGAAACGCAAAAAAGTCAAAATATGACGGAATCTTTCATTTTTTGAAAGAATTTCGGGCGATTTTGATCGAAAATGAAAAAATTTTCAAAATCAGCTTGACAAATTCCGTCATATATGATAGCATAATGATAACCAATTGTAAAACTCCGTTTTACAATTGAAAACGCGCGCTTATCGCCGTGAGCCAAAATTGTTGATTTTGACTCACTCCCCTCGGCGCGCGGACTCGCTTTGCTCGTCTTAGCGGTGTTTTTTCGTCGGCAAAGCCGTCGAAAAAACGATTTTTATTGAATTTTCAAAGCTTTACATTCAGCTGTCAATATTGCAAAAAGAGAGGAACGGGAATGAACAAGGCGGAAATACGCGAAAAGGAAATAATGGCACTTTTGCGCGTTTCGGGAAAGGTCAGCGTAGCGGAGGCTATGGCTCTGCTCGACGTCTCGGAATCGACTGTGCGGCGGCTGTTTTGCAAGCTCGAAGCCGAGGGACTTGTCGTTCGGACCTATCGCGGCATCAGTATCGGCGCAGTTCCCGGAACTCGCGAATCCTATTCCTTCGAGCGAAACGAGCTTTACCGATCAAATGAAAAAATGCAGATAGGCGAGGCGGCGGAGGCTCTGATCGAGGAGGGCGACACGCTTTATCTCGATTCGGGAACCACGGTGCTCAAGCTCTGCCGCGCCATAGCGCAGAAATGCGTGGCGGCTGACGCCAAGGGCGCGGAAAAATACGCGACCGTCACTGTTTTTACCAATTCGCTGGCAAACCTCAATCTGCTCAAGGACTATATGAACGTCTGCCTCATCGGCGGTGAATTCCGACCGCATAGGCAGGATTTTTGCGGCTATCTAACCGATGAGGTCATAAAAAGGCTTCATTTCAGCAAATGCTTCGTCGGCGCGGACGGATTTTCGGTCAAGGGAGGGCTGACGGCATCGGATTTTGATACCGCGAGGATCAATCAGCTCGTCGTTGCGGCATCGGATAAGCGAATATTGCTCGCAGATACCTCAAAGGCGGGCAAGGCATCGGTCATTCATTACGCGCCGATCGAGTCGATCGACACTCTTGTGACAAACAAATGGCTCACCGCCGAAATAAAGGCGGAGCTTCTGAGGGCGAATATTAATATTATCGAGGCATAGAAAGGGAAAAATTATGTTAGTTACACTCAACGAAGTTTTACGTGACGCAAAAAAGAACAAATACGCGGTTGGACTCTTCAACACCGTAAATCTCGAGATGGCTGTCGGCGTGCTTGCGGCGGCGGAGGAGCTTCGCTCGCCCGTCATCATCGGAAGCGCGGAGTGCCTGCTCTGCTATTCGGGGCTCGACGACCTTGCGAATATGCTTCTGCCGATGGCAAAGCGCGCAAGTGTGCCCGTAGTTCTCCATTTTGACCACGGTCTTACCGAGGAGAACGTCAAAAAGGCGATCGCGCTCGGATTTTCATCTGTAATGTACGACTGCTCGACCCTCGGATTTGAGGAAAACCTCGGCGCGGTCAAGGCGATCTGCGATTATTCGCACTCGAAGGGCATCACCGTCGAGGCGGAGATAGGTCACGTCGGAACCGAGGAGGTCAGCGTGCCCTCGGATGCCTACACAGACCCCGATGAGGCGAAAAAATTTGCCGAGTTCACCGGCTGTGACGCGCTTGCGATTGCTGTCGGCACCTCGCACGGAGCTTATAAATTCAAGCCTCAGCTTGATTTTGCGCGCATCGAGAAGATCGCGTCGATGATCGATGCACCCCTCGTTCTCCACGGCGGCTCGGGGCTTAGCGACGACGATTTCCGCCGCGCCATCGCCGCGGGAATCTCGAAGATCAATATCTTCACCGATATCAACGCCGCCTGCGTCAAAGCCGCGCACGATAATTACGCCGCGGGCAAGGGCATGACCGACGTTATGGGCGCAATGAGCGCCGCCGTCAAGGAAGCCACAATGAAAAAAATGCTCCTCTTCGGAAGCAACGGAAGGGCATAAATAAGATTTCGGGCTGATCCGTGAAAATGGAGCAGCCCATTTTCTATCCCCATCCGTTCTCAAACACGCAATTTTGAGGAAAATGCATCATATAATAAGTTATCTGCTCAAAAATATTGACAAAGTTTTGCAAAATCTTAAAAATAATTGACATTAAGAGGATATTGTGATATAATTAAATAGGAAAAGTGTTTCCGAACTTCAATTTTGGAAGGACGAAAATTATGTCTGATCGCATCTACCTTTCCTCGCCGCATATGTCCGAGGAGGGCTACGAGCTTGAATATATCCGCGATGCTTTCGCAAAAAACTGGATCGCGCCGCTTGGCGAAAACGTAAATGAATTCGAAAAGTCGATGAAGGAATTCACCGGTGCCGCAAACGCCGTTGCTCTTTCGGCGGGCACCGCGGCTCTGCATCTCTCTATGATCCTCGCGGGCGTCGGCAAGGGAGACAAGGTCTTCTGTCAGGATCTGACCTTCTCCGCGTCCGCAAATCCCGTGACCTACGTTGGCGCCGAGCCCGTCTTCATCGACTCGGAGCGCGACACCTGGAATATGGATCCCGAGGCTCTGCGCCGTGCGATCGATCTCTACGGCGTGCCGAAAGCGGTCATTGTCGTCCATCTCTACGGCAATCCCGCGAAGCTCGACGAGATCACCACTATCTGCCGCGAGCATGATATCACCCTCATCGAGGACGCCGCCGAGGCTCTCGGCAGTCTTTACCACGGTCGCGCCTGCGGCACATTCGGCAAATTCGGCATTCTTTCCTTCAACGGAAACAAGATCATCACGACCTCGGGCGGCGGTATGCTGCTCTGCGAGGAGGAATCAGACGCACGCCACGCCCTCAAGCTTGCGACTCAGGCGCGCGAGCCCTTCCCCTACTATCTGCACGAGGAGATCGGCTACAACTACCGAATGAGCAATATCTGCGCGGGCATCGGCCGCGGTCAGATGCACGTCATTTCCGACCGTATTTCGAAAAAGCAGTACATATACAGCCGCTACCGTGAGGAGCTCGCGGGGCTTCCGATCGAGCTTCAGCCGATGCAGAATGAGGCGGTATCGAACTGTTGGCTGACCTCCGCGCTGATCGGAAGATCATCGTCCGTGACCCCCGCAGACGTCATATCCGTCCTCGCCGAAAACAATATCGAGGCGCGCCATCTCTGGAATCCCATGCACTGTCAGCCCGTCTTCAAGAGTGCAAAATTTGTCTCGCTTACCGAGGAGAGTGTCGGCTCCGATCTCTTCCGTCGCGGCGTTTGTCTGCCGAGCGACACAAAGATGACGGATTCCGACATTGACCGCGTTTGCGGCATAATCAAAACTCTTTTTTGAGGAAAAATGGAACATAAGCCAACCTTTTATGAAAAGTACGTAAAGCGATTTTTTGACGTCATTCTGTCGCTTTTCGCGCTGATACTTCTCTCCCCCGTTATGCTCATAGTAGCAATTCTTGTCCGCACAAAGCTCGGCTCTCCCGTCATATTCTGTCAGGAAAGACCCGGCAAAAACGAGCGCATCTTCAAGCTTTACAAGTTCCGCTCGATGACGGATAAGCGCGATGAAAAGGGCGAGCTTCTGCCCGACGAGGTGCGCCTGACGAAATTCGGAAAGCTGCTCCGCTCGACCTCTCTCGACGAGCTTCCCGAGCTCTGGAACATCCTCCGCGGAGATATGAGCATCGTCGGTCCGCGCCCCCTTCTCGTCAAATATCTTCCCCTCTACAACGAGGTCCAGAAGCACCGCCACGACGTCCGTCCGGGGCTTACCGGCTGGGCGCAGGTCCACGGCAGAAACACGATCTCGTGGGAAGAAAAATTCGAATATGACGTCTGGTACGTGGAGCATCTCAGCTTCGCGATCGACGTAAAAACCGTCTTTTTGACCGTGAAAAAGGTCTTTCGCCGCGAGGGTATCACGTCCGAAACTGCGGCGACCATCGAAGAATTCAAGAAATCTGAGTAAAAAAGGAAGATTCCCATGTCTGAATCGGTAATCGTTATCGGCGGCGGCGGTCACGCAAAGGTCGTCATCGACTGCATACTTTCCGCGGGCGATCTTGTTGTCGGCATCCTCGATGACGCGCTTGAGGTCGGCACCGACGTCCTCGGCATCCCCGTCCTCGGCAAGATCGATGCGTGGAGTGAATATAAGGACCGCAAATTCGTCGTTGCGATCGGTAATAATGAGGTCAGACGCGCGATATCCGAGCGCATAAATGCCGATTTCTACACCGCGATCCACCCGACCGCGACCGTTTCGCGCTTTGCGTCTGTAGGCGAGGGAAGCGTCGTTATGCCGCAGTCGGTGATCAATGCGGGCGCGTCCGTGGGAAATCATTGCATCATAAACACAGCCGCCGTGATCGAGCACGACTCCGTCATCGGCGATTTCGCGCATATTTCGCCCTCCGCCGCGCTTGCGGGAAACGTCAGAATCGGCGAGGGAACTCATATCGGAATCGGCGCGAGCATCAGAAATAATATCACTGTCTGCGCGGGCGTCACCGTCGGCGCGGGCGCGGCAGTTGTCAAAAATATCACCGAAAAGGGCACATACGTCGGCGTCCCCGCAAGGAGGATCAAGTGAAAATACTTGTTCTTGCCAACAACGACGTCGGGCTTTATCAGTTCCGCCGCGAGCTCCTTTCGGAAATGATCGGGCGCGGAAACGAGGTTTACATATCGCTCCCCGACGGCGAGCTCGTAGTGCCGCTTTGCGAGATGGGATGCCATTTCATCGACACCCCGATCGACCGCAGAGGCATCAATCCCGCGACCGATCTGAAGCTTTTTTCAGCTTACAGACGGCTTCTTCGCGAGATAAAGCCCGATCTCGTTGTCACCTACACGATAAAACCGAATATTTACGGCGGCCTTTCTTGCCGTTTGTCGAAGATTTCGTATGCCGCGAACATCACGGGGCTCGGTACCGCGTTTCAGAAAAAGGGCGCGCTTCGCACGCTTGTGACCCTGATGTACAGAACTGCGCTCAAAAAGGGCAAGACCGTGTTTTTTGAAAATGCGGGTAATATGCAGACCCTGCTTGACGAGGGGATCGTCCGCCGCGAGCAATGCTGTCTCCTCAGCGGTGCGGGCGTGAATCTCGATCACTATCAGCCCGCGGAATATCCGACGGATGACTCACCCGTCCGCTTTCTCTTTATCGGACGAGTTATGCGTGAGAAGGGCATCGACGAGCTTTTCGGGGCGATGGAGCGTCTTCATTCGGAGAAGATTCCTTGCGTTCTCGACGTCCTCGGTTATTACGAGGAGGATTACGCCGAGGCTATCGAGCGTTACACCGCCGCGGGATGGCTTCGCTATCACGGATACCAAAAGGACGTCCGACCCTTTATCGTCGACTCGCATTGCTTCGTTCTGCCGAGCTACCACGAGGGTATGGCAAACACGAATCTCGAATGTGCCGCGACTGCCCGCCCGATCATCACGAGCAATATCCACGGCTGCAAGGAAGCCGTGATTGACGGTGAGAGCGGATTTCTCTGCGAGCCGAAGAACGCGGACAGCCTCTATGAGGCTATGAAACGCTTCTCCGCCCTCCCCGCAGACGAACGTCAAAAAATGGGTCTCCGCGGACGCGAGCATATGGAGCAGACGTTCGATAAAAAAATCGTTGTAGGAAATACTTTAAAGGAGCTTGGGGTATAGTATGAAGTTCTATGCTATTTATGATTTAGTTGGAATCTGTATCGGAGATGAATATCCTTGGTGCGAAACAATCTTCTTGAACGGTGTGGTAACCGAGGATGAAGAAGCTTATAATGCATGTAAACAAAAAATCATTGTAGATTATCAGAAGTCCTTGAGTATTAATGACGTGCGTTTTATAGGCGACGGCGCATATATCAGCGGCTCGGTTTATGTAGACTGTAATTACGGTGTACGTATTGAGCGTATGGCAGGCCATTGGCATCTGATTGCGTCTCAGGAGTGCAATGAATGGCTTGTTATTTTGATACAGCTGGCGTTATTGGATAATAATCATACTTTGATTCACGCAGCTGCACTCGAAAAAAACGAAGAAGTGCTTTTACTTCCTTCCTGGGGCGGAGTTGGTAAAACCGCCACGGTTTGTAAATTTGTCCGTGATTACGGATGGAGACTGTTGGGTGATGATCTGGTCATTATCGGAGATAATTACGTTATTCCTTTTTTGAAACCGTTCGTTATTTATCCATATCACCAAGACCTCTTCCCCGAACTCTTTAAAAGTAACGAGAATCATACGGTAAAGAATCTGAAAATCAGCAATATGATGAGTAAGATCATTCCGGGAGTTAAGCGAATGCTTCGTCCTTTTCCGCGCGTTTTGGCATATCTCAGAAAACATAATCCTCAATCAATGAGAGTCTTGCCTACGAAAATATTTACTCCGGATCAGATTTCTCAGGGCGGAACGCCAAAGAATGTTATCTGGCTTGAGCGCAGTATGAATGACTCTGTTGAATGCCATAAGGTCTCCCCGGATATCATAGCTTCTAAAGCGGTGACTGTATCGAGCGTTGAGTTGTTTGCGGAAAAGCTTGATGCGGTTTATCATATGTGTGGATGTGGTATCATCACTTATGATGATACTATCAAAAAAATGCATCAGATTATTTATTCTGTTGCGCAAAATGCTGAGTGCGGTACTATTGAAATTCCAACGACTAATAGTATTACGGAAATCGGCAATATAATTTATCATCAAATTCAAACAAATTACCGAGGTTAATAATGCCGACCTTAACCGTTTTTACCTTAACATACAATCGCGCCTACTGTCTGCATAAATGTTACGAAAGTCTGCTGAGGCAGACCTGTTCTGATTTTGAATGGTTGATCGTTGACGACGGTTCTACCGATAATACAAAAGAACTTGTGGACGGTTGGATTGCCGAAGGAAAGATTCCGATAAAGTATATCTATAAGAAAAACGGCGGTATGCATACAGGGTATAATACCGCTTACGATAACATTTTCACAGAGCTTGCAGTCTGCATTGATTCCGATGATTATATGACGGATAACGCTGTAGAAATTATAACTGCATATTGGGAAAATAATAAAGACGAAAAATACGCCGGTATCATAGGTCTTGATATTACGGAAGACGGCAGGGTTATAGGCACCGAGCTCCCCGACGTTCACAGTGCTACCGTCTACGATCTCTATAACCGTATGGGAGTAAAAGGCGACAAAAAGCAGGTATACCGACCTGAGTTGATCAGACCTTTTCATTCGCCCGAGTTTGAGGGAGAGAAGCTCTTTCCTACCTGCTATAAATATTTTCTGGTTGATCTGACTCACGAAATGCTTGTGATTAATGAGCCTTTGGTTGTTGTTGAGTATATGCCGGACGGATATACGAAGAATATCATTAAGTCATACAAGAAAAATTTGAATAACTATATTTTTTATCGCAAGTTTATTATGACTTATCCGAATTCCACTCTGTATCATCGTTACCGTTTTGCAATTCATTATGTAGCTGAATGTATGCTGGCAAAGCGCAATTTTATAAAAGATTCTCCTAAAAAACTACTTACTCTCGCGGCATTTCCTCCGGGAATACTGCTATATTTCTATCTTCTTATTAAAGGATAATCGGAGGTATTTTCCTTGAGTGAATTATTGCCAATACTGATTTTCAGTATTTGTATCGCTTACGTTATAGAAATACGTGACAGACAGCTCTCAATAACAAAAAACAAGGATCACGAGCGCCTATTTACTTTTCTCTTGATCGTTGTGTTGGCTGTTTTTTGCGGACTCCGAACATGGTATAACGATACGGTTACCTATATTCAAATGTATGAACAGGCTCCATATGTTGACGACTTTTGGGATTCGTCTGATGCTGTTCTTGCGGACGGATACGGTTTCGGACTTCTAAACAGCATAATCAAAACTATAGGATTTTCAGTTCAAGACTATATTATGCTATACGCATTCTTGACAATTATCCCTTATGTCTTGTTTGTCAAGAAATATTGCCCGAAATTTATGTTCGGAATATTTCTTATGTTTACAACAGGTATGTATACATTTGCTTTTGCCTCTATCAAGCAATGCATGGCAACGGGACTGTGTTTATTAGCAGTAATGGCTATATTGGATAAAAAGTGGATCCGGTATGGAATACTCGTAGCTTTGGCGTTTTTGTTCCATCCATATTCAATAGTTTACATTCTTGTTCCTCTGATGTTATTTAAACCATGGAGTAAATGGACATATATATATGCTATTATTTTTATTATAATCGGTTTCATGCTTGAATACTTGTTGGGTACAATTCTTGATATTACCGACCTACTTGGAGCAGATTATAACGAGTATTCTTTTGTTGGTGAAGGCGTAAACATATTCCGCGTCATAGTTTCATTTGTTCCGCTTATTCTATCTGTCTTCTATAAACCAATGCTATTCCGCGATTCAACAAAAAACGAAGACCTCATGTTCAATCTTGCAATGCTTAATGCTCTAATCATGTTTGTCGGTTTGTTTGGTACTGCAAATTATTTTGCCAGATTGGCAAATTACTTTTTGCCTGCGCAGGTAGTTGTACTTCCGTGGATGTTGAATAAGATATATTATAAGCATCGTCCTTTTCTGAAAATCTTTTGCATAACTGGATATACAGGGTATTTCATTTTTGAAAACTATTTCCGTCACAATTTTGATAATCAATTTTCAAAAATAAATCTTTGGGACTATATCTCTAGTCATTTTTGAGATAACGCCATGAAGAAAAAAATATTATTTCTGATCCCGAATCTCGCCCACGGAGGCGCGGAGAGGGTCCTTGTGAATCTTGTCAATAATCTCGACAAGTCAAAATACGACGTTACAGTCCGTACGCTCTTTGACGTAGGCGTGAACAGACAGTATCTTTCGCCCGAGATTCGTTACGTTGGCGGCTTAAAGCATCAGTTCCGCGGAAACAACACGCTGATGAAGCTTTTTTCGCCGAAATTCCTTTGGAAGCTCCTCGTAAAGGAGCATTACGACATTGCGGTCTCATATCTTGAGGGACCTGCCGCAAGGATCGTATCGGGATGCGATGATCCCGAAACAAAAAAGCTTGTTTGGATACATACCGAACTAAAGGAAGCCAATGCCGCCATAGGACATCGCTCGATCAAGGAAGCGAAGGAGCGGTATGAAAAATTTGACCGCATAATAGCGGTTTCTCACGGTGTACGAAAATTTTTCATTGAAAGTATCTCTTCGTCGGTTCCCGTTGAGGTTTTGTATAACACAAACGAGACAGATCAGATCATAAAAAAAGCCAAAGCGGCTACCGATGCCCCCGAATTTGATTGCGATGAGCCAAAGGTCTGCTCTGTCGGAAAGCTGATCGATGTCAAGGGCTTCGACCGTCTTTTGAACGTGCACAAGCGTCTGCTTGACGAGGGATACCGCCACAGAGTATATCTCCTCGGCATCGGCGAGGAGGAAGCAAAGCTTCGCCGCAAGGCGATCGAATACGGAGTTGAGGATTCCTTCATTTTCCTCGGCTTCAAGGACAACCCCTATCAGTACGTCTCGCGCTGTGATCTTTACGTCTGCTCCTCGCGCAGAGAGGGATTTTCGACCGCGGTCACCGAGTCCCTGATCGTCGGCACACCCGTCGTCAGCACAGATTGCTCGGGAGCACGCGAGCTGCTCGGCGAGCAGAACGAATACGGGATCGTTGTCGAAAACAGCGAGGACGGTATCTACGAGGGCATGAAAAAGATGCTCTCCGAGCCCGAGACCCTGGCTTATTATAGAGAAAAAGCCGCCGTGCGCGGAAAGTATTTTTCCAAGGAGAAAACCGTCCGCGCGGTGGAAGAAATGTTGGATAGCTTATGAAAATCCTATTCCTCGAAGGCGATATGTCGCGCAGAGGCGGCACCGAGCGTATGACCTCGCGGCTCTCCTCGATGCTTGTGCGCGATCACGCTGTACATATTATCAGCCTTCACCAAAACCACGGCGAGGTCTTCTTCACGCTTGCGGACGGAGTCACTCACAGCGTCATTTCCTCGCAAAATACTCTCGCGCAGATACGCGAGATCCGAAAATATATCCGCGCCCACGCCATCGACACCGTCATAAACGTCGATACCGGCATGGGCTATATCGGCATACTTGCATCACGCGGCACCCGCGCAAAAGTCATCACCTGGGAGCACGCGAATTTCTTCAACAATTGGAATTCGCGTATCTTCCCCTACCTTCGCCGCTTTGCCGCTAAAAAGAGCGATGCCCTGGTCGTTCTGACCTCGCGCGACAAACAAAATTATGAGAAAAACATCAAAAAATGCGCGCCGCTCAGCGTGATCGCAAATCCGTCCAAGGTGCGCGAATACAGTTATGACGTAGGCTCCAAGACCATTCTTTCCGCGGGAATCCTCGGAAGGATCAAACGCTTCGAGCTGATCGTTCCGATCGGAAAAGCCGTTTTTACAAAGCATCCCGATTGGAAATGGGTGATCTGCGGCGACGGTCCAGAGAGGGAAAACCTCGAGAACGCGGTCAAGGAAGCAGATCTGTGCGAAAATATCATCTTCCGCGGCTCGGTCAGCAATATGGACCCGGAATACGCCGCGGCGGCGATCTACGTTCTCACTTCCGAAATGGAAGGACTGCCGATGGTATTGCTCGAGGCAAAATCGCAGGGTCTCCCCATCGTCAGCTTCGATATCGAGACCGGACCGAGCGATATCGTCCGCGACGGTGTCAACGGCTATCTTGTGGAATCGGGTAATACCGATGCAATGGCGGAAAAAATTTGCAATCTGATCGAGGATACTAAACTCCGAACAGAGTTTTCGGAAAACACAGCCCTCGACATGGAAAAATTCGACGAGGAGAACATAGTAAAGCAATGGGAAACGCTGATAAGAGGCCTGTAAAGAAAAAAATACTGTTTCTGCTTGAGGCTTTCGACAAAGGCGGCATTGAGAAGGTAACTCTCGATATCGTCAACAATCTTGATCCCGAAAAATACGATATTACCGTTCAGACCTTTTGGTACGGCGGACATTGTCAGTCACTCGTAAACCCGAACGTCAAGGTCATTCCCTTCTTTTTCAAGCGATACGTGCGCGGAATTATACGCCTGATCGCATATCTTCCGCCGAAGATGCTATACGGGCTCTTTGTCCGCGGAAAATATGACGTTGAGATCGCGGCATCCGACGGCGGCGCCGCAAAGGTCATATCGGGTAGCACAAATAAGAGATCGCGTAAGATCTGTTGGGTCCATATGGACGTCGTCGAACGCGGCTCAAAGCTTAAAGAATTCAAAAACGCCGATACCGCAAGACCGATTTATGAGAAATTTGATCTCATCGCGCCTGTATCGAAATCCTGTGCCGAAAAATTCAAACAAAAATTCGGCAATGAGTACCCTTTCGCGGTTGTCAGAAATCCTTTGCCCGTATCCGAAATCATCACTAAATCAAACGAGTCCTTCGAGTTGCCGAAAACGGACGGAATAAATATCGTATGCATAGGACGTTTGGTTGAGCAAAAGGGATTTGACAGATTGGTCGAAGCATGCAAGCGCATCACCGACGAAGGTATTAAGAATTTTAGGATATATATTATTGGCGAAGGTCCCGAGAGAAATAATCTGGAAAACGCTATCGATCAAGACAAATTATCTCCGTTTGTTGAATTAATCGGATATCAATCGAACCCGTATAAATACTTGAAACAGGCGGATATGTTTCTACTCAGCTCCAGAGACGAGGCTTTTTCTTTGGTTGTTGGAGAGAGCTTGATAGTCGGAACACCCGTGATTGCAACCGATTGCAGCGGTGTTGACGAGTGGTTGGATGGCGGCAAATACGGCATGATTATTGAAAACTCAAACGAAGGTATTTATCAAGGGTTATCATATGTTTTGAAAAATCCCGAAAATCTTGAGCGTTATAGAAAAAGTATTCCCGAAGCACAAGCAAAAATCTCTTTTGAAAAGGCACTTTCCGATTTCGAAAATATTCTGGTGTAAAAATGAATGAAAAAATCTCTGTAATAGTACCCGTCTATAAGGTTGAGCCATATCTGCGAAGATGCGTGGACTCTATATTAGCACAGAGTTACACAAATCTTGAGATCATCCTTGTTGATGACGGATCGCCCGACAACTGTCCCGCCATATGCGACGAATATGCGGAAAAGGACGATCGTGTGCGCGTGATACATAAGCCTAACGGCGGTCTTTCCGATGCGAGAAATGCGGGATTGGATATTGCAACGGGCGAGTGGCTCTCCTTTATCGACAGCGACGATTGGATTGAATCTTCTATGTATGAAATCCTTATCAAGAACGCAAATAAGCATGATGCTCAGATCTCGATCGGCGGAGTATTGGATGAATTGATGACAGAAAACGGAATTATCGTCAGGAAAACAACTGCCGGAGAGTCTATTACAACGGAATCCCGCGAAAAAATTGACGCTATACGTTATTTTCTAACTCATTCCTGGTCTGCGTGGGACAAAATATACCGCCGCGAAGTTTTTGAAGGAATCCGCTATCCCGTGGGCGAGATCAACGAGGACGAGGCGATCGCACTTAGGTTGCTGAACAACTGCGATCGAGTAGTATATTCCAACGAGCCGTTTTATCACTATATTTCCCGCCCCGAGAGCATCACTACATCATCTTTTTCACTCAAAAAGCTCGATTGGTACCGCCATTGCAAGGCAAACCTTGAATGGATCCGTGAAAATCACCCCGAGCTTGAGGAGTATGCTGCAATAAGGTATCGTTCAAGTATTATGTATTCCTTGAACGAGCTTGCACTTTTCGATCCGTTGCAGGAGACTTACGTTAACGAGTTGATGACCGATCTTAAATCAAATCGCAAGTTGTTTAAAATTCTTCCCTCAAGCAGATCGGAAAAGCTTCGAGCGTTTTTGCTCACCTCATTCCCCTTTGGAGTATACAGATTTATCGTACGCAGGAGACATAAAAGATGAAAAAATTCGAAAGATGGACGGTTGCTTATCGCCCGAGAACGAACGGCGATACTCTGCTTAATAATACCTCGGCTGCTTTTTCCGTTATTCGGAATTCGTGGCGTTATTGGGCGGGCGATCCGCATCTTTTCGAATTCGACGAAAAAACCTACGTGTTTGCTGAGGTCTATGACAGGATCCTCAGACGCGGACTGATCGGTTACAGCATAATCGACGATAACGGCGCATCTGCGTGGAAGATCGCCCTCAGTATGCCGCATCATCTCTCGTATCCGCATATTATTGAGCACAGTGGATCGGTTTATATGATCCCAGAATCATACGTGGCAAACGAGATCGCGGTCTATCGGGCGGTATCCTTCCCCGATAAGTGGGAAAAGGTCAAGGTTTTGAAGTCTGATTATTGCGCGGTGGACTCGACCCTTCTGCAGCGCGGGGATGAGAATTATCTTCTCACACTTCGATTCGACGGCGGCGATGAAAAGCTGATGTTTTATGCCTTCCGGGACAGCGAACTGTCCGAAAAGGGTTACTGTGCGGCAATAAACGATCCGAATAAACGCCCCGCGGGACACTTTTTCACGTTCGACGGCGGTCTTTACCGCCCCGCACAGGATTGCACCGAAAGCTATGGCTGCGCATTGAATTTTTACAGGGTCACCAAAGCAGACAACGAAAACTACGACGAAGAATTGATCAAAAAGATCTTTCCCGAAGATCTGCAGACGGATCTCGGCGTGACCTCCTACGGACTGCATACCTACAATATGAACGAAAAGTATGAGGTCATTGATCTCAAGGAATACGAGACCGACCCGTTATTCTATATTATGCGCCCCATCTGGTTTATTTGGCGCAGGATCAAGCGACTTTTCAAGCGTTAAGAAGGAGTTACCATGAGCTATACGATTTCGGTTTTTGACGATCCCGAGCGCATCCCCGAGCTGATCGAGCTTTTCAGCACAGGACTCGGAGAAACTACCGTCGAGCATTGGAAATGGCGACTTTTTACCGAAAACGGACAACCCGATCCCGCATATGCCGTTGTTGCTCTTGATGAGGACGGAAAAATGGCGGGAGTTTCGAGTATGCTCCCCGTAATTTACGGAAGCGGCGAGAACGAAAGAAAGTGCCTGCAGTTCTGCGATTGGGTGGTTCATCCCGATCATCGCGGAAAGGGTATTATCAAGTTGATCTACCGCTATGCCTGCGATTATTTTTTCGACAAAGGCTACGATTTTATTATGGAATTTCCCAACGACAATTCCTATCCGATATTTCAAAAATACGGTTTTCATGAGGAGCCGCACATCGGTTGCATGAATACTCCGAAGCGGTTGTTCTTTAGCAAAAGAATTCCTGCGGATTTCAATTACAGAGGCGTAGAGATACGCTTCACGGATACTTGTCCCTTTACCGACGAAGAATTTGTCGGTGAGGGAAGGATATATCGTAACGTAAGCTTTTTGCGATGGAAATACGATCTGAATCCCGATACGGAATACCGTTACGTCAGCCTGTGGAAAAACGAGGTCTGCATCGGATATTTCGTTTATACGCTTACACGCGGCAGATTGCGTACAGCCGTCAACGTGTACGATTGGGATTATTACTCAAACGATCCCGATGTCCTGAAGAAAGTGCTTTCTCTGCTCGGAAAAATGGGCAACTATGTGAGCATCTGGGGCAGATATGACGACGAAACTATAGAATTGATGAAAAATGCGGGACTGAAAGACGTAGGCGGCACCACAAGATTAATGCTTAAATCTCTTTCCGATAAGCCGCTTCCCGCAAAACTTACCCTTACCCGAATCGATACTGATTATTGAGGTGAAACATGACCAACGAATACGGAAACGAGCTTTTGCATAAGGTTTTGCTCTCCGCTATGAAGGATATCGACAAGATTTGCCGCGAGAATGGCTTGCGGTATTATCTGCACGCGGGTACTCTCCTCGGCGCATTCAACCACAAGGGTTTTATCCCTTGGGATGATGACGTGGATATTACAATGATGCGCGAAGATTATGATAAATTAATCCAAATAATCAATAACGAATATTCCGATAAATATTATATGCAGACCTACGTCAGTGATCCGAATCATACCAACAACAGAGGCGTTTTGCGCGTATTGGGCACGAGTGTGTCTCATATTCACGGAGAAGGAGAGTGTACACATAACGAGATTGGGGTAGACATTGTTCCCCTATATCCCGTTCCGGGTAATACCGTCATACGTAAGCTGCAAAAGTGGTTGATATGGATATGGGACGTTGCACTCCAGATTAAGCAAGGATCAATCATTCCGCATAATTTTTTTGTTAAATGCATTGGTATGCTTTCCAGACGCGATAGGGTAAAGATCGGCAAAGACATTGACCGGTTTATGCGATTCAGCAAGAAGAGTGATTCTGCTGAAGTTGGAATTCTTTGCTATACTTATAGAAATCCATATACCGGCAAAAACGGATACGATAATGAAATATGGCCTCGTAAATGGTATGAACAGCCTAAGGATATTGCTTTTGAGGATGCTGTGTTTATGACGATATCCGAGCCCGAAGCGTATCTGGATTATCAATACGGCCCCCATTGGCACGAGCCCTATCCCGAGGAAAAACGCATCACTAAGCACGACGTCAAGAGCTACGAGATTGAGCCTTGGGTCCTCGAGAGGATCGGACAATGAAATTCCTCATCTACATCCCCCAGCTGATTTTCGGCGGGGCGGAAAAGGTGCTCGTCTCCTTTGCGAACGATCTTGTTTCGCGCGGGCATGAGGTCGAGGTGATCGAGCTCTACGAGCGCGGTCTGCTCAAGCCCCAATTTGACAGCCGCGTGAGATTTGACGCGATCTGCAGCACCGAATATACCGAAAAATACTACGCCTCGCTCGCGCAGATCAAGGCAAATCCCTCTCTGAAGGGGAAGATCGCCGACTGCTGCAAGCTGGCATTCAGCAAGCTCGTCGGCTATCGCAAATATGCCGAAAAGCTTGCCGCTAAGCGTTACGCTAACAAGCATTACGACGTTGCGGTCAACTATCTCGAGACCGAGCCGCCGACATTCCTGCTCGACCGCGTAAAAGCCGATAAATATATTCAGTGGTATCATATCGACGTGGCCAATATGGCACATCCCGAGGAGACCGACCGCGTGATCTCCGAATACGAGCGTATGGATGCCGTGATATGCGTTGCGGAGTCTGCGCGCGTGAATTTTGTTGAGCGTTATCCGCAGCTTGCGTCGAAGACGTACACGATCTACAACTTTTTTGACACCGACGCGATCATCGCAAAGGGCAACGAGCCTTTTTCGTACGGCGAGGATCGCTTCACAATGCTTTCGGTCGGCAGAATGACCGAGCAGAAGCAATACCCCCGCTTCCTTGACGTTCTCGCGCGTTTGCGTGCGGACGGTTATGATTTTGCGTGGCATATTCTCGGAATCGGTGCCGAGTACGACGCTATTGCGCGGAAGATCGATGAGCTCGGCCTCGGCGACTGCGTTTTTCTCGACGGTGTGACCGAAAATCCATATAAATATATGAAAAACTGCGATCTTTTCGTGCTTCCGTCCGGATGGGAGGGCTTCCCGACCGTCACGGTAGAGGCGAAGATCCTCGGCTGCCCCGTGCTTGCGACCGACGTTTCGGGCATCCGCGAGCAGATGACCCACGGCGAGACCGGCTGGATCGTCGAAAACAGCGAGGAAGGCCTCTACTCGGGACTCAAACACCTGCTCGATAACCCCGATCTTATCGAAAAGCTGAGAAGCAATAAGGGGATGGAGAAGATCTGCAGTAATGATGAGAAGTATTTTCTGGCAATGAACATTTTGAAAAATACGCGTCGATCTGCAAATACTAATAACGCTCATTGAACGGAGGAAACGAATAATGAATCAACAGCGAAATGCGAGCTTTGATTTGCTAAAAATTATCTCTATGTTTATGGTGGTGGTTCTGCATGCGTTTGGAAACGGTAAAGCGTTGGCTATGTCTACGACCGGAAGTTTGAATTGGCTATTGGGAAATATTATAAACGGATTTTGCATTGTTGCGGTAAACTGTTTTGCATTAATTAGTGGATACTATCTTTGTACTGCGCCATTTAAATTAAAAAAACTTGCGAGACTGTGGCTTATGAGTGTATTTTGGTCTATAGGACTGTACTTATTATCCGCTTTTGTTTTACACACCGACACATTTAGTCTAAATGGAATTGTTAAGAGTGTTTTAGTTTTTACATGGAAACCTTGGTGGTACTTAACGCAATATATTCTTTTATATCTATGTACCCCATTTATTAATTCAGCAATTCATAGTATGACTAAGGGTAAGCACTTTTCGTGTTGCGTTGTTGCCATAACAATTTTCTCTATCCTTCCTACTATAACAATATTTGGCAGCGATTTTTCTGGTATAGGAACAGGATTTAGTTTTATTTGGCTTATCTGTTTATACTTGGTTGCATCATATATTCGTTTATATATAGTTCAACCTTCGAGCGTTGAATGGCGTTGGCTAACTGTATACGTTCTTTTTTCGCTTATTGTTGCCGGAGAGAGCCTTATTAGGCATGTTGTTGTTATCCCAGGTAATATGAACCTTTTTTATGCATATAATTCGACTGTTTGTTTTGGAAGCAGCCTCGGATTGTTTATGTTTATTAGAAGTTGTCATATTAGTTCGCGTTTAGTATACAAAACAATTGAATTTGTTTCACCGTTAACGTTTGCGGTATTCTTGATTCACCACTTTCCACAAAATAAAGAGTTATTATGGGAAACAATTCACCTATATTCGTATGGTGATTCACCTTTATTAATTCTATATGTAATCGGGTTTTCAATCTTAATATTCAGCATATGTATTATGGCTGAATATTTGCGTGTATTATTATTTAAACTAATTAGAATTAATTCCTTTGTTGATGTGGTTTGCGACAGAATACAGCGAAAATATACATTAATTATTAATCGGGATATTGATCGAATATAAAATAATTGGCTTATTGTGTTTACACCAAGAAAGGAATCATATGAACGTAATCTATTCAAGTGACAATAATTATGCCCGACACGTGGGCATTTCAATTACATCGCTATACGACCACAATCAGGATGTGGAAACGGTCAACGTATATTTGATCGACGACGGAATATCCGAGGAGAATCACCAAAATCTTGATGCAGTTGCCGCAAAATACAACCGCAAGATCACGTACGTGCCCTTCGGTCCCCATAAATCCAAGCTCACGCTGAACAACAAATGGGAGTTGCCGATCAGCGCATACGCCAGACTGTTTGTTCAGGAAATGGTTCCCGACGACGTGGAAAGATTGCTCTATCTCGATTGCGATACTGTCATTTGCGACAGCTTGGAGGAGCTTTGGAATACCGATATGGAGGGTAAGACGATAGCCGCGGTCGAAGACGTTGCTTCCTGCCTGTTTATGGCGGAAACCGACTCGCCCGAGCCTTATCGTTATATCTGCTCGGGAATCGTCTTGATCGATATGAAAAAATGGCGTGAAAGCGATGCCCAGAACAGGATGATGGCGTATCTCGACGGCAGAAAGGGAGTTGTCCGCCATCACGATCAGACGATCCTCAACGGCGTATTCTGGAATGACTGCCATATTCTCCACCCCAGATATGACGTGCTGACCCCTGTGTTTATTATGTCGTATGATAATCTCAAGGCGTATTTCAAGCTTTGGGATCGCTATTACACGAAAGAGGAGATCAAAGAATCGGTCAAGAATCCTGCGATCATCCATTTCACATCCTCAAACGTCGGAAGACCATGGGAGAATAACAGACATCCTAAGGCGCATATTTACAGACGTTATTGGAAGGCATCCGCTTGGAAGGACCTGCCCGCGGGCAAATTCAAGCCAAGCTATGACAAAATTCAGAGGCGCACCTATTGGCTTTATCAGCACCTGCCGGTTAAGCTGATACGTATGCTCTCTTCATCGGGAAAGTAAAAATGAAAAAGAAAATTGCTATAGTATTCAATCGTATGATCGTTGGCGGTGCGGAAAAGGCACTGTTGAATTTTTTGGATGCATTGGATAAAGAAAGATATGATGTAACACTATTTACATTTAACGATAAGGGTGCATATTTTGACGAGATCCCCGATAACGTAACAATTAAGTTTACTCAGTTTACGGACAGCAAAAAGTATTTTTGGGATTGTGTTAAAAAGTTTAAAATCATACGTGTTATTAATGCAATTTATTGTAGATGTATGATTCGCCTGTGCAAAGATGAATACAAAAAGTTTTCTTATACAATGCGAACATACCCAAAATTTTCGGAAAAATATGATTGTGCAATTGCGTACAAAATGAACTTTGAAGATACAGCAACTGTGATTTGGCGAATAAATGCAGATAAAAAATGTGCCATTATGCACAGTGATATTGATAGCGTAAAAGCGACTACAGATAAGTTCATATTATTATTATTATTATTATTAGATAAAATCTACTGTGTGTCGGAGTCATGCCGCAATACACTTAATAAGGCTTACCCTATGTACAAAAACAAAACCGCAGTAATGTACAATCAGTTTCCGTATCAACAAATTATTAGTCAAAGTGGAGTAAGTATTCAGCCTATGAACAGTACTCCTCTGCTCACAGTCGGTCGTCTTTCTCCCGAAAAAGGCCAACAAATGATCCCCGAAACTGCACGAATGCTTGTTGATGCGGGATACGATATTCATTGGTATCTTGTCGGAGACGGTCCGCTTCGCGAAGAGGTTGAGAGCGAGATCGAAAAGCATGGCGTATCCGATCGCGTGATCCTTCTCGGCACGCAATCTAACCCATATCCGTATATCAAAAATTGCGATATATACGTTCAGCCCTCGTTTTCTGAAGGATGGGGGCTTACTGTTCAGGAAGCACGAATATTGCACAAACCCATAGTGACTACTCCGGTACCCGTATTTGGTGAGCAAATCGTCAGCGGTGAGAATGGTCTTATCGTCGATGAAATGACGCCCAAAGCGCTTTTTGAGGGAATCAAAACGCTCATCGACCATCCCAAAATGCGCGAAAAGTTCGTAGAGAATCTTGAAAAAGAAGACCATGATAATTCGAAAGAAATGCAAAAATTTTATGATTTTATAGAAAGCTGATAAAAATGAAACTAAGTATTATTGTTCCTATATATAATGTAGAACCTTATCTGCGCCGCTGTATTGACAGCATCCTTGCGCAGACGTTTACGGACTTTGAGTTGATTCTTGTTGACGACGGTTCTCCTGATAACTGTCCCGCGATCTGCGATGAATACGCAGAAAAGGATCCGCGAATCGTTGTAATTCATAAAGAAAACGGTGGAATATCCGATGCTCGCAATGCAGGGCTTGATATTGCCAAAGGTGATTATATCGGTTTTGTTGACAGCGATGATTATATAGATGCGGAAATGTATGAAAAAATGTATAATGCCGCAATAATGCACAACTCTGATATCGTTTCATGTGCATATGAACGGATTGATATATCCAAGGGAAAGCGTTCTGTCAGTATTTCTATATCCGATAACATTTTAACTTCGGGAAATAATATTCTTGAGGATTATTATTCTAAAACCAAGTGGCTGATTTTTACTGCTGTATGGAATAAGATCTTCAAAAAAGAATTATTCGATAATATCCGCTTTCCGAAAGGCAAAATATACGAAGATGAATACATTACACCCGATTTATATAGTATTTGCGGCAATACATATATTATGAAAGATCCGTTTTATAAGTATGTTTGCAACGAGGGCAGTATTTTGACGAGTAATTTTTCCGCTAAACGTCTTGATTTATTGGATATGGCGGTAACAAATCTTGAATTCTTTTCTCAGCATGAAGAATACGGTCAAACTAACAAATCTGAAGACTATTACGTTACATACTTTTTGGCAGATTCTTTTGCAATATGTAACCGCAATAAACAGTATAAACGGGATTACAAACCATACAAATCCGCTTTTATCAAGAGGCTGAAATCAATTTTTAAGAATCCGGAAATATGCAGAATGAAAAAAGCGACCGTGTTGGTAACCTTGGTTTGGCCGAGCTTGGGTGAAAAACTGGCGATAAAATACTTTCCGGAGTGTATAATATATAAATAATTTTCGAGGAAAAAATGAGTTCTCAACACCACACCCACATAACCTCCAAGCATCGTTGGTATGCGCTCAATCTGAAGGAGGTCTGGCAGTACCGCGACCTTATCTGGCTGTTCACACAGCGTAATTTTGTGGTCAGATACAAGCAGACGGTGCTCGGTCCCGCGTGGATCTTTCTGAGCCCGCTGATCAGCAGTATAATCTACGCCTTCGTCTTCGGAGGCATTGCAGGTATCGGCACCGACGGTATCCCGAGCATCCTTTTCTATCTCGCGGGTAACGCGATCTGGACCTATTTCTCCACCTGCGTCACGCAGAACGCGAGCACCTTCACCGCCAACGCCGGCGTCTTCGGCAAGGTCTATTTCCCGAGACTGACCATGCCCGCGTCAAACGTGATCTCGTCGATGCTCCAGTTCGGAGTCCAGATGATACTCGTGCTCGGATTCCTGATATTTTACGTTATCACCGGAGCGGTGCATCCAAATTGGCTTGCATGGCTTCTTATTCCCGTCGTTCTTCTGCATCTCGGACTGCTCGGCCTCGGCTGCGGAATCATTATCTCGAGCCTGACGACCAAGTACCGCGACCTCTCTATCGTGGTCGGGTTCGGCGTTTCACTCTGGATGTACGTCACACCCGTGGTCTATCCCATCTCTCAGCTCGGAGACGGCTTGATGAAGACTATTCTTATGATCAACCCGGTGACCGCTCCCGTCGAGCTTTTCCGCTATGCGGTGCTCGGACAGGGCGCAGTTATGCCCGGATATCTTGCGCTTAGCTGGGGAATGACGATCGTTCTGCTCATTTTGGGTATTATGATCTTCAACAAGGTCGAAAAGACCTTTATGGACACCGTTTAAGGAGGGCGAAAAATGGATAACAGAGAAATTGCAATTCAGCTTTCCGGTGTAAAGAAAATGTACAAGCTCGGTCAGATCGGCGGCGGCACTCTTCAGGGCGACCTGCAGACCTGGTGGGCAAGGATCCGCGGCAAGGAGGATCCGAATTCCAAGATCGGCTCGGATCAGCGTCTCGTCGGCAAGACTTTTATGGCACTCAATGGCATTGACCTCACTGTCTATAAGGGCGAGGCTCTCGGAATCATCGGTGGCAACGGTGCAGGTAAATCAACTATGCTCAAGCTTCTCTCCCGCGTTACCGCCCCGACCGAGGGCGAGATCGACATCTACGGAAGGATCGCCTCGATGCTCGAGGTCGGAACCGGATTCAACGGCGAGATGACGGGCCGCGAGAACGTATATATGAACGGCGCGATCCTTGGTATGACCAAGGCTGAGATCGACGCGAAAATGGAGGACATCATCGAGTTTTCCGAGGTCCGCGAGTTTATCGACACGCCCGTAAAGCGTTATTCGAGCGGAATGTACGTCAAGCTCGCCTTCTCGGTCGCGGCTCACCTCGATTCCGAGATCATGATCATGGACGAGGTCCTCGCGGTCGGTGATATGGCGTTTCAGAAGAAGTGCCTCGACAAAATGAAGGACGCCGCAAATCAGGAAGGCAGAACCGTCCTATACGTTTCGCATAATATGAACACCATCCGCCAGCTCTGCGACCGCTGTGTCGTTCTCGATAAGGGCAAAGTCGTCTTCGAGGGGGATGTGGAAGAGGCGATCAGCGTCTATATGGACCGTCAGATGAACGACGAATATTACCGCAATTACGAAAACTATAAACGCCCCTCATTCTTGACTTTTCAAAAGATCAAGCTGCTCGAGGCGGCATATATCGGCAAGGACAACGTGAATTTTGACGGCGACGAGCCTATGAAGATCCATCTTAAGTGGATCAATACCGCAGACGTCGAAAAGCTCGGACTCCGACTCGAGATACTAAATCTCGAGGACGTTGCCATCGGAACCTACATCCTTTATGATTTCTATTCGGGTAAAAAGGGCGAGACGGCTGAAATGGACGTTGAGCTCGATACCTCGATGATCATGGATTCCGAATACAAGACCTTTTACACCTTCTTCAACAAGAGTGAAACGGGCGGAAACACCGATCTTGACTGTGTGCCCGGTCTTTGCTTCCAGAAGACTATGATGAGCGCAGAGCACAAATGGATCTGGAGACCGAAGAATTGGGGATATCTCCAGTTACCTTCCCCCGATATTAAGCATTTAACTACTTACTGATCAACGGAGACCAAACAATGCCCGAGCTGACACGAACTGAGAACAATTTCATATTTTTGCTGCGTGCGGCTTTGGCGGATCGCGTGGTTGAAGCACGGGAGATCGTGTGCGAAGTCGGTGATCGCGTGGTTGAGGCGCGGGAGATCGTGTGCGAAGGCGACGATCGCGTAGTTGATGCGGGAGAGTGCGCGCGTGAGTTTGATGCGCGGGGGATCTTGCGGTTGGCTTACAACCACAAGCTCTGGCACATGATCCTCTCTGCGATGCCGTCAGGGCTCATTCCCGAGGGCATCGACCGCCGCTCCGAGCTCTTTAGGCGAGTTGCCGCGCAGGTCACGGTGACCTCCTCCTTCATCGGGCTCTGGTCCGCGATGGCGGATGCGGGATTCCACCCCATCGTCGTTAAGGGCATCATTTGCCGCACGCTCTATCTCCACCCCGAGCTGCGTCCGAGCAGCGACGAGGACCTCTACATCCCCGCCGCCGAGTTCGAGGACTGCTGCCTCTTCCTGCAATCGCGCGGACTCGTGCCCGACAAAACACCCTTCTCCGATTACGGCGAGGTCGGTTTCCGCGGCGAGGACGGCATCTTCATCGAGCTCCACCGCGACCTTTTTGAGGGCGATTCCTTCTCATCCCTCCCCGAATTCTTCAGCTTTGAGACCCTCACGCCCGAGTCCTACCCGACCCATTACGGCGTGCCCGTCACCTCTATGCCGCCGCACGACCACTTCCTCTACCTCCTCCTCCACGCCTACAAGCACTTCGTCCACAGCGGATTCGGCATCCGTCAGGTCTGCGACATCGGCATCTGGGCGCGCGAATACGGAGAGAGGATCGACTGGACGCGCCTCTCCGAGCAATGCGACCGCGCAGGTATTCGTAAATTTGCCGCGGCTGTGCTCGGTATCGCACGTCACTACCTCGATATTTCCTTTGAATGCCCCGAGGATTTTGATTGCGACGGCGAATTTTGCGCGCCGATGCTGAGTGATATCCTTTGCGGAGGTATTTACGGCTCGGCGGACGTCGACCGCGTCCATTCGTCAACGATGACGCTGAATGCCGTCAACTCCTCCGGATCGAAGGGCAAGCCTTCGATCATTCGATCGGTATTTCCTTCGAGAAAATCTCTCGAGGGCAGATATCCCTATCTGAAAAAGCATCCCGTCCTGCTCCCCGCCGCTTGGTGCGCGAGAATATTCTCCTACGCCAAACGCAGCTCAGCGGGCGAGACGAGCGCATCGAAAAGCATCTCGATCGGACGCGAACGCATCGAGCTCCTCCGCTATTACGGGCTTATTGAGTGATAATTTTATAGCGTAAGAGCACACCGCAAGCGGTGTGCTCTTATTTTTACAAAAAATGTTTGAAAAATTTTGACAATGGGGCATTTAGTCGTCTGCTTTTATTGACAAAAAACGCGCTTTGTGATATAATTATAATTAAGTATCTCTATATATTATAATTATTATAGGAAAGAAATTATGAATTCACCATCCATTCATACCAACAAGCCGACGCAAAGGAAGCTGATCCTTTATCTGCTCGACGCGATAATGATCTTTCTGATAGGAAGCGTTGCCGCGCTCGGCTTTGCGATCCTGCACGACCTGCATAACCGCTTCTTCGATCTTGCCGCGATCGTTCTGATCTCGGTTGCGATCCACAGCATTACGGCATCACTTTTCAAGCTGAATAACATCATCTGGCGTTACGCCGAGAGCAAGGAATACATATACCTCTTCGTCATCGAGGCGCTCGGCGCGGCGATATCCTTCACAGTCAGCCTGATCGCCGTTCCGCTTTCGGTGACCCTGCTCGTGTCCTTCGAGCTGAGCATTCTGCTTGCGGTCATGATCACGCGAATCCTCTACCACGCCTGGTGCAGTAAGCAGAAGACCGCGAACAACGCGGGAGGCAAGAAGCTTCTCATCATCGGCGCGGGAGCGGCGGCTTGCCGTCTGATCGACGAGATCAACTCGACCCGAGATTGCGGTCTCTGCCCGATCGGTCTGATCGACGACAGCCGCGAAAAGCTCGACCGCAAGGTTCACGGCATCCGAGTCCTCGGAAGCGTCGAGGAGCTCGAGTCGATCGCGAAAAATACGGGCGCGGAGGTCATCTACCTCGCAATCCCCTCCCTCGGCAACGAAAGACGCTCCGAGATCCTCGCCCATTGCCTCAAGACCGATTGCACCGTCAAGTCTCTCCCGAGGCTTACCGAGCTCGCGGACTCCACGAGCCTTATGCGAAGCGTGCGAGACATCACTCCCGAGGAGCTTCTCGGACGCGAGCCCGTTTCGCTTGAGAGCCAAGAGATCCTCAATTTCGTCCGCGGAAAATGCGTTGCCATCACGGGCGGCGGCGGCTCTATCGGCTCCGAGATATGCAGACAGGTTGCCGCAAAGCAGCCCGCGAGACTCATCATCATCGACGTTTACGAAAACAACGCCTACGATATTCAACAAGAGCTGATCATCAAGTACGGTGAAAAGCTCAATATGGAGGTCTTCATCGCAAACGTCTGCGACTACGAGAAGATCCTCAGGATATTTGAAAACGAGAAGCCCGACATCGTCGTTCACGCGGCGGCTCACAAGCACGTTCCGCTTATGGAGACGGTGCCCGACGAAGCGGTGCTCAACAACGTCTTCGGCACCTGGAACACCGTTATGGCGGCGAACAGAGCAAAGGTCGGAAATATGATCCTCATTTCGACCGACAAGGCTGTAAATCCCACGAACATTATGGGCGCGACCAAGCGCATCTGCGAGATGATCATTCAGTACGCCGACCGCGTTCTCGATCACACGCAGTACGCGGCTGTCCGATTCGGCAACGTTCTCGGCTCAAACGGCTCGGTCATCCCGCTCTTCAAAAAGCAGATCGAGGAGCGGAGCGACGTTACCGTTACTCATCCCGATATGATCCGCTACTTCATGACCATCTCCGAGGCGAGCCAGCTCGTTCTGACTGCGGGTGCGATGGCAAACGGCGGCGAGATCTTCGTCCTTGATATGGGCGAGCCCGTCAAGATCGACGATCTTGCAAAGAATATGATCCGATTCGCGGGTCTGACCCTCGGAAAGGACATCAACATCCGTTATATCGGTCTCCGCCCCGGCGAAAAGCTCTTCGAGGAGCTTCTTATGAGCGAGGAGGGACTCAACAAGACGGAAAACAAGAAGATCTTCATCGGTAAGCAGATCGACTTTGACCACGATTCCTTCGTCGGTCAGCTCGACGAGCTCCGCGCGATCTGCGAGGATCCCGCGAGCGCACCGATCGACGTCGAGCGCAAGCTTATGGAGATCGTCCCGACCTTCCACCGCTTCGAGCTCAAGGGAGCAGAGAAAAAATGATCGACCTGCATTGCCACATTCTCCCGGGGCTTGACGACGGAGCCTTCTCGCTCGACGAGAGCCTTATGATGGCGGAGGCGGCATACGAAAGCGGAACGCGCGGCATCGTTTGCACCTCGCACAGCGGTCCCTACCCGAAGGACGAGCTCCTCGCGGCGTTTTCCGAGCTTCAACATGCGCTCAGGCGTTTCTCCATCCCGATCGAGATCTACACGGGTCAGGAAATCTATCTGACCGAGCATTTCCCTATGCAGATACGCGATATCGAGCGAGGGTATCCCATCACCATCAACAACACAGCATACATTTTGGTTGAATTCGACCCGATGTCGCACTCGCGCATCCTCAAGGATGCCGTTGACCGCCTGACCGCGGGCGGATTCATCCCGATCATAGCCCATCCTGAGCGTTACCGCGCCGTAGCCGAGGACGTTTTCCTCGCTCAGAGGCTCAAGGCGGCGGGCGCGCTCCTTCAGCTGAACAAGGGTAGCCTCAAGGGAGCCTTCGGACCCGACGCGATGCGCGCGGCATTATATATGCTTGACGAAAGAATGGCGGATTTCATCGCCAGCGACGCGCACAGCCCATACGAAAGGACTCCGAAGCTGCGAGAGGTCCACGCCTTCGTCAGCGAGCAATATTCGATAGATTACGCCGACCTTCTTCTGCGCGAAAATCCCGCAAGAGTTGTCGGCAACATACAGATAGGAGCATAAATGAAACTTCTCCGCTTATGCGTTTCGGTACTATTCATCATCGTACTTGTCACCTTTGTTGTATTTCAGTTCACTCAACTGAGTGTGGACAAGACTCTCCCGCAGATCACGGTTGACGGCGACAAGATCGAGGTCAGCCTCGACGCCACCGATGCCGATCTGCTCATAGGCGTCAGTGCCTACGACGAAAAGGACGGCGATCTTACCGACAAGATCATCGTCGAATCTATCTCGCGCTTCATCGAGCCCGGCATTTCCGTGGTCAGATACGCGGTCTGCGACAGCGACAACCACGCCGCCTACGCCACAAGGACCATTATCTACTCGAATTATGAGCCGCCGAGATTCAGCCTTTCCGATTCTCTGCTCTTCAATATCTCGCAGAACATCAATATCCGAAATATCCTCGGTGCGACCGACTCGATCGACGGCGACATCAGCCGCAAGGTCATCATCACCGCCAACGAATACTCCGCCAACATCCCCGGAGTTTACTATATTTCGGCAAAGGTCAGCAACAGCAAGGGCGATATGATCACGGAGCAGTTCCCCGTTTACGTTGAGGAGATCAGCCTTTCTGCTCCCGAGATCGAGCTTGAACAGTATATTTCCTACATTTCCGTCGGCGAAAGCTTCGATATCGAGGGCAACGTGGTATCCGCTACCTCATCTGTCGGCGAGGACCTCAAGGCTCAGCTCAATATCGATACCAATCTTGACACCTCGACGCCCGGTATGTACGAGATCCATTACAGAGTCACCGACAGCGCCGACAGAGTCGGACACAAGATCGCGATCGTTGTCGTTGAATGACGCGGGGGTAAGCTATGAACGAATTTGAAAAGAAACACAGCATACATTTCGAGCCATACAGCCTTTTGCGGGACATTGTCCTGAACATCTGGGTCGTAATTTTGGCGGCTCTGATCGGCTTTATGTCGGTAAACATCTGGAACCAAAGCATGTACACGCCGATGTACACCAGCACGGCGACCCTGATCGTCAATATCAAGAACTCCGCTTCCTATTCTTACACAAACCTCTCCTCCTCGTCCGAGATGGCAAAGATCTATACCGAGGTCTTCAAGCAGCAGACGATGAAGGAATACGCCGCCGAGCACCTCGGCGAGGACCGTTTTGTCGGAAATATTTCGGCATCGGTGCTCAACAACACGAATATTTTCACCGTCAGTGTGACGACCTCCTCGCCCGAGACCTCCTACAGAGAGCTCTGCGCGATCCTTGAGGTCTATCCGCAGATCTCGGAATCGGTCTTCTCCGATTCCGTCATCGAGATAATGCGCTCGCCGAACTTCCCCGGTTCGCCCTCGAACGCGATCTCCGCGGGAAACCGCTCGCTCGTTATGATGGGTTGCGCGGGCATCGTTCTCGCCGCGATCATCTATCTCTCCGTGACCCGCGATACGGTCAAGGATGAAAAGGCTTTCAAGGACAAGGTCGATGCCAAGCTCTTCGGCACCGTTTCCTACGAAAGACCCCGCCGTTCGCTCAAGGAGATCGTAACACGCAAGAAGATCTCGCTCCTTATCAGCCACGCATCCGCAAGCTACACCTTCACCGAGAATTATCACAAGATCGCAAACCGCATCGAGTATCTGGGCAGAACCGAGGGAAGCAAGGTATTCCTCGTAACCTCGCTTGCAGAGGACGAGGGTAAGTCGACTACTGTTGCGAACATCGCGCTCGCGCTTGCCGACCGCGGAAATCGCGTTGCCCTGCTCGATATGGACTTCAAAAAGCCCGCGGTACACAAGATCTTCGATATGAAGAAGACGGATACCGAGGATTTTGCCTCCCTCCTTTCGGGTAAGACATCGCTTGAGCAGTACGTTGTCAATCCCTTTATGAAGACGGGCGTTGATCTTATGGTCAATTTCAAGGCGCACAATGATTACGTCAACTGGATCCACGGCGATAATATCAAAGCCGTATTTGCCAAGCTCCGCGATGAGATGGGATACGATTACATCCTCATCGATACGCCTCCGCTTTCGGTTGCCGCAGACGTTACAACCTTCATGCAGCTTGCCGATAAGTCGCTCGTCGTTGTCCGCACCGACTACGTTTACGCCGCCGACATCAATGACGCGATCCTTTCGCTGAAGGAAAAGACCGACAACTTCGCGGGCTGTATCCTCAACGCCGTTCATAAGGAATTCTCCCTCCTCGGTCAGCTCGGCTTTGACGAGACGGGATACTACGGCAAGTACGGCTCCTACAGCAGATACGACAGGTACGCCTCGCACGATCACGAAGACAAAAACAGCAAATAATCGCTTTTACGGTAAAATAAAATGAGTGAAAATAAGACAAATACCACAAGCTCGACCGCCGAGACCGAGCGCGAGGGTTATCTCGAGATAAGAATCCCCGAGATAATCAAGGCAACGCGCAAATTCTGGTGGCTCTGCCTGATACTGATGGTCATCGGCGCGGGCGTGATGTTCTATCGCACCTACGTGCGATTCGTGCCGAAATATCAGTCGTCGGTCACCTTCACGGTGCAGACGCAGGAGCTCGGCTCCTCGAATATGGGACTCACCTCATATTCCTTCTCCTACAACCGCTCGACGGCAACTCAGCTCGCGCAGACCTTCCCGAGCATAATCAAGAGCAATATCCTCGGCGACCTCATCTGCAACGACCTCGGAATTTCCTATATTCCCTGCACTCTGACCTCAACCTCGGTTTCGGGAACGAATATGTTCACAGTCACCGCCACGGGCTACGATCCGCAGGTGACCTACGATGTTCTGCAGTCGGTCATCGAGAATTATCCGACAGTTGCCGAATACATCATCGGTAACGTCGACCTCTACATTCTCAATCAGCCCGAGGTTCCGACCTCGCCCTCGAACGCGCTCGATTACCGCGTCTACATCCTCGAGGGTGCCGCAGTCGGCTTCCTTCTCGGCGCGCTCTGGATCTTCCTCTACGCTACGATGCGCCAGACGATCAAGAACCGCAAGGATATCCGCGAGAAGCTGAATCAGCATTGTATCGGTACCCTCCCCGAGGTTACCTTCAAGAAGTACAATCAGGAGATCAACCGCAACGTAATCATCACCAATCCTCTCGTCAGCGACGGTTATCTCGAGTCCTTCCGCGCTTGCCGCAACTCGCTCGTCAGCTCGATCGGCGATGATAAGGTCATTCTCGTGACAAGCACTGCTCCCGCTGAGGGCAAGACCTCGGTCTCGATCAACCTTGCGATTTCGCTCGCGAAGATGAACAAGAACGTTCTCATCGTCGATGCCGACCTCAGAAACCCCAACGTCGCGCGCAGACTTGAAGCAAAGGACAGCGATTCGGGCGAATATTCGGATTATAGTGCCGCTCTTTCGAGCGTTTCCATCTCGGACAGCACAACTCTCGACGTTATGAGATTCAATATCGGCAAGTCGGATCTCTGGAAGATTCTCAACTTCGATCTTCTCTCGGGTCTCTTTGCAAAGCTCCGCGAGAAGTACGATTACGTTGTCGTTGACACCTCCCCCCTCGGTCTGACCTCCGACCCCGCAGTTTTCGCGGGAGTGGCAGACACCGCTCTGCTCGTTGTAAAGCAGGATACCATCCGTATCTCACGTATTCAGTCAGCTATGGATATGCTCACGGCTTCGGGAATCTCGCTCTGCGGCTGTATCCTCAACGGTACCTCGAACGGCTTTGTCGGCTACGGTAAGTACGGCAGATACGGCTATGGCTACGGCTACGGATACGGTTATGGTTACGGTTACGGATATGGCTACGGTTACGGCTACGGCTACGGAAGCGGCTACGGCGAGAACAAGAAAAAGAGGAGAAGAAGAAGCTCCTCGAGCAAAAAGACTCATGAATAATACCGGCATTCGCACCATAGATGCCGTGAAGGACGCAGACGCGCTTGTGGATATTCTTTCCGCAGGCGCGGTCTT
Organism: Eubacteriales bacterium; assembly: GCA_045632925.1. GTDB lineage: Bacteria > Bacillota > Clostridia > Oscillospirales > CAG-272 > CAG-390. The sequence goes on along the minus strand of JAZQXP010000053.1, from coordinate 1,929 downwards.
CCCCCTTGTCGTAACGGGATCGAGCATGATCCCCTTCCTTCGCGAGGGTAGGGACACAGTCTTTCTCCGCAAGCCCGATAGGCTTCATCGCGGTCAGATCGTCTTTTTCCGCAGAAAAAGCGGCGAATTTACCCTTCATCGGATACGTAAAATATATAAGGACGGCAGATTGCTCATCAACGGCGACGCGCAGAGCTGGTGCGAGATCATAGACCCCGAGCAGGTGCTCGCCGAGGTCGTATCCGTTAAACGCGACGGCAAAGAGATCAAACAAAGCCCGTTTTTGCGCATCCTTTGGTACCCCACGCGCCCCTTCCGACCCTTGATATGGAGGATCTACGGCGCATTTCGCAGAATTTTTAAATGATCCGGAGGCTTTTCTTGAAAAAGAATAAAAAATCGAAAAAAAGAATAACGCCGCTGAAGGCTGTGCTGCTTGCGATTTGCATACTCCTTCTGGTGCTTCTGATCGCCGTTGGATCCGTGGTCATTGCGCTCGCCTTGAAGTATCACGATACCTCATACGAGTATCAGCCCCCCGTCGATCGCGAGGAATCATACGTGATGCCCGACTACCCGCAGCTTGACGAGAGCAGCGGCGCGGAATATATCGAGGACACACTCCCTCCCGAATATCCCGAGACAACACCTCCTCCCGAAACTACGGCACCCGAAACCGAGGTGACCACCGTTCCCGAGGAAACTACCGTTATTCCCGTTGAGACTACGGATATTCCCGAGGAAACCACGGCAGTTCCCGAAGAGACGACTTCTCCTCCCGAAACGACAGTACCCGAAACCGATCCGCCCGAGACGACCTCTCCTCCCCCCGAGACCACGTCGCCTCCCGAGACGGTTCCGCCCATCATCAATACGCCCGATACCACAAGGGCACCCTACGTTCCGCCCTCAAATCCCGATGCCTCCTTCGAAAACTCACCGAACGCCGTCAGCGTTTACGGCAAGACCCCGATCTACAAGGTCTCGCAGAAGGATCCCGACATCGTCAACATCCTCGTTATGGGCACCGACTCGCTCGATATCACCCGTGACCGAGGCAGAAGCGATGCGATGATCATCGTTTCCTACAATAAAAAAACGGGAAGCGTCAAGATGACCTCCCTCTTGCGCGACTCGCTCGTGCCGATCGCGGGTTATGATTGGAACCGAATCAACACCGCCTACTATTTCGGCGGCGTCGGACTCGCTATCAACACAGTCAACGAGATCTTCGACCTCGATATTCAGCAGTTCGTCGTTATCGACCTCAACGGCGCGAAGAATCTGATCAACAAGGTCGGCGGCGCGGACGTCACTCTGACCCAAGCCGAGGCTGATCTTTACAACGCTTATTGGGGCACAAAATACACCGCGGGCGTGAATCATATGGAGGGCGAGCACCTGCTCGGTCATATGAGAAACCGCTCGATCGGAAGTGATTTTGAACGCACGCGCCGCCAGAGAGACGTTATCCTCGCACTATTCAACAAGATCGTTAAGGAAAAATCGGCGGCAGAGATCTATGACCTTGTCGATTACACCTTCGGCATCGTCAAGACCAATATCTCCTTCTCTGCGCTTACGTCCTATGCGACCTCCGTGATCGGCAATCTCTCGAAGATCAAGATCGAGTCGCAGAGCGTGCCCTACTCCGATTCCTTCAAGTACGCTTGGTATCGTGGCAAGGCGATAATCTCCTTCAATATCACCGACGCCGCAAAGAGGATCAATAAATTTATTTATGGATAAAAAGGGGCTGGCTCATTAAGACATATTTTACCATTCTCGGTGATAATTGTGCAATAATGTCCTCCTCATCCACCACTTCCGTGGTCCCCCTTCCCCGCTGGGGAAGGCAAAATGTTAAGCTTATGCTTCTTAGCATTTCAGCGAACATCGTTTGGATTTAACCTATAAATAGCAATAAGG
>JAZQXP010000052.1:0-101678 GCA_045632925.1 Eubacteriales bacterium | reverse complement strand
AACTAAATTCAGAAGCTGCATTTATAACCTTTTGATTAAATACACAGCAATAATTCAAATGGGTCCGGACCGCCGAGGACGTCGGTCCCTACGGACTCGTTATATCATTCTTACGAAAATGTTGACTACATTATCGTACTTTAATACTAATTGAGGCTGTATCACATTCTTTTTCGAGACAGCCCCTTGTTATTTGTAAAGGTCCCCCTATCAACGTTTTTTGCACAAAAATCATGTTTCTATTTTGTGCAATATTCCCAATTTGCAAATACGCGCAAAATAAAAGTAAAAGTATAACGCCGAAATTGCAAATTTCTTCTTTTTTATTAAATAAATACTTGCAAAATTAATTAAATAATGGTATAATATTTCTGTATGAAAATACGAATAAAATAAAAAAATATATAAAAAGAAAGGTGCTATCAATCATGGCAAAACACATCGTCGATTGGACCACAATCACAAACTTTGTAGTTGACTCTTTCGTAGGCTACGGCATTCCCCGCGAGGACGCGGAGATCTGCGCAGACGTTCTTCTCGAATCCGACAAGCGCGGTATCGAGTCCCACGGCTGCAACCGTTTCAAGCCGATCTACCTTGACAGAATCGAGGCAGGTATTCAGAACCCCGTAACCAATTTCGAGATCATCAAGGAGACCGAGACCACCGCTGTTGTTGACGGACATGACGGTATGGGTCAGGTTATCGGTTACAAGGCTATGCAGATGGCTATCGATAAGGCTAAGAAGTACGGTATGGGTATGGTTGCTGTTCGTAACTCCTGCCACTACGGTATCGCAGGCTACTACACCTCCATGGCTGCTTCTCAGGGCTGTATCGGTCTTACCGGTACCAACGCTCGTCCTACCGTTGCTCCTACCTTCGGCGTAGAGGGTATGTTCGGTACTAACCCCCTCACTCTCGGCGTTCCCACCGATGAGGCTTTCGACTTCAACTTTGACGGCGCTACCTCCACTTACCAGAACGGTAAGCTCGAGTACTACGCTCGTCTTGACAAGGACGCTCCCGCAGGCGCACTTGTAACCAAAGAGGGTACCGCTTACGTTGGCAAGGCTGCTGACGCTCTCAAGGATATGGCAAAGGGCGAGTGCGCACTCTGCACTCTCGGCGGCCCCGGCGAAGAGGGCGCAGGCTACAAGGGCTACGGCTACGCTATGTTCGTAGAGCTCCTTTCCGCAGTTCTTCAGGACGGTTCCTACGGTAAGGCTCTTACCGGTCTTAAGGACGGCAAGAAGGTTCCCTTCCACCTCGGTCACTTCTTCATCGCTATCGACACCGACCACTTCCTCGGCGAGGACGTTTGCCGTAAGAAGGCCGGCGACATCATCCGTGAGGTTCGTTCCGCAAGAAAGGCTCCCGGAGCAGAGCGCATCTACTCCGCAGGCGAGAAGGAATATGAGATCCGTCTCTCCCGTGAGTCCGGTGTTCCGATCAACGAGTCTGTTCAGGGCGAAATGTCCGCAGTTCGCGACAAGCTCGGTCTTACCCAGTACGTATTCCCCTGGGAAAAGTAATCTGAAAAAGGAATCTCCCAACGCAAATGAATTACAGAGAAGAATCTCTTAAAAAGCACGCCGAATGGAACGGTAAGATCGAAGTTACCGCTCGCATTCCCGTTAACACCCGTGATGACCTCTCTCTTGCTTACACCCCCGGAGTTGCGGAACCCTGCCTCGCTATTCAGGCAGACTACAATAAGTCCTTCGAGCTCACCCGCCGCTCGAACCTCGTTGCCGTTATCACTGACGGTACCGCGGTTCTCGGTCTGGGCGACATCGGTCCCGAGGCGGGTATGCCCGTTATGGAAGGCAAGTGCCTTCTTTTCAAGGAGTTCGGCGACGTTGACGCATTCCCGCTCTGCATCCGTTCCAAGGACGTAGACGAGATCGTCCGCACCATCTATCTCCTTTCGGGCTCCTTCGGAGGAATCAACCTCGAGGATATCGGAGCTCCCCGCTGCTTCGAGATCGAGCGCAGACTTATCGAGCTCTGCGACATCCCGATCTTCCACGATGACCAGCACGGCACCGCGATCGTAGTTGCCGCCGCTCTTCTCAACGCTCTCAAGATCGTTAAGAAGGATATGGCAGAGATCAAGATCGCAATGAGCGGTGCGGGCGCGGCAGGCGTATCCATCGCAAAGCACCTCATCAATATGGGCGCGACCGCAGGCAACATCATTATGTGCAACAGCCGCGGCTCCATCTATGAGGGCAAGCCCGGTCTCAACTCCGAGATTCAGGAAATGGCTAAGATCACCAACAAGGATAAGCTCGACGGCACTATCGCAGACGCTCTCCGCGGTGCTGACGTGTTCATCGGCGTATCCGCTCCCGGCACCGTTACCGCCGAGATGGTCTCGACAATGGCGAAGGACGCTATCGTATTCCCGATGGCAAACCCCACCCCCGAGATCATGCCCGACGAGGCAAAGGCAGGCGGCGCACGCATCGTTGGTACAGGCCGTTCCGACTTCCCCAACCAGATCAACAACCTCCTCGCCTTCCCCGGCATCTTCCGCGGTGCGCTTGACGTCCGCGCGTCGGTGATCAACGAGGAAATGAAGGTTGCAACCTCCCGCGCACTCGCTTCTCTCATCAGCGACGAGGACCTTTCGGAGGAGAACATCATCCCCTCCGCGCTCGACAAGAACGTCGGCAAGGTCGTCGCAGCCGCTGTTGCAGAGGCTGCACGCGCAACAGGCGTTGCAAGGATCTAAATTCAACAATAAAACCGAGTCACTCAGGTGGCTCGGTTTTTGTATTGAGATTATTTATTTAATGAATTACAATATTCCATTATTTTGGATTCTTTTCTCGCCATTGACTTTTCGGTCATCAGCTCGGTGTACATCCCACACCCCTCACATATTAAGCTTTCGGAATCCAACAATTTCATAATAGCATCGGGCAGTTTCCACTTGCCTTTATCGTCAAAAGTGCATTCTCCGCTCATCAAAACCGAAATTTCTTCGCTGTTAAATCTTGAAAGATTGTTTGCAAGTAGGATATACTTTTCGCCCGCATTGCGGCAAATTTCGTCCTCTTCAATTTCAACCACTGCCCACACTTTGATACTTTTGAGCGGCAATCTGACTCTTCCGTTCTTTAATTCACAATTATACTTTCCGAAGTACAAATCCTTCATATCATCTGCGATTCTTTTTATATCGCTCTGGTCGATAAAACCGGGATCATCTCGGAAAAGTTCATCGAGCAATTCGGGAATATCTCCCAATCCCCAATCATTATCCTTTTTCTTATCGTCAATCATATCATCATCCCCCTATTTTTTAATTATATCATACATTGAATCCTTTGTCAAGAACAGTGAACAATGAAGTCAGCGCTCTTAAACTCCTCCCTCCGCTTCACGGAGGGAGGGCGGGAGGGAGGTCCCTATTTGAAATAAAAAATTACCCGGATATCGGCAAAATCTCTATATGAAAACTGAATTTGAGCAGAAACGGGGTCCCCCGCCCCGGTTTACGGGGCGGGGGCAGGGGTGGGGTCCCTCTTAAAGGCGCGAAATTTTACTCAAAAAAGTCATTAATCTCACATCCCATCAATCTCGAAAGAATAGGCAAAATTGTTATATCGGGATAACAGATCTCCTTTTCCCATTTATAAACGGCTTGCGGCGAAACGCCGATAAGCCTTCCGAATTCGCTTTGCGTGATTTTGTTCGCGCGTCTGAATTCCATTATTTTTTCTGATATTCTAATTTTGTAATATATACTTGCACCCTCTTTCTTGAACCGATTCCAAAATACCGCGTGTGGGGTGCATCTTTACAATAAAAAATGCACCCCTTCGGATGCAACCAAATATCAGTCTTCCGTCAAATCAGTACGGGAGGCAAACACGACATCCGAAAAATATTGATCTTTTTCATTATCGTCACCTCCTTTGTCCGTTTGATAAATTTTCTTTACGCTCCTATTATACCATAACGGCAAGCTATTGTCAATATCTCTTTTTCAACCGTTGGTTTAAATGGCATATAATTTCCTCCGTCGGCATATATTTTAGCGAAATATACTCTCACGGAGGAAAAAGAATGAATGAAAATATGAGCGGAAGATTCGATTACACCGCCCGCGTGCTCGACGGCACCGAGCTTTGCGATCTTTCGGACGATTACACACTCCCCGACTACATGCCCGCGATCGGACGGGTCATATCCTGCTCGGCGGCGGTCGCTCTGCCCTCGACCTATCTCGGCGGCGGAAGCCTCGAATTCGCGGGCGGCGTAAGATACCGACTCCACTACGAATCCGCCGAGGATTCCTCGCTCTGGTGCGCGGAGCTGCCGAGCGAATACGATATACTCATCCCATCCGAGCGCACCTCTGATCTCCCCGCAGATCCCTCGGAAATCTCGGGCATCACCGAAGCCGTAGCCGAAAATATCACCGCAAGGATCACCGCGCCGCGCCGTCTTACTGTAAAATCGAGGATCCGTCTGACCTCGGATCTCTGCCGCCGTTCCGAATTCGTGACCGCTTTCAGAGGCGACGTCAGCGATATGGGGGCTCTCCGATATCTCGAGGAGGATGCGACCTGCTCGATGATCGCGAGCGGATCGAGCACGCCCATCGTTTGCAAGGATAAGATCACTCTCTCCGAGGCGGGACTTTATGACGGTGACAGCTTCCGTATCATTTCCTCGCGCGGAAGCGTTATGGTGAATCGCCTTGAAGCATCCGATTCAACTCTTGATTGCAGAGGCGATATTTCCGTCAGCCTGCTGATCGTCTCCGATGGCGACCGTCCTCGTCGGATCAACCGCAAGCTTCCCTTCTCGACCGAGATCGCGCTGAACTCCGACGCCTCGGGCAATCTCGGCATCCGCGCCTACGGAGTTTGCCCCTCCGTTACCGCAACCGCTGACGAAGACGGCATATCTCTCGAGGCGACCGCGCTGATATCAGCCGAAGCCGCGTCGACCGCAAAAATGAGGTATCTTAAGGATATTTATTCGAAGAGCGCAGTTTCGGAGACCGCTATGACGACCCTGAGCATCTCTTCTCCGCTTGCCTGCTTCAACGGCAACGCCACAGTCAGCGCGTCGACTTCTCTCTCCGAGCTCGGTCTCGACTCCTCGATGCGACCGACCGACTGCAACGCCCGTGTCCTGCCGAACGTACAATGCGAGATAGGCGAAAACGGCAAGCTTACCGTCAGCGGAAGGATGAAGATCTCCGTACTTGCCGACAACGGCACCGAACTCACTCCCGCAGAATTTGATTCCGATATCAAGTACACCGCCGACCTTCGCGATGTCTCCCCGAGCTCCCCGAAGATCAACGCCATCGCAAGCATTGCTGATACCAAATGCCGTATCGACGGTGACAAGATCTACACCGATTGCGAGCTCTGCCTTGCGATCCTCGTAGAGAACGTCTGCGAGATCAAAACCGTTTCCGAGGTCAATCTCACCGCGCCTTCGATCGAAAAGCGCTCGGGCTCATATATAATCGTCTGTTATCCGACAAAGGGCGCGACCCTCTGGGATATCGCGAAAAAATACCGCACAGATGCATTCGAGCTTGCCGAAAAGAACTCGATTGCACTCACCACACCCGACTCCCCCGACTCACTTTCCAAAACTCCCTTCCTTATTATATAAAAGAAGCCCTCCGCGTCGCGGAGGGCTTTTTGAGTTAATTATCAGTTTTCTCTCTTCTTTGCAACGATTGCGGTTGCTGCGATAGCTACTACTGCAATTACGAGATAGAAGATGGATCCGTCACCTGTATCAGAGGATGCGCCGGGCTCGGTAGTCTCGGGAGCAGGCTCAGTGGTCTCGGGAGCGGGCTCAGTAGTCTCGGGAGCGGGCTCTGTAACCTCGGGCTCAGCGGATTCGACCTGACCTGCGGTTGCAACGATCTTGAGAGTAAGTGCGCCGTCAACGAGAGTGTATGCCTCGCCGAGAGCGGTTACTGTTGCGTCGCTGTTAATATCTGCGATAGCTTTAGCTTCACCTGCAACTGCACCGGGAACGGTGTCGGGAGCAAGCGCATTGGTTGCACATCCTTCAAGATAGATAGAGTTCTTTACGGAACCTTCTGTTGTGATCAAACCTGCAAAATGGCCGAACTGAGCGGCATTCTTGCCTTCAACGTTAACAGTTACCTTACCGACGTTTACGCAATTCTCGATAACACCGTTGCCGTAAAGTCTGCCGGTAATACCGCCGCCAAGACGGGTGGTAGATACTTCAGCATAATTGATGCAGTTTGCGATCTTAACGATCGTGCCATCGTCTGCCTTGTTCTTGGAGCCGCCGGTCTGAGCTACGATACCGCCCACAAGAGGAGTGGTAGCGGATACTTTACCATAGTTTGCACAGTTTTCAACTACGATTGTACGTCCGTTGAGCTGACCTGCAATACCGCCGATGATAGCATTACCACCATCGCTCGGATAGGTTACGGAACCATAGTTTACACATCCGGAAATAGTAAGAATAATCTGATTGTCTCTGTTAGCACCGCCGAAAATACCTGCAGAATAACCGTTTCCACTGGTTGCAACGATGTCGGCGTAGTTTACACAGTTCTCGACAACGAGTGAACGAACGAGGTCTGTATCCTTTTCTTCATCTGCGAAGTCCTGGATCTGACCAACGATACCTGCAACCTTGGTTGCGCCCTTGAAATAGGAATCCTTAACGGTGAGATTCTTTACAGTGCCCTGTGCCCATGCGAAGAAACCAACGCCGTTGGAGTCGGAAACTACGCAAAGACCCGAAACGGTCTTGCCGTTGCCGTCGAAGCTGCCGTTGAACACGATAGGAGTCCAGTTGGAAGCAGTGGGAGCCTCAGCACCCTTGGTGTAGGAGGACCAAACGATATCGTTTGTAAGCTTATAGCTTGCGCCGTCTACGGGGTTTGCTGCAAAATACGCGAGATCCGCGCCGTTTGCGATAAGATAGGGATCAGCCTCTGTTCCCGCTCCGGAAAGCGAAGCGGATACGCTTGTACCGTCATAAGCTTCGGCTGCGGAAACATACACAGCAACCATAGCGAGTGCAGAAAGTCCCATAAGGATCGCCATAAAAGCGGCGACTACACGAACTGTCTTTGTCATTTTGTTTACCTCTCTTTTTTTGGCTTTCGCCTATTATTGTATATATTATACTATAAAATTAAATAAAATGCAATAGTTTTTTACAAAAAAATCGGCACCCCCTTATAGGAGGTGCCGAAATATGTAGGAATTAATCTTTATAGATTAGTTCTCTCTCTTCTTGAAGCTAACTGCAGCAACGCCGAGGGTTGCAACAGCAACGAGAGCTACTACGAAGAAGATAGCGTTGTCGCCGGTATCGGGGTTGGTGGGCTCAGTGGTCTCGCCGGTAGCGGGAAGAATAACAGCCTTGAGGTTGGTATTCTTGGTGCAGAGCTCATCAAGCCAAGCGTAACCGCAATCCTTGCAGTACCAGTACTCGATGTTACCGTTCTCGGTAGCGGTAGGAGCAACAGCTGCTACGTGCTCAACGTTGTGAGCTTCAGCAACCTTAACGGACTGAAGATTGGTAACGAGAGTTCTTGCCTCATCGAGCCATGCGTAACCGCAAACGGTGCAGTACCAGTACTCAACATTACCCTCGATCTCACAACCGGGTGCCTTAGCTGCTACGTGCTCGATGGTGTGGTCGGTAGTGGGGAGCTTAACAGCGAGGATATTGGACTTAACGCCGCCCTCAACTTCAACAGTACCGCAAACGGTGCAGATGTCGTATGCGATGTTACCGAGCTCAAGGCAAGTAGCTGCCTTAGCGTCGTGATGCTCCCAGGTGTGAGCAGCGCCGAGCTTAACGGACTGGAGGTTGGTTACAAGAGTTCTAGCCTCGTCGAGCCAAGCGTAACCGCAAACGGTGCAGTACCAGTACTCAACGTTACCCTCAGCCTCACAAGCAGGAGCAACAGCTGCTACGTGCTCGATGGTGTGGTCGAGAGTGGGAAGCTGAACAGCCTTGATGTTGGAAAGCACGCCGCCTGCAACCTCAATGCGATCGCAGTTCTTGCATGCCCAGTACTCGATGTTACCGAGCTCGAGGCAGGTAGCATCCTTAGCCTCTACGTGCTCAAAGTCGTGAGTAGCGGGAAGAATGCAGCTCAGACGAGCAACATTGTACTTGCCATCTGCATCAGCGAAGTAGTTATCACAGCCTGCGCAGTACCAGTAATCAACGTTACCTTCGGTAGTGCAGGTGGGAGCTACTGCAGCGGTCTTGGTGAGCTTGTGGGTGTGGTCAATCTTGGTGTCGATTGCGCCGCATGCACAGTAACGCTCCTGAACCTTGTCGCCGTTTTCAATGCGAACGGTCTTCCAAGCGGTCCAGTCGTGCTCAGGGCAATTGGTTGCTGCGGAAGCGATAACTACCATTGCAGAAACGCAAAGTACGAGAGCAAAAAGAATAGATACAAACTTTCTCATAATTTTTCTCCTTTTCTTGATATGAAAGTTTTACGTGAATATTATACCACATCTGCCTTTGCAAGTCAATATCTTTTACAAATTCTTTCTTCATATTTTTTCATTTATAAAATAATAATAATTCGAATTTGTTAATTTTGTGATAATACCCGTAATTCGCGCCGAATATACCCAAAATGTTTGTCATTTTTCATCTAAATTCCACTTATTGTCAATATTGTTTATTCGTGCCTTTTGAAATTTTCTTTACCCCTTTACAAGGGTAAAATTATGTGGTATAATATTACTGTACAAACAAATCCAGGAGGTCAAAAATGACTAACCCAACCGCACGGAGAATCCTCTCGGTTCTTCTTACATTTATTATGATGATCTCGCTTTCGCTGCCCGCATCGGCATCTATCAAGCCGAATTACAGCGCATACGAATACGGTGACGCATACAAATCGAGTAACTATTACGAGCAGCTGCTTGAAGCGAAAGACAAACTCACGGGCGACCACCGCTACGACGTGATCCTCATCGCGCTCTCGCAGCTCGGATACCACGAGGGCGACTCGGACGCCGACATGGACGGCTGGAATTTCTCGGGCTCGAACAATTACGTCGAGTACAACCGCCTATTCTGCAAGCTTGACAATATCTGGGGATACGCCTGGTGCGCGGCGTTTGTATCCTGGTGCCAGTTCCAGGCAGGAATCCCCGCGGATATCGATTGCTCCGAGGTCAGCTGTCCGCGAATGATAAACGAAATTCTCAAACCGCAGGGGCTTTACAAAACAGTCGATAGCGGCTACATACCTCTTACGGGCGACCTCATTTACTTCAAGAGCGCGAGCTCGACAGCCGTTTCGACCCACGTGGGACTCGTCATCGGCGTCAGCGACGGCTACGTATATACAATAGAAGGAAACGGCGGAGACCGCGTCGGCAAGCACAAATACGCGATCGACGACAGCTACATCGTCGGCTACGGCGCGCTCAAGTACGAGACGAAGGAAGGCACCGATTATTCGGTCTTCCCTCTCGAGGCGGACACCAAGCCGGGCGAGTATTTTGTCACCGCGGATTCTCTCAACGTCCGCGCGGGCGCGGGAACTTCATTCGCGATCCTCGGTACTCTTTCAAAGGACGATAAGATCGAGGTCCTCAAGTTCAACGAAAACTGGGGACGCATCGATTTCGGCGGAAAAGAGGGCTGGATCTCGATCTCCTATCTCCGCTCGGCGACCGATATCGTGCACACTATATATTATAAGGTAGGAGAGGGCAAATTCGCGCTCACTCTCCAGCGCAAGCACCCGGGGATTGATCTGACGATCACCGAAGAAGTACCCACTCTGACGGGTCACACCTTTGTCGGTTGGGCGACCGAAAGCCGCGGCGAGGTCGTCTACAAGCCGGGCGACAAATACACCGCAGACGAGGACGCCAAGCTCTACGCCGTTTGGGAGCCCAAGAAGCTGACCGTCACCTTCCTTGACTACGACGGAAGCGTCCTTGCGACCACTCAATGCGACTACGGCACGCAGGTTAAATATCCCATCGAAACAGATCCCACCCGTGAGAACGACGGCGAGAACGCATATGAATTTGCGGGCTGGGACGTTGAGCTTTCGCGCTATCTCAAGCGAGACGCGACCTACACCGCAACCTACACCTCACGCCCGTTGACGGAAGAGGAAAAGGAAGCCGCGCTGACGGTAAATGCGACGGAAGAGATCACAGAGACGGCGGATGAAAAAGGATGCGGCGCAGCATTATCGCCCGTCTTCGTCATTGTTCTTGCAATTGGCTTTGTCTTTACAAAAAGACGGGCGAATGATGATCTCGCTTCGCGAGAATGATGATCGGCTGACGCCGAATGATGATACACTTGCCTTTGGCAAGCCGCGAATCTGCCTCGGCGGCTGAACACCGCCGTTTTCCAAGGAAAACCGTCAAATTCGCACGCCTACGGCAAAATGAAGGAACAAAACTGACTGCCTCTTTCGAGGCAGTCAGTTTTGATTTTATTTAATTGATATCAAAATCCACCATGACCGGGCAATGGTCGGAGGAAAGGAGCGTATAGTCGTGCGTAAGAACGCTGAAGAGCTTGGGGGTCATAGTGCTCTTGTTATAAACCAGCGCGTGGTCGATCGCCGAGGAATACGGCTTCGTCGGATATACCGAAGACGCATCAAGATAGAGATTAAGCTCGGCGTTATACGGAACGTATGCGTGGTGGGTGGTGATGGTTGAGGCTTCGGGCGAGATCTTCTGCAGATTCTCAAAGCCCGCGGAATAGAGATTCTTGATCGGGTCGGAATTGATATTGCAGTTGTAGTCGCCGCCTACGATGAAGGGACAGGAATACTTATCCGTGATCTTCTTTGCAACGTCTGCAAGCTGAGCGGCATCCTTGATCCTCGCGGACTTACCGAGATCGTCGCTCGTCCAGTAAAAATGAGTAGATCCTACCGCGAAGACGTCGCCGGTCGCCTTATCCTTGAAAACAGCCCAGGTCACCGACTTCGATTTGTCGCCCGCTCCGTCGTCATAGAGATAATATCCGCTCTCAACAACCTCGAGCTTATCTTTGAGGTAAAGGAGGGGAGTGTAGTTTACGCCGTTCGAGTTTGTCACCTTGACGGGAACCTCGGCGTAGCCGTACTTCTTGATAAAGGTATGATAGGGAGCAACGCACGCCGCGCTCTCCTGAAGACCGATAACGTCGGGGAGATACTCGATATGGAGCTCCGCCTGCATAATGTTTCTCGATGCCATCGGGTATTCGTCAACGTGTGCGCCGTGGACGTTATTGAAGATAACGCGGTATTCGCCCGATCTGTTTTCAATAGTTGCCTTGTCCTCGGGATCGGCAACACCCGTGTAGGTAAAGCCATCCGCGATCTCGACCTTGTCACCCGTGAAGAGTGTCTCGGTCAGATAGTTGTAAGCCGCGGCGTAGCCCTCCATACACTCGGCGGAAATATAGAGCTTGCTTCCCGATGCGCGTACGGAAAATCCGTGTTCGGTCTCAACAGTATCGCCGCCGTGCGTGGTCTTGCCGAAGAGGATCTCTTTCTTACTTCCGTCATCGTCCCTGCCCGCGGAGGAATCCGACTTGAGATCGAGCTCGTATCCCGCAGACTTGGAAAGATCATTGTGGAAGAGTCGCGCGAATCTCTCTGCGGAATAAACGTCGTTCTTTGCGTAAACGATATCGTACTCCATAAGGTCTGCGCCAAGAAGAGTGCAGGATTTTATCGAATACTTGCCATATACGTAGGAAAACTTATTCTCTTCGGTAAGCTCGATCGTAGCCTGACCCACATCAGCCTTGCCCTGCTTGATGAGAACGTCGGAAATAAAGCGGTCGCAAGCCTTCTCAACCATACTGAGATTGATACCCGCAAGAACGATCTTGTCGCCGTCAAAGGTGACCGTGTAATCGCGCGAGCGCATACCCTCGGTAACCTTCTTCGAAGCATCGCGATTGGTCGTGCCGAGCAGGATCTCGTACTGATGCTCGACGCCCGTGTCGCCGTAAGGCTTATCCATGATCTGGTCGCTGACGATCTTTAGCTCGACACCGACGTACTTGGATATCTGTTTGCGAAGCTCGATCGCAAGGTCCTTGATATCGCTGTCAAAGTCCTGCGGATAGACGATATAGAACTCACAAGTCTTGTTTTCGCTGAATTTCAGAGTTACGGGAAGAGGCTCGGTATCCTCGACAACCTCCGTGGTACTCTCGTCGCTCACTACGGGCGGCTCTTCCTCCTCATTGCAGGCGGAAAACAAAAGAACAAATGCCAGAATACAAGTTAAAAGTATCAAAAAACGCGATTTTTTCATGATAAACCTCCGTTAATCGGGTTATTTTCAATATATTCGTCGAGCAACCTTGCCGCGAGCCTTACAGCCTCGAGGCAGGGTCTTTTCGCATAATATTCGGGTGTTCGCTCATCAGGGATAGGCTCGCTCGATACCGAATCTGCTCCGAGCCTTGAGGACAGGATGTCGCGGCATACCACACTCCCCCATCTTTCGGAAAAGCGCGTGCCAAGCTCCTGTATTCTTTTATAATGAAGACTTTTTTCGCCACGCTCGGGCGGTACGGTGAATCCGTAGATCAGACCCGCCGCCATCGCCGCGCCCGAAAAGGCACCGCAGACCTCGCGAAGACGTCCGACTCCGCCTCCCATCGATGAAGAAAGCCTCGCCGCAGTTTCAAAATCGAGTCCGTGCAGGTCGCAGAAGGCACAAAAAACCGCCTGTGCGCAAACGGCTCCCGACATAAAAAGCTCTGCGGCGCGAGCCTCGTGGACCGTCATAGAGTTATTCATTTTCCGCCTCGCATATCTCCTCGATGAGTCTTCCAAGGCATCCCTCGAGAAGCACTCCGTCGCGTCTCGGTTCATCCGAACCGTTCTCGAGCGAATAGTCGATGACGTCGGCGGTGAATCTTGATGCGAATTCCGCACCCTTACGGAGCGTCGCTCCGTCGTGCGGCTTTCCCGATTTCAGAATGTAAGCAAGCAGGACGGATGCGAAAAGATCGCCCGTGCCGGGATAATCATTTCTTCTCGCGCGTTCACAATGCATCGCGCCGAGGCAGTATGTTCCGACTCCGCCGTCAAAATGAATGCCCGTGATGATGCAATCTGCGTTTGTAAATCCCTTGATCTTATCCGCGATCGCGCCGATAGCTTTTTCGGCTTCATCAGCGGTAAACGCCGAGAGATCGGGATATTCGGTATCCGTCATAAGGCAAGCCTCGGTAAGATTCGGGGTTATGATATCCGCCCGCGCGCAAAGGCGTTTCATCTCCGAAACAAGCTCGGGGAAGCAAGCCGAATAAAGCTTGCCATCGTCTCCCATAACGGGATCGACGAAGATAAGAGTGTTCGCGTCCGCGGTACGGTCGATGAAATCCTCCACAGTCTTGACCTGCTTCTCGCTTCCGAGGAAGCCCGTGTAGATCGCGTCGAGATCGAGACCAAGCTCGGAAAAATGCTTGCCGATCGCCTCGATCGAGTCGTCAAGATCACGGAAATGCATATCGGTAAAGCCGCCCGTATGCGTTGACAAAAGTGCCGTCGGTACGGGGATCGTCTGGATTCCCGCCGCGGAGAGCGCGGGGATTATGACCGTCAGCGCGCATCTGCCGAAGCAGGAAAGATCGTGTAGTGCCGCAACTCGCGGCAATTTGCGTATTGTCTTCATATTAATTCTCTTTTGTTTCATTATCTTCGCTTACCAGACCAAAATATCTGTTAAGCACCTCTCTTGCCGCCCAAGATGCGTTATATCCGTTCGCGCCGCGCTCAAGGACGCAGGCAACGACAATTTTGGGATCATCAAGGGGAGCAAAGGAGACGAAAACGGCATTATTGCTCGTGTTCGAGCTTGTCTGTGCCGTACCGGTCTTACCGCCCGCGCCGATCTCGGCGGGGAAATCTCCGAAGGACTTGCGAAGGTCCGCGGAGGACGAAAGCACGCCGTGCATGCCCTCGATTATCGAGGAATAGGTCGAATTTGCGATCTCGACCTCGGCGAGCACCTCGGGCTCGGTCAGATATACCGTCTGCCCCGAGAAGGATCTGACCTCCTTCAGCAGATGCGCGGCATAGCGCGTTCCGCCGTTGACGATCATTGAAATGTAATTCGATATCTGGAGCGGGGTATGCTCGCTGTAACCTACGCCGATCGAGCTTCGGAGAGTGTCACCCGGCATCCAAGCCTTATCGTTGATCGGGATATTGAGCGTCTGCTTGTACGCGGCGTCGCCGAGGACTCCGACGTTCTCCGCAAGCTCGATTCCCGTATGCTGCTCCATTCCGAAGAGGGTGAAATACTTATTGATTCGCTCGATACCCATGATCCTGCCGATCTCATAGTAGAAATAGTTGCAGGAAACGCTGATGGCACGTGCCATATTGATAGCCCCGTGCGAGGTATGGAAATCGGTATAAAGCCAGCACTCGGGCTGATAGTCCTCATAGAAGGTGTAGATACCCTTCGTATCGATCTTCATCGAGCTCGAAAAGAGCGTTCCGTCGATATAGAGAGGCTCCGCAAGCGCCGCGACAGACATTCCGATCTTTGCGGTCGATCCGGGACGGTACTGTCCCATCAGCGCGCGGTTCGTATAGACTCTGCGAGGATCGTTGACAAGCTCGGAGAAATCCTTGTTGAAGGTCGAGAGGTCGAAGGTGGGATAGGATCCGATGGCAAGGATCTCGCCGCCCTCAGCCGTCTGAACCACGATCGCGCCCGAGTCGCAGTCCTCGCCGTCAAGATCACCCTCGATGGTAGCCGATCGGTCGACAACGTACTGAATATTGTCTGCCAGAGCCTCCTCGGCTGCCATCTGCAGGTAGATATCGATCGTCAGATAGACGTCGTAGCCCGCGCGTGGCTCCTTTGTGATCTCACAGCTGACTGTATTGCCGAATTCGTCCTCCACGATCGTCATCTCACCGTCGATTCCGCGGAGATAATCCTCAAAGGCAAGCTCGCAACCGCTGATACCGACCTTTGCCGTGATCGGATAGCCGAGCGAGGTATAATATTCGGCATCCTCGGCAAGGATACCGCTGATCCTTCCCAGAATATGCGAGGCATAGCCGGGATAATGGTAAACTCTCGAGTAATCGATCTTGATCTCTACACCGCGCAGACCGAGCTCACGAACAGCCGTTATCAGCCTCATATCAAGCCCCGAGCCGAATACATAGGGCTCAACAGCCGAGAATCGGATCGCCTCCATCTCATAGCGGACGCGGATCAGCTCCGCCATCTCCTCAGGGGAATAGATCGGCTCGCCCTCCTCAAGCATACCGTACCTTTCCGCGATCGATCTTGCAATATCGGCGGCGGGAGCGTCCTCGGGGAGTCCGTGGTCGCCGATGATCCTCGCAAGCCTCGCCTTGACCGTCGAGCTCTTGAGCACCGCAACGTCAAAGGTGATCTCGGGATAGGAGCCCTTGAATGGGCAATGCTTCTCCGCGCGGCATTCGGTGCCCTCAAGCAGGGAGAGGATCGCAAGGATATCTCTGTTCTGCTCGGCATACGTCTTCGCAGTCGCAGAATAGTCGTATATCAGCGAATAAGTATATTCGTTGCTGACGAGGATATTGCCGTTTCGGTCGTAGATCTCGCCGCGGACGGCTTGGACCGTAACCTTTCGGGTCGTGTAATTGTCTCCGACCTCATCATCGCGACCGCCGTAAAGGCTCTGTATGCGCAGGGCGGAAACCGAATAAACCAGACAAATTACAATGAAAAAGGCGGCGATGATGATGTATCTGTAAAGATATTCCCGTCTGCCGTATTCATTTACGTTCTCATTGACGCTTTCATTCTGACGGTTATTCACATCGCGCCTCCTTTCGTTTTTTTCCAGAGAAACAATTAATTAAAAATCCGTTTTTTCGGCGGCTTTGCCGCCGAAAAAACACCGCCTTGACGAGCAAAGCGAGTCCACGCGCCGAGGGGAGCGGACAAAATCAATGATTTTGTCCGGCGGCGATAAGCGCGTGAATACCACAATAAAAACGAAGTTTTTATTGTGAGGATATTATTCCATCTCGATCTTCTTGTGGAAGGGACGAACCGTCACCCTCACAAGGAAATACATCGGTATTGAGCAAAGTAAAGTAAGAAAATATTCGGGGATGACGATCTCGGTGACGATCAGATAAAGGTTGATATCGGTCTCCGAGAGCATCGCGTGGATGACGCTGAGACCCGCCCGCAGAGCGGTTCCGATCAGGATATAGAGCATCCACGAAATAAAGTTTCTGTTCAGAAATACGCGGCTGACCACCCCGAAGAAGTAGCCGCAGAGCATATAAAAGAGAGGGAAAAAGAGCATATGCGCGCCACCGCCGAAAGCCTCGGCAAGAACGCCCGCCGCGATTCCCGAGGCGGCTCCGCTTCTCTCCCCGTCATAAACCGCAAGTCCGATAACGCAGATCAAGAGCAGATCGGGCGTTGCGGGAATGAAGCTGACGGATGCGAAAAATGAGCTTTGAAGTGCTCCCGCGAGAAACACGAGAAGCGAAAAGAGCAAGATCCTTCCCATAGTCTGGGAGGAAAAGAGCCCGTGGTGCTTTTGTTCCTTGAATTCCATATCATTCCTCCCGCTCGGAGACGATGCTGTACTCGGTGATGATCATCAGCTTGGATATGGAGTCAAGATCGGCGGAGGGCTCGATCAGAGCGGTCATCGTGCGTGTATTCTCGTCGAGCGAGACCTCGGTCACGCGCCCGATGAGGATTCCTCTCGGATAAACACCGCCCATTCCCGAGGAAAGCACCTTGTCTCCGACTCGGATATCCGAATCGGGCTCGATGTAAACCATCCTGCACATGCCCTCGGTCCTCAGCTCGTAGGTGCCCTCAACGACTCCGAGGACGCCCGAACGCTCAATGTATCCGCCGACAGCCGTCGCCGTCTCGGTTATCAGGACCGCCTTCGACCAGGTAGCTCCGACCTCGGTAATATGTCCGACGAGTCCCTCCTCGGTGATTATCGGCATATTGACCTCGATGCCGTGGAGCGTTCCCTTCGAGAGGGTGTAGACCGTGCGGTAATTCGTCGACTCACGTCCGACCACCGTCGCATCCTCGAAAAGGAAATCGATGTGCTCCTCCTTGATCCCGAGGAATTCGCTTAAGAATTCGTTCTCTTCCCCGATAAGCTCGGCATCGTAGACGAGGTTCTTGTATCCCTCAAGCTCTGCTCGGAGCGCTTCGTTTTCGTCGCGCAGCTCCTCAAGCGTGCGGAAATACATCGAAAAGCCCGAAAGTCCCTCGCCAACCTTGGTGAACGCCCATCTGAAGGGTGTTGCCACAGTTACGATCGCGGAACGGATATAGGAGCCCTGCCCCATCGCGCAGAGTACACCCGGCACGATCGACAAAAGCAGCGCAACCGCAAGCGATATTATGAAAAATCTGCTCTTTATCAGCTTCAGAATGAATCCCATATCAACGTTCCTTGAAATCTAAAAAATTATCTCGCGCGGTATTTAGCCACGCCGCTGTAGTTTCCTTCGATAACACGTCCGATGCCGAGAGCAACGCTGTCAAGCGGTCTCTTGGCAACCGTAACGCGGACGCCCGTGCGCTCGGTGATAAGCGCGGGCAGACCTCCGAGAAGCGCGCCACCTCCCGCAAGCATAATGCCGAAATCAAAGATATCGGCTGAAAGCTCGGGCGGTGTATTCTCGAGAGCAAGTCTGATCGTGTCGATGATCTGATCTACCGACTCGCGCATAGCCTCTCTGACCTGCGCCGAGGTCACGGTAATGACCGCGGGAAGTCCGGTGCGGAGGTTACGTCCTCTGATCTCGCGCTCGCCGCGATCCATAGAGGGATGAACCGATCCGATATCCTTCTTGAGTGCCTCTGCGGTGCCGTCTCCGATCAGTATCTTATGCTCGCGCTTCATATACTGCACGATCGACTCGTCGAGAACGTTGCCCGCAGTTCGCAGGCTGTGCGAAATTACGATTCCGCCAAGGCTTATGACAGCCACCTCGGTCGTTCCGCCTCCGATATCGACGATCATCGAGCCGCGCGCGCCCGCGATCTTGAGTCCCGAGCCGATCGCAGATGCGATGGGCTCTTCGATCAGCGCAACGCTCTTTGCTCCCGCCTCGAAGGTCGCGTCCTCAACCGCACGGCGTTCAACCTCGGTGACACCGTAGGGAATGCAGATCATAACCGTCGGACGCGAGAGAACTCCGCCCGCGGAAACCTTCGAGAAGAAGGAATGAAGCATGCTTGCCGTCTTATCAAAATCGGCAATTACGCCGTCCTTAAGCGGTCTCTGTGCCACAATATTGCCGGGAGTCTTGCCGATCATGCGCTTTGCCTCGCTGCCGACCGCAACAACTCTCTTGCGCACCTGATCGACCGCCACGACCGACGGCTCACGCAGGACTATTCCCTTACCCTTCATGTATACCAGGGTATTGGCAGTACCCAGGTCTATTCCCAAATGCTTTGACATCTTATCTCCTTAATCAATATCCTTGACGCGGATGCCGAACTCCTCGTCGAGAAGATTCTTCACCGCATGGATGGGAAGTCCGACGACCGAATACCAGTCGCCCGTAACTCCCGCAATGTAGAGTGCCGCACGTCCCTGCACGGCGTAACCGCCCGCCTTATCATATGGCTCGTCGGTTGAAATATAATCCTCGATCTCCTCCGCGCTCATTTCGTCAAAGGTGACGTACGCGGTCTCGAGAGCTGTTGCAAATTTTCCCTTGTAGGCAATGCAGACACCGGTATGCACCGCGCTTCCGCAGCCGCAGAGCATAGTAAGCATTCTGCGGGCATCCTCCTTATTTTCGGGCTTGCCAAGGATCTCGCCGAAGCACTCGACAAGAGTATCAGCGGCAAGAATCACACAGTCGGAAAGCTCGGGATGAGCCTCGAGAAGTGCCTTTGCCTTTCTGCGTGCGAGGAGAGTGACCGCGTCGGCAGCCTCAATACCCTCGGGGAGGCTCTCGTCAGCATCGACGGGCATGACCTCAAAATTCAGTCCGACGCTGTTCAGGATCTCTTTGCGTCTGGGCGACTGTGATGCAAGAATCAGCTTCATCTCAGTTTACCCCCGTCGAGCCGAATCCGCCCGTGCCGCGCTCCGTCTCGTCAAGCTCGTCCGCTTCGATGAAGGACGCCTGAAGAACGGGCATAAACATCAGCTGAGCAATTCTGTCACCGTCACATACCTTAAAAGGCTCGTTGCCGTTATTTATCAAAGTCGCGCGAAGCTCGCCGCGATAATCCGAGTCGATGATTCCGATTCCGTTTGCAAGGGTAACGCCGTGCTTTGCGCCGAGACCGCTTCTGCCCGCCATGACAGCGACAACGTCGTCGCGTCCGCTCGATATAGCAATTCCCGTGGGGATCATCGCTCTCTCGCCGGGATTTATGATAACTTCTCCGCCCTCGAGAGCCGCGCGGATATCAACGGCGGCAGAGCCGTCGGTCGCATATTCGGGCACCTTCGCCCCGCGTGTAAGCTTGATTTTAACGTCTATTTTCATTTGAGTATACCTCTGCATTATATTTAATAAATATTATATCATATAATTTAATCCTAATCAAGAGGATATGTATTAAAAAATACAGATTTTTGCCCTCGGCAAAAATCTACCGCACTTTTTACTTCTTCCCTCTTACCTCAAAAAATCCTCCGGCAATCTGCCGGAGGATTTTTGTTATCAGCCGAGAAGCTTTTCGAGATCTTCGTTAAGAGTGTCCAACTTTTTCTGGACAAGCCTCTGCGTCTGTTTTAAGAGAGAACTTGCATTGGTATTGTGGTTTTTAATAGCATTTCTGAACGTCTTGTGCGGTGCGTCGATAGCGTTGCAATTAAGAATGCCCGCTTCTATCCATACATTCTGGGTAATATCGTCAAGCATAGCAACCGACTGAGGGTCATTTGCATATCTACCCTTGAGAGCCTGCTCATAATATGCGGGAGTGATGCTCTTGAAGCTCTGCGAAGCCATTACCTCAAGAACAGCACCGATCATTGCAAGCTCGTCATCGCTGAAGTTAAAATTGGGAATCGAAAATGCCGAGAAAGAGTCATGGATCGCCGAGCGGTTGATCTGCTGATTCTCGTCAAACTTGGGAAGCGGAACGATACCGTAGTTATTCATGCCGACCAGGTCGTTTTCACACTCGATAAGACGGAGAGTTACCATTGCAGCCTCTTCGTTTGCAAAGCGCTGAGCAATCTCATCCTGCTCGGTGTCGCCCGACTTATAAGCAACGCGCATAACGCCCTCGTTATTCCAGAAGAAATCGTTAATAGCATCGATAGCCTTGGCAGTACGCTCAATATCGATATCGTACTTGTAGTATCCATCCTCGTTCTTGGTAAGGATCGGGAGCTCGAAGGATGCCCAATAGCCATCAACACCGATCATATCGTGATTACCCATAAAACCGAAAACGTCACCCTCATCGCTACTGCCGTTACCGTTGCTATCCTTGTAAAGCTGTTTAGCCAGAACGGATTGCTTTTCAAGCGTCCATTCGCCCTTATCAACGGTATCGTAAAGAAGCTCGATACCTGCGTCATTGAACATATCAATATTGAAGAAGGTAACAAAAATAAAGCGATAGTAGGAAAGGAAGACAGCACCCGAGCAGAGATACTGCGAGCCCGCAACATCCATAGCGGTGTTAAGGCCCTGCGACCAATAAGGCTTTGACAGGTTAAGGTTTTCGACGTCGGTAAGACTGCGGTAAAGTCCCTCTGCCTGCGTGGAAGCGGCAACGTAAGCCGCATTTGAAACGAGGTCTACATCCTCCGCACCGGAATCGATATATAAGCGAAGAGCATCGCGAACCGCATAGTTATCGGTGGCAGTAGTACTACCTACACCCTGATAAACGATATCAACGTCAAGACGTTCAGAAACGAGCGTATTTCTCCGATAAACAGCATCGTTAATGACGGTACCGTTTTCATCCTCAACAGCGATTTCATCAATTACCCAGTCGCGGTTGCGGCCAAGAATGACAATATCCTCGCCGCCGAAATCAAGCTCGGGAACGTCATCGCCTGCAATAGTCTCCTCGGGAGGCAGTTCACTCGTCGTGACAACTGCATTTTGGGGAGCTGTAGTTGTGGGAGCAGATTCCTCTCCGCCGACAGTTTCGGCACATGCGGTAAAAGCAGATAGCATCATAATGATTGCAAGGATAATGCTAATAAATTTTAAAAAACGTGAAGTCATAATTTATACTCCTTTTTTGTTTTATTTCATTATAGCACACGTCAACGCAATTGTCAACGAAAACCATATAAAAAACACCGTTATTGTTGACTTTGGTGCGATATTATGCTATAATCTATTTATAAATATTTTTCGGAGGATAAACCATGCTTGCAACAGAAAAGGATATTGCCCATATCGCCGCGCTCTACGAGGGCAGACGCGCGTTTTTCGGTGAGCTCCACGACCACGCCGCCACGGGCGGAACAGCCGACGGCAAGCGAAATCTCGATCATTGGAAGGGCGCGATGGAGGCTTTCGGCATGGATTTTGCCGCTATCCTCGACCACAAGCAGGTGCGCCATATGTATCTTCCCGAATGGGAGGACGGCGTATTCATCGGCGGCACCGAGCCCGGAACAGGCATCACCGATATCGAATGCGAGAAAAATTCGGTCCATTACAATATGATCTTCCCCGGCCCCAAGTCGACCGAGGAGCTTCTCCACTCCTTCCCCGAATATCAGTTCGAGGGCGGCGAGGAGGGTCATTTCATATACCCTAAATTCAAGCGCGAACGCTTCGTCGAGCTGATCGAAAAGGTCCTCTCTCTCGGCGGCTTCTTCGTTCATCCGCATCCCAAGCAGCTTATGATCTCTGATAATCCCCTCGACTACTGGTTCCGCGACTACACGGGCATCGAGGTCATCTACCGCTCTCTCGAATCTAAGCATACCGAAAACAACTACAACCTTTACTGCGATATTCTCGCCGAGGGCAAGCGGCTTTATTGCTGTGCGGGCGGCGACGGACACGCATGCTGCTCCGACCGCGCGCTGACCACGATCTACTCCGCAGAGCGCAAGAACGTCTCATATATATCCCATCTCCGAGAGGGCGACTTTGTCTGCGGTCCCGTCGGGATCAAGATGTGCGTAGGTGACACGCGTATGGGCGGACATCTTCCCTTTGAGGGCGAAAGACTTGTTCTTTCCGCCTCCGACTTCCACAAGAGCGTAAAGAATCCCGAGCACAGCTACCGTCTCGAGCTTCTCAGCGACAAGGGCGTAGTCGAAAGCGTTGAATTCTCCTGCGAGGAGGGCATCACGATCGCTGTCGACTGCGATCCCACCGTCTCCTTCTACCGCGCCGAGGTCTTCGACGTAAACCGCGGTCTCCGTCTCGCACTCGGAAATCCGATCTGGAACGATAAGTAAGTGCAGAGGGCAGAGCATAAAAAGTGCAGAGTGCAGAATGCAGAGTGCAGAGTTAATGTAATTTTTCTCGCGTTGCTCGAAAAATATCTGTGCGATAGTTTAATATGGTTTTGATAAAACTTCGGCAAGCTATAACCTATAACAACAAAACAAAAAAACTCGGAAATCAATGAAGATAACTTCAAAGATTTCCGAGTATCTTTTTATTTACCAAACTATTGTTTATCACAAAACAATAGTTTGTCAAAGCAAAACATAATTATTTAACTTCTGATTTCCGAGCTCGCTCGGAAATTTTCCTTAACTCTGCATTCTGCATTCTGCACTCTGCACTTTTACTGTCCAATCAACGCAATCAGTTTATCCTTCTTACAGTATCCCACGTTCTTCGCGGTCTCCTGTCCGTTCTTGAAGACGATGACGGCGGGGATGGCGTTGACCCCAAACGCGTTTGCAAGCTCGCCCTGCTCATCGACGTTGATCTTGCCGATCTTGACCTTGCCTTCGAGCTCCTTTGCAACTGCCTCAAGCTCGGGCGCGAGCATCTTGCAGGGTCCGCACCAATCGGCGTAGAAATCGACGATCACGGGGATATCGGATTTCAGAACCTCTTCGTCGAAGTTTTCGAGTGTGATTTTAACTTCCATCTTATTATCCTTTCGGCTTATAATAGAGCATACAATGACAAAATCCCTCGAATTCGGGATCAGCCATCTGCTCGCGGAACTCGCGGCAGATGCATTTGGTGTCCTCACTCTGCTCGCGGCGGCAGGGGCAATAGCCCCCGCGCTGCTTAAGTCCCTCGCGGACGATCTTTACCATCTCCGCGTCGGGATTGAGTTGAATCTTTGCCGCCATTATTTCTTGAATCTCTTGCCGGTCTCGTTGAGGTAGGTGCACATCGCGAGAGTCCAGTCGGTCTGGATGATGTCGTATCCGCGGTCTGCAAGCCAGCCCCAGCCGTACTCGGGCGAGATGGTGAAGGAGGTATCGTCGGAATGTCCCGCTGCGAGCTGGGACTTGTAGTTGTAAATGATAGCGTTTGCCCAGACGAGCTTGTTGTCTGCGTGGAGCTTATCGATGAACTCGGTGGAGCCTACGCCCTCGTTTTCGTCGGTGAAGACGACCTCACAGCCGACGTAGTTGATATTACGGCGCATCATTTCCTCGTGGACGCCGTCGTCCTTTCTTACGATCGGGAGGTAGTAGACCTCGGGAGCGTATTCCTCAACGATATCAAGGATCTCGGTCTTCGGCGAGGACTTAACAACGATCTGATCGAGCATTCCGTGTGCGCGGATAGCATCGGAGATCTCCTTGGGATGATCCCAGAACTTGTCAACGTTTATGTAGCATCTGCCCTTGAATGCATCAAGCACCTCATCAAAGGTGCAAAGGCCGAACTGAGTGTAGTCGCGGTCGTAGTTAACGTAACGGAGCTTGCGGATCTCCTCGTCGGTGAGCTGAGGGAGGGAAACCTTGCCCTCGGTGCCGAGGTAGTTGAGGTGGCGGTACTCCATCTTGGGATGGAGGATCCAGAGGGTGCCGTCAGCCGACTTATTGAGATCGACCTCGATCATGTCCGCGCCGTGGCGTACTGCGATCTCGTATGCAGCCATGGTGTTGCAGGGGATGTTACCTCCGCACTCGCCGCGATGTGCGGCAACGATGATGCGCTCGGAAGCGTCTTTCATAAGATTGAATGCCATTTTAATTTACTCCTTTATAGTAAAATAATTAAATTTTTTGTTTACGGAAGGTTGCAACCGAAATTGCAGAGAAGATTCCGACGAGCACCGAAATCATTGCGATTCCTATAAGGATGCTTGCGTGCTTACCGAGGATTATATCCGCAGAGGTCACGGTAAGCGAGGTTCCGAGAAGCTCCGTGCCGTATGCAAAGTAATCGACGGCTGTGGAATGCAGGAATGAGAAATCGAGGTAGAAGAAGGGAGTGTACGCCGCGAAGGTCAAGCCCTCCTCGTAGAGCGCGAAGGCGATTCCCTGCGCGATCGATGCGCCGAAGCTTACGAGCATCGGGAAGAGGATAGAAAGTGCCGCTTTCCTCGTCATCACCGCAAAGAGAAGCGCAAGTGTGACGTAGAGCATCGCCATAAGGAATTCCTCGCCGAATACGCCGAGAAGTCCGAGGATAGAGGGGATCTCCGCGATACCGTTCTTCATTGCTTTAAGATCCGGAACAAAGGCATCGGTGACTCCGAACACGAGAATATTCTCGAGGGTCAGAACTATGACCGCGATGAGGGACGCCGCAAGCCACCAAAACGCGAGGCAAACGAGCTTCGAGCCGATGATCTTCGTTCTCGAGCGCGGCTTGATGAGAAGCAGTCTGATCGTGCCCGAGGAATATTCGTGCGCCATTGTGACGCCGCCGTAGCAGATGAAGAGGATCGCGAGCATTCCCGCAAATGAGCGGAACTGATCGGTTATCATAGTCTTCGTCGATGTGGTCTCGAGCATCTGCGGAAGCGGAATCGAATTTTCAAGGCTGTAGAGAGCGTAATCAAGTGCCTCGAGGGCTACCTGCCGCTCCTTTGCCATATCCTCGGAATACTCCGAGGTATCGTCGTACTGATAGGTGTAGTAGCTTTCGCTGAATTCGCTCTCCGTCATCGGATAGCAATACTGCGCCGTGCTTACGGCATTGTAAGCGAGATCGGCGACCGTCAGATACTCCCAACTGCCGAATTCGCAATCACGTTCGGCAACGAGTCCGATCGCCTTTTCATATCCCTCAGCGATGACGATAACGTCCTCGCAGTAGGTAAGGTATACTTCGTAATAAGCTTTGTCAGCCTCGGGAAGATCTGTCTCGAGGCGCGATCTTGCAATCTCGAGCTCCGATTTTGCCGACTCCTTGGTATCGACAGCCGAGGCAAGCATCTGCTCGTAATAGAACTTCATACTGAAATTCTCGATATTGAAGCGCAGATTCGTAAGCTCGGTCTCGACAGCGATCATAATGCCGTCGACTCCGCGCTCGTCGATCGCGTTCTTGACGACGGACATGACGTTGTACTGATAATATCCCTGCGCGTCGGTGTCGTCGTAGAGTCCGTAGTCAACGAGGAAGAGATAGACCTGGTCGAGCGAGGTATAATATGAATCGTTGAGCTCCTCGGCTGTGAATTTACCCTCCGAGAGGAGTTTAAGCGACGATCTTGCAAGCATCAGAGCCTCGTATTCCATAAAATAGATCGAATACTCCGCGCTGTTTCCGTCAAAGCCCTTGTCGGCAAAATATTTTTCCGCCTCGTAGAGTGTTTCGTACTCGACGGCTTCAAGCTCATCGCCCGCCTCTCTTGCCTCTGCGGCGTCATCGAGATAATCCTCGTAATCGAAACCGAAATTGAAGGATCCGAGAACCTCGTAGAGCAGGAAATTGAAGAGAGGAGTCAGGACGAGGAAGACCGCAATGATTATCGCAAGCACACGGAAGCTCGTCTGCCCCCAGAGCTTGAGCGATTCATTCTTGACAAGATTTACGAATTTCTTCATTGCTCGCCGCCTCCTTCCTTATTTTCCTCGGAGTCTTCCTCCTTGGGTGCGGCGGGAACGTATTCCCCGGCAGGCTT
Source organism: Eubacteriales bacterium (assembly GCA_045632925.1). Taxonomy (GTDB): domain Bacteria; phylum Bacillota; class Clostridia; order Oscillospirales; family CAG-272; genus CAG-390. The sequence continues at coordinate 75,654 of JAZQXP010000052.1, read as the reverse complement.
GACGGCAGACATCGTCGGAACCGTCGGGACGGTCGACGTCGTTCTCGTCAGCTCAAGGAAAACGTCCTCGAGCGAGCGTTTCTTCTGATTTACGCCCATGATCTGTACGCCCGCTATCGCAAGCGAGGATATGATCGCGGGGATCTCATCCTCCCGGAGCGAACCCGTAAGCTTTCCTTCGGAAAGAGTGAGCGGACAGCCCTCGGGAATGAGTGAAGCCGATTCGGGTGCGATGTCGATGACGACCTCAACTCTTCCGTCCTCGGCGGGATTTCTGATCTCGTCGATCGTGAGAGTGCGGAGTATGCTGCCCGAATTGATCACGGCAACGCGGTCGCACATAAGATCGAGCTCGGCAAGCTGATGGCTCGATACGAATACCGAAACGCCATTCTCCGCCGCAAGCTTCTTGAGCAGATCGCGAAGGTCCTTTATTCCCATCGGATCGAGTCCGTTTGTAGGCTCGTCGAGAACGAGAACCTTCGGTTCGGCAAGCAGAGCCTGCGCGATTCCGAGCCTCTGGCGCATACCGAGCGAATACTTTGACACCTTGTCGTTAAGTCTTTCGGCGATCCCGACGATGCGTGCGACCTCGTCGATGCGCTCCTTCTCCACCGAATCGAACATTCTGCGGAAGAGCTCGAGGTTCTGTCTGCCCGTAAGATAGGTATACATCTCGGGGTTCTCGACGATGCCGCCGACGTTTGCAAGAGCCGCCTCGAATTCGTTTCCGACATCCTTGCCGCATATGGTTATCCTGCCCGAATTGATCGGGAGGAGTCCGAGCATCAGCTTGATCGTCGTGGTCTTGCCCGAGCCGTTCGGTCCGAGGAATCCGAAGATCTCGCCGGGGTAGAGATCGAAATCAATGTCCTTGAGCACAAGACGCGCGCCGTACGAGAAATGCAGATGTCTGACAGACACCACGGGCGTCCTCGTCTCGGGCTCTTTGTTATCGATCTTGCCCTCGGGAGTCATGATGATCATTTCTTCCATATAGTCTTCTCCTTTCGGATAGATTATTTTCTACCTATATTGTATCATAAACTTTCGCTCTTGTCATCACTTTTTTCAAAAAAATATTTTTTTGTCGCGCCATATTGCAAATATTGTTGACAATCGGGAGTGCATTTTGGTATAATTATAATAATGATATAACACGGAGGTGTCTTATGTACAAACCGCAACCTATAGATACAAGCGACGTTATTCTTAACGATGACATCGCACAGCTCAGCGAGCTTCTGGCAAAAAATACTCACGAGGTTTGGTCCGTGACCCGTATCAAAGACGGTTGGCGTTACGGCGATCACCGCGACGATGAAAAGAAGCTTCATCCCTGCCTTATGCCTTATGAGGAACTATCCGAATCTGAAAAGGAATACGACAGAAGCACATCCGCGGAAACTCTCAAACTCATCATAAAGCTTGGATACAAAATTGTCAAGGACTAAATCGAGGAGGGAAAAATGAACTGGTACGTCTGGTGGGGGATATCGCTGCTGATCATAGTTATTGCTCTGTTAGCTGCTTTTACCGTTAAAAATCTCCGATACAAGAAAAAGCGTCTGATGACGCCTAAGAGGATCCTGATCTTCGGAACCTTCCTGTCTTCATTCACGCTGCTTTGCCCTCTTTACGCGAAGAGCTTTCCGCAATCGCTCGGATGGCTCGACTGGGTAAAGTCTGCGCTTCTGGCGATGCAGCATTCTATACGCCTTTTTGCGTTCGACGGCGGCTATTGGGACGTTTTGGACTCAATTAAGGATCTGCCCGATTCGGTGCGGATACTTGATACGGTTCTCGGAGCTTTTCTTTGCTTCTTTGCGCCCCTGCTAACTGTCGGAGTTATTCTTTCTTTTTTCAAGAACGCATCTGCATATGTCAGATACCGATACCCCTTCTACAGACATACACATGTCTTTTCCGAGCTGAACGATCGCTCGCTGGCTTTGGCAAGAAGCATAGTCGCGTCTTACCGAACAAATCACAAGTTTTGGTGGTTTTATAATATAGCTGTAGTTTTTACCGATGTTTCCGAAAAGCCGGGTAGTAAGACCGTGGAGCTCGCAGAGGATGCAAGGGAACTCGGGGCGATTATCTTCTCAAAGGAGATCGGTTCGATAAGATTCACGTCCTCTTCTTCAAAGAGAAGGATCAATTTCTATCTTATCTCGGACGATGAAGAAAAGAAGATCCTCCACGCTGAGGGCATACTCAACGAATACGATTACAAGACGGTCGAGCTGCGAATCTTCTCCGACAGCAAGAGAAGCGAGCTTCTTCGCGCCGCTAAAGAAGTGCGGAATATGAAAGCGATCCGAGTCAACGATATTCAATCCTTGATCTACCACGATCTCGACCTGAACGGTACTCGGCTTTTCAAAAACGCAAGGCTTCAGCCCGACGGCACAAAGCTGATCTCCGCTGTTATAGTCGGTCTCGGAAAATACGGCAAAGAAATGCTTAAGGCGCTGACGTGGTTCTGTCAGCTCGAGGGATACAGCATCAAGATCAACGTCTTCGAGCAGGACAAGCATGCTGCCGAAAGGTTCAGAAGCATCTGCCCCGAGCTTATGGATGACAGTCTCAACGGTAAGGTCATACCCGGGGAGAGCAGATATTCAATCACGATCCACGATGAAATCGACATCACCTGTGACGATTTCATATCAGAGCTCGAAAAGATCCGCGATGCGACATTCGTTTTTGTTTCTCTCGGCGGTGATGAGATCAATCTTTCGGTTTCATCAAGGATCAGATCGGAATACGCAAGAATGTACAATATGTCGAAAGAGCGTGAGCCCGACATCGAAACCGTGATCCTGAATTCGGGAATCAGAAAGCTTATGGGAGAAAAATGGGAAAACGATCCCGACCCCGAGAATTCCAAGGGGGTAAAGAACCACAGAAATCAGCATTACCGCCTCCATATGATCGGCGATCTTGAGCAATTCTATTCGGAGAATACCTTGATAAACTCCGAACTTGAAATCGCGGGACTTGCGGAGCATATGAAATATGAGGGAAGAGAGGAAAAGGATTATTGGCAATATGAGTATAATTACCGTTCCTCGATAGCGCGGGTTATTTATGACCGTATGCGTGATAAGCTGAATGTCGGACACGACGCCTCGTCCGAGCACATTCGTTGGAATGCTTATATGCGTACCGAGGGCTTCCGCTCAAGCAACAGCTCGGAGGAAGAATCCAGAAATGACCTGGCAAAGCTACATCATAAGCTGATTATTACTTCAAAGCTCACTGAGGAAGACATCAAAAAAGACCTTTGAATCTGTTTATTGGAGAGCATTATGGATAATACATATTTTAAGAAAATCGCATTTCTTCTTTCGCTTCTTTTGGCAATCACCGTTTTCTTTGTCTCGTGTTCCGACGGGGGAGAGGGAGAGCTTACGGATAACCCGCAAAGCTCGGAAAATGCAACCGAAGGAATCGGATCCGAAGCCGAGACCGAGCCTCCCGCGCCCGAATTCTACGATATCGTTTCGGGCGGTGTTTGCTCGTATAAGATCGTATACCCCGCGGACATGCCTGCGGACAGCGCAGCTGTGAAAGCGGCGATGAATATCAGAAAATCGCTCGAGCGCTTCACTACCTCCGCTCCCGATATCGGCGACGATTGGCTCGGGGAGGGCAAGAGCCATAACAGCGAAGCCCTCGAGATCCTCGTTGGTCACACGTCATATCCCGAGACCGCCGAGGTCGCGCCCGATCTTACCTACGGCAATTACATCATCCGTACGGTCGGCAACAAGATCGTAGTTATCTCACATTCCGACGAAGGATACACCTCGGCAGTAAACCGTATGGCTTCCCTCTTCTTCGGCGGAGCAACCGATAACGATGACGGAACAAAGAGCGTCCGAGTCAGCGCGGATCATCTCAACAAGGTCTTCGCGGGCGAAAAAATGGCATCCGCCATTCCCGTATACGACGGCGGCTCGAGTTTCCTTGCGCTTGATATGAGCGAGGGAGCCTACGGTATCATCATCGAGGATACCACTCCCGACGAATACAAGAAATACCTTGACGTGCTTGCCGAAAGCGGCTACAAGACTCACGCGACCAACGAGATCGCGGGATCGTATTTCGCAACCGTCTATACCGAGGAATTCACTCTGAATGCGGGATACTACAACAATCTCGGCGAGGCGCGCATCATCATCGAGGCTTACGAGGACGATACCCTCGCGCCCCTCAGATCGGATGCCGCGCCCGTAACGACCTCGCAGATCACAATGCTCGGAGTCGACGGCAAATACAACGGTGGCTATCAGAACAACGGAATGTGCCTGATCTACCGCCTCTCGGACGGAAGCTTCATCGTCATCGACGGCGGTCACGTCGGTAATTCCGCAATTTACGCCAACAATATCGTCAAAGAGCTTCGCGCGCAGTCCGCGGATTACGCCAAGACCGATAAGGACATCCGTATCGCCTGCTGGATAATCACCCATCCGCATACCGACCACCACGGAACCTTCCTTCAGGAATACAAGAGATTTACAGCCTTCACCTTTGATAGCATTATGTGCAGCTTCTGGAACGAGGAGGACTTCCTCGAATCCAAGAATGCAAGCTCAAGCTTCGCGTCCGGCACCTGGAAGGGTTATCTCCGCTCACGCGATATCGCTGCGGAGATAGGAGCCGACTTCATTAACCCCCACGTCGGTCAGGTCTATTGGTACGGCGACACGGCGTTTGAGATCCTCTACACCATCGAAAGCTATCTTCCGAAGGTAGCCGCGGGCTTCAACACCTGCTCGCTCGTTATCCGGACGACCACGACGGATGCCTCCGGTAAGAGCACCACGGTCATGGTTACGGGTGACGCAACGGGACACGCCTTTGAGATCTGCAACACAATGTACGGCAAGGCACTCGCTTCGGATATCGTTCAGGTAGCGCATCACGGTGCGAGCACGGGCGGAGCTGACAAGCAGACCTATGACGCTTACTCATATATGAGGCCTTCGGTCATTATTTGGCCCGCGGGAACGCACAACTACGCCGACAAGGCAAAAAAGGCATGGAACCAAATACTTACAAGCCACCGCAATCCCAACTACAAGGAGCTCTACGTAGCGGGATGGCAGGGCAACGCGGTCACGCTCCCGCTTCCCTATACCCTCGGCAGTGCAATACTGAGCGAGGTACTTGAGCCTTAAATATCTTATAAAGAACCGAATCGTGGCATACGATTCGGTTCTGTTTTATTGACAAACATTATGTTTTGTGCTACAATATAATAAGAATCCACAAATCAAGGAGAAATCCGTATGAAAACAAACTTCAGACTGCTTTTGATTTTACTGTTGCTTCTCGCGGCACTTGCGGTTGTCTTTTCGGGCTGTACCCCGAGCGATCCCGAGGACACATCCGCTCCCGTCTCGGATAACGTAAGCGAGACCGAGCCCGAAGCCGAACAGGGAACCGCCACTCCCGAGGAGTACACTATCGTCTCGGGCGGCGAATCCGCATTCAGAATAGTTCGCCCCGCCGAGCTCGAATCGGAGGATATTCCCGTGCAGGCTGCTCTGAGCATCAAGAAGGCTCTGACCGATCAGACCGACGTCTCTCTCAAGCTCGTTGACGACTGGATAACCCCCGGCACCGAATACGACAAGAGCACCTTCGAGATCCTCGTCGGCTACACGGGATACCCCGAGACCGCAGAGGTCGCCGCTTCGATCTCCTACGGTCAGTACGCGGTCAAGGCGATCGGAAACAAGATCGTCGTCTTCTCCTACTCGGAAAAGGGCTACGATAAGGCTGTCGGCAAGCTCACATACATTCTCAAGAACGCGGTAACAACAGAGGCTGACGGAACAAAGACGATCAAGATCGCATCTGCATCGCTCGACGCTGTCGGCACCGTCGACGAGATGATCTCCACCCTTCCCATGTACGAGGGCGGCGTCTTCTCGAATGTCACCGATATGGGCGACGATTGCTACGGTCTCATCATCGAGGACACCACCGCCGAGCAGTATGATTCCTACGTCAAGCTTCTCTCGGACGGCGGCTACACCACCTATTCGACAAACGAGATCGTCGGAAGCCAATTCACGATCCTCTATAACGACAACTACACCGTAAACGCAGGCTTTTACAACAACATAAACGAGGTCCGCGTCATCATCGAGCCCTACGAGGACGATACCCTTCCGACAAAGAAGGTCGATGCCGCGCCCGTTACCACCACACAGCTTACGATGCTCGGCGTTGAAGGCATCTACAACGGCAACTATCAGAACAACGGTCTTTCGCTGATCTACCGCCTCTCGGACGGTAGCTTCGTCATCGTCGACGGCGGCCATTCTGCCAACGCCGCGATCTACGCCGTCAATATCGTTGAGGCACTCCGCGAGCAGTCGAAGGATTACGTGAAATCCTACAAGGACATCCGCATCGCCGCCTGGATCATCACCCACCCGCACGGCGACCACTCGGGCACTCTCGTCAAGGAGTACAAGCGTTTTGCAGATTTCACCGTCGAGAGAATTATGACCAATTTCTGGCCCTCCTCGGCATTTGAAAAGAACAAAAACGTCCAATCCAATTTCTCGGGCAGCTTCTCGAGCCACACAAGTACACGCAGCGTAGCCGATGCGCTCAAGGCGGATTACGTCGTACCGCACGTCGGTCAGGTCTGGCACTTCGGCGACACCGAATTTGAATTCCTCTACACCATCGAAAGCTTCCTGCCCCGTATGGCAGTGGTCTACAACACCTCGTCCCTCGTATTCCGCACGACCACGACAGATCCCTCGGGCAAGCAGTCTACCACCTTCATCCCCGGCGACGCAACCGGCGAGGCACTCGAGCTCTGCACCAAGACCTTCGGAAGTTACATCAAGAGCGATATCGTTCAGGTCACCCACCACGGCCTCGGCAACGGCGGCTCGGAGAACAAGATCAGCGCGGCATATGCAATGATCAAGCCCTCGGTCGTCCTCTGGCCCCTCGGAATGCACAGATACAACGCCGCAAACGACGACTACGTTGCAAGCTTCAACCACGCGCTCTTCGAGGCGCAAAATCCCGAATTTCTCGAGCTCTATATAGCAGGCTGGCAAGGCAATTCGGTAACTCTTCCCCTCCCCTACACAAACGGAACGGCAATCCTCAACAAGGTTGTTGAAACAAAGAACTAAATCAGATTATTTCAGGAGAACAGATTATGAAAAACATCAAACTTCTCTCCCTCGCGCTTATGCTTATATTGCTGCTGACGGCGATCTTCGTCGGATGCGCGCCCACAGACAGTCCCGACCTCAGCGAGCCCCCGATATCCACCGATGCCCCCGAAGTCTCGGATACCGAAGCACCTGCGGCGGCGATCACGGAATACACCATCGTTTCCGCAGGACAGCCGAGCTTCAGTATAGTCCGTCCCGCCAACCTCGAAACCGAGGAGCTTCCCGTAAGAGTTGCCATTGACCTCCGCAAGATGATCAATAACTCCACGGGCGTATCGCTCGAGCTTGGCGATGACTGGATCAAGGACGGTCAGTCCTATGACAGCGAGGCCTTCGAGATCCTCGTCGGCTACACTGGATATCCCGAGACCGAGGAGGTAGTATCCTCGCTCACATACGGTCAGTATGCCGTCAAGGCGATCGGAAACAAGATCGTTATCTACTCTCATACCGACGAGGGCTACACAAAGGCTCTCGGTCAGTTCACGTCGATGTTCCGCGCTAATACAACGCAGAACGATGACGGCACATATACCGTCTCCATCCCCGCCGAGGCGATCAATATCGTAAATACCATCGAGCCGATGACGGCATCGCTCCCCATTTATGATGGCGGCAAATTCTCGAGCGTAACCGATATGGGTGACGGCTGTATGGGCGTTATCATCGGCGATACCGATGAGACTGCATACAACGCATACCTCAAAAAGCTTGCAGATGCGGGCTACAAGACCCACGCGACAAACGATATCGTCGGCAACCTCTTTGCCACCCTTTACACCGATAAATACACCGTAAACGCAGGCTTTTACAAGGCAGACAAAGAAGTCCGCGTCATCATTGAGGAGTACGCGGACTATACTCTCCAGACACTCAAGAGCAATGAACCTCCCGTAACGACCTCGCAGGTCAGCATGATCGGCGTTGAGGGCATCTATAACGGCGACGTTCAGCAGAACGGTATGTGCATCATCTACCGCCTCTCGGACGGTAGCTTCGTCATCGTTGACGGAGGTCACCACGGAAACTCGGGCATTTACGCCGCAAATATCATCAAGGCTCTCCGCGAGCAGTCCAAGGACTACGCCAAGACCGACAAGGACATCACCATCGCGGCTTGGATCATCTCGCACCCCCACACCGACCACTTCGGAACCCTGATGAACGAATACAAGCAGTTCACAAAGTTCAATTTCGAGCGCATTATGGTCAATTTCTGGCCCGAAGAGGCATTTGAGGTTGCCAAGGCAACGACCTCGAGCTTTGCATCGGGTCTCTACAAGAACTACAACAAGACCGTCAGCGTTGCCAAGGAGATCGGCGTTGATTACGTCGTTCCGCACGTCGGTCAGGTCTGGTGGTTCGGCGACACCGCCTTTGAATTCCTCTACACGATCGAATCCTACCTTCCCAAGGTTGCAAACGCATTCAATACCTCCTCTATCGTCTTCCGCTCGAAGACCCCCGATGCCTCGGGTAAGGAGACCATCGCGATCATCACGGGTGACGCAACGGGCCACGCATTCAACGTCTGCACCAAGCTTTACGGCACCGAAATGAAGTGCGACATTATGCAGGTAGCACACCACGGCGGCGGCACGGGCGGCTCGAACAGCGGAACGCAGACGGCATACACCCTGATGCAGCCCTCGGTCGTTCTCTGGCCTATCGGAGCGAGAAACTTCCCCTCCGTCCGCGCAAATAGCTATAACCACGTCCTCCTCGAGGGCAAGAACCCGAACTACGCCGAGCTCTACGTAGCAGGCTGGCAGGGAAATACCGTAACCATCCCGCTTCCCTACACCCTCGGTACCGCGATCACTAATAATATCGTTGAGCCGAAGAAATAAGCAGATAACAACATCAAACATCAAAAATTGGAGGTAAACATGAAAAGGCTGTTTTTATTATTTCTGTGCATACTCACCGTCTTATCCTGCATTTCTTGCAGCAGCAGCTCTCCTGAGCATACCGATGAAGTAACACGCTATGAAGCTCCCGACTCCACTCAGTTTATCCCCAACACCGCAAAACAAACAGATAGTGAACCTATCGACGCAGCTCAGTTCATCCTCGATTGGAAAAAATCAATAGAGGCTTCTCTCGATAAAAAAAGCAAAGAGCACCCCGATAGGCTGTATTTTAATGAATCGGATGGCGAGGCATTTGTCGTATGCTATTACATATTGACGGAAAAGAACGTTGCCGATTCCGTCATTGCACAGCACAACATGAGGGATCTCTTCCCCCGGGCTACTATCAACCCGCTCAACTCCATCAAAATGATAATGATCAGATTCTCTATGGATGATTTTACGCAAGAGGCTTGCGATAGGTTAGAAGAGATCAAAAACACCGAGCCTTTGATAGAAAAACTGAGCACGGGCGTTGAAGGCGGCTTTATGCTTGCCTATATTCCGAATATCGAATATCATTGCAAGGATGCCGTGGCAATAGAATACACTGTACTCTCGCCCATCCTCGTTTCTCAAGACAACGAAGATATTATAATCAAATCAAAGGAAGAATACGACGCCTATATTGATCTGATGAAAAGCATATATAAAATCGATTATTACCTTGAATTGCTTGAAACACAAAGAGCGCTCTATGATGAAGCCTTCTTTAGCGAGAATGCGCTGATCATTACAAGGATAATCATGCGCGGATCCGGATCAATAAATTTGAGCATCAATAACGTATATACCTCGAGAGACAAGGTTTACGTTGCCGTAAAGACAGTAGAACCCGGAGGATTCGGAACCGCAGATCTAAAGACTCAAAGCTTTACAATAAGCGTTAAGAAGAGCGACGTCATAAACGTCAATGATCCGATAACGCTTGATTAACTTACAAAAACGAAAAGGGCTGATTCATTGACAAAACAATGGATCAGCCTTTTATGTGGGCTAATTGTTCGAATAAATGAAGGATTTAGCTGATAATGACCAAGAGAAACACAACTCGTAATTTCTTTTGGTACTAACACAGTATCTCCGTCTCTTCCCCTTGCGTAGCAAGGATCTCATCACACCGTTCTCACGTCCCCCTTCCCCACCGGGGAAGGTAAAGTGGATAGCGGTCTCATTTTGCTTGTACAGCGAATATCATTCCGATATATAATTTTTCATAGCAAAAAGGAATATTTTATTGAAAAAGTTTACAAAAGCTCTGTTATGAGTGCAAATTGATTCAAATAAAATATTCCTATTTGACTTTTTATAGTTTATTTCAATACGATGTTCGCTGTACTCACGAAAGGATTTGCGCAAACTTTTAGCCTCCCTCCGGGAGGGAGGGGGACCGTCGCTTGACGACGGTGGAAGGAGAACGCGATTGCGTCTTTTCAGAACTTGAAGTAAAGCTTTGGGCTGAAGGTGATGGTGTATGTTTTCCGCAAAAATTACTCTAATTTACTAACTAAATGAGTCAACCCCTTTTATATTAATCAAACACCCCGAAAAGATCTTCGGTCAGGATCGTCAGTCTTTCGTTATAAAAGACGTGCTTATGGTCGTGCGTTACACTTCCGTCTTCTTCGACCCTGTCAAACTCGACGATGATCTCGGCGCTGAGGCAAAGATATTTACCGTCGTCGATACGGAAATAGTACTCCTTTTTCTCAAGGGACTCGCCCGCTTCTTCGGATATCTTTGCGGCGGCTTCGTCGAGCATCTCCTCGGTCAGCAGATGGCTGTAAAGAAGCGGCTCTTCATTCATTTCAGAATGACGTAATATCTCGCCCTCCGCATCAAAGGTGAATTCCAATCTTCCCCAACCGTAGCCGTAAACGTCGATCCGGTAAACAAGCTTTGGCGATCCGTTGTTTTTGTGTCTTGGATTGTCTATGACTTCAGCCGATTTAAACGACACAAGCTTCAGCGCGCTTTTTCCGTATTCTTGGACGATATAAGCCTTCGCCTTTTCGTTCAGCTGCTTGAATTCATCGGCAATCGCATCTTCGCCCGCAACCGTGGTCGGAGCATCCTCCGCGCCCGACTCGGACTCCGCTCCCTCCTCGGGGGCGCAAGCAACGAAAAAGAGCGTAATTATTGTAAATAAGAGCAATAAGACCGTTTTGATTCTTCTCATTATTCCACCTCCGATTTTGATCATCTTCAGTATATCATATACAAAAACGCTTGTCAATATATAAAAATGAAAAAATCCGCGCAAGAAGCGCGGATTTTCACCTTAATTCCGCCTTTGGCGGATCATCATTCTCGCGTAGCGAGATCATCATTCTGCCGAAGGCAGATCAATACTCCTTGCGACCATCGAAAGCACAAGCCAACGTATGCGCATCCGCAAACTCCAGCTCACCGCCAACTGGGATGCCGTTTGCGATCCTCGTGACCTTGATTCCCGCGGGCTTGAGGAGTCGGGAGATATACATCGCGGTCGCCTCGCCCTCGGTTGTCGGGTTGGTCGCAATGATGACCTCGCGGATATCCTCCGAAGCAACTCTCTCGATCAGCTCGCGGAGCTTGATGTCGTCGGGCGTGATATTCTGCATAGGCGAGAGCATTCCGTGGAGCACGTGATAAACTCCGCCGTATTCGCGGACCTTCTCGATCGCCATCAGCGAACGCGTATCGGCAACAACGCAGATCGTCGAGCGGTCGCGCGTCGTATCCGAGCAGATCGGGCAGACCTCAAGATCGGTCAGATTCTGACAGACAGGACAGCAATGAATGTTTCGCTTGGCTTCAAGTATCGCCTCGGCAAATCTCTCCGCCTCAGCCTCGGTCATATCAACGACCGAAAAGGCAAGACGCATCGCCGTGCGCTTGCCGACTCCCCCGAGCTTGCCGAACTGTTCGGCAAGAAGCTCGAGCGACTTTATACTTTCGGACATGATCAGAACGCTCCGTCGGGAATGCCGTACTTAGCGGCAAGCGCCGACATTTCGCTTGCGGACGCATCCTGAACTCTCTTGATACCCTCGTTAACAGCCGCAACGATGATGTCCTCAAGAGTCTCGGGATCGTCGGGATCGATGATCTCGGGCTCGATCTTGATCTCGGTCACGCGGAGAGTGCCGTCGATCTTGAGATTTACCGCGCCGCCTCCTGCGGCAACGTCGTACTCGCGGGATTCGAGGTCAGCCGCAAGAGCCTCTCTCTCCTCCTGGAACTTCTGTACCTGGCGCATCATAGCGTCCATATTCTGGGGTCCGCCCCCTACTCCCTTGGGAAGTCTGACTTTCATTGTTATATTCCTTCCTTATATAAATATGTCTTAATTGTTTTCCTCTGCCATAGCCTCAAGCTCATCCGCAAGGATCTTTGCGTCGGTCGGTGCTTCGCCCTTCTTGACGAGCTCGAAGATGACGTCCTTCTCCGTAATCGGCTTGTCAAGCGCGACCGAAGCCGCCGAGCAGAACGCGCGGAATTTGTCGGGCAGAGAGAGCATCGTCTTCGTCAGCGACTGCGAATAGCAGATGACGATCTTGTTGTTTTCATCGAAATAAGCGTTTTCGGTCTTGAGAAGTGCGCTTATCATAGGCGCGGTCGATTCAAAGGAATCGAGGATCTCAGCCCACTGCTTGATCGTGCGCAGGACTCGCTCCTTTTTCGGTGCGGTCGCAACGGGAGCGGGCGCGGGTCTCGGCTCGGCGCTCTTTACGGGAGCGGGCGCGGGAGTGGGCGCAGGTGCGGGCTTCGGAGCCTGCTTCTTGACGGGCGCGGCATCCTCGGGCACGTAGGGAACGAAATCGTCGTCCGCGGGCGGGATGTCGTACTCCGCGAAGGGAGGCGGCTCGCCGAAATCTTCGAAGGCGGGAGCTTCTGCCTGCGGTGCAGGTTGAGGCACGGGCGCGGCAGGGATTCCCATCGCGATCTTTGCTTCGAGCGCGGAAATTCTCGCAAGAAGTGCTTCGGGAGTTGTTCCGAGCTTTTCGTCTGCGAGTCTGACGAGCGTCAGCTCGGCAACAGTTCTTCTCGATGCACCGGGACGCTGCATTGATGAATAAGCGTCGTCAAGCAGACGGCAATGGTAGGACAGCATTTCTCTCGTGAAAGCCGCCGCATCTGCGGCAAGACGCTCGCTTTCGCTGTCGGTAAGGTCAAGATATTTCGATGCGCTTCCTCTCGCGGTCTTCATGACGAGCATATCGCGGTAATACTCGATAAGCTCCTGCCAGAAAACTCCGAGGTCGGAGGCAGAGGCATCGATCTCGGCAACGATCTCAAAGAGTCGCGCGCAGTTTTTCGACGTAATGGCACGGACGGTCTCGCTCATCGCCTCGCGTCCGCGGACACCGATGGTCTCGCTGACTGTGGCGGCATTGACCTCGCGGCCTGCGGCGGCGCAAAGCTCGAAAAGGCTGATCGCGTCGCGCATACCTCCCGTAGCAAGTCGTGCAAGCATCAGCGCGGCATCGTCGGTGAGGGTGATATTCTCTTCGCCCGCAATATATTTCAGTCTCGAAACGAGAACGGGCGTGGAGATTCTTCTGAAATCAAATCTCTGACAGCGCGAGATGACGGTCGCGGGGAGCTTCTGCATCTCGGTTGTTGCCAAAATAAATACAACGTGCTCGGGCGGCTCCTCGAGGGTCTTGAGCAGCGCATTGAACGCCGAGGTCGTGAGCATATGGACCTCGTCGATGATGTAAACGCGCTTTTTGACGTTCGAGGGAGTATAAACGACCTCGTCGAGTATCGTGCGGATGTCGTCGACCTTGTTGTTCGACGCCGCGTCCATCTCGAGAACGTCTGTCGTTGTGCCGTCAAGGATCGCGCGGCAGGACGCGCACTCACCGCAAGGATTTCCATTTATCGGATGCTCGCAGTTTACCGCGCGCGAAAGAATCTTCGCGCAGGTCGTCTTACCCGTTCCGCGCGAGCCGCAGAAAAGATAGGCATGGCAAAAAAGACCGCGCTCGGTCTCGTATTTCAGAATATCGGTAATATGCTCCTGACCGCAGACGGAATCGAAGTCTGTCGGTCTCCACTTGCGATATAAGGCTTGATGCATGCGCTTGTCCTTTCTTTGAGTGCAGAGTGCAGAATGCAAAGTGCAGAGTGCAGAATGCAGAGTGCAGAGTTATGGAAAATTTCCTCACTTTGTTCGGAAATCATTTTATTAAAATACTTTTCGAGCGCAGCGAGAAAAGTTACCTTAACTCTGAACTCTGCACTCTTAACTCATAACTTCTTATTTTGCAGCCAAAATTTTTTGCAAAAATTTTGGCTGCAAAATAAGACCATACACCCCTGAATCGAACTTCACTTTTGCGCGTTAGTCCCCTTCTCTGCTCGGGGCAGGCGGACTTACGGCACATCGAGCTAACTGCTTAATGCTGCTTGGTTCCCCACCTGACATGGTTCACAGCGCACGATTGCGCAAGACCCACCCTTCAACACAGAGAAAGAGTCGCAGACCGCATCCGATCCGCCCTCAAAAGGGGAATGAACCCCCGCTATAGCGGATTTCGGGTACAGGACACCGCTAACTCCCCGGCTGGTATGGCCTTATTTCACAGCCAACGCCGTAAAATAATCAATTTACCTTAATATTATAACAGATTTCAATCAATAATGCAAGAGGTATGAAAGATTTTAACGAAAAGTTTAAAAAGGTGCCCCACGGCGCGTGCGCCGTGGGGCAAGAGACTATTGCATTTTACTTTTGCGGTTTGAGATCGATCAATTCCTTGGTCGGGAATACCGATTCACTTGTGCCATTGTTTACTATTGATACATATACTTCTTCGGAAGTAAAGGGGGCTAATATCACAACGGGATATTCGTTGGTAGTCGGATTGCCGTTTTTGATGGAGTTAACAGTAGTTCTTATAACAGTTCTGGATTCTTTTATATAATCATCGTCATTACTGATCTTACATCCGTCGAGAAGGATTCCTGCATACAAATCGTACGGATCAATAGCGCTTTGGTAACCGTGTTCACATATACCGCCGCAATGAATCTCCAGGCGTCTGTAAATAATTACGTAGATATCATCAAGCATTTTATTGTATTGATCTTCCGCACTTTCCGCGCTCAGCTCGGAAAAATCGCCATGATAGGGTATTACGTATCTTGCGGCTTCCAGCAGATCAGAATCAATGAAACCGCTCACATCCCAATAGCTTGTGTCTCCAATTAAATATGTAATGCCGCCATTTTCGTTTTTGACCATATCGGAAAAATAGATCTTATCATACTCGAAATAGAGTCTGACGGAATCGTTGATAATAAAAACTACGTCTTCGGGAGTGAGAGGCTCTCTTGCTTTATTCTTTTTCGCCTCCAGATAAGCCCCGTATTCCTCGGAGGTATAGAGATAGAATATCTTCTCCCCGTTCTCTCCGATCTCCTCGCGGCCGTATTCGGAATACTTGTTCTTGAGCTCGGGCTGCTCGGCGTTGGTTTCATCGGGAAGACTGTCCTCTATGGATTCCCGAACAGGATCGCTTCCCGCGCCCGCCGTTCCCGCAACAAAGGAGCCAACGACTCCCGCAACGTATCCGAAGAGCGGTATGGCAAACGCAAGCAAAAGTGCACACGCCGCAAGGACGGTTATCTGTTTGAGGCTCATGCGCATTTTATTCCCCGAACCCTCGCCGTCCTTGCTATATACCGAACGCAGCTTGAGGTCCTTGCCTACCTCATTTACGTATTTCGGGTCAATGTATTCAAAGGCTTCGAGCAGCCTTGTGTCTCTGAAATTCTTATTCATACTATAATTCCCTCCTTTTTGAGTGCTTCGGCAAGTCTTGTTCGCAGTCTTGCCAGCATTGATTTGATCTTACTTTGCGAAAAACCCGTCTCCTCCATGATGCTTTTCTCACTCGCGCGGTACCAGTAGCGCAGGACGAAGACCTTCCGCTCGCTCTTGTTCAGCTTTCCTATAAAGTCGTTGATGACCTTCCCCGCCGTGCGCGATTCGTAGTATTCGGAAAGAGTCTGACCGTCCGAGAGGCTTGAAAGTATCTCGTCGCTGACTATCTGCGCGTTTCCGCCGCGCTTCCAGGCGTTGTTCGCCCTTGACTTACTTACCGCAATATTCTTGACCCGCGCGGCTATGTAGGGCAAAAACGGCTCGGGGCTGTCAGGCGGGATCGAATTCCAGAGTGCAAAAAGCGCGTCGTTGACGCATTCCTCGGCGTCCTCACGGGAGGACAGGATATTCGACGCCACGTATCTCGCAAGCTTGCCGTATTTCTCCTCGGTCGCCTTGATCGCTTCTTCATCCCGCGCCAAGAAAAGCTCGATTATCTTCTTGTCGTCCATAGGCAAAACCTCCTTTCACTCTATATATCGCAAAAAGTATGCGGTTGGTCGCGCCAATTCCGATTTTTTTTGAAAAATTTCTTCGGTATAATAATATCACCCAAAATCATCTTTGTCAATACCTCAAAACTTTCATAATACCCCGCGCCCGCTTGACATTCTTCGGCAAATATGATAACATAAAAGAAAAAATTTTTCAAAAACCGTGAAAATCATGTAACCCGCGCGGGTCATTTTACTTCTTGATAAGTGAAGGGGCGTTTTAACCGATTGAAACAATGCTAAGCAAATCAATTGAATCCGTTTTTTCGGTGGCTTAGCCGACGAAAAAACACCGATAAGACGAGCAAGGCGAGTCCGCGCGCCGAGGGGAGCCGCCAAAATCATTGATTTTGGCAGGCGGCGATAAGCGCGCGTATCAATTGAAAAACGCAGTTTTTCAATTGGGGAAAGGAAGGGAGGTCAGAGTATGGACGACAGAAAAATCATCGAGCTCTTCATGGCGCGCAACGAAGAGGCGATACGCGAAACCGAAAAGAAATACGGCGGACTCTGCCGCTCGATCGCGGGGAATATTCTCGCTCTGCGAGAGGACGTCGAGGAATGCGTAAACGACGTTATGCTCGGCCTCTGGAACGCTATCCCGCCCGACCGCCCCGAAGATCTCAAGGCTTACATAGCAAGATCGGTCCGCAACCGTGCGCACGACATTTCTCGCGAGGCAAACGCATGGAAGCGCGGAGGAAGGGTTCAGATCGTCGGCGACGAGCTTTTATCCATGCTCGACGACGGCAGCGACCTCGCCTCGGATTTTGAGGCAAAGCGCGCGGGCGAGATCATCAGCCGCGTGCTCGGGGAGGTCAATGAGGGCGACAAGAAGATATTCGTTCTGCGCTATTGGCTCGGTATGAGCATCGCGCAGATCGCAGAACAGATGAGATCGGGCGAGAGCCGAATAAAGGTCTCGCTCCACAGAACGCGAAAGAAGATCGCGGAAGAACTCGGAAAGGAAGGAATCACGGTATGAGTACAAATATTAAACCCGAAAACCGACGCCTGCTCGAGGCTGTCGAATATATCGACGAGGATATCATCCTCGGCGTGCTCTCGGAGCTGAGGATACCGACGAACGAAATCACCGCTAAAAAGCACACCGGATTTGCCCACGCAAAGCATATCGCGCTCATCGCCGCCTGCGCACTCATCCTCGGCGCCGCTATACCCGTCGTGAATTACGTTCTGCCGAAGCTTGGGACAGTGATCGGCGGAAACGCAGGAGCGGGTGAGATCAGTCTGAATTACACGTCTCCTTACGGCGAGGTTCCCGATGAATTCAAGCACATAGTCGAGCAAAATCTTTTCAACAAAGCGACCGTCTACGGCGACAGGCTGATCAAGGAAGATTTCAACAACGAAACAGATCTGGTCACAATTGAAATGTTAAACTACAGCGGAGAAACCGTTGCCGTTCTTGAGTTTTCGTCGCTGACTTACGGTCATCTCGACAAGATCCTTATGACGGACAGCGGAGATTTTCTTGCCGTATTTGGAGGCGGACCCGTTTATCCCGATCCCATGCATCCCTACTATCCGCCCACAAGGATCGTAGAATTTGACAAAAACGGTAATATTCTGAACGAAGCCACCTTTGATGATCTCAAAACAAGTGCGCTGGAATTTATCTTCCCGACGCCTGACGGCTATATTTTCGTCGGTAGTATGGAAAAAGAAAGCACTCGAACTTACAGCAATGTTATCATTGGTTCGCTCGACAAAGATCTGAATATCACAAATCAGCTGATCCTCGGAGAAGAAAACGCCCACAACGATCTGTCCTTTGCCTCATTCATCAACGGTAAGCTGAACGTTTACAACCGCTCCCTGATCGACACAGGAGAAGGCGTGCTGAAGCGAAAAGAAGAATTCAGCAAATTAATCTTCGACAGCAAGCTGATTCTTATCGAAGAAACGGTATCCGATAAGCGTTTTGATTACTCAACGGAGATAACCCGCGACGAGGATTATTATGCTTACTATGAAAAGGCAAATCTCGAGAAAGCCAGTGGCTTTAAGCTTATCGAATACGAAGGCTTTGATCTTGTTGTGGCAAGATTCCATTCTGCGGGCGATTTTACATGCAATTTGGACTCGAACGGTGCGATCAATCCTCTTTCGCTGTATTATGAAACCGTCTATTCCGCGTTCTCGAAAGACGGCGAGCTGCTCTGGCGTGCATCCGTGGACGGAACCGATTACGAATTATTGGCGGTAATCCAAGCGGACTACGAAAAATATATGAGCAAATACGGCGCAGAAAGCAATCAACCTATCGATATCTCGGAGCTTACCGACGAAGCGCTTGCGCAATTGCTTGACATGATGTATAAACCCGACCGCGAAAGAATTCTCGCCTCCCTTTCCGAGGAACGGCGCGAGAGAGTGACCAAGCTGTTGACGGAGGAAGAATAGATTATAATCCAATAAATTCATTTCCACCCCGCGTGTCGCAAGATACGCGGGGATCATATTAGCAAATCTTTTATGCAGCATTCCGCACAAAAATCAAAGCACGTTTTTGTGCAACTCTACAAAAATTGTTTTTTGCGAAAAAAAGTTCCCGAAAAAGTGTAACAAAAGTCGTCAAACGGTGTCTGTGTATATGAAGGGAGTTTTTATTGACAAGCCGTGAAAAATATGTTATTATAATATTGAACATAAAAGATTTCCAAAAACACGCAACCGAATCGCACGGATTGCAACTATATAAATAAGAGAACATTTCAGGAGGTGCCGGAATGAAACACAGATTGATTTCAATTATTCTTCTATTCATCGTATCCGCTATGCTGATCGGAATTCTTGCGGGGTGCGAAGGGATAGGAAACGCAACCGAAGCGGAAGCAGCTGAGTCCACCAACGGAATGTATGATGAATACATTCTGACCGAAGAGGATCTGGCAGAGCTTAATGAGGCGTATTTTCATGAAACAGTTGTAAAGGATCCGAATTATGCCGAAAAAGATGAGGCCTTTTTTGACGCGTTGAGAGAGAAATTAAAAGACAATAAATTCACCAAATTCGCACTCAGCGTTGAGCATGCCATGAAGAGATATACCGTCCCGGGTACACATTTCTATTTCGGCAAGTATGGTGATTGTATTGTGGTAGCGATAAATACAGGTGCACAGTCTCCCGGTCCTTATTGGTACAGAGAATATTTTCTCGGCGAATACACGTTTACGTACTCTCATGCAACAATGCTGGTTTGTTACAATTCAATGTTCTATAACCCGGAAGACGCCTATGAAATGGGGCTTCTATCCGATACCGACGTAGAAAAAATGTATGAAGTATATTTTGAATATTACAGAGGAGGAAATTCTAGTGAAACGAGTAATTAGTATATTTATAATGTTTATTGTGTTGCTTTCTTATGCAAACATTTCATGTTATGCTTTAGAGGATGACAATAATGATGTCAGCAATATCTCAACAGAAAGCGATTTCGCGGATAACCGAGTTATAATTGCATTAGATAATAAAACAAGTTTATCTTTTGAGCAATATGACTCAAGCGATTTCAGCAGCATTGGTTGTGAGCAAGTATATGATCTTTCAAGCGGTTCAGAAACAAAAGTACAAAACGCCATAAATAACATAAACAGCCATGTCTTGGAAGGCGAGGAATTACAAAAATATGACGGAGTTGCGCTGGGTGATTATCGAAAAATACTATGTCTGGAGCTTGATACACATAGCAAAGAAAATGTGATTAACGTTATTAATAAGCTCAAACAAATGGACGGTGTTGAATACGCAAGTCCCGATTATGTAATCAAGACTTGCAGTGCAACTACCGAATCAGACCCTTATTCATTGGACTATGCAAATGATAATGTCGATTATTTGTAACTTATAGAATTGTATGATGCATGGGAAATTACCCGAGGATCGGATTCTGTGAGAGTAGGTGTTATGGATAGCGGAATTGATGCGTTCCATGAAGATTTGATAGGTAATGTAAATACAGTTGATGCAGCAAGTTTTATAAAAGGTTATGTCGAAGATGATACCGATGGCATGGATAGCCAATATCATGGTACCGCGGTTGCAGGAGTGATTGGAGCTAAGGCAAATAATGGCAAGGGATTAGCCGGTGTTTGCAACAACATTGAACTTGTGTCTTTCATTATTTCTGACCCATATGGAGACGCATTTGCATCGAATGCTCTTGCGGCATTTAATCATATAGTGGAGATAAATAATGATACTTGTATTGATAATGATATTCATATAATCAATTTGAGTTTGTCATGGATGCCACCCACAATCCTCGAGCCGAATCCCAACTATAATGCCATTATTAACACAGGTATTACCAATTACGGCAAATTAGTTGTATGCTCTGCAGGAAACAAAGGTGTAGATATAGATGACACCGAGGTTTATCCGGCTACATACCATTGCCCTAATGTCATTGTTGTTGGTGCAACCAATGGTGCAGACCAAAGATGGTATGAAGTAGGCAAAGATGAAGATGGTAATGATGTTGTGTATGAGACAAACTATGGTTATACATCGGTTGACCTTTTTGCACCGGGCTACAGAATCCTAACCACCTTCCCGGATGATAAATGCAGAGATTCCAGTGTTCATATTGACGATATTGCGGCAAGTTGCGTAGAGACCGGATATCATTGGCTTTCCGGCACTTCTTTCGCTACTCCTTTTGTTACAGGCGTAGCAGCGCTGATGCTTTCAATAAATCCGAATTTGACCGCTGTACAGTTAAAAGATATCATTACACGCACCGTCGATGTTGTTCCCTCCTTGGAGAATTACTGTGTAAGCGGTGGAAGGCTTAATGCATACAAAGCTGTTCGCACTGCTCAGATGTACCGTTTTGCTATGGATAGCACTTATGAGCAGTTGTCTACAAGTGATACTCTTTATACTAAAGCGCACGGAGTTTGGTACGATAATTGCGAATGCAGCTGCCGTAATGCAGATCTTTCATGTGACAGTGGATTATGCGATTTCGTCTGTGATCCCTGCGAAGATTGTCATTACTATTTCACTGAATTACATGATTTTTCACACATTGCAACAACAAATTTAAATACACATAACGTTGTATGCTTGGATTGCGGATATTCCGGAACTTTTATTCATTATTGGATAGATAACGGTACGACGTATACATGTTATTATTGTAATATGAACACGACATCTCCTCCTATATTGAGTGTATTAAGTTCCACCGCCCCCGAGCTTGAGGCGTATCTTGCATCGCTATCCGATGAGGAGCTTGAAGAGTTTATTGCTTCGCTCCCCGAGGATCAGGTCGCGCGTGTGACAGCGTTGCTGCCGAGTAACGATGAGCATTTAACCGAATAAACCTCTTTCACCCCGCGTGTCGCAAGATACGCGGGGTTTTTTAAGGTAAATTTCCTATATTTTGCATTTTGCCTTTTGCATTTTGCATTTTCATCTCCCGCTTTGCTATTTTGCTGAAAAATATTGTACTCAATGCAAAAAAATCTTGCAATTCGCACAAAGATGTGCTATAATAAACTCGACTATATATACATTTCAGTCAATTTCTATCAAATTGTTTGTAATTTTTTGCAATACACAGAAAGGATCACACAAATGAACTCCGAAAAAGCAACAGAGATGACCACCGCAAACCCCGCTCCCGCATTCAACGTGCAGGAAAATTACGCCAAGGTGCAAGCCGTTATGACCGAGATCGAAAAGGTCATCGTCGGCAAACGCTCCGAGATCGTTCTTCTCCTGACCGCTATGCTTTCGGGCTCACACGTACTCATCGAGGACGTTCCCGGAACGGGTAAGACCACGCTCGCGGCAACCCTCGCTAAGGTAACGGGTCTCGATTTCAAGCGCGCACAGTTCACCCCCGACATCATGGCATCCGACATCACGGGCTTCAATATCTACAACCGCCGCACAGAGGAGTTCGAGTTCCGTCAGGGTCTTGTTATGTGTAACCTTCTGCTCGCCGATGAGATCAACCGTGCCTCCCCGAAGACGCAGTCCGCGCTCCTCGAGGCAATGGAGGAATCCAAGGTCACCGTTGACGGCGTAACATATCCCGTTCCCGATCCCTTCACCGTAATCGCTACCCAGAACCCCACGGGCTATGTCGGAACCTATCCCCTTCCCGAGGCACAGCTCGACCGTTTCGCGCTCAAGATCAGAATGGGCTATCCCTCCCCCGAGGAGGAGCTCAACATCCTTCTCGCGCGCCGCGGACACAATCCCCTCGACGACGTCAAAGCCGTCATCAGCCGCGACGAGCTCCGCGATCTCCGCGCGGGCGTATCCACCATCACGATCGATGAGGAGCTCTACCGCTACATCGTCCTCCTCATCGGCGCGACCCGCCGCCATCCCTCTCTCGCGCTCGGCGCATCTCCCCGTGCATCGGTCGCTCTTATGAGACTTGCGCAGGCTTACGCATTCATCAGAGGAAGAGATTACGTCCTTCCCGACGACGTTGCCGCAGTATTCCGTCCCGCTATCGGACACAGACTTATGCTCCGTCAGGACGCAAAGCTCAAGGGTATCTCCCCCGACGAGATCCTCGGCGAGATCCTCCGCACCACCGCAGTTCCCTACAAGGGAAAGAGAAAATAATAACCCAACCTTTTGCCGAAAATGTCAAATAAAAAGAACAAAAAGGCAAAAATGACGGAAAACACGCACGAAAAGGACCGTTTTTCGATCTCGGTGACCTACCGATTCTGGATCTGGGCGGCTGTCTGGATCGGATGCCTGATCTTTACGCAGGCACTCCGCGCGCCTGCCTCGAACATCCTCTTCGGCTTTGTCTCGGTGATCCCGTGGGCATCGCTCGTCTACGCGCTCGTCGCAAAGGCAACGCTCAAGATCTATATGCTCTCGGACACCACGGTCACAGAGAAGAACAAGCCCTTTTCCTACGAATTCCGCCTTATCAATGAGGCAATCCTGCCCTATCCCTTCATTGACGCCTATATCAAGCTCCCCAGACGCAGCAGCGTGCGCACCACGGAACGCTGTGTCCGTGTCGGCATGGCTCCCATGTCGAACTACACCGTTAAGGGAACGGTGAAATTCCGCTTCCGCGGAACCTATGAGATCGGC
Source organism: Eubacteriales bacterium (assembly GCA_045632925.1). GTDB lineage: Bacteria > Bacillota > Clostridia > Oscillospirales > CAG-272 > CAG-390. The sequence continues at coordinate 52,037 of JAZQXP010000052.1, read as the reverse complement.
GTGACCTCCTTCTACGTCTACGACTTCTTCCGCATCTTCCGCGTCCGCTCTCAAATGAACACTTTTAGCACCATCTACGTCCTTCCCCGTAAGCTGACCCTCGATGCGGGAGACGCATTCTCGGTCTCCGACTCGGCCCTGCGCACGGTCAAGGCACCCTACGTTTACGACAAGCTCGAGGTCTCCGACATCCGCGACTATATGCCCGGCGACTCGCTCAAGAGCATCCACTGGAAGCTCTCCTCAAAGTCCGAGGAATTCATCGTAAACGACTACAACACGGGATCTGCGGATATCTCCTACATCTTCTGCGATATGTCCGCGCACTTTCCCGATGACGCGCCCGAGCGTCCCTTCGTCAATCCCTTTGCCGAGGGATCCGATCCTCTTCCCGAGAATAAGGCAACCGGTGAGACTGCTCCCGCCGAGATCGATGAGATCGAGGAGCCTGAGGTCGTAAAGGAAGAGCCCGCCGAGGTCAAGGACGGCGAAAAGAAGAAGAAAAAGAAGAAAAAGAGCGAATTTGACGAGCCGCAGAAGCCCGATATCCACACCCTCATAAATGACGAGGCTTACGAGGATATGAACGAATTCTGCGCGGACGGTGCGATCGAGCTTACTATCGCAGTAATTCTCCGCGAGCTCAGAAGCGGACGCGACGTTTCCCTTATGTGGTACGACGACCGTTCTGAGATCGGCGCGTTCTGCTACGATCTTCATACCGTTGAGGACTTCGACCTGATCTTCAGGCTCTTTGCCTCCGCACCCACAGTTCACTCAAGCAAAAAGATATCCAGACTCGCCGCATCCGCGGGCGACACCAAGGACTCGAAGGTCATGGTCGTTCTCCCCGTGCTTGACGACGAGGTCGTTGACGACGTCTGCGAGATCCCGCGTATCACCGAGATCATCGCCTACTCCGCCGAGGAAAGATACCTCTACCCCGAGCTTCGCCGCGCATTCATCGAGCATTGCCGCGAGCAGTTCTCGGCAAGAGGCATCAAGCTGATCGACGGCAAGCTCGACGAGGACAAGATCCTCGCCTCCGAAAGCCCGCTTACGCACGGCGAGGAGGAAAAGGGCGGAAGCGTCGGCGTCGGCACTATCCCGGGAAGGAGGTAAGTCATGGCAAACGAAGAAATCAAGAAAAAAGCCTCCAAGACCCCCGAGCTTTCTCTCGAGGAGCAGAAGCAAGCAAAAAAAGCTCTGAAAAAGAGGAAGAAATTCGAGAAAAAGGAGCTAAAAAGGCTCAAAAAGGAGCATAAACGCCGCTCCGCCATCCTTCCTCCCGCAAAAAGACCCATCATCTGTCCCCCCGACTGCTCCGATGCGGCTCGCAAGCATATCATCTTCGGTATTGCATGCCGTATCCTCATAATCCTCGTAGCCGTCATCGGCGTTTCGATGTTCGTCTCCGAGGCTTTCGGATTTGATATGACTCCGGGTTATATCAAGGACAAAGAGATCGAAAATTACGTCGGAGTTCCCGCGGGAACGGGATTTTCCTTCATCGCAAAATGGGCTGTGCTCTTCGTCGGCGCACTTTCACTCTGTGCGCTCTGGAAGTACGGCGCGCTGATCGGCATCCCCGTGATCGTCGCCGCGGCACTCATCCCGACCCTTCCTAATCCCGTACAGTACCTCTACGAGGCGGCGCTGACCGCATACAACGGCGCGCTCGGTCATATGAAGTACATGGGCTTCTTCGCAATGGACATCAAGCGGGTGAACGTGACCCATACCATGGGCTCGCCCGAGGAGCTTGTACGCACAGCCGTTATGCTCTTCACTCTGCTTACCGCTCTCGCGTTCGTTCCCTTCCTTATTAAACGCACAAGAATCATCGTCCCCGCGACCTACTCCGCCGCGCTGATGATCTTGATCTTCGTTTACAACCTATCCCGCTCGAACTGGGCACTCGCCCTGATGGCGGCATCCTTCTGCGGACTTATCGTGCTCCACGTTTACGACCGCATCTACATCGCCGCCCCCAAGCCGAACGAGACCGATGAAACGGGCAACATCTTCGGCGAGGTCGACGAGCCCGCGCTTCCCGAGCATCTTCTGAACAAAAAGGCGGCCAAGGAAGCCAAAAAGGCTGAAAAGAAGGCCAAAAAGGAAGAAAAAAAGGCTCGAAAGAACGGAAAACGCATCACGGTCGATCAGGAGATCAGCGAATATTTTGCCGACTCCAAGCCCGCGCGTGAAAAGAAGCCTAAGCTCACCCCCGCCGAAAAGGCTGAGGCAAAGCAGAAAAAGGCTGAGGAACGCGCCGCTCTGCGCGAGCAGAAGCTCGAGGACCGCCATGCCATCTCAACTCTCCGCAAACACAGAGCCAACATCCTTATCCGACGCGCCGCTATCGGCGGATTTGCGGGTGCGGGAATAATGCTCCTCTCGCTCGTCATCCTTGCGGTCCCCGCAATGTCGACGAAGGGAAGCTTCGAGACGATCCCCGCGATCGACGAAAAGCTCGAATACTACCGCGAATACGTCACCGCAATGCTTATGGGAGACGATCCCTCGCTCGACCTCCTCGCTTTCGAGGGCGACGCGAACAATTTCTCCCCCAGAACAACTCTCGCAACCCCGCGTTACTACACCTACGAGCCGCTTATGACGGTCGAATCGAACTATTCAAACAACATCTACCTCCGAGGTTGGATCGCAACCGATTTCGAGGACGGTGTATGGATGACCGCCGACCCGAAGAGCGAGGCTCTCGAAAAATACCGCGCCCTCTTTGCCACAAACGACGACGCATCCGAGTCGATCTACTACAATTTCTACAAGATCATGACCGACGACGGCGTTTTTGACGACGAAAAGGATGTCACCGACAGCATCAAGAGGCTTGAAAAGTACGGCTACACCATCGCGCAGGTCAATATCAAGCGCGAGGAGGAGTTCGAGGACATCATCCTCTATATGCCCTCCTTCCATATAAGAAAATATTGCCCCTACGGAACGAGCTCCACGGGCGCGGCGACGAATTATCTCCGTATGCGCGGCTCCTCCGAGGCAAGCGAGATCAGCTACGCCAACTACTTTGACGGTCTCTACACCAGCTACCGAGCAAGCAAGAACGGCTCCGAGGGCTATGCGGCTGTCTCGATGCTGACCTCGATGCGCTACGAAAACTTCCATTACAACGTAGCAAACCTCATCGCGGAATACAATCAGACCCGACTTGCCGTCGCAAACGGCAGAACAGTTGTCTTTAAGGACGAAGGAAACGAGGCACTCTCGACTTTCTCTGTCACTCTTCACGACGGAACCGTCATCGAATATGACGTTCTCTCTATCGCCGAGGACGGCACAAAGGTTCTCACGATCAAGCAAGAGGTCGGTAGCGCGCTCTACACGATCACTCCCGACGGAAGCGTGAAGCGCGAGATGATCGACACGCCCATCGAATACGACGAAGAGGGCAAGCTCATCGAGTACTATGCTCCCAAGCTCAACCGCGCCGTCGTCTATTTCGAGGGTCTCGACTCCACCGCACAGTGGCAGTTCAACCGCCAGGCAACTCTTCTCGACAAGTACACCCCCTTCGTTTACGAAACCTATACAAAGAAGGCAAATTCGCAGATCATCACCGATCTTTACAACGAGATCGTCTCCTCCGCAGTCGTCAAGGAGTCTTACGGTGATCCCGTACCCGCGGATTTCTCCCTCGCGGCAGAATCATCCGAGTATAAGTTCAACAAGAACAAGGAGACCTATCTCTTCGTCTCCGCCGTGACCGACCGCGACGTTTACGTTCAGCGTCACGAGCTCGTTATGGAGATCATCAACTATCTCTGCGACGAGGAACGCTACAAATACACTCTCTACCCCACCGTACCCGGCGAGGAAAACACCCTCAACGGTATCGAGACCTTCCTTACCGTAACTCACGAGGGCTATTGCGTACAGTTCGCGTCCTCCCTTGCCCTTCTTCTCCGCGAGGCGGGAATCCCCGCGCGCTACGTTGAGGGCTATATCGCCTCGGGAATGTACAATAACCGCGGCGAGGATGCCGTTTCGAGATACAAGACCACAGTCCGCGATGCCGATGCGCACGCCTGGGTCGAGGTCTGGTACGACGGCATCGGATGGGTGCAGTACGAGGCTACCCCCGAATACTACGAGGCAATGTACGTCAACCGCTCCTCCCAGAGCGGAACCTCCCGTCCGAGCACTCCCACCGATCCCGAAGAGGATTACGATGAAGAGCCGGATACCGGTCTTACCGACGAGGAGATAGCGGCTATGCTCGAGGAGCAGAGACTTGAGGCTCTCCGCGAGCTGATCAAGAAGATCATTATCATCTCCGCCATCGTTCTTGCGGTCGCCCTGATCATCGCAATATTCTTTGCGATCGTTCTCAAGCGAGCAAAGAAGAGCAAGCTCGAGCGCGAGGCAATTCTCCGCGAACTTTACGAGACCGATGAAAAGCTCGGAAACGCTCCCGAGCGCGAAAAGGTACGTAAGGTCGGCGAAATGATCATGAACCTGTTGCGCGAATGCGGATTCACTCCCGCGGCGGGCGAGTTCAGCTCCGACTTTGCCGCACGAATCGCGTCCGAGCTCGAGCGCGAGCTTACGGTTGCCGCTCCCGAGGAGGGACTCAACGAATTCGAGGCTCCGCGCCATCCCATCCGCGAGTCGGAAGCGCTCCGCATCTTCGATGCCATCGCCGCCGAGGAATTCGGAAACGGCGCACCCGCGAGGGATCTGCCCTCGATGGCTAAGCTTTATTACAGACTCCACTCCACGGTCTACCGCAGAAAGGTAAATCCCTGGAGACGCATGGTGCTCTATCTCTTCAAGAGAGAGAGCTGATGCACCGAGGGACTGAATCACGCTTCGGTGGTTCAGTCCCTTTATTATAAATAATACGGTAAATCATCATATTGACAAAAGCGATTATCTGTGATACAATAAAATCAAATCAAAAGGCGTATTATACAATCAAGTAATTTTTCAATGAAGTGATCCTTCCCGACCGTTTTTGGGAGTATTCCGTCGAGACAGCCTCCTGACCGTGTTTACAAAAACCCGCCTTTTGGCGGGTCAGGCTGCTGACAAACCTCTACTCTAAAAAACGATATGTCAAAGCGCACAAAAACAGTCAAACAGCTGTGTTCGCACTTGCTTGGCGGAGTGCAGGGGCGAAGCCCCCCTTCACCCCTACTTCACAAGTGCGAACATAGCTTTCTACTTGTTGTGCATTTTGCTATATGCTATTTTTTATTGAGGGTTTGTCAGCAGCCTGATATTCCTTTCTGTTTTTACCGCCGATCCCCGTACTCGGCGGTTTTGTTAATCGGCAAGATACTTTTGCACCAAAAAAGCAAGGCAACCTCTTGACTTAATCGGTCTAATAATGTATAATATTACCATCGTTTCCCAGCGTGGAAACGAAATACAATTTCAAGAGGTTTTAATCATGCGCAAAACACTCTCCATCATCCTCAGCGCTATCATGCTTCTTTCGGCTTGCGTTTTCGCGATCCCCGCATCCGCGGCAGAAGGAACTCCTATCAATACCGCTGACGACTTCCTCAACATGGCTGCTGAAGGTACTTATTACCTCAACGCCGACATCAATCTCCCCGGCACTTACGTTAATGCTTTCAAGGGTACCTTCGACGGCAACGGCCACACCGTAACCGTTACGTCTCCCATGTTTGCTGATTTCTCGGGCGAGGTCAAGAATCTCACCATCAAGGGCGAGATCAACTACAGCGACGCTAACGCAGCCGCATTCGCAGTTCTTTCCAGCTACGGTATCAAGGCTGAGAACGTTATCAACAACGCAAAGGTCTCGGTTCTCGGTAACGCAGAGCTTGCGGCAGGTCTTGTTTGTGAGGACAAGGCTACCCAGAACGACAAAAATGCTACCGCCAGCACCTTCATCAACTGCGTAAACAACGGTGAGATCTACATCGACTCTACCTTTAAGAACTATCCCACCGCCGCAGGTCTTGTCGGCCGTGCCGACAGCATCTCCTTCACAGGATGCACCAACAACGCAAAAGTCACCTCCAAGGGTAACCGCGCTGTTGCGGCAGGTATCTGCGCTCGTATCTCCCCCGTTGCGGGCAATAACAACGCTGAAGCTTACAAATGCGTAAACAACGGCGACATCACATCCCTTGAGAACTATCACAATGCGGAAGGCACTCTCGATACAGGTGCTTCCGAGACCGCGGGTATCTTCGCTAACATCGGCGTAAAGAACAACGTCGGTACTTACGCCGTTTACGGCTGTGTAAACAACGGCGCGATCACAGGTACATACAGAACCGCCGGATTCGTCGGCTACTGCTATGGCTCGAGCTCCAACCAGTTCCTCGACCTCGAGTTCTGCATCAACACCGGTAACATCACCTACGGCAGAACCCAGTCCAACGACGATAACGTACACGACTGGTGCTCTCCCTTTATAGCCTATACCAACACAGCTTTCACCACCATCAAGTACAATATCGACCTCGGATCCTACACCAAGGATCCCAACTGCATCAACCTTAACCCCGGTATGACATTCTTCGGTTGTTCCTCCGCTGACGTTATGCTTTGCGATATTCAGCACAACTACCTTATCAGCAAGGAATCCTTCATGTACTACACCTACGCATCGGCTACAAAGAACGAGGCTCAGCGTCACGTTATCGACGAGTGCGACGGTATTCTTCCCGTAACTCTTGAGGAGCTCAAGTCGGGCAAGATCGCGTACATCATCAACGAGGCTGTAAAGAGCGATGAATACGGAGCTGCTGAGGGATATGCGTTCTATCAGAACCTCGGCACCGATTATCTTCCTACCGTCGATTCCACTCACGGTTGGGTAGTTCTTTCCGGCAGCAATTACGTAAACGGTGATCCTTCGTCAACCGAGCCCGAGACCACCGAGGCTCCCAAGACCGAGGAAACCACCTCTGCTCCCGAAGCTGAGGCAACCACCTCCGCTCCCGAGGCTGAAGAAACTACCAAGGAAGCTCCCGAGTCTGCAAATAACAATGCGCAGCCCGACAACACCGAGCCCGCAAAGGGCGGCTGCGGCGGATTTGCTGCAGGTACGGTTGCAATTATTGCGATCATCGGTACTGCTCTTATCGTCAAGAAAAGAGACTGAAGTTAAATAAGTAAAAACCTCCTTCGGGAGGCAGACCACTGACTAAGTACAACAAGCATCTCACATATAGCAATATGCCAAAAAGCAGAAAGCTATGTTCGCACTTGCGATGCAGGTGTGAACAAAACTTTCTGCTTTTTGTGCACTTTGATATATCGTTTTTTATACATGGGTTTGTCAGTACGCTGGGGTTTTTGCAGTGCAAAGTGAAAATTTACATTCTTTAGTTGAAAATCTATATAAAATATGGTATCATATAAGGCACGGCGATAGATTATCGCAAATCCGAAAAAAGGAACTGCCAAAATGAAAAAGATCACAAGACTACTTATGCTTCTTCTCGGCATCACGCTGATCCTCTCCTCCTGCACGGGCGGCGAGACCGAGGTAACAACCGAGCTTCCCGACAGCGGCGAAGCAACAGAAGCTCCCGAGGTCGGCAATATCACCTTCATTGCCGACGGTGCAACCGAATATAAAATGATCCGCAGCGAGAACGCTTCGGATGCGCTCACCGACGCATTCATCAAGCTCCGCGGCGCGATCAAGGACACGTACGGCGTACAGATCACTCTCGGCGACGACTTTGAAAAGCCCGGCACCGATCCCGCAACACGCCATCCCTACGAGATCGTCGTAGGCAACACCAACCGCGAGGAATCGGCAAAGGCTCTCGAGGGTCTTTCCTACAACGATTCCGTCATCACCGTTATCGGCACCCGACTCGTTATCACGGGCGGTAACGATGACGCCGTCATCCGCGCCGTTGACACCTTCATCGAAAAGTACGTCAAGGGCGAATCCCTCGAGCTCTCCGAAACCTTACGCGAGGTCGAGGTCGCGGAATATGCAAAGACGGGCGTGACCCTCGGCGGTGTTCCGCTCGGCGATTATACCCTCGTTTACGGCTCGAGCTACTCCTCGTATGCCAAGACAGTTGCCGACCGTCTCGGCAAGCTGACGGGTGTTCGCTTCAATATGACGTCCGACAAGGCTGATCCCGTGGCTCACGAGATCGTTATCGGCTCGGTCTCGAGATCGGGCGCGGCTAAGGATTACGGCACCGACGATTTCTCGATCAAGGTCAAGGAGGGCGCGCTCCACGTGCTCGCTCCCAATAAGACTGCGACGGGTATGGCTTGCGTTAAGCTGATCGAGACCCTCTCGGACGAGCGTACCTCATATGAGCTCTCCGACGTTGCGATCGATTACGTTCTTCCCGCTTCGCGCGATTACGTAAACGACATCGAATCCCTCCCCCTCCATTGGGAGATCGACTTCGACACCCCCGATTGGATGCTCGATTTCAATGAAAAATACGCCGCTTCGATGGATCCCGCGGGCAGACTTATGTCCTGCGCGCACCGCGGCGATATGGTCTACTACCCCGAAAACTCGATCGAGGGCATCATCAGCGCGATCATGATGGGCTGTGATATGGTCGAGATCGACCCCAGACTCACCAAGGACGGCGTTTTCGTCCTCCTTCACGACGCTACCCTCGACCGCACCACAAACGTAGCGGATATGGCGGGTAAGAACGGTCTTCCCACCTCCACAAGCGTATCCGCCTGGACCTACGAGCAGCTGATGCAGCTCAATCTCAAGACGGGCACGGGCGGTGACTCCGCTACCGTTACACCCTATAAGATCCCCACACTCGACGAGGCTATGAAGGTCTGCGCCAACCGCATCTTCATCCGCCTTGACGTCAAGGGTCCCGACGGAAGCGATCTTCCCTTCTGGGATTTCGAAAAGGATATCTGGCCTCTGATGCAGAAGTACGAAAGCTACTCCAACATCATCTACACCTGGCACAGCTGGTTCAAGTCGAACAGCTATAAGCTCACAAACACCTACCGCGAGAAGGCGCTCGCCCTCAGCGGTAAGGCAGGCATCGTCTTCATCGGCGATCAGAACACTCTTGCAAGCAACAACAAAATCATCAAGGGTCATGATTTCAACCCCGGCATCCGTCTCTTCGTCAACTTTGGCGACGTCAACTACAAGACCTACCTCAAGGACAACGCCTCCAAGCTCAATTCCTACAAGGGCAAACTCCGCACCTACGCCGACGTTCATAACGGCAACAACGAATCGAAGGAATTCTACGCCGAGCTTTACGAGGCGGGCATCAACTATCATCTCGTAAATAAGGCATTCCTCCTCTGCACTTATATCGCAGACAACTTCGAGCCTACTCCCTACAATTAATTCTGAAAGGAATCCTTCGTTATGAAAAAACTTACAGCACTTTTTCTCGCGCTCCTGATGCTGACGGGTATTTTCACGTCCTGCACGACCGAGCCCGTTGACACAAATACCGATCCCGTGACAGATCCCGTAACAGATCCCGCGACAGACCCCGTAACCGATCCCATAACCGAGCCCGACACCACCGTCAGAATCGGCGATACTCCTCTTTCCGAGTACGTCGTTGTCTACGGCGAGGGCTACGAGGCAACCGCGACCGAGCTTGCGGCTCGATTCGAGGCTATCTGCGGCAGTGCGCTTGCCGTAAAGCCCGAGTCCGAAGCCAAGAGCGAGCACGAGATCGCTGTCTTTGCCGCAAGCCGAGGCGCATCGGCAGATGGTCTCGGTATGGATGATTTCAGGATCACCGAAAAGGACGGCACGCTCAATATCGTCGGCGGCAGCACCTACTCCACCGACACCGCTTGCGCAAAGCTTCTCGACATTTTCGTTGCCGAGAAGTATACTTATGAGCTTTCCGACGTTACCGTCTCCTATACTCTCCCCGACAGACAGGAATACATAAACGATTTCTCGAAGCTCGCGCTCCATTGGGAATTCTACTTTGAAACTCCCGAATGGATGCTCGATTTTGACGAAAAATACGCGGCGTTCAACACGCCCGACGGCAGACTTATGTCCTGCCATCACCGCGGCGAGATGGTCTACTACCCCGAAAACTCTGCGGAAGGCCTGATCAGCGCGGTCATGATGGGCGCGGATATGGTCGAGATCGACCCCAGAGTGACCAAGGACGGCGTTTTCGTTCTCCTTCACGATGCGACCCTCAGCCGTACCACCGACTTTGCCGAAAAAGCGGGCAAGAACGGTCTCCCCGAGTCCCCCAACCTTACCGACTGGACCTACGAGCAGCTTATGCAGCTCAACCTCAAGATGGGTCAGGGTGGCGACGGCGCGGCTGTCACTCCCTATAAGATCCCTACTCTCGACGAGGCTGTCAAGATCTGCGCGAACAATCTCTTCATCCGTCTCGACGTAAAAGAAGACGCAAACGGCAAGATCTTCTGGCAATTCGACCGCGATATCTGGCCCCTCCTTGAAAAGTACAAGGCTTACACCACCGTCATCTGCACCTGGCATTCGGCATTTGTTTCGAGCGGATACAAGTTCACCCGCGAGCTCCGCGAGAGAACAGAGGCTCTCTGCGGCAAGCCCATCCTCAACTTTATGAAGAACGCGAGCGACGGCAAGATGCTCACCCGCGAGATCAAGAGCTACGACACCTGCTACGCAATGAGACTGACCTGCAACTTCTCGAACTACAGCTACAAGACCTTCCTCGAGACTCAGGCAAAGCAGCTCTCCTCCTGCAAGGGCACCGTCCGCGTCTACGCCGACGTTCATAACACCAACCCCGCATACCCCGAAAACTGCGAATCCCCCGAGTTCTTCATGGAGCTCTACGATGCAGGCATCAATCTCCAACTCACCAACCACGGATTTATGATGTGTAAGCTAATCGCGGAGAAGTTCGAGGCGACGGAATATAAGAATTAAGTGGGTAGTGACTAGTGGCTAGTGGATTGTAATTTTCCTCGCGTTGCTCGGAAAATATTCCTATTGATAATTCAATTTGGTGTTGATTTACCAATGTTGAGTAGAATAATTTAACAACACAAAAAATCTCGGATATTATGAAGTTTGTGCTCCATAATATCCGAGTTTTCTAATAAAATAATTTACGAACGAAGTGAGGAAATTTCTACCTTCCACTAGTCACTAGTCACTAGTCACTAGCCACTTTTATTCTCGCCACTCTCACCACGTAATTCCTACCGTACATATAGGGCAGGGTCTTGATGACGGTTCTTCCCCCTCTCTCATCGAATTCGAGGGGCGAAGAATCGTCAAGCCATTCGGCAGAGATAATACGCTCGCCTTCGGGAAGCGTAAAGATATCCTCATATCTGCCCTCGTCCTTTGCTCTTGAGGCGTTGGGATCGGCGGACATCGGAAGTCCGAAGCAGAAGAGATAAAGATCCTTTCCGTGACGGAGGAGAAAATCGCGTCCGCCGCGGCTCTCGACCTCGATCCCCGAGGGGCGCGGCAGACGGATCGCCTCGTCAAAAAGCGAGACCCATTTGCCTACCATTCCGTAGAACGCCGCGTCGATATCCGAGAGATATCCGTTTGCCATCGGTCCGACGTTGAGAAGCATATTCGCGCCGCAGCGGCGGCAATCCGCGATCTCCTCGATGATCGTAGCGGGAGATTTATACAGCAGGTCGCCCGATGCGTGTCCCCAATGAGTTCCGAAGACCTCGCACATTTCGGATGCGATATACTTCGGCGAGCCCTCGAGATTGATCGGTGTCGGGCGGCCTCTCTCAAAGGTGACGCTGTCAAGCTCGATGTGTCCGAGCGCGCCGAGGTCGCTAAGACCCGTGTTGTTGACGATGATCGTCTCGGGCTGATAGGATCGGATCATCGAATACATCGCGTCCTCCTCCCAATCGGCATCCTTTCGGCTCCATTTGCCGTCAAACCAGATGCCTCCGATCTTCCCGTAGCGCGTGCATAGAAGCTCAACGCTCTTGCGCAGAAAATCGAGGTATGCGGGGAAATCCGAATCGAATCTCTCGTCGTACCAATCAAGGTAGGTGTGGTAGAAGAAGGGCGAGATCCCGTGCTCGCGGCAGGCGGCAACAAACTCGGCAACAAGATCTCTTCCTATATAATTAAACGTGCTGTAATCGTTCAGTCCTCGGGTATCGTAGAGCGAAAAGCCGTCGTGATGCCTTGCCGTCAGCGTGATATAGCGGCAACCCGCCGCCTTTGCCGTTCTTACAAGCTTATCCGCCCAATCGGGCTCGGGGCAGAAGGATGGAGCGAGCTTTTTGTACTCCTCCTTCGGTATCTTATGCTGATGCATGACCCATTCGCCCTGCGCGAGTGTGCTGTAGACTCCGAAATGGACGAACATTCCAAGCCCCATATTTTCGAAATCCTTGACGTATTGACGGACGATCATTTCCGTTACCTCCCGATCTTATTTTGCAAGGCTGATAAGATGGTCTCCTATCATCTTCAGATACTTAATCTTCGCGTCGCGGATGACGGGATCGGTCGCGCGGACGTTGATCTCGTAGATGAACGGACCCTCGTAGCCGATCTCGGCGAGGATGGGCATAAGATTGTTCCACTTGACGGTGCCGTCGTAGGGAGCCATATGGAGGTCATCCTTGCCGACGTTGTCGTCAACGTGAGTCGCGCGGAGTCTCTTTCCGAGATAACGCAGAGCCGCGCTCTGATCTGCGGGATAGGTGCGGTTTGCGTGACCGAAGTCCCAGCAAACGCCAACCTGCTCGGGGGCATTATAGGAGTCAACGAAGGCGCATAGCTCGTCGGCGGTGACGGCAAAGCGGCGCGCACCGGGAGCGTTGTCGCACATATTTTCAAAAGCAATACCGACTCCGCTCTTTGCGGCAAGCTCTACGAATTCGTCGTAGACCTTGTGGTTGAACTTCATACAGTCATCAAAGCTGTGAGGAAGACCCTCGCTGTCGAAAACGGGATGCGCAACAGCCCACTTGACTCCGCAGATCTCGCTTACGCGGATGCATCGGCGGACAAGCTCGCGGAAACGGTCGTTGAGCTCCGCCTCAGGACCGTATGCGTCCTTGCTTGCGCGTCTCGTCGGGTAGGGCAGATGCGACTGCACGATCGGCAAGCCGAGCTTTTCGGATTCGTTTCTGATACTGTAGGCGATCGCCTCCCATTCGTCGTCAAGGCAGAGCTCGACCTCGTCGCGCTGTACGGGGCACATACAGAGGTCCATTACCTCAAAGCCGTATTCCTTGGTTCGGCGCATCGATTTTATGTACGCCTCGCGATCCTCCTTGTTCTTATCCATAAGCATGATCGTCATAGTTCCGAGCTTCATCATTTTCATATCCTCCGTGGATGTTTTTTATTGATATTATTTTACCACATTGCGCCCGCAAAATCAACAACTTCCGCCAAATACGCAAAACATGACCGATTTTTTCGCGTTTTTTGCGCATTTGTGGTTATTTTCCAAATAAATGCGCCATTACTTGATTATTGCGGAAATATATGCTATAATTCATAACGTAATAATTATTAAAAAGGAAGAAACCGATATGAAAATAGTTTGTGTTGCCGACCATTTTATGAAGGAAGAATTCTACCGCGACTGTATGGCGATGTTCCCCGACATCGAGCTCCTCGGAGTTCCCTACTTCGGATCGAACTCGAGAAACGATATGCGCGCGGTTGCAGATAAGCTCGAGAAAGAGGGCGCGTACTCCTTCCCCGCTCCCGCAGAGCTTTATGAGCTCGTCCGTGACGCCGACGTCCTTATGGTCCATCTCTGCCCCGTACCCCGCGAGCTTATGGAAGCCGCTCCCAATCTCAAATACATCCTCACAAACCGCGGCGGTCTTGAAAATATCGACCTCGACGCGGCAAAAGAGCTCGGCATCCCCGTGCTCTACAATCCCGCTCACAACGGAAATGCCGTTGCGGAGCTGACCGTCTGCCTTATGGTTTGCGAGACGAGAAACGTCGCGCGCGCGCATTATTCGCTCAAGAACGGCGAATGGCGCGAGAATTTCCCCAACGTCGGAAGAGTTTTTGAGCTCCGCAATAAGACCATCGGTCTCGTCGGCTTCGGCACCATCGGAAGAATGGTATCCGAGAAGCTTCAGCCCTGGAACGTCCGTATCCTCGCAACAGACCCCAACGTATCGCAAGACGATCCCGACCTTGCAAAGTGGAACGTAACACTCGTTGATCCCGACACGCTCTTCTCGCAGTCGGATATCGTCTCCGTACACGCAAGAACGCTGACAAAGGAGCGCATCATCGGCAAGCACGAGCTTGATCTGATGAAGCCCACCGCTACCTTCATCAACACCGCCCGCGCCTACCTCGTCGATTACGATTATCTTGCAAAGATCCTCGAGGAGAAGCGCATCACAGGCGCAGCTCTCGAGGTCTTCCCAAAGGAGCCTCTCCCCGCGGACTCGCCCTTCATCAGCCTCGATAACGTAACTCTGACCAACCACCGCGGCGGCGACACCGTCAACTGCTATTCCGACAGCCCCGAATACCTCATCCGCGCAATGCTCGCGCTGATCGAGAACGGAACGAGACCGAAGTTTTTTATTGAGTAATCCTGAATGTAAGTTGCCAGTTGCCAGTTTCTGGTTGCTGGCAACTTTTTCATTAAATTGCACAAAATCCATTCAAACGCCTTGACAACAGACGCAAAATATGCTACAATAGTTTTGTATCTCTATCCGAGACCAAATAATATGTACGAAAGGACAAAATCATGAAAAAGACACTTTCCATCATCATGGCTCTCTGCATGGTACTTTCCGTTTGCTTCTTCTCGGTTTCCGCCGCTGAAGCAACCGTTGGCACCGTAGCAGCAGACTACAAGCCCGCTGAGGGTGCTATCGCCATCACCGATGCTGCAGGATTCGCGGCAATGGCTGCTGACGGTAACTACTACCTCGCAAACGACATTACCCTCGACGCTACCTGGAATGCAGGCGCAGCTGTAAGTGCAACTTACAAGGAAAACGCAGCTTTCACCGGTACCCTCGACGGTAACGGCAAGACCATCACCACCTCCGCCGCTCTCTTTGCTAACCTTCAGGGTACAGTAAAGAACCTCACCATCACCGGTGCGATCGATGCGGCTACTCTCAACTGCGGCGTTGTTACCATGTGGACAAACGGCGCCATCACCGTTGAGAACGTTCTCAACAAGGCTACCATCACCAACGGTACCACCATCGGCGGTATCCTCGGCTACGGTGCAACCGGCACCATCGCTACCTTCACCAACTGCCAGAATGATGCAGACCTCGTCGCTACCAGCCAGATCGGCGGTATCGCAGGCTACATTCAGGACGACGTTGTAACCATCACCAACTGCGTAAACAATGGTAACCTCACCACCGACAACTACGGTGCAGGCATCATCGGCCGTTTCGGACGCGATAAGGGTGCTCTTCCCGAGAGCGTTGCAACCCTCACCGGCTGTGTAAACAACGGTAAGGTTATCGGCGCTAAGGGTCAGACCGCAGGTATCCTCGGCTACCTCGTTGGCGGCGCAAAGATCGTCGACTGCGTAAACAACGGTGAGATCGTAAACTCCACCGCAACCGCAGCAGGTATTCTCGGCTCCTCCAGAGACCCCGACAAGAAGAAGATCTCGGGCGTTCTTATTCAGGACTGCGTTAACACCGCTCCCATCAACGGTGTAACATACGTCGGTGGTATCTGCGGATACCTCGGCAGAGACGCAAACTCCCACGAAGGCTGGAACTTCCGCATTGAAAACAGCGTAAACTCCGGTGACGTAACCGCTACAGGCTCGGGCAACATGTACGTCGGCGGTATCTCCGCTTACGGTTGGGGCGGCTCTATCGGCTCCAACGGCATCGCAAACGGCTTCGTAAACTGTGTAAATACCGGTAACGTTGTTGCAAACAACTCCGGTGACGACAGCGTTAAGGTTTACATCGCAGGTATCGTTTCTTACTTCAACACCACCGAGTACCAGATCGAAAACTGCGTAAACGCAGGCGCGATCACCACCAACAAGACCACCTATGCAACCCTCATCGCTTGGAACAACAGAGGCGAGGGCGCAGAAGGCATCACCGCAGAGCTCTGCAAGAACAACTACTCCGTAGCAAGCGGCGAGATCCCCGCTTTCTACAACGGCCCCGTAAGCGAGGCTGTAGGATGCACAGTTGCTACCGCTGAGCAGATCGCAAACGGTACCGTTGCAGGTCTCATCAATGAGGCTGCAGGCACCACCGTTTACTATCAGGCTATCGGAACCGACAAGGCTCCCGTTCTCACCGCAGCTGAGGATGGCTCCAACGCTATCGTAAAGAACGCTGACGGTACCTTCGGCAACCCCGCCCCGGAAGCTGAGACCACCGAGCCCGCTCCCGAGACCACTGAGCCCGCTCCCGAAACCACCGAGCCCGGCTCCTCCTCCGATACAGGCGACTCCTTCGTGATCTTCGCCCTCATCGCTGTTCTCTCCGTACTCGGACTCGCTGTAGTTTCCAAGAGACGCGAGAATTAAGTTGACTGTTATTATAGTTAATTGAATTGATCAACTCGGATATTTTGAGGCAAATGCTACAAAATATCCGAGTTTTTCGGTTGACAAATATGGCAAACTGTGGTATAATTGATTCATAACTATAAAAAAGGAGAATTTTGCAATGAAGAAAATTATTTCTATTGCTCTCGCACTTTCTATGCTTGCTTCTCTGATTGTAATGAGCGTATCCGCTGCATACACTCCCGAAGGCACAGCAATCACCTCCGCCGCAGAATTTGCCGCTATGGCAGCTGACGGCAAGTACTACCTTGCAAGCGACATTACCCTTGAAGCTACCTACGAAGGCGTTTTCGCAGGAACTCTCGACGGTAACGGCAAGACCATCACCACATCGGTTCCCGTTTTCGCCACCCTCGGAAGCGCAACCGTTAAGAACCTCAAGCTCGCGGGCGAGATCGCCATCGACGAAGCTGACGCGGCTGTTCTTACCACCACCGTTGCGGGCGGAAGCACCCTCCTTATCGACAACGTTGAGAACAACTGCAAGCTCACCGTTGCCAAGAAGAAGGACGTTGGCGGATTCATCGGCGTTATGAACTATGACGCTTGCTACGGCACCACCATCACCATCAAGAACTCCACCAACAATGCCGACATCACCGGCGGTTGGAGAGTCGGCGGCTTCCTCGGCTACGCTCCCGGCTCCGACAAAGCTGAGCTTCCCTTCAATATGACCATTGAAAACTGCGTAAACAACGGTACCATCAACTCCACCGAGTCCTACTCGGGCGGTCTCGTCGGCCGTTTCGGCGGAACCAAGGAGATCACCGGCAAGTGCTGCCTCACCATCACCCGCTCCACCAACAACGGTAACGTCAAGGCAGCTGTCAGCCAGGTTGGCGGCTTCTGCGGTTACCTCATCGGTAAGATGGTTATCGAGTACTCCGTAAACAACGCTGACCTCACCGCTACCGCAGGTCAGAACATGACCGTTGCCGGCTTCATCGGTGTTTCCGGCTCCGAGACCAAGAACTACGGCGACGGCGCAACCGTTCGCTACTGCGTAAACTACGGTAAGATCTCCTCCACCTCCAAGGCAGGCGGTATCGTTGGTAACCTCGGTAACTCCAAGCAGTGCTACGGCGCAGCTCTCGTTGAAAACTGCATCAACGTAGGCGAGATCGCTATCGAGAACTGCTACGAGGGCGGCACCACCTACGCTGCAGGTATCGCAGGCTATATGTACGGCGGATCGGGCGAAGGCTCCAACACCATCAGAAACTGCCTCAACCTCGGCAAGATCACCGGCGAGACCACCGCTGCTTCGGGTAAGAACTACGCTGCAGGTATCCTTGCATACGTAAACGGTAACTTTATGACCATCGCCAACAACCTCAACCTCGGCGAGATCACCATTACCTCCGCTACCACATCCGAAAAGTTCACTCACACCTTCTTCAACAACTCCACCGGTACCGGCTCCGAGACGTGCGTAAACAACTACTCTGTCGCAGTTAACGCACAGCTTCTTGAGAAGAACGGCACCGTTGCAAACGGCACCACCGTTATCACCGCTGCAGACGCTGAACTCGCTACTAAGCTCGGCGCGGCTTGGAAGATGGGTGACAAGAACCCCGAGCCCATCATCGAGGGCACCATCGGCGGCACAGGCGCTGACTTCTCGATCTTCGTTGAAGCTCCCGAGACCACCGAGCCCGCTCCCGAGACCACCGAGCCCGGTTCCTCCTCCGATACCGGCGACTCCTTCGTGATCTTCGCTATCATCGCTGTTATCTCCGTCCTCGGAGTTGCAGTTGTTGCAAAGAGACGCGAGAATTAAGTGCAAAGTGCAGAGTGCAGAGTGCAGAGTTGAGGAAAATTTTCGCTGAAGCGAAAATTACAAATCAATAATTCTGTGCTGTGCTGATCAGATTTTGTACTTAACAATAATAAAAATAATTTACTCGGATATTCCGGATTTTCGGAATATCCGAGTTTTTTATTATTTATGACTATTTCCAAGCAACGCGAGGAAATTTTCCTTTACTCTGCCCTCTGCCCTCCACTGTCCACTATTATTGTTAAATTGCACAAAACCGATTGCACAAAATTGTTCATTCATACAAAAGTCTGCAAACTCCTTGACATTATTTGAATAATGTGTTAAAATAAATTATCTCTACCATTGAGAACACTCATCAGAAAGGAATTTTATCATGAAAAAGACACTTTCCCTCATCATGGCACTTTGCATGGTTTTCGGTCTTTGCTCCTTCTCGGTAGCTGCAGCTCCCGAGGGAACCGCAATCACCGATGCCGCAGGATTCGCAGCTATGGATCCCACAGGCACCTACTACCTTGCAAACGACATCACCATCGCAGAACCCTACTCCCAGTCGTTCGTAGGCACATTCGACGGTAACGGCAAGACCGTAACCATCTCCCAGCCTATGTTCGTTGACTTCGGCGGAAAGATCAAGAACCTCACCGTTGAAGGCGCGGTTACCTCTCAGCCCACTGAGTCCGAGATCGTTATCCTCAACGCCGACGGTGCACGCGGCGCAGTTGCTTGCCGTGTAAACAGCGGTACCGAGGTTGTTTTTGAGAACATCGTTAACAACGCATCCGTTTCCGCTACCGGTAACCTCGCCGGCGACGACTGCTCCGGCGCAATTGTCGGTAAGGTTGAGTGCGAAGGCGTTTCGGTTAAGTTCGTAAACTGCGTAAACAACGGCGCTATCACAGGCCTCAACCAGGTCGGCGGTATCGCAGGTTGGGTAAAGACCGCCGCTTCCGCTACCTTTGAGAACTGCGTAAACAACGGTCTTATCTCCGAGACCGGTTCGAGCGCATACTGCGCAGGTATCGTTTGCCGTGCAGACGCTCCCATCAACACCTTCATCGGTTGTACCAACAACGCTAAGATCTCCTCCGGTAAGGACCAGGCAGGCGGTATGCTCGCTTACGCAAGCAAGGGCTCGTTCGTATTCGAGAACTGCGTAAACAAGGGCGAGATCGCTCCTACAGTTGGTAAGGCTGCAGGTCTTGCAGGTAACATCAACTGCAACGACGCTGACGGCAAGAACGGCTACTACGTAACCTTCAAGAACTGCGCTAACTACGCAAACATCACCGCAGGCGGCGACGGCAACTATGCCGCAGGTATCGTTGGATCTTCTCAGAAGAACCTCAACACCCTCGTTACCAACTGCGTTAACTACGGCGAGATCAACGGTACTCACGACTCCGGCGGTATCGTAGGTCACTCCACTCAGGCTATCATGAAGATCTCCTACTGCGAGAACTTCGGTAAGGTTACCACCACCAGCGACCAGTACGCAGGCGGTATCTGCGGTTACGCTTGGGGTACCAAGACCGCTTCCGTAAGCGCAGCTGACGGCACCTTCTCCAACATCATCGAATACTGCATCAACCACGCTGAGGTTATCGGCGACACCAGAAGCGGCGGTATCGTAGGCTCTACCGGTACCTCCAACTCCCGCGGTATCTCCCTCGTTAACTACTGCATCAACCTCGGTAACGTAACTCTTATGGCTACCAAGGATAACTTCTCCCTCAACTGTGCATCCGGTATCATGGCATACGGCTACGGTACAGAAGAGGAAGCATATCCCATGATCACCAACTGTGTAACCGTTGGCGACATCACCGCTAAGAACGTTAGCGGCAACGGCGGAACCGCAGGCTTCTTCCTCGGTTACGTTAACTCCACTCTCGCAGTTGTCCAGAACAACGTAGCTCTCGGCACCCTCACCTCCGAAGGCGGATTCATCGCTGCTCTCGGCAGAAACAACGAACGTGAGTTCAAGGCTGAGAACCTGACCGGCAACGCTCTTCCCGAGGGTGCTACCTACCAGCTCACCTACGAGAACGCTATCGCAGACAAGACCTACGAGACCAAGACTACCGACGCATCCGCTCTTACCTCCGGTAAGACCGTATACGAGTTCAACGAGTCCGCAAAGGCTGACGTCATTTACATGACCGTTGACGGTACCTTCGCTCCCACGCTCATCGCGGCTGAGGACGGCTCCAACAGCATCGTTAAGAACGCTGACGGCACCTACGGCAACCCCGTAAAGGAGCCCGAGACCACCGAGCCCGCTCCCGAGACCACCGAGCCCGGTTCCTCCTCCGAGACCGGCGACTCCTTCGTGATCTTCGCTATCATCGCTGTCATCTCCGTCCTCGGAGTTGCGGTTGTTGCAAAGAGACGCGAAAACTGATTAAACAGTTAATACTTACGAGGATGCTCCGTATGGGGCATCCTCTTTGTTATTATGCACAAATCCAAGGTGGGGTTATTTGTTGAATATGACGAATATTTTTATAATTTATTAATCTTTTGTTCAATTTACTTGACATTGCGGCTCATATATGCTAAAATAAACTGTCTCAAAATGAGAATATTTTTATTTTCAGGAAAGGAAAACATTATGAAGAAGACACTATCGATCATCCTGGCTCTCTGCATGCTTCTCGCTCTCTGCTCCTTCTCGGTTTCTGCCGCTGAAGTGACCGTTGGCACAGTTGCAGCAGACTACAAGCCCGCCGAGGGCGCAATCGCAGTTACCAACGAGGCAGAATTCCTCGCTATGGCTGCTGACGGTAACTACTACCTCGCAAACGACATCACCGTTACCGCTACCTGGAACGCAGGCGCAGCGGCTGATCCCACTCCCAAGAACAACACTCCCTTCACGGGAACTCTCGACGGTAACGGCAAGACCGTAACCGTATCCGCTCCTATGTTTGCTTACCTCAACGGTACCGTTAAGAACCTCACCGTTGTCGGCGAAGTAAAGGGCAACGGCAACTACGTAGCGGCAGTTGCTTGCTACTCTAAGGGCACTCTCACCGTTGAGAACGTTTACAACAAGGCAAACGTTTCGGGCGGTTCCACCTCGGGCGGTATCTTCGGATACGGCGCGACCGGCGTTGTTGCATCCTTCACCAACTGTCAGAACGACGGTAACATCACCGAGGCTTCGGGCCAGATCGGTGGTATCATCGGCTACATTCAGGACGACGTTGCAGTTATTTCGAACTGCGTAAACAACGGTAACCTCGAGACTACCAGCTACGGCGCAGGTATCATCGGCCGTTTCGGACGTGAAAAGGCTCTTCCTCCCGATTCCAACGTAACCATCACAAACTGTGCAAACTACGGTACAGTTAAGGGCGGCAAGGGTCAGACCGCAGGTATCCTCGGCTACCTCGTAGGCGACTGCACCATCACCGACTGTGTAAACTACGGTGAAATTATCAACGAGACCGTTTGTGCCGCAGGTATCCTCGGATCCTGCTATGACGACGTTGCAGAATCCTGCGCTATCCTTATGACCAATTGCGTAAACTACGGCACTATCAAGGGTGCTACCATCTCCGGCGGTATCGCAGGACGTTTTGGATACAGCGTTGCATGGTCCGCAAAGGCATACCGTATGTCCAACTGCACTAACTACGGTGAAGTTTACGCTGCATCTCCAGCTGACTACACCAAGACCCTCTACGCAGGCGGTCTCGTAGGCTACGCTTACGGCGGCGGCGAAGGCAGCTCCAACGGTATCATCAATTGCGTAAACGCAGGTAATATCATTGTTGATTGCTCCACCTCCACAGGCACCTCCTACGTTGCAGGTCTCATCGCTTACGTAAACTCCACATACTATGAGGCTAAGAACAACATCAACGCAGGTACTATCACCGTAAAGGGCACTCCCACCACCGTTGCTCTCACCGTTTACAACAAGAGCGCAGACAACACCATTTCGGTAAATAACTACTCTCTCGCAAGTGAAGGCGTTGCGATCGCGCTCGTAGGCGATGCTTCCGCAGGCACTCTCGCAGAGGCTGCTTCCTACGGCTTCGCAGTATCCGCTGATCAGATCGCAAGCGGCGAGGTTGCATACCTCATCAACGAGGCTGCAGGCGCAACCATTTATTATCATGCGATCGGCACCGATAAGACTCCCGTTTTCACCGCTGCTGCTGACGGCTCCAACGTAGTTGAGAAGAAGGCTGACGGCACATACGGCAACCCCGGCAACGAGCCCGAGACCACCGAGCCCGCTCCCGAGACCACCGAGCCCGCTCCCGAGACCACCGAGCCCGCTCCCGAGACCACCGTTCCCGCTCCCGAGACCACTGAGCCCGGTTCCTCTTCCGATACCGGTGACTCCTTCGTGATCTTCGCAATCATCGCTGTTATCTCCGTCCTCGGAGTTGCAGTTGTTTCCAAGAAGAGAGAGAACTAATCAAATATTCAAAAACATCCGTGCCTTCGGGCACGGATGTTTTTTCAACAAAGTTTGATCTTGAATCTTGTTGACTTTACAACTGAGTTGTGATATAATTAAGCTAACATATTATGCAAGGAGATTAATTCAATGAACAACCTTGATCCCAAATACGAGGCGCTGTTTACACCCTGGAAGATCGGTAACGTAGAAATCAAGAACCGTATCGTTATGTGTCCTATGGGCGGCACCTCTCTTTTCGGCTGGTTCGAGCTCGGCGGCTGTCACTTCGATAAGGAAGCGGCAAAGCTCTTCCTTGAGCGCGCGCAGAACAACGTCGGTCTCATCATCCCCGGCATCGCCCCCCTCCGCGACACGTTCTGGGGCAAGTGGCTCTGGCAGAATCCCAAAATGTTTGAAGATCTCAAAGTCTTTATGGACGAGATCCACAAGACCGGCGCAAAGCTTTTCGTTCAGCTGACCGCAGGTATGGGACGCTCCTGGGCGATCACAGAGCTCGTAGCTCCCCTCCACAAAAATAAATTCACCCGCGCGATCCTCAAGCCCATTCTTGATACAAATCACGAGCTTGCATCCCCCTCGCCTCAGCCTTCACGTTGGGCGCACGACATCATCTGCCCCGAGATGACCGTCGAGCAGATCCACGAGATCATCGAGGCTTTCGCTAAGACCGCAAAGCTCTGTATGGATGCGGGCGTTGACGGTGTCGAGGTTCACGCGGTCCATGAAGGATATCTCCTTGACCAGTTCGCGATCGAGTTCTTCAACAAGCGTACCGACAATTACGGCGGAAGCTTTGAGAACCGCTACCGCTTCGCAGTCGAGGTCGTTGAGGCAATCAAGAAGGAATGCGGCAAGGACTTCCCCGTATCCCTCCGTTACTCGGTAGAGTCCAAGATGAAGGGCTTCTGCGAGGGTGCAATGCCCGGCGAGGACTACGTTGAGGTAGGACGCAACATGGAGGAATCCGAGAAGGCGGCAAAGTACCTGCAGGATGCGGGATACGATATGCTCAACGCCGACAACGGTACATACGACTCCTGGTACTGGGCACATCCGCCTATGTATATGCCCGAAAACTGCAACCTTGAGGACGTTGCGCACATCAAGCAGTTCGTCGATATCCCCGTCGTTTGCGCGGGACGTATGGATCCCGAGACGGGTGCCGCCGCTATCGCGGAGGGCAAGATCGACGGTATGGGCATTGCGCGTCAGTTCCTCGTCGACCCCGAATGGATCACCAAGATCATCGATAACCGCATCGAGGACATCAAGCCCTGTATCTGCTGTCACGCGGGATGCTTCAACTTCTCTTCTTCGAAGGGTCACGCAAACACCCAAGATCTCACCGACACGATGGGTCTTGCTCGTTGCGCACTCAACCCCGAGACGATGCAGTCGAAGAAATACAACATCAAGCCTGCCGCAAAGGCGAAGAAGGTTGCCGTCATCGGCGGCGGTATCGGCGGTATGGAAGCCGCGATCGTCTGCGCAAAGCGCGGCCACAGCGTAACCCTCTACGAGAAGTCGGGCGAGCTCGGCGGCGTATTCATCGCGGCGGCATCCCCCTCCTTCAAGGAAAAGGACCGCGCACTTATCGCGTGGTACAAAAGAGAGATCGCGCGTTACTCCTCTATCACCGTAAAGCTCAACACCGAGGTCACCGACGTCAAGTCTCTCGGTGCTGATGAAGTGATCGTAGCTACCGGTGCTAAGGCAAAGAGAATCCCGATCCCCGGAGTTGAAAAGTCGATCGAGGCTGTTGATTTCCTCCTTGGCAAGAAGGAAGTAGGCGAGAAGGTCGTCATCGTCGGCGGCGGACTTACGGGATGCGAGATCGCATACGAGCTCTTCCTTCAGGGCAAGAAGCCCGCGATCGTTGAGATGATGGATGACCTCATCGTAACCCCCGGCATCTGCCTTGCAAACACCTCCTACCTCCGCGACTGCTTCAAGACCAACAATGTTCCCGTTTATCTTGAGACGGGCGTCAAGGAGATCCGTGACGGCTCGGTAGTCGTTGCCGATAAGGAGGGCAAGACCTTTGAGATCCCTGCGGATTCGGTTATCCTTTCCGTCGGCTACAATCCTGCTCCCATCGAGACCAAGGGCGTTCACGTAATCGGCGACGCGCAGAAGGTCGGCAACCTCAGAAGCGTAATCTGGGGAGCTTGGGACGTTGCAACAAAGCTGTAAGCTTTGTTGCAGTGAAATTCGCCTACGGCGAGTGAAATCCGCCAAAGGCGGATGAAATCGCGATGCGAGAAAATCAATTCAATAAATTATTCTCTGTTTTTTATTTCAACTAATAATGTTCTCCTCATCCACCGGCGTACGCCGGTCCCCCTTCTCCGCTGGAGAAGGCTTATTAAGCAACTGCGAACAACAGCTATAGAGATTATTTCAAGGGTAAACTGCATTATAAATATTATTGTTTACCATAATTGCAAATTGCGAACAGAAAAGCTTCGTAAGGCTAACAATCAGCCTTCCCCAGCGGGGAAGGGGGACCACACGTACGTGTGGTGGATGAGGAGGATATTCAATCACCCAATAGTATTCAGAACCAATATAGCAAATTTGAAAGGATATAATTATGTATCTTAATGAAGAACAGCAGGCGATACTGAACGGCTCGCAGGGCGAGACTATGGCGAAGGTTATGAAGACCCTCGTTATGTTCGGTGACGCATTCGGAGCCGAAAAGATGGTTCCCGTAACATCGAAGCACAACCACCTCGTGACCTCCTTCGGTCTGAAGGTTATGTCCCCCGTCTACGATCTTATGCAGCAGCTTCTCGACGCGGGCGTAAAGTCGGGTCAGACCTTCTCGGTAGACCCCAGACCTCTTGATAAGAACGTACCCGCAAACTTCCTGCAGAATTTCGTATTCAACAAGCTGATGTACACCAAGCAGGATTTCTACGAGGAGCAGCTCAAAAAGCTCGGTCTCCTCTCGGACGACGCTTTCACCTGCGCTTGCTACCTCGATCAGGTCGGCAACAAGCCCGAGAAGGGCGATATCCTCTCCTGGGCAGAGTCGAGTGCGGTTGTTTATGCAAACTCTGTTCTCGGCGCACGCTGCAACCGCAACTCGGGCATTATGGATATTATGGGCTCGATCGTCGGCTACGTTCCCTACTTCGGTCTTCTCACCGACGAGGGCAGAAAGGCTACCTGGATCGTCAAGATCGAGACCTCGAAAAAGCCCGAGGCACAGCTTCTCGGCTCCGCGATCGGCATGAAGGTCATGGAGGACGTTCCCTACGTCATCGGACTCGACAAATGGATCGGCTCCGAGCTCGACGATTCTGCTTGCACATACCTCAAGGACTTCGGCGCGGCAACCGCATCGAACGGTGCAGTAGGTCTCTATCACATCGATAACCTCACCCCCGAGGCTAAGGAGCTCGGCAAGGCTCTTATCACCGACGGCGCGAAGGAATACGTCATCACCGACGCAGAGCTCGAAAGAGTCAAGGCAAACTATCCCGTGGTTTGGAAGAATCCCGACGCAACTCCCAAGCTCTGCTTTATGGGATGCCCCCATATGTCGCTCCAGCAGCTTAAGGACTGGACAGACAAGGTCGAAGCCGCTCTCAAGGAAGCAGGCAACAAGACCGTCCTCATCCCCACGGTATTCACCGCTCCTCCCAAGGTTCTCGAGGAATTTTCAAAGACCGAATACGCCGCACGCCTCAAGGCGACGGGCGTAATCACGTCCTATATCTGTCCCCTTATGTACATGAACAACCCGCTCTGCAAGAAGATGCCCGTCATCACCTCGTCGAATAAGCTCCGCACATACACATCCGCGCGCTACTACACCGACGACGAAATTCTTGCGGCAATCACGAAGGGAGGCAAATGAAAATGAGAGAATTCAAAGGACGCGTTGTAACCCCGGGTACGACCACAGCCGAAGCCGTTGTAACCACACAGGGCTTCAACACCCTCGCCTCGATGCAGATGGCTCTGCAGTTCGGCGACAAGCAGACCAAGTGCGGCGACCAGAACAACCCCGAGATCAACGGCAAGCCCCTCTGCGGCAAGGCTCTCTGCCTGCCCCAGACGATCGGCTCGACCACAGGCGGTCTCGTTCTCTACTGCGCATGCTCGATGAAGCGTCAGCCCGCCTGCATGCTCTTCTCCGAGCACATCGACTCGCTCGCAGCCGCAGGTGCGGTTCTCGCTTCCGTTTGGTGCGAGGACATCAATATGCCCGTAATCGACTGCCTCGGCGAGGAATTCCTGAGCTTCGTCAAGGACGGTATGACCGTCACCGTTAAGGAAGACGGAGTAGTAGTTGTAGAATAATTTTTATCTTAAAAAACCGATCGCCTGCGGCGAATGATGTTGTCGCCGCAGGCGAATGATTGTTTCCGCTTCGCGGAAAATAAAGGTGAATTTTCGCCGAAGCGAAAATTTTCGATTTTTATTAATTCACGCATAAAGTGATAATGCATACAATAAATTGATTTAATAAAGATCGAAAATTTCCGAGCGTCGCAAGGAAATTGACCTTACGCTTTTTACATTATTTCTTCGGAGGTTCAATTTGATAACTCTACTTTCCAAAATCTTTATCCGCAACCGCGAGGATACCTCGTCGCCCGCTGTCAGAAGCGCATTCGGCACCCTCTGCGGAATTATGGGCATCATCCTCAACGTTCTTCTCTTCGGCATCAAGATGCTCGCGGGCGCGATCAGTGGCTCTATCTCGATCATGGCTGATGCCTTCAACAACCTCACCGACGCGGGCTCGTCCGTCATCACTCTGATCGGCTTCCGTATGTCGGGTCAAAAGCCTGACAAGGATCACCCCTTCGGTCACGGAAGGATCGAGTATATTTCGGGTCTGATCGTCTCAATGCTTATCATCCTCGTCGGCTTTGAGCTTGGCAAGGGATCTGTCGAAAAGATCATCACGCCCGAGCCGGTTGAATGGAGCATCGTAGCCGTCATCATCCTTGTCTGCTCGATCGTAGTCAAGGCTTATATGGCACTATACAACTTCCGCATCGGCAAGAAGATCTCCTCCTCCGCAATGCGTGCAACGGCTCAGGACAGCCTTAATGACACTATCGCGACTGCCGTGGTACTCGCAAGCCTGATCATCTCGCGCCTTACCTCGCTTGATATCGACGCCTATTGCGGTCTTGCGGTCTCGGGCTTCATTCTCTTCTCGGGTCTGCGCGCGGTCAAGGAGACGATGGATCCCCTCCTCGGCACACCCCCGAGCGAGGATTTCATCAAGGATATCGAGAACATTGTTTACTCTTACAAGGGCGTTGAGGGCATCCACGATCTGATCGTTCACGATTACGGTCCCGCAAGAACTATGATCTCGCTCCACGCGGAGGTATCCTGCGATTCCGATCTGCTCGAGACGCACGATATGATCGACAACATTGAAAAGGAACTGCGTGAGAAGATGGGTTGCGATGCCGTCATCCATATGGACCCCATCGCAACGAACGATGAGCTGACAAAGTCGGTTCGCGAAAAGGTCGCATCCCTCGTCACATGCATCGACTCTGCGCTGACCATCCACGATTTCCGTATGGTCACAGGTCCCACGCATACGAATATCATCTTCGACGTCGTCGTTCCTTACGATATGAAAAAGAGCGATGCCGAAATACGCGAGAATATCGAAACCATTGTAAAATCCATCGACCGCAATTATTTTTCCGTCATAAATATTGACAAATCCTACGTTTGATAAATAATTTAATTATACTCAATTCAATAAAACCCCTTGACAGCCAAGGGGTTTTATTGTATAATTATACTATATTAATAAAAAGGAGCTAAATTATGAAAAAGTTTTTAGCAATTGTTATCACAGCTGCTATGCTTCTCTCGCTTGCGCTCGTTGGCGTATCCGCTGCAGAAGTTTATGACGGCACAAGCGTATCCGCTTCTCTCTCCGGCACAGGAACAGAGGCTGATCCTTATCTCATCGCAAACGGCGCGGACCTCGCGTTCTTTGCCGCAAACCCCGTTGAAGGCGCTTTCTACAAGCTGACCGCTGACATCGTTTGGTCCTCCTCCATCGAGGCAACCAACTGGACCCCCGTTACCTTCAACGGCACCTTCGACGGAAACGGACATTCGATCTCCGGTCTCTGTGTAAAGGGCGAGAATAACGCGGCTCTCTTCGCTAACGCAACAGGCACCATCAAGAACCTCACCGTTAAGGATTCTTACTTTGAGGGAAGCAAGTATGTCGCTGCAATCGTCGGTCAGGTAGCACCTGCGGATTCCAAGGATGCTGCTCCCTCCCTCGTGATCGATAACTGCGTAAGCTACGCTGAACTCTGCTCAACCAAGAACAGCTCTCTCATCGGCTCTATGATCGGTGACGCTTTTGCTAACGCAAAGACTCCCACCTATCTCACAGTTACCGTTACCAACTGCGTAAACTACGCTGACATTACCACTACCACCGACGGAACAGTATACGTTGGCGGTATCATCGGCCGCACCTACGGTATCCCCGCAATAGTTGAAAACTGCGCAAACTTCGGTAATCTCAACTCCATTTCCGCTATCACAGGCGGCATCGTCGGTCAGGGCGGTATCAGCGGAAGCACCTACGAGGGCTTCGCTACCAAGATCAGCAACTGCTTCAACGCAGGTAATGCTACCGCTAAGCGTATCTGCGGCGGTATCATCGGACGCGCATACCCCGGCGTATACGTTGACGGATGCGTAAACACCGGCAGCATGAGCATCACCGCTACCGATGCGGCTAAGGACGGCTACAACGATCAGTTTGGTCCCATCACCGGTCACGGCCCCGACGTCAGAGCTGAAGGCGCAACCTTCACAAACTGCGGCGAGATCACAAATTGCTACAGCTCCGCAGATGCTGTTTTCACCAACGTAAATGATGCAGAGGCTAAGCCCTTCTACGCATCCCTCGCAACCGTAAAGACCGCAGCAGAGCTCAACAGCGACGCTATGGTTGCCGCTCTCGGCGATGCTTGGACACTCTCCGAAGGTAAGCTCACCCTCAAGCTCCTCGCAGTCGAGCCCGAACAGCCCGAGGTTACCGAGCCCGTAGCTCCCGAGACCACCGAGGCACCCGTTGAGACCACCGAGCCTGCTCCCGAGACCACCGAGCCCGGTTCCTCTTCCGACACCGGCGACTCCTTCGTGATCTTCGCTGTCATCGCTCTCATCTCGATCGCTGCAGTTGCAGTTGTTTCCAAGAAGAGAGAAAACTAATATATAACAAATAAATCCGAGCCTTCGGGCTCGGATTTATTATTATTGATCAATTATCGTCCAATCGGCATATGTCTCGTCGTGGTAATTCGGATAGGTCACGTAGGATATCATCTTTTCCTTTTGCTCGAAAAGGTCATAAAAGGAATTCTCCGAGGTGACCGTGCAGAACGAGATCATATCAAGATTTTTGCATTTTGCCGCAGATTCCTCGGTAATGGCATCGAGCACGCTTGCGTCGTCTACAACGATCATAATTTTGCCGCCGCTGTAAAGTGACGTCGGGAAAAAGATCGTAGTTTTGCCCACGCGGCATTTTCTCTCCAGCAGATCATTCATCCTGAGGTTTTCATTTGCCCAATTCCGGATGGACGATATCGCCGCGTTGATCTCGACCGATCCGTCAAAATAAAACCAATCGCATACTCCCGATCTGTCATAGAGCCCATCGACCTCTTTGCTTATCTGTTTGAGATAAGCATCAAACGGAGTGCCTTTTAATACCGCGCCGTAATGCGGGATACGGTTGTAAGGAGCCGAAAAGCCATTCGGAAGTCTGCCCGCGCCTTCCATAAATTCAAGGAGAAGCGCTTCCATTTCGGCGCGAGCTTCCTCGATCCTCCGCTCTTTGGATCTGAATCCGAACATTTTACGCCCTTCCCTCTTCAATAAGCTCGATAAGGTTTGCGATAAGCCCCTCGGTGTGGTGGCAGAGGCAGAGGTCGGAGACCTTCTTTACGCAATCAAGGGCATTCGTGGGGCATACGGCAACGTCAGCCGCCTTTAGCATTGTAAGATCGTTCTCATAGTCGCCGCAGGCATAGATCTTCACGGGCTTGCCGACCTTCTTCTCAACGTACTCGCGGAGTGCGGGAAGCATCGTCGCCTTTGTCGTGCCCGGTGCCTGAAACTCGAGATATGCCGCGCCCGATTTGCTCGTTTCAAAGCGGCTCGGCCATTTTTCCTCGGCGGCACGGCGGAATTCGTCGGTCCGCTCGATCGAGCCGCGCACAACTACCTTGTACCAGTCTGCGATCGAGATCCATTCATCCTCGGGAAGCGTGAATACCTTTGCGGGCGCGACTTTCGTCAAATCACGGTCCACCTCGGGACAACGCCCGCGCTGACCCGGTGAGGAAAGGAAGCCCTCCTCGACCGAAATTCTCGCGCCGAGATCAGGATACTCGCACACCATAAAATCAATGAGCTCCATGACGTGCCCGCGCTCCATAAGTCTGCCGTCGATCATTTTATCGGTTTTGAGGTTGCAGAGCATCGCGCCGTTACAGCCGACAACGGGAGCGTTGACGAGATCGGCGGCGTCCTGCCATTTATGCTTGAGGTTGAGATTGGTTCTGCCCGTTGCGATCGTGAAATGACCGCCCTGCGCCTTCAGCCTCTCGACAGCCTCGAGATTTCGCTCGATCGGCGCGCCATGCTTACCGAAAAACGTGCCGTCAAGGTCGGTAACGATCAGAATATTGCTTAAATCTGCCATAGTCAGTCTTCCTGTCTGAAAATTTCAATAAGGTGCGCCATATTTTCGGGGAGCGGAGCCTCGAAGCTCATACGCTCGCCCGTGCGCGGATGATCGAGCTCAAGCCTGTAGGCGTGCAGAGCCTGACCCGAAATGTATTTCGAATGCAACTTTGACGCACGGCATTTGTCGCCGCCGTAGACGGTATCGCCGAGGACGGGATGGCCGATGCTCGACATATGAACGCGGATCTGATGCGTCCGTCCCGTCTCGAGCTTACATTCGATAAGAGAAATACCGTGGAATCTCTCCTTGACGGTAAAATGCGTGACCGCTTCTCTACCGCCCGCAACGATCGCCATCCTCTTGCGGTCCACGGGATGGCGTCCGATCGGCGCGTCGACCGTGCCCGTTTCTTCCTTCGGAGAGCCGACGCAGAGTGCCATATAGCGTCTGTACGCTGTATGAAGCGCGATCTGCTCGGAGAGCGAGCGGTGCGCCACGTCGTTCTTGGCAACAACGAGGAGCCCCGAGGTGTCCTTGTCGATGCGGTGGACGATTCCCGGCCGCTGAACTCCGCCGATA
The DNA here is from genome assembly GCA_045632925.1 of Eubacteriales bacterium. Lineage (GTDB taxonomy): Bacteria > Bacillota > Clostridia > Oscillospirales > CAG-272 > CAG-390. The sequence goes on along the minus strand of JAZQXP010000052.1, from coordinate 19,998 downwards.
CCCGAAAGCGAGTCGCCGCAATGGAAAAGCAGAGCCGAAACAAGCGTACCCGTCATATTTCCGGGCGCGGGATGGACGACCATTCCCTTCGGCTTGTTGATAACGATGATGTCCGCGTCCTCGTAGATCACGTCGAGAGGGATATCCTCGGGCACGACCTCATCGGGCAGCGGCTCGGGGCGCACGACCACTACGGTCTCGCCCTCGCGGAGGATATAGTTCTTCTTGACGTTCTTTCCGCCGACGGTGACACGTCCGTCATCACAAAGCTTTGCCGCCGCAGAGCGCGAAAGTGGCTCGTCCTCGGATGAACTCATACGTGCGAGAAAGCTATCGACCCTCTCGCCCGCCTCAGCTCGATAGACGCTCGTAAGCTCGCCGCTCATTCCTCGGTCTCCTTTGCTTCCTTCTCTGCCTTTTCCTTCTTATAAGCCTTCACCGTGTCGATGATGAGCCATACCGACAGCATAAAGGTGCCCACGCACACGCAGGAATCGGCAATATTGAAGACCCATTTCCAGAGGCTCGGGAATGCGCAGAAGTCGATAAAATCTATGACGTAACCGAGAAGAATGCGGTCGATCATATTTCCGATGCCGCCGCCGACGATGAGTATCAGCGAGGTCATGACCCACTTGCTTTTCGGCTTGTATTTGCAAATGTAATAGATGAGCGCGGCGATCATAAGAGTTGAAAGGACGAGGAAGACCCAACGGTGATCGTCGAGCATTCCGAATGCCGCGCCGTCGTTTTCAACGTAGGTGAAGCGAAGTACGCCGTCGATGAGGTAATAGGACGGCTTGCCCTGCAGCAGAGCCACGACCAGCCACTTCGAGAGCTGATCAACAAATATTATCAGAATTAAGAGAATTATCCAAAGCATTTTGCTTTTCCTTGCATATACGGATATTTTTCGCTTCTGTTTTTTATTATGTGTAGTAATGTCCTCCTCATCCACCGCGCCAAGCGCGGTCCCCCTTCCCCGCTGGGGAAGGCATAGGGTGGTCGTGCCACGATTAAGCTTGTGCGTCGAACATCGTTTTTATCTTTCATTATGTTCAAATAAATAGGAATACTATTTTGAATGAATTTGGATAAATCCGCAACGCAGGCAGTATCAGCGGATCGTAAGATCCGGCTGTTCGCCGCAGGCGAACTATGCCTTCTCCAGCGGAGAAGGGGGACCGCGCGAGCGGTGGATGAGGAGGACATTATCTATCCCAATATAATACAGAAACAACAAACACGGGGTCGGCTCAGATCACAATGAACCGACCCCGATCGTTTATTTTATTCAGAGACTTGCGAGGATCTTCTTACATCTTGCGCAGATGAAGCCTTCCTCGGTCTTCTCGCCCTCTGTGGAGTAGCACCAGCAGCGGTCGCAACGCTCGCCGTCAGCGTTCTCGACGAGAACGGCGATCTTTGCTTCCTCGGGAACGTATGCGCCATCGGGAGCGTTTCCGTCAACGACGTGTGCCCCACTTGTAATGAATACGGTCTTGAGCTCTTCCTCGGTGAACTTGGAGAGAAGCTCGAGAATTGTCTTGTCCGCGGTGTAAACGGTGACCTTAGCGTCAAGCGACTTACCGATCTTCTTCTCGGCACGTGCGATCTCAAGTGCCTTCATAACGTCATCGCGGAGGGTGAAGAGGCTCTCCCAACGCTCTGCGCCGTCAAAGGCGTACTTGCCCTCAGCCTTAGGCATTTCGGAGAGATATACGCTGGTCTTGTCGTCGGTCGATGCGTGAGGCATAGCCTGCCAGATCTCCTCAGCGGTGAAGGTGAGGATGGGCGCGATCATCTTGACCATTGCCGAGATGATGTAGTAGAGCGCGGTCTGTGCGGATCGACGAGCCTGCGAGGTGGGATTCTCAACGTAAACGCGGTCCTTGGTGATGTCGATGTAGAGCTTCGACATATCAACGGTGCAGAAATTGTTGATCGCGTGGTAAACGAGGTGGAAGGAATAGTTATCGTAAGCTCGGCGGACCTCTGCGATAAGAGCCTCGAGTCTCGAGAGTGCCCAACGGTCGATATCGAGCATATCCTCGAGTGCTACGCAGTCGGTATCGGGATTGAAATCGCCGAGGTTTGCCATAATGATTCTCGAGGTGTTACGGATCTTACGGTAGGTCTCGGAGAGCTGCTTGAAGATATTGTCGGAGACGCGGACGTCAACCTGATAGTCGCTAGATGCGACCCAGAGACGAACGAGGTCTGCGCCATACTTCTTGACGATGTCGTCGGGGTTGATTACGTTGCCGAGGGACTTGTGCATAGCCTTGCCCTCGCCGTCAACGACCCAACCGTGGGTCAGAACCTGCTTAAAGGGAGCCTCTGTCTTGCCCGAGCCGATAGCGGTCAGGAGCGACGCCTGGAACCAGCCGCGGTACTGATCGGCACCCTCAAGGTAAACGTCAGCGGGCCACTCAACGTCCGCGCAGTCGTCGATTACAGAGAAATGAGTCGAGCCCGAGTCGAACCAACCGTCAAGGGTATTGGTCTCCTTCGAGAAATGCTTCTTGCCGCAAACGGGGCACACGTAGTCCTCGCCGAGGATCTCGGAGGGCTCCATATCGAACCAAGCGTTCGAGCCCTTCTCTGCGAATACCTTCGAGACCTTATCGATGGTCTCGTCGTTGCAGATAGCCGCGCCGCAATCGTCGCAGTAGAACACGGGAATGGGAAGACCCCAATGACGCTGACGGGAGATACACCAGTCGGCTCTCTCGCGGATCATCTGAACCATTCTCTCACCGCCCCATGCGGGAAGCCAGGTTACGGGCTCGCAAGCCGCAACAGCCGCATCCTTGAAGCCTGCAACAGAGCAGAACCACTGGGGAGTTGCGCGGAAGATGATGGGATTCTTACATCTCCAGCAGTGAGGATAGGAGTGGACCGTCTCCTCGGATGCGAAGAGCGCGCCCGATTCCTGCATATCGGCGAGGATGACCTCGTTCGACTTTGCATAGTAGAGTCCCGCGTACTTGCCCGCTTCCTCGGTCTGATAGCCGCGGTCGTCAACGGGAACGATGATATCGATATTATATCTCTTGCAGGTATTGTAGTCGTCAGCACCGAAGCCGGGAGCGGTATGAACGCAGCCTGTACCGCTGTCCATGGTAACGTAATCGGCGTTTACAACGACAGAATCACGGTCGAGGAAGGGATGACGGGCGGTCATAAACTCGAACTCGCGTCCGGGCATAGTAAGAACGGTCTCGTATTCCTCGATGCCACCCGCAGCCATAGTCTTAGCCGCGAGAGCCTCTGCTACGATATAGCAGTTGCCGTCAGCCGCACGGAGAACGACGTAGTTCTCGATGGGGTTGAGAGCGATCGCAAGGTTGCCGGGGAGGGTCCAGGTCGTGGTTGTCCAGATAATGAAATAGGTCTTGTCAAGATCAACGATGCCCGAGAGCTTGCCCTTGTCGTCGTTTACCTTGAACTTGACGAAAATCGAGGTGCACTTGTCGTCCGCGTACTCGATCTCTGCCTCTGCGAGAGCGGTCTCGTCGTGAGGGCACCAATAAACGGGCTTGAGACCCTTGTAAATGTATCCGCGCTTGAACATCTCACCAAAAACGCGAACCTCGCGAGCCTCGAACTCGGGAGCCATAGTGATATAGGGATGCTCCCAATCGGCTACAACGCCGAGTCTCTGGAACTGCTCCGACTGCTTATCAACAAAGTCCTGCGCGAACTTGTGGCAAGCGGAACGGAACTCCGAGATCGACATTCTCTTGCGGTCGAGCTTGTTCTTCTTGATGATAGCCGACTCGATGGGCATACCGTGGTTGTCCCAACCGGGAACAAAGGGAACGCGGTAGCCTTCCATGATCTTGGATTTATTGATGATATCCTTGAGGATCTTGTTGAGCGCGTGACCCATATGGATATTACCGTTCGAGAAAGGAGGGCCATCGTGAAGTGCGAACTGCGGCTTGCCCTCTGCATTCTCGAGCAGACGGTTGTAAAGATCCTTTTCCTGCCAGTACTTGAGCATCTCAGGCTCACGCTGAGGCAGGTTTGCCCTCATGGCAAAGCTTGTCTGGGGCAGATTGAGTGTACTTGTGTAGTCCTTGGACATAGTGTGTATATCTCCTTAAAAATTATATGTTTGAGTAATTTATTTTTTGAGTCTTGCGCGGATGGCGTCGAGCGCACTCTTCATATCGGTGAAGCTCTTGGGAGCCTGCTTTTCCTCGGGCTCGGGAGCCTCTTCTTCTCTCTTGACGACGGGAAGCTCCTCGTCCTCGGTCTCGGCATACATCTTCGCCAGACGCGCGGAAAGATCATCTTCATTGATCGGCTCTGCCGGCTCGATCTCCTCGGGCTCGCTGTCAAGTCCCGCGGAACGGATAAGATCGTCCGCGATGTCCTCGCTGTCATCCTTTTCAGGCTCGGATCCGGGTTCTTCTTCAGCCTCCTCCTCGACTACGGGCTCGGATTCGGGGATCACCTCGATCTCCTCCTCTTCTTCGGGCTCATCGACAGCTTCCTCAGCCGCTTCGGGCTCGGATTCAGCCTCGTGCGCCTCCTCTGCAATCTCCTCCGAGGTGATCTCGGGAACGGGGATCACCTCCTCGGCGGGAGCGGGCTCTTCCTCGGTCTCCTCAACTGTATTTTCTTCAAGAATGAACGCGAGAACGTCATCGTCCTCTTCGATCTCTTCGATCTCTTCGTTTTCCTCGATCTCTGCGATCTCACCCTCGGGATAAACCGCGGGGATGGTCATAGGAACCGCCTCAAGCTTTTCTCCGAGAGCGCGAACCTCTGCGAGGGCGGATTCAGCGGAGCTTGCGGCAGAATCCGACGCATCCTTTGCGAGAGCGGCGGAGTCCTCTGCCTTCTTTGCGGAAATAGCGGCATCGTTTGCTACGCAAAGAGCGTCGTTGACCGATACTCTTACCGATTCGATCTGCGCCGAGAGCGACGAGATCAGCTTCTCGATGCCTGAAAGATCAACTGCGGGCGAAGATGCGGGCGCGGACTGTGCCGCCTCCTCGCGGAGTCTTGCGACCTCAGCCTTAAGATCGGCATTTTCCTTATAAAGTCTTCCCGAAACCGCAAAAAGCTCGGAGAGCGCGGCATCGGCGTTGGCTGCGGGGTAGCTATCCCCACGAAGCGAATATTTGTGTTTAAAATTCTCGGGAATTTTCATCAAAAACCTCCATTTTTAAGGCTACATCGGGATAGATCCGAGGATCGCCTGTATCATACCGAGCAGAAGCGTTGTCATAAAGAAGGAGACGTCAAAGGGCGTGCCCTGAAAGAGTCCGAGTCTTTCAAGTATCTTCCGCACGGGCAGTATAAAGGGCTCTGTGAAGTAATAAAGCAGCATGGAAAACTTGCTCTCCTCGCCCATCATAAGGATCGAGAGGACCGCGCGGACCAGCATAGCAATAAGCACAGCACCCAGAACAAGGTCAACGAAATTGACCGTCAGTACCAAAAAGAGTTCCAAAAATTATTCCGCCTTTCGGAATATTAATAGGTGTATCCGCCGATACCGCCGAATCCCGCAAAGCCGTAGCCCTCGTCGGAAGCGGCATTGTCTTCCTCGGATTCAATGACCTCCTCCGCGATCTCCATGGAGTTCGGGGAGAGCATATATGTGGTCTCGGATACGGGCTGGATCTGACCGCCGATCGCGTAAACAACGCCGGTCAGGAAGCATACGAGGTCATGGGAGACCTCCTTGGTGGTGTTCTCCATATGAATGAGAACGGGATGGTTCTGCATAAGTGCGTTTGCAATAGTCTGACCGTCGGCAAAGGTTGTCGGACGGATAAGCTTCATCTGTACGGGTGCCGAATGTGCCACGCCGAAAGAAGGTCTTGCGGGAGCCGCGGGCTTCTCGGGAGCCGGCTTTTCATCGACTGCGGGAGCCGCGTAATCCTCGTCCTGTCCGTAGTAGTTGGTATCGAAATCATCATCGCGCGCGGGCTTGTTCTGCTTGTTGAAAATATTGAGAGCTGCCATTTTTAATTCCTCCGTTTTATATTAAGTAATTTGATTTTCAATTTTTGTTTTTCAAATTCATCATGTCCGCCGTCGTTCTGCCGAAAACACTGCTTCCGAGACGGACTATCGTCGCACCCGCGGCAATTGCGGGGCGGTAGCTTTCGCTCATTCCCATCGAGAAGACAGGCTCGCTATTATTATGAAGCGTGTTCCTCCAAATGTCAATGGACAGATTGTAAGTTTCCTTGAAATATTTCAGATACTCATCGTGATCACCGCACTTCGGCGCCATTGTCATAAAGCCGCAAAGCTCGATATTCTCGAAATTTTGCAGTTCGATGCAAAAATCCTTCAAGTCCTCGGGAAGGACTCCGCTTTTCGACTCCTCGCGCCCGATATTGACCTCGGCGAGCACGCGGATCTTCATATCCCGCTTCGCCGCCTGCTTATCAAGCTCACGCGCGAGCTCAAGCGACTCAAGCGAGTGTATCAGCGAGACCTTGTCGATGATCTGCTTTACCTTGTTCCTCTGCAAGTGACCGATGAAGTGGATCTCGACCTTATGCTTCATTCCCTCGTAATGCTCGATGAGGGTGTCCGTGCGGTTTTCACCGATGACGTCGAGTCCGCGGTGCTCGCAGAGCGCGTCAAGCTCGCCGCAGTCGGCGTATTTTGCCGCAACCACGAGTTTTACACCCGCTCCCTCTCTGCCCGATTCTCTCTCCGCATCGCGTATGCCCTCTATCGCGGCATCGTAGCGGGCGAGAAGGTCGCTGTATTTATTCTGCTCGTTCATATCAGTCAAGTGCCTTTCCGTGATAAAGATCCTTGCCCGTGAGTATCACCTGCTCAAGATCGTCAAGGTGGTAGAAATACCTGAGCGTCCGCCCCTTGGGAACGGGGATCCCGCCGTTGTCGTAGATCTTCTTTTCCCATCCGCACTCCTCGGCAAAGGCGTGGAGCGAGGCGTAATCGTCGATCTTGCCGTGATCCGAAAAGCCGAGCGCGGTATAGGTCAGAGGCTTGCCGGGCTCAGCATCGGCGTAATCCGCCGCGATGACGTAACCGTTGCCCTCGTAGATGACCTTGATCTGTCTGAAGAAGACGTATCCGCCGTTTATGGTATAAACTCCCGTCATACCGTCATAGTAGCGGACTGCGGTAAGCGGGATGCGGTATCCGCTGTAGCGGGCAAGCTCGATGCTTACGTCCTGCAGGCGCAGATACTTGAAATTCTTCGGCATCTCCTTCGACCAAAAGATCAGGAGTGCCTCCGCGCGGTCGCCGTCGCCGTCGTGATCGTCAAGGTCGAGGACCAGACGGTCAAGAGTCATCGAAAGCGTGCGCGCACCGTTATCGTTGAAAATTATATTGTATTTTTCTCCCTCGGCAAAGCCCTTCGAGTCATCCGCGGAGAGCGGCACGCAGAGATACCATTTCGGATCGTCGATCATCTTTCCGATCGCGGAATCGGTAGCTTCGGGCTCACCTGCGATAAGGGATGCAAAACCGCCGACGGTAATATCCGAGAGAAGCTTCGGGTCGAAGAGAGACTCGTAGCCGTCGCAATCACGGAAGAAGTAGCCGACACTTTCCGATGATATTCTTCCCGTTTTTTTGCCGTAGGTCGATATCAGAGAAGCACGCTCCGCCTCAAGAGATGCCAGGCGCGCCTTGGCTTCATCGGTTCCCCTCTCGAGGATCCCGATCCTTCCGAGAGCGGCAAGGAAGCTGTCCGAAAGCGCCGAGGCGTCGACGTATTCGCCCCTCGCGAGCAGATCCATTATCTCGCTGTAATCCTCGCCCGCATCGCGAAGTGCCTCGGGAAGTCCCGTCTGCACAACGCCCGTGCCGAGGCTCGCCTCGATAAGCGATATCTCGCGATCGATCTCCGATATACGGAGTCTGACGTCGTCAGTGATTGCGGCGTAAAGATCGCATATTCCCTCTCCGATGCCGATCCTCTCGCCATCGTCGGTCAGATAATAGGGCGTTCCCGACAGCGAGCTTCCGATCGCGCTCTCGCTGCGGAAGATATATCCTGTAGCGCGGCGGTATTCGCTCTCGGTGACGTCATAGGCAGGCGACGCCGTCACGTCGGAGGAAAGGCTTTTTACGAAATGATAGCCGAAATAAAGCACGAGTCCGACCGATGCAAGCGCAACGGCGGCTGCAAGCAGAGCCGAGAAAAGATAAGTGAAATCAAACCCGAGGCGTCTCTTCCCCGAGACCTCACCGCGCTCATCTTCGGCATTATTGAATTTTTGAATTTCCGAACGCCGAAGCTCGGTAAGCTGATTTTTATCTTTTCCGTTTTTTTTCATGTTAGTTTTCAAGCCACTCGCGTACTTTAGCGGCGAGGGCATCCGTCGGATCGGGCATTGAATCCGCCAGCCCGACCGTTTCTATATAATTCTTAGCCGAGAACCACGTGACCTGTCTCTTGGCGTATCTGCGTGTCGCAATGCAGAGCCTCTCGCGTGCTTCGGAAATGTCCACCTCACCGCGAACGCATCCGAGCATCTCCTTGTATCCGATCGCCTGCGCGGCTGTCGGATTCTTCTCGAAAATGCCCATATTGAGTAGCTTTTTCGTCTCCTCGAGTAGGCCCGCGGAGATCATTTCGTCGCATCGCTTCTCAATGCGCGCGTACCTCTCGTCCATATCGGTGCGGCGAAGCTCAAAGGCAAGAAAATCGTATTTTGCGGGCGACGGAATGGCGTCAAGCTCGCTCTTTTTTCTTCCCGTTGTCTCGAAAATTTCAAGCGCACGGATGACGCGTCGGACGTTGTTTTCGTGGATCTTATCCGCGCTTTCGGGGTCGACCTCGCGGAGTCTCTCGTGAAGCGCGTGAGCTCCGAGCTCCTCGGCTTCTGTGGCAAGACGCTCGCGCACGTCGCTCCTTCCTCCGCATTCGTCAAAGGGTCGCTCAAAAAGCAGGGTGTCGAGGTAGAGCCCCGTGCCTCCGCAGATGACGGGAAGTTTTCCGCGCGAGATTATGTCCTTTATCGAGCGTTCTGCGTCCTCGGCATACTCCGCACAGGAATATTCGCGCATCGGATCGACGAAATCGACCATATGATGCGGCACCCTTGCAAGCTCCTCGGGGGTAGGCTTGGCGGTTCCGATGTCCATCATGCGATAGATCTGCATCGAGTCACAGCATACGATCTCGCCGCCGAGAATTTCGGCAAGCCTTATCGCAAGGCCCGTTTTCCCCGATGCGGTATGACCCGCAACGGCAATTATCTTGTTTTTCATTACTTTTTGATCGGAATATTCGCCGCAACCGTGAAGTCGTCGGGATAATAGCGTTCTCTGCCGCCCTTCTTCTTCGGCATCGAGACAAGCTCGGTCGGAACGTAGGGTCCGTAGGGCTCCTCAAAATATGCGCAACCCTTTCCGATCTGCTCGCCCTTTTCGGCGCAATCGGGGATGAGCGAATAGTAAGGCTCGCCGAAGGTGCAGGCAACTCCGAGCTCAAGCGGAACGCCCTGCCACCACCAGGAGACCACGCCGCTCTCGCAGCGGCAGATCTGTCCGAAGAAGCCGCCTACTGTCAGAGTCAGCGATCTGAGGAGTCTGCGAAGCGCAAATTTCCATTCCTCGACCTCATAAAGCGCGTCGGGCATACGGATCGAGATACGGTTCGTGCGAAGTCCCTCGCGCTTTACCTCTGCGCGCTCGGCGTCGCCCACGAGAACGTGCGTCACGGGTCTCCGAGCGTACCAGACGGGCGCGGGGGTGTTTTCCAAAAATTCAATAAACTCCGATCTGTCCGAATATTCACGATCGGGAGGCATCTTCTCGCCGAATCTCGACGGAAGTGCCGCGGGAAGCTCACGCTCGAGGAGAGATACGATCTCGCCGTAAAGCCCTGCGAAGGATCTTCCCTCGAACCATACCGAAAGCGTCAGCATCGGGGTGTATTCGTTGAGAGCGGGCGGAATGAGCTTTTCGGTGCAAAAGACCGTCTCCTCACCCGTCATCTCGAGCACACCCTCGAGAGCATCCGCCGCCTTCAGAGCGAATTTTTTCGCATATCCGAGCGCACTCTCGCCCTCGAAATCCGAAAGGCTGAACGCGGTCAGGTACTTGATCCCTCCGACCGAAAGCAGTATGTCCGCGGGGATCTCGTCCAAGCTCACCTCTCGCTTTTCGGTCAGCTCAAGGCGGCAGTCATTGATCTTCGGCAGTCTCCACTCATCATCGGGAGAAAGCTTCGACCATATTTTAAAATCTATAGTTTGGTTCATTTTTATTCCTTACTCAATAAACATCGCGTCGCCGAAGGAGAAGAATCTGTATTTTTCATCCACAGCGGTCTTGTAGACCTCGAGCATCTTCTCTCTCTCGTAGAAAGCCGAGACGAGCATCAGAAGCGTCGATTTGGGAAGGTGGAAATTCGTTATCAGCGCGTCGGTCGCCTTGAAGCGGTAGCCGGGGTAGATGAAGATACCCGTGTCGCCGCTGATCGGGTGAACGATGCCGTTTTCGTCCGAAACGCTCTCAAGCGTTCGGCAAGAAGTCGTACCGACGCAAACTGTTCTGCCACCTGCGGCACGGCGGCTGTTGATAATGTTTGCACTTTCCTCGCTTACCGAAATATATTCGGTGTGCATAACGTGCTCGCCGATGCTCTCCTCCTTGACGGGTCGGAAGGTTCCGAGTCCGACGTGGAGCATTACGGGAACGACGGCAACGCCCTTCGCCTTGATGCGCTCAAGAAGCTCGGGAGTAAAATGCAATCCCGCTGTCGGAGCGGCGGCAGAGCCCTCGCGGCGTGCATATACTGTCTGGTAGCGGGACTTATCCTCGAGCTTCGCCGTAATGTATGGCGGCAGAGGCATAACACCTACTTCCGACAACATATCGTATACGTTTGCATAACAACTTTTGTCGTATCCGAGTCTGACAAGTCGATTGCCCTCTTCAACGATATCCTCGACCGTTGCCGTAAGAACGCCGTTTCCGAAGATCATCTTCATTCCGACGCGAGCGCGTTTTCCCGGCTTTACGAGAGTTTCCCAAAGGTCATCGCCGCGCTGACGGAGCAGAAGGAGCTCGACCATAGCTTCGGGTCTGCCCTCTGCATGTCCGTAAAGACGTGCGGGGATGACCTTTGAATCGTTGACAACAAGCGTGTCGCCCTCGCGCAGATGATCGATTATATCGTAGAAATGCTTATGCTCAAGCTTGCCGCTCTCGCGGTCAACGCAGAGCAGACGAGAGGAATCGCGGGGCTCGGCGGGGTGCTGTGCGATCTGCTCCTCGGGCAGAAAATATTCAAAATCCGACGTGCAAAGGCTCGTTTCGGGCTTTACATTTATAATAATATCACTCATTTTTAATCTCACATTAAGTATAATTAGCCTATTATATATATTATATAATAAATCCGTAAAAAAAGCAATATCAATTTTGAGAAAGGAGAGAATTTTGAGTAAATTTTCTTTGTTTTTCGGCGCGGCGACAGCACTCGTCACTCCATTTGAGCAGGACGGCGCGCTCGATCTCGAATCATTCCGCAAATTATTGCGCTTTCAGCTCGATTCGGGCATCGACGCGCTCCTCGTCTGCGGTACCACGGGAGAGACCCCGACTCTGTCGGACGAGGAATGTCAAATTCTGCTGAAGGAGACGGTAAAAGCCACAGATCACGGCGTTCCCGTCATCATGGGAGTCGGCTCAAACTGCACCGCCCACGCGGTAGAAAAGGCGAGATCGGCAGAAAAAAACGGAGCTGACGCGCTCCTCGCGGTCACTCCGTATTATAACAAATGCACCCCCGAGGGGCTCGTCCGACACTACCGCGAAATTGCCGCCGCGACCTCGCTTCCCATCATCGTTTATACTGTTCCATCACGAACGGGAATGACGATCCCGCCCTCGGTCTGGGGTGAGCTTTTCGCCATTCCGAACATAATCGGCATCAAGGACGCGACGGGAGACATCTCCTACGGAGCGCAATTTTTGTCTCGTTTCACAGGCGAAGTTTGCCTCTGGTCGGGCAACGATAACGCCACTCTTCCCCTGCTTTCACTCGGCTCGGACGGCGTAATTTCGGTGCTTTCGAACATAAAACCGAAGGAAACTTCAAGGCTCTGCCACGCCTACGCGGAAGGAAAAACTCACGAAGCGCAATCGATCCACACCTCGCTTTTACCACTTGCAGACACCCTTTTCTGCGAGGTAAATCCGATCCCCGTCAAGGCGGCTTTGTCGCTGATCGGCATATGTAAGCCCTATTGCAGAATGCCGCTGACGACGGCGAAGGAAATAACGTTTAAACGGTTAGCCCAATTACTGCAATAAAGTTTTGATCAAACTTTTTCAAAAGTTTGCGGAGTATGAGGCAGAGCCTCATTTTAATGCGAAAGCTTCAGCTTTCGCCAATCTGCTTCAAAAAGGTGAAGCTCCGCTTCTCCTTTTTGGACAGACTGAATACTTCCCGAATGTAGGGAAGTATTCAGTCTGTCACTCTTAATAATCACGGAAATTTTCGGCTAATCTTTGTCTACACCCAAGATTAGCCGAAATTTTGGCCAAAAACCTGCTCAAAAATGCAGATTCCGCGCCTGCCAAAAGGCGGACGCGGGGTATTTTATTCTTTTTTTATTTCATCTTCAACAAGCCGCATAAGCTCGCTCGGCTTAATATTCATTGCGCAAGCAATTTTGAAGAACGTATCAAGAGTTGGCTTTCGTACTCCCCGCTCGATCGCGCTGAGATGCGTCCGTCCGATATCGGCAAGTCCGCTGACGACCTCCTGAGAAAGCCCGCATTTCTCCCTGTAACTCTGTATCACCCTGCCGACAATAACCGCATCCAACATTTCACATTCCCCTTTTTGCATTATTATAATATTGTTTCGGGGATTATATGAATACATATGTTGACAAGCGAACACAAATGTGTTATAATATTTTTATCAAAACAGAATTAGGAGTCAAAATCATGTCAAACGAAGTAACAGACGTTAAACAATTACCAAAAGAAACAGTTGCGAAATTTGTAAACGACGCAGCAGAGATGGAGACAAGCAGCTTTACTTTAAAACAGACCGCGGATGAAACAGAAAAGCAAGCGAAAGCACTCAAAAACAGCGCCGTATGGAATCTCCAAAAGTCTCGCGAAGCTTTGGAAAATGCTCAAAAAAAATATGAGGAAGCCCAAAATACGCTGAGCAGCACCAAAACTAATGCATCATCATATAACTATGCATTTTCGTTGCGTTATGATACTGATTGGAAACCGTTCATTCTTCTCTCTCTGTTCCTCGCCCCAATAATAGGATTTATTATGATGAACATATACTATCTGTGTTGCCACACTGATTTAGACACAGTAATCAAAACCAATCCATCACAAGCAGTTTGCGCTGATTTCAGTATATTCTATATTTTAACATGTGCAATCTTATTTTTGATAATACAAATAAAAAACAGAATTGAGAAAAAACAAGATAACGAATATCATACAAAAAAATTCGAAACAGCAATCTCTCAAGCGAAGCGGCATGCGGATCAATGCCAAACCGAATACGACAACCTCGTTCTTGCAAACAACAAACAAACACAAGCAAGCAAGCAAGCAGCAGGAACAAAAAGCAAAAAAGCTTGAAGAACACGCATCAATGCTCAGAAAAAACGCTTCCGAAATCGATTCTATGCTAAAACAGCACTACTCTCTCGGCGTCATCCCGCCCGACTACCGCGATATGCTCCGCGTTCTCTACATACAGCGCGCTTTCCGCAACGATCAAGTCGATACAATGCGCGAGGCAACCTTGCTTTGCGACAGAGATATTTACCACATTGAGATCAAAAACGGTCTAAGCGAGATTGCAAACGCTATTCAAAGTCTCTCTTCCACTCTCAATGAGATCAGCTGGAACATCACCCGCATGAACTCAGAGCTCCGCGACATAGCCAACGGTCAGGAGAGACTCATTTCCGAAATCGAAAGCGCACGCTACGCAACCGAAGCTGTTCAAAAAAGCCAAGAAAACATCGTTTGGTACGAACGCCAGAAATGGTTCCGTGATAATCTGTAAACACAAAAAATCGGGGACATCCCCGATTTTTTGTTATCATAATATTAGTTTTAATTCACACCCTTGAATTTTGCGTATTCGGCGGCGATGAGCTGTTCCATCTGGGTCAGAACCATATTCATACCCTCGTCGTTGAGATGGCTTACGTCATCGGGCTTGATGCAGTACTTTGCGCGGAATCTTGCATCGTCCATATTAACGCCCGTGAGTTCGGGATCAGCCGCGTAGAGGCAGACGATTCTCGGATCGTTACGGTGCTCAGCGAGATCGCGCATAGCGTTCGCGTAGTCAACGTTCGAGAGACCCGTAGCGGAAACCTTACCCGTGTGATACCAGGGGGTGATAAGGATGATCAGCGCGTTCGGATAGGTCTTGAGCATACCGTCAAGCATAATGTTGATGCTTCCCATAAAGGTCTTGGAATCGCGCGATTCGAAGTCTCCGAGCGGGACCTTATGCGAGCGGTCGTTTCTTCCGCCCTCAAGGAGAATGATATCCGCATCGCCCTTTGCCATCTTAGTATAGCGCAGTACCATAGGATTCTTTTCGGGATTGAAATCCGACATAGTGCTTCCGCCGATGCCGTAATTCACGTAATCCATTCCGTACTTGTTGCCGAGCTTATTGACCCAGGTCACATCCTTACCAAGGGATGAGCCGCCGAAATAGCTGTCGCCCATAGCGTACATGGTGATGCCCATAAGGAGGCTGAACATATCCTCCTGGGTCTTGACGAGCGAATAATCGAGCGGAACCGAAAGGGTCTCGCTGCTTGCGCTCGCATTCACGTAACCAATGAACTCCTGAACAGCCTGTGCGGTCAGATAATCTGTCGTGCCGATAAGAACGAGCTTGTTTCCGCTGACGCAGATCTTGTACTCGCCCTGATTGAGGGTTGCGAGAGCCTCTCTGCTCTCCTTGCGGTTGGTCGCGCCGATAAGTATCTCGGGCGCATCGGTGACGTACGCCTCGTCCTTTGCAAGTCCCTTTATCCAGTCGTCGGTCGGCTTGATGCTGACGCCGTACTTATCCTCGATTGCCTTGCGCATATCGGACATAGAGTCGATGATGAAGCTCTGACATTCAGCGGGGCGGATGATGGTGTACTCGCTGATGCCCGCGGCTATGAGAGAGAGCTCGGTGGGAGCGGGAGCTGTAGTTTCCTCGGGAGTTGTTTCCGCGGGAATTTCAGTCGTGATCTCGGGCTCTACGGTCTCGGGACCCTTGCATGCAACGAGCGTGGGGAAAAGCATGCATACAGCTAAAAACAGGGTAATAAATTTCTTCATGATTGTCGTCCTTCCGTTTATTCTTTATTGTCATCAAGTCTTGCCTTGATAGATTTCATATCGTTCAGCATATCTTCCTTGCGGCGAGGATCGCGGAGGAGTGCCGCGGGGTGGAAGACAGCGGTCATTGCAAAATCACCCTTCTCGACCCAAGTACCGTGCTCCTGCGTGATTTTGTAGTCGGGCTTGATCAGTCTCATAGCCGCGATCCTTCCAAGGCAGACGATCACTTTCGGGCGCACGAGACGAACCTGCTCGCGGAGATAGTCTATGCAAGCGTCCTCCTCCGCAGGGAAAGGATCGCGGTTTTTGGGCGGACGGCATTTGAGTATGTTGGCGATATACACGTCCTCGCGCTTGATATCGACGGCGTAGAGGAAGCGGTCAAGAAGCTGACCCGCACGGCCTACAAACGGAGTTCCCGAAAGATCCTCCTGCTCGCCCGGTGCTTCACCGACGAACATCAGGTCGGCGTTTCTGTTGCCCGTGCCGAAAACGCAATTCGTACGCGTCTCGCAAAGCGGACATTTTTGGCACGCACGGCATTTTTCCTCAAGTGCCTGCCATCTTGCATCTAAGTTATCCATATTTGAGACCTCCGATGAATTCATATATTATTATATCAATCATCGATGGTTTTGTCAATAGTTTCAACAAAATTCCGCAAGCCGGGCGACGGCGTTTCCCTCCACGATCACTCGCGCGTGTTCCTTTATGTATCCTTCGATATTCTCGCAATCGCGGCGGTATCCAAACTCGGATATTACAGCCGCGCCGAGCGGAAGCGGGGCATCCCGATCAAATTCGGGCAGGATCAAAGCATACGCGGACGGCGCAACCTCGTAAGCCGAGCTTTCCTTACCGTATCCACGCTCACGGAGCACGCGGCAGAGTCGGCTCATCGCCTCAATGCTCTTAAAAACGCAGACCGAGGCGTCCCGCACCCTGCCCTTTCCGCTCTCGAGCGCAACCCTCGTGATAAACATCTCACAACCTCCTCCCCTCGACGGAAAGACCTGAACGAGCAGCCGACCGCCCTCAGTATCGAAGCCGCAATCCCGCCTCGCCATATCGAGAACGGGCTTGAATCCGCGCCGCAGAGCAGTCTCGCCGTCGCATTCAATATTGTATCTTTTCATATCCTCTGCGCTCAGCATAATCTTGAGCTTCGAGTTGCTGATAAGTATAAGTTCCATAATTACCTCACTTTTTTCGTTACACTATCATTATAATCTATTTTGCCGAGGAATGTAACCCCTAAATTTAAGGAAAAGAGGGGAATTAGTGGACAGTGGTTAGTGGACAGTGGACAGAAAGTTGCGATTGATAATTTAATTTGGAGATTTGCAATCTTTCGTGTTATTATATAATTTAACAAACAAAAATCGGATATTGAGATTTTTCCCAATATCCGACTTCTTTTGTTAATTAATGTTTTGTAATGAACAAAGTTCAAAAGTACGATACAAAATTATTTACCGCAACTTTCTGTCCACTGTCCACTAACCACTGTCCACTATTAAAACAGCTTATACTTTCCTTCCGCCGTTTCTCTGTCCTCGATCCCCTCTGTGAAGTCGGGGAATTCGACGGGCGCGTTGCCCATCTTGATCGAGAGCTCGGAAAGAGGCGTTACTGCCATCATAATTGCGGCGTCGTAAATGTCGATCGGCATCGGGCTTCCGTCGCGTACTGCGGAAAGGAATGCGTCGAGAACGAGGAAGTCCATGCCGCCGTGACCCTTCTTGATGCCTGCATCGAGGTAATCACGCCAAAGCTTGGGCATATGCTTTTCCTCATATTCGGAATAGTTGCCCCAGAAATTCTTCCACTTGAAGTGGTCCGCCTCGACGTTATTTTCATCGGTGTATACCGACATATTGTCCTGCGAGAACCAGCCCTTTGTGCCGTGGAGCTCGAGCCCGCGGGAATAGGGGCGCGGAAGAGTGGTATCGAGCGAGAGGCGGACGGTCTGTCCCTCGGAGGTGGTGAGAATGGTCGTTACAACGTCACCCTGTGCCCACTTGCCGTCGGCGTAGGTCTGATCGCGGTCGGGATGATTCTTGATATAGGTGTCGAGTCCCGCGCTCTTGGATGCAAATGCGGAGAGGCGGACGAAGCGGTTGCCGTGACCGATGCCGAGAAGGACGTTCAGCGGACCGAGCTCGTGGGTCGGATAGTTCTCGCAGTTGCGGCTGCGGTAGTTGCGATGGCGGTAATGGCGGTTTTCAAGACCCATCGAGACCTCCTCGCGCAGGTCGTGGTGATATCCGCCGCAAACGTGGATCAGCTCGCCGAAGACGTCGGCATCCTTCATCGCATAGAGAGTCTGCTCAACGCGTCCGTAACAGCAGTTTTCAAGCATCATCGCAGGTGTGCCCGTCTCGCGGTAGGTCTCGCAAAGGAGGACACAGTCCTCGACGGTGTAAGCACCGCCAACCTCGAATGCCACCGGCTTGCCCGCTTTCATCGAAGCAACAACGGCGGGAACGTGATTCTCCCAAGCCGAGAAGACGAAAACGATGTCGACCTCGGGCGCGGCGATAAGCTTCTCGTAGTCAAGGTAGATCGCGGGATCGTGACCCTGCTCGGCAAGCTTCGCCTTCATACTGTCGCATCTGTCGGCGTATTCGTCGCAGATAGCGGTGATGGTGCAGTCCTCGCGCTCGGCGAGAAGACCCGTCATAGAATTTCCTCGGCAACCGAGACCGATTATACCAAGTCTGAACTTTTCCATAGCTTATACTCCAAGATACATTAAAATGAGCTCGACGGTTGCCATAAGCGCGTCGGCGTGCGTGCGCTCCATACCGTGCGAAGCGTGAACGCCCGGACCGATCAGCGCACCGGGAACGTCGTGTCCCGCGCGCCACATTGCTCCGACGTCGGAGCCGTAGTAGGGGTAGAGGTCAACGCAATAGGGAAGCTCCGCCGCCTTTGCCATGTCGATCAGCTTTGAGGTGAGCTCATAGTCGTAAGGACCGCCCGCGTCCTTTGCGCAGATCGAAAGAGTGTGCTCGTCGCACTTCAGGTCCTTGCCAATGCATCCCATATCAACCGCAAGCATCGACTCGAGATTTTCGGGAACGAAAGCCGCGCCGTGTCCGACCTCCTCGTACATCGAAACGAGGAATTTGATATCCTTCTCGGGAACGATGCCCGCATCCTTCATGATCTTAAATGCGGTGAGGATACAAGCTACGCTCGCCTTGTCGTCGATGAAGCGCGACTTGAGATATCCGCTTTCGGTGACGACGGTCTTGGGATCGAAGCATATGTAGTCGCCGTTCTCGATGCCGAGCGCACGCGTGTCAGCCGCGCTCTTTACGTTCTCGTCGAGGCGGACGTACATATTGTCTGCGTCGCGCGAGCGGCTTCTCGCGTCGGAATATACGTGAACCGAGGGGGAGCGGGAAAGGATCGTGCCCGTGTAGCGCTTGCCCTCGCGGGTGATAACGAAGCAGTATTCACCGTCAAGAGAGTTGCAAAGAACTCCACCGACGGGCGCAAAATTGAGGTCGCCCGAGCCGTCGATCGAACGGACCATCGCGCCGAGAGTGTCGCAATGCGCCGCAATTCCGAGCGCGGAATCGTGATTCTTACCCTCGTAGGTCATAAAGAAGCAGCTCTTCTTTGTCGCCTCAAGTCCGAGACCTTGCTCGGAGGCAATATCCGAGAGGAGCGACGCGATCTCGCGCGAATATCCGCTCGGAGACGGCACGTCCATAAGACGCTTTACGGTTTCAAAACAATAAGATAAGTATTTTTCTCTGTCGAATTTCATTTTCTTTTCCTCCATTTTGCCGTAGGCAAATTATCATTCCGCCGCAGGCGGATCATCATTCGGCGCAAGCCGATTATCATTCACGCGAAGCGTGATAGTTTTCTTATAATATGTCCCGCCATAATCAGCCCCACCGCTCCCGGCACGAACGAAAGGCTTCCCGGCACGTTTCTGCCGTTTTCGCTCTCAAGTCCCTGCGCCTTGATAGGCTCCTCGTCCGACCATACGACGTCAAGCTTTTTGATGCCTTTTTCCTTCATCTTCTTTCGCATGATCTTCGCAAGCGGGCAAACGCTCGTTTTGCTGATATCGGAAATGCGGAATCTCTCGGGATAAAGCTTATTCCCCGCGCCCATAGAGGCGATTACCGGCACTCCCGCGGCATCCGCACGGCAGATAAGCTCGACCTTCGCCGCAACCGTGTCGACCGCGTCGGCAATGAAATCGAACTGCGAAAAATCGATCTCGTCGGCATTTTCGGGCAGATAAAAGAGGTTTACGGGGTGGACCTTGCATTCGGGATTGATCGAAAGGATGCGCTCCGCCATGACGTCACATTTCGCACGTCCGACGGTATCCTGCGTCGCAATGATCTGGCGGTTTACGTTTGATGTCGAAACCGTGTCGCCGTCAATGACGGTCAGCTCGCCGACTCCCGCGCGCGCAAGCGCCTCGCAAAGATGTCCGCCAACGCCGCCGAGCCCAAAGACCGCAACGTGCGAATTTTTCAGTTTGTTCACGCCATCCTCACCGAGCAAAGCCCGCGTCCGTGTATCGTCAAGCTGCATTTTTTCACCTCGATTGTTATGCTTAAGATTTTCTCTCCTTCCACCGCCATCGCCCGAACCGAAAAAAACAGCTAACGCGGCTTTTGGGTACCCGCGGCGGCCCCCCCCCCC
>JAZQXP010000051.1:0-1267 GCA_045632925.1 Eubacteriales bacterium | reverse complement strand
ACCTTTTCGGAAAGCTCTGCCGAATAGTATTCCGCCATACCTTCGAGCACAGATTCCAAAAGAATGCCTTCTGACCCTTCCGAAATAGACTCTGTCACCGACATAACCTTAACACCGTTTCGCTTGAGTGTGGCTTTGTAGTTAGCCGAATCATATCGGTTCCGCGCAAAGCGGTCAAGCTTCCATACCAGCACAAGATTGAAGTTTTTCTTGGCACTGTCCTTGATCATCCGTTGAAAATCGGGTCGGCGGTCTGTTTTGGCCGAAAAGGCACGGTCTATATACTCGGCCAAAACGCTGATATTATTCTTTCTCGCGAAAGCGTAGCACTCGCGGAGCTGTCCTTCGATGGACTCCTCGCGCTGGTTCTCGCTGGAATAGCGGGCGTAGATCACCGCCTCCATCGAGCCGTCGTCGTTTACTCGTTTGTTTGCCATATCACTTCATCTCCTTTCGCTGATAGTTTACCATACTTTCCGCAAGATGACAAATGTGCGGAATTTTTTACAGTTCCCTTCCCGTCAACTGCGAGGGATCAACCACACCCGCGTCAATCAACTTCTGCCCAATGCGCTTTATTGCCTTTTTGACACCGCTTGCATCGTGATATCCGAGCGCGGTAGCGATCTCGCTCATATTCTTCCCCTGCAAGCGGAGCCGCAGGATCTTTTGCTCTTTTTCGGAAAGCACTTTCATGCTCTGCTGAATACATACCTCGGTAGTGATTTCCGCAATCATATCGGGAGCTTCAATTTCAAGGGGTGTTGTACGGCCGCCCTCGTCGGCAGACCCGCCGGTTTCAAGGGACACCGTGGTGACAAGTTCTCCGTCTATCGTATGTTCAATCTTTTTCTGAGCGTCGAGGTATCTAAAATTGTTCGGCTTAAAGCGGTTGAAATCATCGTAATCGGGCATCCTACGTTGGATGCTCGCAATGGCAGGCATCTGCTGGAGTTGCGCCAGTACCGCGCATTCGGTATTCAGAAACTCGTCGATGTTGTCCCCGTCCACGCCTGCCTGTAACATTCCGTCAAGGAGCGCAGCTGAAACGTCCTCGTTTTCCAAGATCGCCAACGTCCAGTATTGCATCAGCTTATAGTTGGACTCATACAGAAGCGAGATCGGGTCATTGGACGAATAGCACATCGGTGGGAACGAAAGCTTCATATCCCGCCGCGTGGGGATAAAGGCACTTTCAATCATATCCTTGACATACTGATATGTCTCGGTCGAACCGATCTGATCGGTGGGTGTCACCTTACGATAC
>JAZQXP010000050.1:0-47469 GCA_045632925.1 Eubacteriales bacterium | reverse complement strand
ACTCTCCGGCGAATAAATTTTTGATGGATTTTGGTGGGATGTAGCGAAGCAAGGTATTAACCTTGCGAGATATATCACGCCGAAAGACGCGAAAATTTATCGCCGCAGAGCTTATGGGTTCGGCTCTCTTCGGCTATAGCTTAACGATATTTTATCAAAACCATATTAAATTATCGCACAGATATTTTTCGAGCTTGCGAGAAAAATTACATTAACTCTGCACTCTGCATTCTGCACTCTGCACTTCCTCCGCGTCTTTCTGATCACTGTCCACTAACCACTGTCCACTTCTATTCGCCACCGTTCACTTCTTCTTTGTATCCAAAATCAAATTCGCCGCGCGTGGGATGTTGGTGACGGTCACTTTGCCGGGGCAGAGAGCCTTTTCGCCGTCGAGAGTCCAGGGCGTGCCCTTCTTCATCTCGAAGGTGACGTGGCGGGTGCGGAAGAATTTGATCAGCTTGCAGTCATGGAGGTTGGACGCCATGACCGCGGTTGCGATCTGGCTCAGCTCCGCAGGGTTTTCGGGCATCGTGACAAGTACGACCTCGAAAAGCCCGTCGCACATATCGACCTCGTCCTCGCCAAGCTTGACAACTCCGCCGACCGAGCGCGTATTGCTGACCGCGCCGAAAGCGAGATCGGCGATGATGCGCTTGCCCTCGGAGGTGGTGCAGACCGTACGGATCGGCTTGATCTTGAAAAAGTCGTTGACGCCGCTTAAGACGTAGGCAAAGTAGCCGAGATTGTTCTTCGCCTCCTGCGACGTTGTGTATGATGGCGAAGAAAACGCGCCGAAGGAGGCGATATAGCTGAAGAATCGGTCGCCGCCGAAGCGTCCGACGTCGAAATTGAGCAGTTTTCCGCGGTTGAGATTGACCGCGATCTCTCGCGCCGCCTCGGGAGGATCAAGCGGGAGTCCGAGTCCGTTGGCAAAATCGTTCGTGGTGCCCGCGGGGATGTAGCCGACGGGCATTTTTGAGTGCGCGGCGCGCAGACCCGTCAGTACCTCGTTTAAGGTGCCATCGCCGCCGCAGCAGAAAACGGCGTCGCATCTGCCCTCGGTGTGAAGTCGTGCCGCATCCTTTGCAAGCGCGACTGCGTGTCCGCGCTCCTTTGTCAGGAGTACGGTGGGAACGATATCGTTGGCGGCAAGAGCCTCGATGACGCCGAAGAGCGCCGCTTTGCCCTTGAGTTTTCCCGAAACGGGATTTACAATAAGAATTACGTTTTTCATTTTCTCCACTTATTTGCGAGATCCATTCTGTTAGTTAAAAGGGTATCAATTCCCATCGAGAAATATTTGTCGTAGTCCTCGGTGGTGTCGGCGTAGTAGAGGTTGCAACGGATGCCAGCCGCGTGCATCTTTTCGATCAGCTCCTCGTCGAACATTCCGAGCCAGAACTGAACGCCCGAGCAATGGTATTTCGTTGCCATTTCGTAGATCGGGGTGGTGTCCTTGGGCAGCTGGATCGCGGTGCGCGGGATCTCGGGCGCGACCTTTTCCATCCATTCGAGCTCGGATGGCGAGCCTGCGAAGTAGACGTTCTCCCAAGCATCGTATTTTTCGACCAATTTGACGAGCTCGCGGATGAGGTAGCCGTCCTCGCCGTGCTCCTTGAGGTGCATATTGAAGACAATCTTATTTGCGAACTGCGCGAAGACCTCCTCTGCGGTGCAGAAACCGACCTCCCAGCCGTGCTTGATACCTATATTCAACTGCAAAAGCTCGTCGAGATTTTTATCCTTGAGCTTACCCTCGCCGTCCGAGATACGCTCGAGCGTACCGTCGTGGGAGACGATGAGCTTTTGGTCTTTGGTGAGTCTGATATCAAATTCGATCTCGTCCGCGCCGAGCGCGAGAGCTGCCGCAAAAGCGGGCAGAGTGTTCTCGGGCGTAAGCTTCGAGAGACCGCGATGTGCACAGAATTTTTTCATAACTTTATCTTCCTTTAATTATAATTCAGATTGAAGTTTTTGAAGAGTCAAGAGAAACTTTTTTCAAAAAGTTTCTCTTGTGGGGTGCGGGGCAACGCCCTGCAACTTGCGCTTCGAACAGGCGACGCCCCGTCGACTGTTCGGAAGGAGTAAAAACTCCCCTTTGCGGGAGTTTTTTGCTCCTTCACCTTTGCGCGCCCTTCGGACGCGCAATTCTATAGAGATATCATTCCTCTGCGGGCTCAAACAGGTAATTTCGCGCCCGCACATATCCGAGGACGATATCCTATAATTTTGCATATTATAAATCGGGACCCATCCCCCGCCCCCTTCCCTTGAACAGGGAAGGGGAGAAAGAGAGCGCGAACCTTTTGCTTGGTGTTCTGTCTATCGTAATATTTGTTGCAATCTCATTTATACCGCTTTGCAATTCAGTTGTTTTCAAACATTTTGGACAGCATAGAGCATTTTGAACTGTCAAACGTTGCTTTAAAATCTTTTTTATGTCCGAAAGGTAATTCCAAAGGCATCAAAGAGGTTGAGTATAGTCCGTCAGGAACCGAAATATTCGCGATCTTTTTGATTGCAGACGGTGCGAGAAATTCCACTCCGAGATAACACGCGACCGAGTGAACGGGTTCATACAGAAAATCTACGGTCTTGAGTTCTGCCCCAGAGTAAGTTTTTTCAAATATAGCGCAACGAACCATATCCTGCCATCCTTTAGCCTTATTAAAACCAAGAATTGCAATAACGCGATATCCGTCCTCGAATTTGTACCGATAGCATTCTCCAACCTCAAGCTGAGGCAAGTCTTTCACTCTATCAAGTGGATCGATTCTTCTTTTTCGCGGTTTTTCTCTCGGGGTTAGGATCATATTCACAAACTTATCGATATTTTTCTGACGCAGCTTAAGGTCGTTTTCCGTCGCTCCGAGCTCGCGGTAAAACTCGATATTTGCACCGCTTTCGACGATTTCTCTGACACGGCGCAGAACAGGCTCGGACTGCTCACAGCACATCCATTCCGCTTTTGCGAGCGCGAAATATACGTCGTGCATTATGCCGTCCTCGTCGTCAAATTCCTCGTGATACTCGGCAAGAATTGCGGCGGTTATTTCCGCAACGGGCGTGCCGTTGTTGTATTTTTCCATAAACTTATCGTAGATCTCGCAGAACTCGTCGCTCTGCGCCATTCCCATTCCCCAACAGCCCATTTGGATGCTCCTTTCTTACGGTACGAGTTTTTTATATGAGTTTAAAACATTGTATATTACGAGTCTGTAGGGACCGACGTCCTCGGCGGTCCGAGCCTAATTGAATTATCGCTGTGTATTTAATCAAGAAAGTTTTATTATAGTTTCTGAATTTTACCACATATATAATTTTATCCCCCCGGACCGCCGAGGACATCGGTCCCTACAGATTATAATTATGTTTGTGCAAATAAATATAATTTAAGTATTAATCCAACTTCTTCAAAGCCGCCAAATACTCCTCATAACTCGCCACGCACTTTACCGCTGCCAAAAACGCTTTTGCATTCATTCCGTCGGGAAGTCCGAAGACTGCACCGACGGCGTCGCGTTTTGCTTGGCTGTCGGGTGCGCCCGTGAGTCCGTCACGGCAGAGAATTGCGGGAGTGAGCGGATTTTCCTCGATGATCTTGGTCATTTCGGGGTTGGTGTAGGGTAAAAATAGGTTGTAGATCAGCTCGCGCTCGACACCCTCGACACCGAGAAATCCCTCGGCAGACGCCTCTTTTTTACGCTTTTCCTTGCCCTCGATCTTCGGGATGTGCAGGCAAATTATCTTGTCCTTGGGCAAAATCCCCGAAATATGCGAGCGGATCAGTCTGCCCGCGCCGTCGGGGTCGGTCAGCACGATCAGCGGAGTTTTGCGCGCCAACGCACGCAAAAGGGCGGCGCGCTCGTGATTTTTGAATATCCCGAAGCCGTCGGTCGCTATTATCTGCGCCTCAATGACAGATGAAAGGCGCAGTTTATCGTATTTTCCCTCCACGATTACGGGGTATGGGATTTTTAATTTATCATTCATTTAACCAAAAACCAAACTATCAGCGCAAGGCCGAGCACTATGCGGTAGACGCCGAATGGGATAAAGCTGTGACGCTTGACGAAATCGGTCAGGAACTTGATCGCCACCATCGAAACTCCGAACGCAACGGCACATCCTACCGCGAGGATGATCCACGCGAGCGCGGGGACGGCGGTATTATGCTCCGCGACGTATGAGACGAATCCGAGCGCCTTGATCGCGCTTGCGCCCGCCATTGCGGGGATCGCCATAAAGAATGAAAATTCAGCCGCCGCGGTGCGCGAAAGTCCGATCAGCATCGAGCCGAGGATCGTCGAGCCCGAGCGCGACGTGCCGGGGATTATCGCAAGCATCTGAAAAATGCCGATTAAAAATGCGTGCTTGAAGGAAATATCGTCAACCGTCTCGATGACGGCTTTTTTCTTGTTGTATTTTTCGATAAGGATGAAGAGGATGCCGTAGATTATCAGCGCGGCAACGACAACGGGGGCATTATAGAGCCAGCCGTCAATGTCCTTGCCGGAAAGCTCTTCAAGAATTTTGTCAAAAACGATGCCCGCAAGCGCGGCGGGGACGGATGCGACAAGCACCTTGAACCAAAGCTTCCAGATCCTTGCGTTCTCGCTCTTTTCCTTTTTCGGATTGAGCGGCCAGAGGCGTGAAAAATAGGTAACAACTACGGCAAGGATCGCGCCGAGCTGTATGACGACGTCGAACATCTCGCAGAATTCTGCGGTGAAGACCTCGTCGGGTGCGAGCGAGAAGGAGAGAAATTCGTCAAGGAGGATCAGGTGCCCCGTCGAGCTGACGGGAAGCCACTCGGTGATGCCCTCGACCAAGCCGTAGATCACGGCGGTGATGATTTGGATGAATTCGTACATGACAACTCCTTTTTAGTGCAGAATTAAGAGTGCAGAGTGCAGAGTTAAGGTAGCTTTTCGCTTTGCGAAAAGCTTCATTTTTAAGAAATTACTCTTAAACCCGAAAGTTATTACTCTTAACATTATTTAAGAGTAATTTCTATATAAAAATCGAAAATTTCCGAGCAAGGGGTGACAGAGCGCAATACTTCCCTACATTCGGGAAGTATTGACTCTGTCCAAAAATACGAAGCAGAGCTTCGTATTTTTGAAGCACATAGGCGAAGGCTGAAGCCTTCGCATTAAATCGAGACGCTGCCCCGAGCTCTGCCACCTTTTGAAAAAGGTGGACGAAAACTTTCCGCTGCCGTTATTTTTAATAATCGAAAATTTCCGAGCAAAGCGAGGAAATTCACCTTCATTTTGCCGAAGGCAAATCATCATTCGCCGTAGGCGATCATCATTTCGCGCAAGCGAATCATCATTCCGCGTAAGCGGATCATCATTCACGCTCCGCGTGACTACTCCGCCCTCAGTATGTCGCCTTCCTTAACCTCAAACGCCACTCGGGTATAAAAGATGCGCGAGGGATGCGGTGCGGATTCGACGGCGACGCCGTCTCCGTCGTAGAGCTCGGCGACGGTGAAGGGAATGCCGACCTTGCCGGGGGTGAGGAGCTCTGCTGTCATACCCTGAACAAGCTTGTTGCGCTGACGGAAGCGGTAGAGCTTGCCTTCCTCGTTTTCCTCGATTGCCTTGAGATTTTCGGGCATCGGCTTGTCGAAATCCTCGGCGACGGCGAGGTATGCTTTTTCACGCATATAGCCGGGCTGTGTGACGAGCTTGGAGTCCTCGCGCGGGGAATCAAAATAGAATCCCGTGTCGTATTCGCGGTGCGAAACGCTGTCGACCTCGGCGTAAAGCGTGGGATCGGGGACGTAATCAAGCATATTTCCGCCCGCCTCGACGTGTGCCTTGAGTCCGTCAAGCGCGATGCGGTATGCGTTTGCCACAACAGCGGCGTAGTAAGCCGAGCGGACTCGCCCCTCAAGCTTGAAGGACGAAATACCCGCGTCCACAAGCTCACCGACGTGGTTGATCATGCACATATCCTTCGAGGACATAATGAAGGTGCCCTCCTCGGTCTCAACGATGGGCATAGCCTCGTCGGGGCGTTTTTCCTCGACGATCTTGTAATTCCAGCGGCAGGGCTGCGCGCACGCGCCGTGGTTTGCGCTGCGGTTCACCATAAAGTCGGAGAGCATACAGCGTCCGCTGTAGGAAACGCACATCGAGCCGTGAACGAACGCCTCAAGCTCGATCTCGTCGGGAATACGGTCACGTATCGCGCGGATCTCACGAAGAGAGAGCTCACGTGCAAGTACGAGACGGGTCGCGCCGAGCTTGATGTACTCGAGCGCTGCCTCGGGGCTGACGATGCTTGCTTGAGTTGAGATATGGATCGCGGCTCGAGGGTTGATCTCCTTGATCATTGCGATGACGCCGAGGTCGGCGACGATGTAGCCGTCGATATCGATCTTAGCGCACTCGCGGATAAATTCGCGGAGCGCGGGGTATTCGGGTCCGTGCGGGAGGATGTTGACGGTCAGATACATCTTTTTGCCGCGCGCGTGAAGATATTCGGCGGCTTCGGCGAGTTCTTCGAGCGAGAAATTCTCGGAAGCCTGACGCATTCCGAAGCGGCGTCCCGCAAGATAAACCGCGTCTGCGCCGAAACGAACGGCGGCGCGGAGCTTTTCAAAGTTGCCCGCAGGCGCAAGCACCTCGGGGAGAATCAGTTTCTTTTCCATTTTATTTGATCTTTCCTGAAGTCATTACGTAGTATTCGCCGGGGTTTTTGCCCTCAAAGCCGCCCGAGACCTCGAGCGCGCCGCACGGCGTGACCTCAATGATGACGTCCTTGTTGCAGGAGTTGAAGAATCTTACCTTGTGGTCGGGGAAAACCTCCGAGTAGCGCACGGAGGCACTCTCGAAATGGGTTGTGGTGAGTATGTAATCGGGGTCCATTTCGTGCATAACGAGGTCGGCGTTGTCGCGCGCCTGACCGTGATGCGGCCATTTTGCGACGTCGGGACGTCCGATCGTGTCCTTATGGATCGCCCACATTCTGTCAACGCTCTCCTCGGTGATGCCGCGAGTGCGCTTCATACTGTCACCCGTGAAGAGGATCTTTCTGCCTGCGTATCTGATGAGGTACCATACCGATGCCGCGTTGCCGACAGAGGTGGGAACCTTGGAATCGTAAATGTTGTCGGTGTCAAAATAGCCGTTTGCGATGATCTCGTAGAGCTCGCGGGGGCGCGACCAGTCGGTGTCGGGGGGCAGGATCTCGATCTCGGCACCCGCAAAATCATAGAGAATGGTCTCGGGGTTATCCGAATGATAATGGACCTCGATCCTCTTTGCGTTCGGGTGGCATTCGGAGAGTGCCGCCTCGATCTTCGGGCTGTATTTCGAGTCGCCGTGGGGCATATCCTCGGGGAGGGCGTTGTGGGGAGGAAGAACGATTGTGTCTATAGCAAATCTTGGATCGCGGATGACGTTCTCGATCGGACCGCAGACGTGGTCAACGTGATAATGCGAGATGAACCAGTCAAAGTGGAGAACATCCACGCCTTCAGCCTCGCGGAGAGCGAGAAGCGCATCGAGCGCGAAGGTCGTGCCCGTCATACCGCCGTCGTGGAGGATGTAGTGACCGTCGAGGGCGAAGATGAAGCCGTCCGACTTTGAGACATCGACGTGTGAGAGGCAGTTGATGCGAAGCACACCGTCACGGAGAACGAAATCATGCGGGAAAACAGAACTCATTTTATTTTATTCCTTTCGGGAGAGGGAAATTCAAAATTCAAAATGCAAAATGCAAAATCAGCTTATAAGTACGCTTGCCAAAGTCAAGCGTATCATTCGGCGCAGGCGGTGTTTTTGTATTTTCCGGGAATATCGAGAATAAAATACTCTCCCTCGTTAACGCCCCATTTGCCGCCCTCGATAGAGATCTTTTCGTCATCGGGGGTGACGCTGATGATGACGTCCTCCTCTGCAGAGTTGACGAACTGCGCGCGGAAGGTGGGGTAGGTCTTCTGATACTGAACGCTTGCGCCCTCGATATTCGTGGTCAGGAGTATGTAATCGGGGTCGATGAGATCGTGGACCATAATATCCGCCTCGTCCTCAGCCTGACCGTGGTGCGGCCACTTGAAGAGATCGGGCTTTGCGATCTTGTCGGCAAAGATGGTGCACATACGGTCGAATCCCTCGTCCGTCATCCAGCGTGTACGCTTGGGGGTATCGCCCGTGAAGACGAGCTTCTTGCCGCCGTGACGGATGACCATCCAGATCGAGGAAATATTGGCGACGTACATCTGATTCTTGCGGTAGAGCAGATCGTCGGTGCAGAAATAGCTCTGCGCGATCTTGAGGAGCAGATCGGGCTTTGCCCAGTCGGTGTCGGGGGGCAGGATCTCGATCTCGGTGCCGCCGAAATTATAGAAGAAGGTCTTCTGGCAGTCGGAATAGAAGGGGATGACCATAACCTCGGCGTGGGGATGAAAGTCGCGTACGACCTCCATGATCTCGTTCGTGTAATCGCGCGAAACGTGGATCGAGCCCTCGGGGAGATCGTTGACCGACGGCATAATGATGCGGTCGATGGAGAAACGCGGATCGCGGACGACGTGCTCGAGGGGAGAGCCGATGTGGTCGACGTGGAAATGCGAGATGACCCAGTCGAAGTGGAGAACTCCGTCGGGGCAAACGACCTCGCGCAGCTCAAGCAGACGGTCGAGGCAATCGGGATCGCGCTGACCGCCGTCGTGGAGCATATAGTGTCCGTTGAGAGCGAAGATGAAGCCGTCGGACTTCTTGAGCTTCTTATGCGCTATCGAATTTATACGAAGTACGTTGTCGCAAAGAGCAAAATCATGGGGGAAATTGGATTTCATTTTTTTGGTTCCTTTCGGAAATAGTATTTGGAGTTAACGCGTATTATTGAATGAGTTGATCTTCGATGCAATACAGAATTAATCCTCCTCATCCACCGCTTGCGCGGTCCCCCTTCTCCGCTGGAGAAGGCATAGTTCGCCTACGGCGAACAGCCGGATCTTACGATCCGCTATGGCGACTGCAAGCATTGACTATAGAGATGAAGATTATTAAAAACACTGACCTCATAATATTGTTTGTATTAAACGATATTTAGAAAGTGAAAACGCGACTATTAATATGCCTTCTCCAGCGGAGAAGGGGGACCGCCGTAGGGCGGTGGATGAGGAGATCGCCGTTTGTACAGCATAAAGAACAGAAGCGGTAATTATTCAATGAAATTTGCAAATTTTCGCCTTGGAAAATTCACCTTCAACTGGCAACTAGCGACTAACAACTAGCGACTAACAACTAGCGACTATCAACTAATTTTCGCCCTCCGGTCTTGGCGGCTTGAATTCGACGCGGTAGATGTTCTCCTCGTCGATATTTATGCGGGGAACGACGATGCCCTGAACTCCCGCGATCGACGTGACCGCGGTCAGAGTTGCCGATGCGTACGGGAAAAGGATCTTGAAGGTCTCAAGGTGAGCTTCATCGCGGGGCATTTCGGGCGGGAGCGAGAAGATTCCCGACTGCTTGACGGTGACCGAAAGCTTTTCGGGAGCTTCCTTGTCCTCCGCAGTGATCGAGATCTCGCCCTTTGCCATACCGGGAGCGGCGTGGCGGAGATTGTAGCTGTATTTGAAGCCGAGCTTGAGCTGACCTGAGCCCTGCATGTTGTTGCGGAACTCGATATGGTCTGCGCGGGTGGCTTTGAGTTGGATCTTTGATTGTGACATAGGTACCTCCGGTGAGTGCAGAGTGCAGAGTGCAGAATGCAGAGTTATGGTGGCTTTTCGCTTTGCGAAAAGCTTCCTAATTGTATCATTTTCCGCTTTGGCGGAAACTATCATTCGGCGAAGCCGACTATCATTCTTGCGGAGCAAGATTATCATTCGAGCGAAGCGAGATTAACAATACGTTATTTTTTTATACGCATAACATAAAGAGCCAGGAGAGCAGGAACTGGTTTGCGATCGTGAAGTCGAAGCTCTTCGAGATGATGATGGCGTAGGCGAGGGATGCGGCGGAGAGGATCATAACCGTGAAGCCGAGGAAGTGAAGAACCTTGGGCTTGACGCTGAAAAGACCGCAGATTCCCGCGACGAACATAAGAACACCGAGCGCGGATGCGAAGATGCCGACGAGGTCGAGTGCAAGCAGGCTTTCGAGTGCCTGGAAAACAGAGGATACGCCAGTGAGTATGTAGATCAGGCTGATGATGCCTCTGATCTGCTTGTATTTGCTTTTTGCCATTGGTTTTTACCTTCCTTATTTTATTCGGCGCGATAGATCTGTCCGAGAAGGATCGCGTCGGCTTTGGTGTTCTTGATAAGCTCGGACGTGCGAGCACTCAGGGTCTGCCTTGCGGCGTTCATATTCGAGTAGAGGCTTCCCGCGGCGGCAACGATCGCGCGCATGCTGAAGTCGTCGGCATCGGGATCGAGGGGCGCGGGATGATATGCGTGCCGCGCGAAGGCGGCAACCTTCGGATCGTATGCGATCATTATCGCGGGAGTGCCCGCAACCGACGAGAAAACTCCGCTGTGGAGCCGCATTCCGAGGGTGAAGGAGCATTTTGCGATGAGGGAGACGATGTGTCCCGCGCGCATCAAGGGTAGGACGATTCCACACTCCGATTCCTCCCGAACAGCGCGGCAGATCTTGACGTCCTCGGGCGCGAAGGGGATGAAGAGGGGAACGGCATTCCGTCTGTCTGCGATAACGCGGACGGCGGACGCGATCATGGAGTAGATCTCACTCGCCTTCCGCGCGCCGCTTCCTCTGCGAAGTCCCGCGAGGGGACGGACGGAGACGGCGAAATATTCCTTGCCTTCGGGCAGATGCGAGAGAATGCTCTCTGGGAGCTCGAGCGGCGGGGTGTTCAGCGCGGCGTCGGCGGTGACCGCGATGCCCGAGACGTCACATTCGAGCTCCTTGAGGAGAGCAAGTGAATCGTGGTCGCGGAGAGTGACCGCGTCGGCGTTTTCAACCGCGTAGACCGCCTCGTAAGCAGCCTCGTCTCCGATGATAGGACCGACTCCGCCCGCGTAGATCATCACGCGCGCGCCCTGCTTTGCGGCAAGGTCGGAGAGGAGATAGTAGTAGGCGAGCGAGCGGTTCGAGGTGCTGTTTTGCAGTAGAGTGCCTCCGCAGAGGACGAAAAGTCGGGTATTTGAAAGCTCTTTCTTGATCTTCGGGAAATTGTAGCGTCCGATCGCGCGTACGTCTTGGGGCAGAGCCTCGGATCTTCGGGCGGGAACGGTCGGGACAATGCCCTTTGGGAGCTTCGGCAGAGCCGCGAGGACCGCGTCGAGAGTTGCATCGTCGCCCGCGTTGCATTCACCGAAATAGCCACAAAGCATAACTCCTCCGCGCTCGTATTCGATAAGATCCTGCCAGAAGGCGAGGGTCTTTTCCGCAAAAAGCGATGCCGAGGCGCGGCGGGTGACGTAGGCTCGTCCGAATGCGCCGTAGAGCATACGCTCGCGGGGAGTCGAGCAGAGAAGACGCTCGAGCGCGAGTCGCAGTGTCTCAAGGTCTGTCGGAGCACCGCCGCGACAGGTGAAATTCGTCTCCTCGGCGCGCTTCAGATTAGTCTCGTCAACAACGCCGTCGCAACCCATATCGGAGCAGAGAATGACGGGCACGCTTGCCGCCATAGCCTCGAGCGCGGCACGCGATGAACCGATGAAGATGTCGGCGCGGGCGAGGATCGAGGGCATATCGAGGACGCTTCCCGCAACCGTGACGGCTCCGGGCGACTGCGAATTTGCGAGTCTCGCGGCTTCTCTGAGCTCGGAGAGCTTGCTTCCGCCGCCGACGACGGTGAGGGTCGGGTCGAGCTCGGGGAAATCCTTGCGTATGCGGGGCATCAGCTCGCAGAGGAGCGTGGGACAGAGGGCGGTGTCGCCGTCGAGACGGCTTGCGGTGACGATACGGAGTCGGCTCGAGGGCTGATGCTCGGGCACCTCGGTGTCAACGCCGTTTACGATGACGTCGATGCTCTCGGGCGCGAGCTTATACTTTTGGGTGAGGAAGGATTTTACGTCCTCGCTGACCGCGATCGTCCGCCTGCCCCAGAGGGTAAAGGCGCGGCGAGGCGGCTTTGGATCGTAAAAGCCGTGTGCCGTGACCGCGAAGGGAGGGAATCCGCCGCGCTTCGAGAGCATTCCGCAGATGAAGGCGGGGATGCGGCCGTGCGCGTGGACGACGTCGTAGCGTCCTTCGGTTGCGATCTTCCATATTTCCTTGGAGGATCTTATGACCGAGGCGACGTCCTTGCGGTCGAGGGGGAGGGTGACGTGTTCGATCTGCGAGGAGATCAGCGCGGGGAGGTATGCGCCGCCCGCGGAGAGTATGCAGACGTGGTGTCCGCGCAATTTAAGCTGACGCGCGAGAGTCAGAATATGCGTTTCCGCGCCTCCGATGCCCATTCGCGTCGATACCAGAAGTATTCTCAAGCCGCCGCCCCCTTTCAAAGTGACTATAATATATCACTCTATATTATAACTTATTTTAGAGGAAAAATCAACAAAAAAGGAGAAAGTTTTACACTTGGGAGAAAACTTTCTCAAACGGAACGAATTGAAGGTAAAAGGTGAAAGGTAAAAGGGGAAAGGTAAGGTAAATTTCCGCCGAGTCGGAAATTTTCGATTTTTATAAAAAACAATAGCTTGAAAGTTTGATCAAACTTTTTAAAGTTTGCGGGGTTTGGGGCGGAGCCCCATTTTAATTCGAGAGCTTCAGCTCTCGCTACTGCTTCAAACAGGTGAAGCTCTGCTTCTCCTGTTTGGACAGAGTCAATACTTCCCGAATTTAGGGAAGTGCAGCTCTTGCGGTTTTCCGAAGCAAAATGGAGGCGTAAGCCGAAAAGCAAGAGTTGCAACTTGCCAAAGGCAAGTATTTGTGCTCTGTCACCCTCCGCGCGCATTCGCGCGCGGCTATTCTGCAGAGATTGAATTTTTCTGCGGGCTTATACAGAAAATTTCGCGCCTACATCTGCCCGGGGACGATATCCAATAATTTTGTGATTTCAATGATGGACACCACCCCATAGATGGGAACTTAAGCATATTATATCTCTCCCTCCACCGCCATCGCCTGAACCCCAAAAACGCGCTAGCGCGTTTCCGGGAACCCGGCGGCGGTCCCCCTCCCTCCTCAGAGGGAGGCGAGGTTAATAGTGCGAACAACGTGCTACTGACTTACATTCTTGCATTTTTATCAATATTGTCAATGTTCGCACTCGCTTCTTGCCTCCCTCTGAGGAGGGAGGTGGCGCGGAGCGACGGAGGGAGAGAGCTTAAGTTCCCATCTATGGGATACCACCCCCGCCCCCGTCTCGCTGCGGCTCGGTCACGCCGCGGGTCTGACAGTCCACCGGACTGTCATTCAATACCGCGTCGCCGCTTCGCTACTCGTAAACCGAGGAGGGGAGAAAGAGAGCGCGAACTTCTTGTTCAGCGTTCTGATTATTGTTTTTGGTGCCTGCGATGCGTGATATATCCTCGATAGGATATGATCCGCAAGCGGATCGTTATTCTAACAGGAAAATTTCCGCTCGTGGAAATTTTTCGATCTTTTACGTTTGCCTTTGGCTATTACTAAGAAGCCCGACGGGTGACCGTCGGGCTTTTATGAAATTATTCCGTCAAGTGATCATCGTCACTCGGGAGCAACGCCGTCACACGTTCGACCTGATCCTCGGGGAGCGAAGAAATAAACTCTTCACGCTCCTCATCCGAGAGCGACGCAAGATACGCCTCAAGCTCGGGGTCGGGAAGGCTCATAATGTCTGGGATCGCATCAGATATCTCACCGCATAAATAGCATCGAAAATAATATTGCTATTACTAAAACAAAACATGTTTTTCTCATTATCAACCTCCACTAAGTTA
Organism: Eubacteriales bacterium; assembly: GCA_045632925.1. Lineage (GTDB taxonomy): Bacteria > Bacillota > Clostridia > Oscillospirales > CAG-272 > CAG-390. The sequence continues at coordinate 33,608 of JAZQXP010000050.1, read as the reverse complement.
AAAAATTAATTTGGATTATAATAATCAATTTGGTTGCAAAAATCACGAATCATTGTTATGTCCGAATCTGATATCCATCCGTTTTCATGTGCCGTTTCCAACTTATAGAATCGAGAATTATAACACACGTATAAAAGGGAATCAGGCCAGATCATGATAATTTCATTTGCTATATGAAAATATACAATGCATTCTCCATATTTTCCTACATAATATCTGCTACCTTCGTGTTTTTTGGCAGGTCTGGACATTGCGCCCTCAACTGTCTGCGAAAACATATTATTCGGTATGTTCCTAAGCTCATTTAAAGTAGCTTCGTCTAATTCTGATAATGATGAATCAAAATAAAGGAGAGTATGAAAATACGCCTCATTAAGCTCTGCCAGATCCTCTTCGGTCAGAATGTATTCATCATACATTCCGTTGGTGGACTCAGCTGCTTCCGCTTCGGTTGCGTTTCCTATCCCCTCGCACCCCGCAAAAATTCCGATCAGCATAGCGGATACGATGAATAGAAGAATAATTGAAATCGATCTGTGTTTCATTCCGGCACCTCCTGAAATGTTCTCTGTTTATATAGTTGCAATCCGCGCGATTCGGTTGCGTGTTTTTGGAAATTTTTTATGTTCAATATTATAATAACATATTTTGCACAGCTTGTCAATAAAAACTCCCTTCACTTATCCAGACACCGTTTGACACTCTAAGGTTACACATTTTCGAAAACTTTTTTCGCAAACAAATATTTTTGTAGAAGTGCACAAATCATATGTTGTTTTTTTGTGCAGTTTAACCCCGATATAAAAACAGACTGCCTCAATGAGACAGTCCGCTTGTCTGTTCGATATCTGCGATATTTATATACTTTTTCGCTTTTTTTACCGCGTAAGTCATCATTTTGTACGCGCCGCCGTGTTTATATTTTACGTAGAAAAATATCATATCGGCGTTGTCTGCCATCCATTCATTGCGCTTGATAATTGCAAATTTCGGATGAACGCCCTCTATCGGCGGATAAATTGAGCAATCGTATAAGCCAAGGTTCGTGACCTCTTTCATTTTGCTTGGATGATAAGGCGAAACGTACACGATTTCAATAAGCGGATAGTCCTTCTTGAGGTTGCGGCATACTTTGGCGCAAAGACTGTCAAAGTTGCCGTATCCGCCGCAGAGAAAAGTGGTTTTGGCTTGAGGATCTATTTGCCTCTTTATTAATTCGGATAGAATGCTCGCCGTACCTTCACCGTAAAAAATTGAACCGTGCCCAAAAAACGTAATAGTCATAATTACCTCCAGAATCGTGGAACTCCGATATAAATATTATAAACCAATCGTACAAAAAAGTCAATATCGTGGAACTCCACGAGAATAATATTTTGTTTGGCACTATAATAATTACGGAATACCACGAAAAGAGGGCTCGAAATGAAGCTGAACGATGCTATTGTCAAGAGAATTAACGAGATCTGCGAGGAAAAGGGCGTGAATATCTGTGATGCGTCGCTGAAGGGCGGGATGTCACCGTCTGCTTTGTATGATCTGGTCAAAGGTCGTACGAAGTGCTCGAAGGTGATAACTGTGAAACGCTTTTGCGAAGGCGCCGGTATTACCTTGAAGGAATTTTTCGACAGAGATTATTTTAACGATATTGAAGAGTAGCCGTACGGCTAAACAAAAACAGACTGCCTCAATGAGACAGTCTGTTTTTTCCTTTAACTAGCCACTAGCCACTAGCCACTAGTCACTGTCGCGAAGCGACCTTACTGTGCAGCGTTTACGATAGCAGCGAACTTCTCGGGAACGAGGGATGCGCCGCCGATGAGGCCGCCGTCAACGTTGGGCTTAGCAAGAAGCTCAGCAGCGTTAGCGTCGTTCATAGATCCGCCGTACTGGATGGTAACAGTCTCAGCTACCTCAGCGCCGTAGAGGTCTGCGAGCACGTTACGGATAACTGCGCAGGTCTCCTCAGCCTGCTCGGGAGTAGCGGTGAGGCCGGTTCCGATAGCCCAAACGGGCTCGTAAGCGATGATCACGTTCTTAAGCTCCTCTGCGGAAATGCCTGCGAGGTCGAGCTTGGTCTGCATACCGACAACCTCGTCGGTGATGCCTGCGAGTCTCTGCTCCTTAACCTCACCGAGGCAGAGGATGACCTTCATGCCTGCTGCGAGAGCAGCCTTGGTGCGGAGGTTAACGGTCTCGTCGGTCTCAGCAAAATACTGACGTCTCTCAGAGTGGCCTACGATAACGTACTCAACGCCGATAGCGCGGAGCATTTCAGCCGAAACTTCACCGGTGTACGCGCCCTTGGGTGCGAAGTGAACGTTCTCAGCGCCGATCTTGATATTGGTGCCCTCTGCTGCTTCCATAGCTGCCGCGATGGTAACGTAGGGAGCGCAGAAGATGATGTCGCAATTATCCTTGCCTGCAACGAGGGGAGTTACGTTTGCGATAAACTCACGAGCCTGTGCGGGGGTGAAGTTCATCTTCCAGTTGCCTGCGATTACTGTTCTTCTCTTTGCGGGATTCATTATGTTTATCCTACCTTTCAAAAAATACAAAATTAAATCTGACAAATCTGTCTGATATTTTTAGTTGAAGGAGGAATTCCTCACAGCGCTCAGAAATTTTCTAATAAAAATAATTTTCGAACGTAGTGAGAAAATTTCCACCTTCCACTAGTCACTAGCCACTAGTCACTAGCCACTTAAATATGGATTATTCTTCTTACTCTTTATCCTGGAGACACGCGATGCCGGGAAGCTCGAGGCCTTCGAGGAACTCGAGAGATGCGCCGCCGCCGGTGGAGATGTGAGTCATCTTGTCTGCATAGCCGAGCTTTTCAACAGCTGCTGCGGAGTCGCCGCCGCCGATGATGGAGATCGCGCCGCTCTCTGCAACTGCCTTTGCAACGCCCTCGGTACCTGCTGCGAAGTTTGCCCACTCGGAAACGCCCATCGGGCCGTTCCAAACAACGGTGCCTGCGCCCTGGATGGACTTAGCGTAGAGCTCGCGGGTCTTGTCGCCGATGTCGAGACCCATCCAACCGTCCGGAATGGAGTCGGAGTAGATTCTCATGAAGGGGGTGTTCTCGTCGTACTCGCGGCCGATTACGTTGTCAACGGGGAGGAGGAAGTTGACCTTGCGCTCCTTAGCCTTTGCGAGCATCTCGCGCGCGAGGTCGAGCTTGTCGTACTCGCAGATGGAGGTGCCGACTTCGTTGCCGAGAGCCTTGAAGAAGGTGTATGCCATACCGCCACCGATGATGATGGTGTCGCACTTCTCGAGGAGGTTGTTGATAACGCCGATCTTGTCGGAAACCTTTGCACCGCCGAGGATAGCAACGAAGGGACGAGCGGGATCCTCAAGAGCCTTGCCCATAACGCCGATTTCCTTCTGGATGAGGTAACCGCAAACTGCGGGGAGGTAATCAGCAACACCTGCGGTGGAAGCGTGTGCACGGTGAGCTGCGCCGAAAGCGTCGTTTACGAAGATCTCTGCCATGGAAGCGAGTTCCTTCGCGAATTCGGGATCGTTCTTTTCCTCTCTCTTGTCGAAACGGGTGTTCTCAAGAAGGAGAGCCTGTCCGCACTCGAGAGCTGCAGCCATAGCCTTGGTCTCGGGGCCGATGGTGTCGGGAGCGAGCTTAACTTCCTGACCGAGGATCTCGGAAAGGCGAGCTGCTACGGGAGCGAGGGTATACTTGGGGTTGACTTCACCCTTGGGCTTGCCCATATGAGAGCAGAGGATGACAGCCGCGCCCTGGCTGAGAAGGTATTTGATCGTGGGGATAGCCTCAACGATTCTCTTGTCGGAGGTGATCACACCGTCCTTGAGCGGAACGTTGAAGTCGCAGCGTACGAGGACTTTCTTACCGGATACGTTAATGTCCTCAATGTTTTTCTTGTTGTAGGTCATATTATGAAACCTGCCTTTCGCAAATTTAATTTCAGTAAATTAAGATTAATTTCTTTCCAATATATAAATATACCACAAATGGAGAAATTAATCAATAGGGTTGCGTAAATTTTTAGGGAAAATGTTTTTATTCCTCAATCCCGCGGACCGTGATGATCTCCTCGGTAGCGAGAGCCTTTTCGCAGAGGGCGGCGAAGTCGAGCTTCTGCTCCTCGGCGATGACTTTGTCGAGCTCGGGCTTGGTCTTGGGATGCCTGGGTGTGAAGACGGTGCAGCAATCCTCGTAGGGGAGGATCGAGGTCTCAAAGCTGCCGATTCGGCGCGCGTAGGATACGATCTCCTCTTTATCAAGTCCGATGCAGGGGCGAAAAACGGGGATGTTTACCGCGGAGTTGGTGACGTGGAGTGCCTGGATGGTCTGCGACGCTACCTGACCCATACTTTCGCCCGTGACGAGCGCGTTGCAGTTCGATGCGATCGCGATTCTTTCCGAGATCGTCATCATAAAGCGACGCAGAAGGAGGGTGAAGTAGTCCTCGTTGCAGCTCTTCGAGATCTCCTCCTCGATCTCGGTCAGAGAAACGATGTGGAGACGGACGCTTCCCGCCCAGCCCGCGACGATACGCGCAAGCTCGATGACTTTCTCACGCGCCTCGAGGGAGGTGTAGGGAAAAGCCTCGTAGTAGACGGCTTCGATCTTGACTCCGCGCTTTGCCATCATCCAGCCCGCAACGGGGGAGTCGATTCCGCCCGAGAGAAGGAGAAGTCCGCGTCCGTTCGAGCCTACGGGCATACCGCCGGCTCCCGGCTCCTGACCTGCGCCGATGTATGCGGCACCCTCGCGGATCTCGCATTTAACGAGCACCTGCGGATTGTGGACGTCAACCTTGAGGTGGTTGAATCTCGAGAGGATCTTTCCGCCGAGCTCACGGCTGACGGTGTCAGAGGTCATCGGGAAACGCTTGTCCGCGCGCTTCGTCTCAACCTTGAAGGTGCGCGCGTTTGCGAGTCGCTCGCCGAGGTATTCTACGGCAAGAGCGGCGATGGCGTCAAAATCCTTTTCTGTCTCGGCAACGCGCGATACGGCAACGATGCCGAAGGTGCGGCGGAGAAGGGTATATGCCGTGTCGAGCTGCTCGGAGGTCATCTCCTCGGTCGGCTCAACGCGGATAACGCTCTGAGAGCGTATGATGTTGAATTTTCCTACGTGTCCGAGTCTGAATTTCAGCTCGCGGACAAGGAGAGCTTCAAAGGAAGCGCGGTTTGCGCCCTTGAGCGCGATCTCACCGTATTTGCAAAGAAAGATCTCACGCATCTTCTTCTTCCTCTCCCTCGAGGGAAGCCTCTTCCTCGAGTGCGGCAAGCTCCTCGTCGGTAAGCTCTACGGCGTCCTCGCCCGCGATGAGGTCGGTGGCGTCGTCAAGCAGATCCTCGGGGACATAGAAATCAACGCCCGAGGTGCAAAAGCCCATAAAAACGCGCATCCAGGAGTCGGATGTGTTCTCCTTTGCAACGTAGGGAATACCCGCGCCGCGGAGGATGCTTTCGATAACGCTCTGCTCGCCGTTGTCGGCGGCTGTGATGAGCTTTGCAAATTTAATACCGTCCTGAAGGAAGGTGGGGATGTCTTCTATTCCTGCCGTTTCGGTCGGCATGGGTCTGCGGGAGATCTCTTTCATTCTTCTGCCTCCGGCTCAGTTTCGTAGTAGTGGGGGAAGAGGGTCTCCCAGACCTTCATACAGCCGATCGTGTCTGCGATCGAGGTGTGGGCGACGCCGTCCCATTCGATACCGAAGCACGCCATCGCATCGGTGAGACTTGCATGCTCGATGTCGGGGCGATGCTCGTGTATGTAGCGGACGAATTCGTTGGCGCAGCAGCGGATCTTGTCGTGAAGAGCCTTGCGCTCCTTCTCGGTCTTGTAGATATACTTGATGTGGCTGTAGTCGGTCGAAACGCCGTAAGCAATGAGGTTGTCGGCACCCGCGAAGATCTCCTTGATCTCGGGTGTCAGCTCCTCGAGAGTCTGCGCGTCCTTGACCATATCGGGCGTGATGCCATGGATCTTTTCGGTGCGCTTCCACTTCTTAGTATGCACGGGGCGGACGAGGGTATCCATAATCTTCTCGCCGAGAGCGTTGAAGATTGAGATCGAGATGATCTCGTCGTGATCGTAGAAGCCTGTCAGCTCCAGGTCAAAGAAGAGAACTCTCTTGCGGTCCATTCCGTAGTATGCGCTTCTGTGAGCGTCGCCCTCTGCGCGGCGGACAGCCATTTCCTCCTCGTAGCAGGACTTGCAGAGCTTCTTCTTGAAGCGGACGTCACCCCCGCACTTGACGCACATAAGTGGCATACGGAGGGTGGTCATCTTGTCGTAGAAATATACGATTTCTTTGTCGCGGCGGCGGGTGAATGCCACGGGCTCCTCGATGACCTCGAGATGCATAGCGGTAAGTCTTTCCTTGGGGTAGTAGCCGAAGGATGCGGCACGGCGGAGCGACATACGCTCGATCTCTGTGCCCGATTCGAGCTTGATGGTCTCCTGACGGGCGTCGGGAGCATACCAGAGCTCGGGGTCGGACTCTACGAGCTTTTCGGGATCAAACCAGAAAACGACTCCTCCGTTCTTTCCTTCCGAATACGCCGCAGGTGCACCGTCGGGTGTAAGATGCATGAGCTTGAGAGTAGCTCTGTCGAGATAATTTTTTGCTTGCGCTTCACGGTAGCTGACTTGCGGCACTGTAGCCCCGCTGCGCAGTCTGATGCTTTCCTTCAAAATCAGACCTCCTGTTTTTTAATCGAAAGTATACGGCGCAACCCGTATACACAGTTTTCCAAATACTAATTATATCATATATTTTTAATATTTACAATAGTAAAATATGAATTTAGTATAATTTGGAGGATATTTTTGTTAAACATAAAACAAGACCTATCCGCATTTTGCCAATAAGTCTTGCTTTACATTTTTAATCAAATACCTATCAAACTTCGCCGAAGGCGAAAGTTAACTCGCGAAGCGACCTTAACTCGCGCGAAGCGCGACAGTATCTCTTCACCAAGAGACTTTAACCCAACAATACGTCCATTGCCAGCATCAGACAGAAGCCGATGAGGAGCGCGTAGGTTGCGCCGCGCTCACTTCCGTGGGAATGCGTTTCGGGGATCATCTCGTCGCTGATGACGTAGAGCATCGTTCCGCCCGCAAATGCGAGTGCGAAGGGGAGGATCGCCTGCGAGAGCGTGACCGCGAAGTAGCCGAGGAGAGTGCCGATGACCTCGATCAGACCGGTTGCGGCGGCGATGAGGAAGGTGCGGCGGTGGCTGATGCCCGCGGAGAGCATCGGCGCGATGATGACCATACCCTCGGGGATATTTTGCAGGGCGATACCCGCGGCAATGATGAGACCGTCCGAGACGTCACCCGTGCCGAAGCCGACGCCCGCGGCAATTCCCTCGGGAAAATTGTGTATTGCGATCGCGAGGACGAAGAGGAGGATCTTGTCGATCTTCCCGCCGCCCTCGGGGTGGCTTTCGGGCTCAACGCCGCTGAGCTTATGGAGATGCGGAACGAGACGGTCGAGCAGATTGACCGTCAGCGCGCCGAGAAAGATGCCGATGACGGCAACGGGCAGAGCCTTCGCGCCTCCGCCGATCTCGATAGAGGGCAGAACAAGTCCGATTACGGATGCCGCAAGCATAACGCCCGCCGCGAAGGATAGGATTATGTCGCCGAGCTTGTGCGATATTTTTTTGAACATAAAGCCGAGTATCGCGCCGAGCAGAGTCGCTCCGCCGACACCGAGGGCTGTCAGTAATACGAGTTTCATTTTTTGCTCCTTTCGGGTGGAATCCCTCATTAATATTATAGCACAAATGGGCGGGTGAGGTCAATCTTTTTGAATGCAAAATGCAGAATGCAAAATGCAAAATTAAGGAATTTTCGCTAAGGCGAAAATTTCCCGATTTTAATTAAACAGACGAGTGTGAACAAAGCTTTCTGGGCGCTCTCCTCATTCACCGCGAGGAGCGGTGAATGAGGAGAGCACCGTTTGTACAGCATGATCGACAAGCGTACTTTCCTTTTGTATTTCTTCACTTAGAACGCTTTGTTCGCACTAGCTTAAAAAGTATTTTTTTAATAATTGAAAATTTCCTCGCACAGCGACGGAAATTTTCCTTAATTTTGCATTTTGCATTCTGCATTTTGCATTTTTTTAAAAACCTCTTTACAAACGCCCAAAAATTTGGTATCATATATAGTGGAATAAATTATATCCTTAATCTAATAAAAAGCGAGGAAATGACCATGACAAATATTCCGCGTCCCGAACATCCGCGTCCTGATTTTTACCGCAAAGACTGGATAAACCTCAACGGCGAATGGGAATTCCACGAAGATTACAGCCGTTCCGGCAGAGCAAGAAAGCTCTATCATGCAGATGCCGCGCTTGACTCGAAGATCACCGTACCCTTTTGCCGCGAGAGCGTGCTTTCGGGTCTCGGTCACACCGATTTCTGCGAGTGCGTATGGTATCGCCGCGAGCTGACTCTCCCCGAGGGGTGGAATAACGGCTCGGACCGCATCCTGCTCCATATCGGTGCCTGCGACTACAAGACCGAGGTCTGGGTCAACGGCAAGAACGTGGTCAACCACGTCGGCGGTTACGTTCCCGTGAACGCCGATATCACGGATGCGCTCCTGGCGGGCGTTAACGTCATCACGATCTGCGCCGACGACGTTATTCGCAGCGGCAATCAGCCAGGCGGTAAGCAGAGCACTCTCTATGCTTCGCACGGCTGCTCCTACACCAGAACCACCGGTATCTGGCAGACGGTATGGCTCGAGCGCGTTCCCGCTTCCTATATAAAGAATTTCAAGATCTACACCGATATCCACGCGGGCACCGTGACCGTTTCGGTAAACGCTGTCTCGGCGGAGGGCAAGCAGGTAAGGATCGCTACTTCTTATAACGGCAAATGCACCGGATACGGCGAGGCTGTTGTATCGGGCGGTATTGCAAACGTCACCGTGTGTCTCTCCGAGGTCGAGCTTTGGGAGATCGGAGAGGGCAGACTTTACGATATGACGATCGCTCTCGGCGACGACAAGGTTGATTCCTATTTCGGTATGAGATCTGTCGAGGTCAAGGACGGCTTCCTCTACCTCAACGGCAAGTGCGTCTTCCAGCGACTCATCCTCGATCAGGGCTTCTATCCCGACGGAATCTACACCGCGTCCTGCGAGGACGAGCTTCTGAACGATATCAAACGCTCGATGGCGTGCGGATTTGACGGCGCAAGACTGCATCAGAAGATCTTTGAGCCGCGCTTCCTCTATCATTGCGATAAGATGGGATACATCGTCTGGGGCGAGCACGGAAACTGGGGTCTCGATATCGCGCGCGCCGATGCTTGGGCTAACTTCATCCCCGAGTGGGTCGAGTGCATGGAGCGCGATTTCAACCATCCCGCTATCATCGGATGGTGTCCGCTCAACGAGACTCAGAAGAATCAGGATCCCGATTTCGTCCGCGCTCTCGGTGCGGTCACACGCGCGTTTGACCCGACCCGTGCCTACATCGACACCTCGGGATGGACTCACGTTCATCACGTTTCCGATTTTATGGACGTTCACGACTACGATCAGAATCCCGAGACCTTCCGCGCGAGATACGAGGATATGCGTCAAAACGGCACTCTTCAGGGTATGCCCAGAAACCATTTCGGTTATACAACCACCTTCGTCTCCGAGTACGGCGGAATCCGCTGGGCTCCCGAGGGAGCGGGCTGGGGATATGGCAACGCGCCGAAGACGGGTGAAGAGTTCATTGAGAGATTCAAGGGACTCACCGACGCCCTCCTCGATAACCCCGCTATCGGCGGTCTTTGCTACACGCAGCTGACCGACGTCGAGCAGGAGGTCAACGGACTTTACACATACAACCGCGAGGTCAAGTTCGATCCCGCTATATTCAAGGAAATTCTTCAGCGCAAGGCAGCTTGTGAGGAGTGAGAAAAGTGACTAGTGACTAGTGACTAGTGGCTAGTGGATGGTGAATTTCCGCAAGCGGAAATTTTCTGATTTCTATTAAATAACATTTACTCCTGCTTTTTATGCAGTACAGACTCCGATCTCCTCATCCACCACACGTACGTGTGGTCCCCCTTCCCCGCTGGGGAAGGCTTATTAAGAGTCACGCTTTGCTTCTCTAAATAATGTTTAGTGCAAATATTGAATACTTTGAAATCAGAGATTGAGTATTGAATTTTATATTAACTAAATCTCTATAATCAATGTTCGCAGTTGCCTAATAAGCCTTCCCCAGCGGGGAAGGGGGACCGCGCTTGGCGCGGTGGATGAGGAGATCGCCGTTTTTACCGCATATTATCAAGAAAATCAAACTATTACAAAGAAAAGGTACATAAAATGAGCGAAAAAATGATGGCAGCCGTACTTTGCGGCGACAGAGATCTTCAGTATAAAGAAACCGACAAGCCCGAGCCGGGGGCGGGTGAGGTTCTTGTCAGAGTCAGAGCGAGCGGCATCTGCGGCTCGGATATTCCGCGTGTTCTCCACGGCGGAGCACACTTCTTCCCGATCATCCTCGGACACGAATTCTCGGGCGAGATCGCGGGCATCGGCGAGGGCGTTGAAGGCTTTGAAATAGGTGACAGAGTATCCGGCGCACCCCTGAAGCCCTGCGGAAAGTGCCGCGACTGTCAGAAGGGTAACTACTCCCTCTGCAAGCACTATTCCTTTATCGGCTCGCGCGAGAACGGAAGCTTCGCGCAGTACGTCTCGATCCCCGCGCAGAACGCGATCAAGTTCGATAAGAGCGTTTCCTTCGAGCAGGGCGCAATGTTCGAGCCCTCGACGGTAGCTCTCCACGGCGTGCTCCTCAACGAATGCCCCGGCGGCGAGTACGTTGCAGTTTGCGGCGGCGGAACGATCGGTCTTTTCACCGCGCAGTGGGCGAAGATCTTCGGCGCGAAGAAGGTAGTCGTTATCGACGTCCTCGACGAAAGACTCGAGCTTGCAAAGAAGCTCGGCGCGGACGAGGGATTCAACGCGACCGATCCCGATTTCTCGGAAAAGATCAAGGCATACACGGGCGGACAGGGCTTCGGCGCAGTCTATGAGACCGCGGGCAGCCCCGCAACAATGAAGATGGCTTTCGAGCTTGCGGCAAACAAGGCTCACGTCTGCTTCATCGGCACACCCCACACTGACGTAACCTTCACTCCCAAGATGTGGGAGAACCTCAACCGCAAGGAATTCCGCCTTGTCGGCTCCTGGATGAGCTATTCCGCACCCTTCCCGGGCAAGGAATGGGAGCTCACCGCGGCATGCTTCTCTGACGGCAGACTCAAGTATGACGAAGGCCTCGTCTTCGCAAAGTATCCGCTCTCCAAGGCTTGGGACGCCTTCGAGCTCTACCTTACCCCCGGAGCGGTTAAGGGCAGGATTTTGCTTGTGGATGAAGAGTAAGCTGAGGAGTGCAGAGTGCAGAATGCAGAATGCAGAGTTAATGAAATTTTTCTCGCAATGCTCGAAAAACATTTGTGGGATAAATTAATTCGGCTTTGATAACACTTCGATTAGCTGTAACATTTATTAACTAAATAAATAACTCGGGAATCAATGAAGATTACTTCAAAGATTTCCGAGTATCTTTTTATTAATTGTGCACAACTATCGTGTATCGCAAAGCGACAGCTTATCAAAAAAAATAAAACTATTGTATTTCCGATTTCCGAGCTTGCGAGGAAATATTCCATTAACTCTGCACTCTGCATTCTGCACTCTGCACTTTTCCCTTAAAACGCTCCTCCCATACGGAGCAAAAATGTTACGATAAACACAGTGAGCGCGGAGACGAGGGTGGACCAGACGACGAGCTGACCCGCGAGTGTGACGTCGCCGCCCATTTCCTGAACCATAGGCACGCTGGGAACTGCTACGGGAGTTGCAAATGCCGCAACGAGGGTAGCGAAATGCGCGGGGCTGAAGCGGTCGCGGAAGAATACGAAGGCAACTCCGAGAACGAGCGCGGGAACGATAACGGTACGTGTAACGCTACCGAAAACGATCTCCTTCTTGAGTGCCGCAACTGCGGAGAACTCAAACTGCGCGCCGAGAACGAGAAGTGCGAGCGGGATCGCAAGGTTTGCAAGGTACTGGAGAACCACGAAGAGGGGGCCGATGTCGGAAAGTCTGAACTCGATTCCAACCTTCTCAAAGATAAAGGTACGTACCGCAACGCAAGCAAGTGCCGCAAAGATACCGATTATAAGGGGGTTTTTGATGATATCGAGAACGATCTTCTTGACAGATACCTTCTCGCCGCCCTCGTTACCGAGTGCGGAAAGGCTGATTACCGCAAGAACGTTGAAGCAGGGGATGAGCGCGGCGGAAAGGATGGTTGCCGCCATAATGCCCTCATCGCCGTAAAGCGAGCCTGCAAGCGGGATGCCGATAAGCGAATAACCCGATCTGAAAATTGCCTGAACGAGAACGCCAACGCGGTCCTTCTTGCCCGCAATGATCATAGAAGCGGGAACTGCAAGTCCGAAAACGACAAACAGCGAGATCAGGCAAAAGCCGATAAAGCCGAGGTCGATATCCGAGATCTTCATCTTATAAATGTTTACGAAGAGCATAACGGGCATGAACGCGCGGAAGACGAGCTTGTTCGCCTTCTTGGCAAAGCTTTCGTCCATCATGCCGATCTTTTTGAAAAAGTAGCCGACGATAACTGTCATAACGATTGGAGCGACAGCGCTGAGAGCAAAAATGAGAGAATCCATTTTAAAGCCTTCTTTCCTATTATTTAAACAACCACAATATTTTATCACTTTTTGCCCCTCGCTTCAAGTGCATTTTTTGACGATTTTCTTCCTATTATTACATATTTTTATGGTTAAGTTAAATAATAGCGAACACTTGATATAGAATAATAACGCAAAAGACCGCCGGAGCGGTCTTTTGTGTTTAGTGCTTAACCTCGCCCGAGTCGTCGGAGTCGTTTTCGTCGTCCTTCTGCTCGTCGGGGTCCTTGTTTTCTTCGAGTTCGTCCTCGTGGTAGATGCGGTTGAGGAGCTCGCGCTGACGCTTTGCCTCTTCCTCTGCCTCGCGCTTTTCCTGCTCGCGGCGGCGGGCGTTTGCCTCCTCGCTCTTGCGCTTCTTCTCGGCTGCGATCTCCTCGAGTGCCGCTACGGTCGGCTCATCCGATTCCATAGCGCACTTGAACTGATCGCCGTCCATTATCTCGTGTGTGAAGAGATATTCGGCAACGAATTCGAGCTTCGATGCGTTCTCGGAGAGAAGCTTCTTGGCAACCTCGTATGCGTCGGTGACGAGCTTGTGGATCTCGGCGTCGATCTTTGCGGCTGTCGCGCCCGAGTAGTCCTGACGGGCGGAGAAATCTCTGCCGAGGAATACGTCACCGCCGCCCTGACCGTAACGGATCGGTCCGAGCTCATCCGACATACCGAGCTGAGTGACCATCTTTCTTGCGATATTGGTCGCGCGCTCGATGTCGTTCGATGCGCCGCCCGAGAAATCGCCGAAGGTCAGAACCTCTGCGGCACGTCCCGCAAGCAGAACGCTGATCTCCTCCTTGAGCTCCTCGCGGTACTCGCTCTGCTTATCCTCCTGGGGAACGTTTAAGGTGTAGCCGAGCGCGCGGCCTGCGGGGATGATCGAGATCTGATGAACGGGGTCGGGGGTGGGAAGGAGGTAGGAAACGAGAGCGTGGCCTGCCTCGTGATATGCGGTCTTGCGCAGCTCCTTGGGGTTGCGCTTCATGGACTTCTTCTGCGGTCCCGCGATGACCTTGATGAAGGAATCCTCGATGTCCTCCATACCGATCAGCGACTTGCCGCGGCGGACTGCAAGGAGGGCTGCCTCGTTGAGGAGGTTCTGCAGATCCGCGCCGGTAAAGCCGACGGTGGTCTGCGCGATCCTCTCGAAATCGACGTCGTCCTCGAATTTCTTACCGCGCGCGTGGACCTGAAGGATCTCCTCACGTCCCTTGATATCGGGGTAATTTACCGTGATCTGTCTGTCGAAACGACCGGGGCGGAGAAGCGCGGGGTCGAGGATATCGGGACGGTTTGTTGCCGCCATAACGATGATGCCCTCGTGCGCCCCAAAACCGTCCATCTCAACGAGAAGCTGGTTGAGGGTCTGCTCTCGCTCGTCGTGACCGCCGCCGAGACCCGCGCCGCGGTGACGTCCGACAGCGTCGATCTCGTCGATGAAGACGATGGATGCGGGAGCCTTGCGGGCTGTCTCAAATAGGTCGCGGACACGCGATGCGCCGACACCGACGTACATCTCAACGAAATCGGAGCCCGAGATCGAGAAGAAGGGAACGTCAGCCTCGCCCGCAACAGCCTTTGCAAGCAGGGTCTTACCCGTGCCGGGAGGGCCCATCAGCAGTACGCCGTGGGGGATCTTTGCGCCGAGACGGGCGAATTTTTCGGGATTTTTGAGGAATTCAACGATCTCCTGGAGCTCTTCCTTCTCCTCCTTTGCGCCTGCAACGTCGGAGAAGAGGATCTTCTGCTTGGTATCTGCGGGGGTCTTGACTCGAGCCTTGGCGAAGCTTCCGGGCTTGCCGCTCTTGCCGCCGATCTGACCCATCATAAAGATCCAGAGGACCGCGAAGAGAATGAGCATTCCGACGTAGGGCAGGATGGATACCCACCAGGGCCATACTGTCGCGGGCTCATATTCAAAGGAGGTGATGATCCCTGCCGCGTGCTGCTCTGCGATAAGATCGCCGAGGTCCTCGCGGAAGAAGGAGATGCTGGCGAGCTGATAGGTAACGGTCGACTCGTCCTTGAGCGTCAGCTTGATAAGCCCTTCGTTGTCAACGAAGAACTCGGTGACCTCCTCTTTTTCGAAGTGAGATACTATATCGCTGTACTGCGTCGCCTTCTTGCTCGTGCCCATGAAGAGGGAGGAGAGCATGACGATCAGGACGACAACGACCAGGATATAGATCAGAATTGTGCGTAAATTGCCTGAGCGTTTGATCATTGGGGTGTGATGCCTTTCGTAAATATACTATCAGTTGGAATAAACTTCTTTTTTAAGCACTCCGATGAAGGGGAGAGTGCGGTACTTCTCGTCGAAGTCAAGACCGTAGCCGACGACGAACTCATCGGGGATGATCTTTCCGACGTAATCGGGTTCGAAATCGACAACGCGGCGGTCGGGCTTATCGAGCATAGTGCAGGTACGAACGCTGCGTGCGCCCGCGAGCTTGAGGTAGTCGACGAGGTATGCGAGCGTTCTGCCGCTGTCGATGATGTCCTCAACGATGAGAACGTCGAGGTTTGCCATGTCGGAGCGGTGCAGGTCGAGCATAATGTTGATCTTGCCCGAGGATGCGGTACCGCTTCCGTAGGAGGAGACCTTCATGAAGTCGATCTCGACGGGACGCTCGATCTTCTTCATGAGATCGCCCATGAAGACAACGCTTCCCTTGAGGATGCAAAGGAGCAGAAGTCCGCGCGAGCGGTCGGGATAATCGCGGTCGATCTCGGCAGCGATGCGGGTTACGGTAGAGCTGATTTCTTCTTCGGAAACGAGTACGTAGTCGATATCGTGTTTCATTTTTTTCTCCTGTTTTCTACATTATTATATTAAAGGAATTTTTCGATCTCTTTGATCACGCCCGAAGCGTAGTCGGCAAAGCCGAGATCGTTCGGGTGCAGTCTGCCGTCCCAGAAGAATTCGGGAGTCTGCGGCAGGAAGGGGCGTGCGTCGATGATCTTGAAGCCGTACTTCGATGCGGTCTCGGCGATAAACTCGCAAGCCTCGTCAAGGCTGCCCTCGTATTTCTGCTTGCCCGATTTTGCATCGGCGCGCCAGATGGGGAGGATCGCAAATCTCAGAGCTCTCGGGTAGATGAGGCTTGCCTTCTTGAAGAATTCCTCGCAACGGGGGTGGAAATACTCCTTCTTTGTTCCCGACCAGTCGTTAGTTCCGTATGCAACGGTCAGGACGTCGGGCATGTATTCTGTGTCCTCGAGCAGGATCTCGGGGACGAATCTCTCGCCGCCGATCGCCTGATTGACCGTGTAGGCTTCAAAATGCGAGGTGATGCGGTTGACGTAGGATTTAGAGGGGAATACGGCGTCGTAGCCGTGGGTGATCGAGTCGCCGAAGCAGAGGAACTTCTTCTTGTATTCGATCGGGCGAAGCGTTGCACCGTCATCGAGCTCGATATTCGAGAGCCTTGTGGTTGCAAGGTTGGGGAGCCAGAGGGTGACTCTGTGCTCGCCGCCCTCGACGTAGTCGGAGAGCTTGAGCGAGAGATGACCCTTCTTGATCCAGGCGTTTTCCTCGCCGACGTGCTTGCGGATGATGCCGTCGACGCAGATATCAAAATAATAATACGTGCGGCTCGAGCCGTATGTGACGGAGAAATCGGCGTCAAAGAGGTCCGAGTCGGTAACGAAATCGAGACGAATGCTTGCGCTTGCCTGCGCCTTGGCGTCTAATGACGGCGTTTTGGTCGAGTAATAATCGCGGGCATCCTTCTCAAAGCGGTAGAAGATGAATTCTCCGTCGCGCTCGGCGATCTCGAGCGCACCTGCGGTTATCTTTTTGACCTGATCAAGAGTCAGCTTCATTTTTAGCCTCCGATATATAATATACTGTCGCGGTCGCACCTCGGTAGGGATCGGCGACCTCGAGCCCCGGGACCCAAACGATCTCCTCGCCGCAGCAAAGGACGGGGAGCGCGCGCCTTTCGGCGAGTCCCGAAAGCGCAGATCTCTCGGAGATCTGCTTCTTCACGCTTCTGTGCATTCCGCGGATGAGGATCTTATCCCCCTCGCGGCGCGGGCGTGCATAAAACTGTTCTTTTATTCTATCAAGATTAATCTTCGCTTGTGTTGATAAATTGTAAATTTGCGAGGAATCATTTGTCAATTCGCCGCAAATGAGGATCCTTTTTCCGTTCGGAAGTATATTTTCGCCCTCCGAAAGAGGAACGGGATCGTATTCGGGGTAGGCGGACGGCGACTTTTCGCGCGTGTCACGGCGGAAGATGATCCTGCCGTTCTCGCAGGATGCGATTACCGAGCCGGGCAGAGTGACGCTTCCCGATGCGGATTCAGCCATTCGGATCAGAGTCTCGATATGCTTTGCCTCGGGCGATGCGCCAAAGCGGTATGCCGCCGTCGAGAGTGCGCGCGATGCGATCGGTCTCGGAATCGACGAAAGAGTTAAGCAATCAAGCTCGCGGGAATATTTCTCCGCTTCGGCATCGAGGTAGAGGCAATCCTCGCGCTGTGCCTCTGTAAATCTTGCGATCGCGGCGAGCAGCTGCGGGTTGATAGCCTCGAGCTCGGGGAGAATATTACGTCTTACGCGGTTTCGGGGGTAGGATACGTCAGAGTTCGTGCTGTCGGTCACAAAATCGAATGAATTTTCGTGACAAAACTCAACGATCTCCTTCTTGGAGAGGGAGAGGATCGGTCTTCGTACCTCGCCGAAATCGAGCGGTCGGACGGGAGCGATGCCGCATGCACCCGAGGGTGAGCAGCCTCTCGCGAGCGAGAGAAGCAGGGTCTCGGCGTTGTCGTCGGAGTTATGCGCGGTCAAAAGGACTTTGATATCTTTTTCGCGCATAATATTCTCGAAAAAGGAATATCTTACCTTCCTCGCGGCTTCCTCAAGACTTTCGCCCGATTCCCTCGCGATTGCGGGGACTTTCGCACGCAGAACGTGGAATTCAATTCCGTACATATCGGCAAGTGTGCGGCAGAAATCCTCGTCACGGTCGGCTTCCTCGCCTCTTATGCCGTGATTTACGTGGGCAACCGAGAATGAGTAGCCCTGCGTCCTCAGCAGATGGAAGAGGCAGACCGAATCCGCTCCGCCCGAAAAGCCGAGCAGATATTTTTGTCCTCGGTCGAGCGACAGAGTGAATTTGTCCATTTTACATTCCCGGAGGAGGAGCTACGGGAGGCGGTGCGCCGTAATCGGGCGGAGCATCCTCGCCGTGCTTTTCTTCGATCGAATAGAAGGTGGTGTAGCGTCCGATCCAGTTGAGCTTGACTGTGCCCGTCGAGCCGTGACGGTTCTTTGCAACGATGATCTCGGCTACGGGAGCCTTCGTGATGTCGATGTTCTTCTTATCGTCGGCATCCATATAATATTCATCGCGGTAGATAAAGATTACGGTATCTGCGTCCTGCTCGATAGATCCCGATTCACGGAGGTCGGAGAGCATCGGTCGCTTCGAGGTACGTCCCTCTGTGCCACGCGAGAGCTGTGAGCAGCAGATGACGGGAACGTGGAGCTCCTTTGCCATAAGCTTGAGGTTACGCGAGATATCCGCGACCTCTTGTACACGGTTGTCGGTGTGCTTGTCGCCCTGCATAAGCTGGAGATAGTCGATAACGACGAGACCGATCTTGCCCTCGCGGCGGAGCTTTGCCTTCATACCCGAGACGGTGATGTTCGGCGTGTCGTCGATGAGGACGTTTACGCCCGCAAGGTCAACGACCGAGTTTGCAAGCTTCTGCCAGTCCTGGGTTGAAAGTCTGCCGGTACGCATATTGTAGCTGTCGACCATCGCGTAGGAGGAAAGCATACGGGTAACGAGCTGCTCGGACGACATCTCGAGAGAGAAGATGGCAACCTTCTCCTTCGATCTTCTCGCGTAGTTGAGCGCGATATTAAGACAGAAGGAGGTCTTACCCATACCGGGTCGTGCACCGACAAGGACCAGGTCACTCTGACCGATACCCGCGAGGGTGTTGTCGAGGTCGCTGTAGCCCGTCTGGATACCGTCGAAGGCGGTCGGGTCGTCATAGAGGATCGAGAGATTGCGGAAGATGACCTCGAGCATTGAGGTCATAGTGACGAATCCGCGGCTGTCGCGTCCCATTGCGATCTCGGACATCTGCGCGGCGGCGTATTCGATAAGCTCGCCGACGTTTTCCTGCTCCGAGTACGCGCGTTCGCTGATGTTCGAGCAGGTCTCGATCAGACGGCGCATAAGGCTCTTTTCAAGAACGATGCGGGCATAGTCCTTGATGTTGAGCGCGTTCGGGACGGCATCCGCGAGGGTACGGAGATAGACCTCCGCCTCGTCGCGGTTATAGACCTTTTCCTTCTCGAGCTCGTCGAGGAGGGTGATGTGGTCGATGTCGTGGTTAAGAAGTGAGAGCTGCTTCATTGCGGTGTAGATCTGGCGGTGCTCGGAAAGATGGAAATCCTCCGCGCGGACCGTGTCCGAGATCTGCGTCAGAGCGGGCGGGTCGATCAGGATCGAGCCGAGGAGTGCCTGCTCAGCCAGCATTGAAAAGGGCAGCTTCTTGATAATGTCCCCGTTCATTTATTTATTTCTTGCAGACGAGAACGTTTACGCGGGCGGTGACGTCTGTGTAGAGCTTCGCGTCAACGGTGTAGGAGCCGTAGGAGCGGATGGGATGATCGAGTGCCATCTTGCGGCGGTCGATGTCGATTCCGTGCTGAGCCTTGAGTGCCTCTGCGATGTCCTTTGCGGTGATCGAGCCGTAGAGACGGTCATCGGCGCCCGAGGGAGCCGCGATCTTTACGAGTGCGCTCTCGAGCTTTGCCGCGATCTCGGCTGCAGCCGCGCGCTCGGTCTCGATCTTATGGAGTCTGGATGCTTCCTTGTTCTTTGCTTCGTTTAATGCCTTGGCATCGGCAATGATAGCGAGCTTGCGTGCAAGAAGAAAGTTGCGCGCGTAGCCGTCGGAGACCTCGATGATGTCGCCTTTCTTGCCCTGTGCCTTTACGTCCTGTGTCAAAATTACCTTCATTTGTTATATCTCCTTAGAATAATGTACTGTTAATTGATTGTCAAATTTCGAAAAAATTCAATAAGATCCGTTTTTTCGGTGGCTTTGCCTCCGAAAAAACACCGCCCTGACGAGCAAAGCGAGTCCGCGCGCCGAGGGGAGCGAATCAAAATCAACGATTTTGGCTCGCGGCGATAAGCGCGCGTATCTCGCTTGTAAAACTGCGTTTTACAAGCGGCTATCTCCGTCGAGGTATGAGTCGATAGCTTCTCTGAGCTGCTCGAGGACTTCGCGCGAGACCGTGTTCTTGACCTGCGCGCCTGCCGCGTCGAAGTGACCGCCGCCGCCGATTTTTTCAAGTATGAGCTGTACGTTTATCTTGCCGTTCGAGCGCGCCGAGATCGCTATCGAGTCGTCGGTGCGGATGAGTACGAATGCGGCGTCAATATTCTGGATCGTGAGAAGTGTGTCCGCGGTTTTCGATGCGGCAATACGGTCGTCGGGTGATCCGCTTCCCTCACAGACCGTGATCGCGATGCGTTCGCGATAGAGTCTGACCTCGCTGCCGAGCTTCGATTCGGTCACGAAGCTTGAAAGGTCGGCGAAGAAGAAGGTTCGCGCATATTCGGGATCCGCGCCCGCCGCGCGGAGGTAGAGTGCCGCCGAGAAGGTGCGCTCGGAGGTGGTGCGGGTGAAGTTCTTGGTGTCAAGCATTATGCCCGCGAGCATGACGTTTGCCTCGTGGCGCGAAAGTCTTGCCGCATCGGATGCCTGCTCGCCCATAAGCGAGATCTCGATAAGCTCGCTGACGAGCTCGCTCGCCGAGGACGCCGAGGGCTCGATATATGCGATGAGGGGCTCGCGGTCGTATTCCGCGATCTTGCGGTGATGGTCGATGATGACGGTGTTGAATACGTTAGCCGCGATGTCGGGTGCCTCAACGATCTTGAGGTTGTTGACGTCGGACATAATTAAGAGGGTATCCGAGCGGACGAGGTCGAGACCGCGCGCCGCGCCGATGAAGATATCCTCGTATTCGGGCATAGCCGAGAGCAGCTGTGCCGTCGAGCATTTGAAGTTGGAATTGTTCGAATCAACGACAATCTTTACGTTCGGGTTGTATGCAAGCGCGAGTCTT
The DNA here is from genome assembly GCA_045632925.1 of Eubacteriales bacterium. Classification (GTDB taxonomy): domain Bacteria; phylum Bacillota; class Clostridia; order Oscillospirales; family CAG-272; genus CAG-390. The sequence goes on along the minus strand of JAZQXP010000050.1, from coordinate 12,757 downwards.
GCAAGTCCGATGCAGGAGCCGATCGAGTCGAAGTCGGGGTTCTTGTGGCCCATGATGATGACGTTGCCCGCGTTCGAGATATGACCGATCAGCTTGTCCGAGATGACTCTCGAGCGGACCTTGGTGCGCTTCTGGCTGATCTTGGTCTTGCCGCCGAAGAACTCGATGCCCGTCGGCGTTCTCATAGCCGCCTGGTCGCCGCCGCGCTGAAGGGCGGTCTCGAGAGCCGACTGCGCATTTCGGCTTCGCTCGTTGATATCCTTACCGATGTCGCTGACACCCATCGAGATGGTGACCGACATACTGCCGTCGCCGAAGCGGACCTCGCGGATGCGGTCGAGGATGTCGAATTTGCTTTCAATGCAGCCGGGGAGCTGATCCTTCGGGAATACGAGGAGATATTTCTCGCGGTCGTATTCGCGGATGAGCGCGCCGATCGAGTGCGCCCATTCGGTCATGATCTCGTCGACCTCGGCAGCCGCCTCGCGGTAGGATCCCTGAACGTACTGCATAAGCTCCTCGAGGTTGTCAACCGAAGCGTAGGCGACAACGGGACTTTCGCTGTTGATCTTTGCTTCGAGCTCGTCGATCTCTGTGCGATCCTCAAGGGTCGTCATCCAGTAATCGCGGTCCTGCGCCTCCATAAGGTATGCGTAGGCGTAGAAATTCTTGTCCGCAACGGTGATGATCTTCTTGCCCGTGGCGGTGATGATCTCGCTCATCGGGATTCCCGACATAACCGAGAAATTCTTGCCCGAAAGAGCCATCTGGTTCGGAGCCGAGCAAAGCTCGAGCATCTTTCTGTTAGCCCAGAGGATCTTGCCGTCCGCAGTCGTGATGACGGAGGGAAAATCGACCTGACGGACGACCTCGCTTATGAGGTGCTCGAGGGAATTTGCCGTCTCCTCTGTTTTGTATCTTTGATGTACGCGGTAGGCGAAGAAGCATATCAAAGCCTCGAAAAGGGCGAGCACCAGTATGAACACCAGGGCGATGATGCCCTTGGAGATATCGGTCAGCGCCGCCGTAGCTATGGCAACCGCCATAAGGACGAGCCCCGTGCCCGCGCTCATCAGAGTCAGGTCAAATGAGCTGATATCGTAATTTTTGTTTGATGACATGATGAAAACTCCTTTGGATTATTGATTTTGCCCGAAGGATCTGATCTTTTTGACTATTTCCGAAGTGATTGGTCTGAGCGAATTGAATATTCCGAGGACTGCGAAGACCGTGAGTGCCGTCGTGGGTGAGAGAAGGATGAGGATAGCGAGTGCCGCCGCCGAAATCTTCGAGCGGTGAAGCGACGACGCGAATACACGGTTTGCAAGAAGCTCGCGTCCGTATGCGCAGCCGGAGGTTGCAAGGGGGAGGAAGAGCGCGACGAGGATGTTGTCAGCCGCCGCCGCTGCGATCTCGAGCTCTCCGCCCTCGATCGAGAACGCCGCCGAGAGGAAGAAGCAGAGGATGAAGACTATACCGCTGACGGGCGAGAGCCTGAGTCGGCGCATGTTGTCGGGGATCTCGGTGTCAAGCCCCGAGGAGCGGAGAAGCGACGTGGTCAGCGAGCAGGAAACAAAGCAGATGACCGATGCCGCCGCGAATATGATTCCGGGAAGGATGTTGATAAGGTAGGTCGCGAGCACCTCTGCCGCGGCTTCCTCTATAATGAAGACCTTTTCGTTGAGGCTTCGGTAGAGGCCCACGATCGAGTTGCGGAGAAGGTCTGCGGTTGCCGAAAGGCTTCCGCCGAGCGCGAGGAAGGCGATAAGAGCCGCCGAGAGAAGGAGGATCGTCATCGAGGATACCGTCTCGGTAAGGCTGAAGCGCGGGAGCATAAGACCCGCGAGCAGACCGAGCAGGATCGGTACGAGGACGAGCAGAGCCGTCATCGGATCGCGTATGAGAGCCGCCGCGGCATAGCCGACAGCGCCTGCGATTATCGGTGCGATGCCCTTTCTGCCGATCGCGAGATAAGCGGTCGCGCCGACGGTGAAGGTGAAGCCGATATAGAGGGCGGGGAGCGCGAGATTGCCCGTCATTGTAAGCTCGAAAAGGCAGGGCAGAAGAATGCCGCAGACGGGAAGGATATCGCGCGCGAGCATAAATATCATCGCCGAGAGGACGAATACCGTCACAGCGGAAAATGCGGGAGCATCCGAGAGAACGCCCGAAAGCGCGCCGAGCAGTATGCCGAGGGCAAAAATTGCCGCAACCGATGCGCGCGGCGAGAATCCCGCGAATATTCTGTTGTCACGTTCGGTTTTTTCCATCTCGGGTTTTCCTTTCGTCATTTTCAAGCGATATTTCTCCAATTATAATATTACATTATAATATTGTATCATACTTTTTTATATTTGTAAATAGTAAAATATTGAAATTAGAATGAATTTTGAGTGAAAACAAAAAAGTCTTGAAAATACAGGAACATTTTTTCAAAAACCTATTGCAATTTGACTTTTATTGTGATATAATATATACGGAAGTATTAGAGAGACTGAGAGAGGGCGCCAAGTCCTCTCTCATTTTTACGAATATATTTTTTGTCCGGAGGTAGACATGAAGCCTCAGAAAGCCGAAAAGCCGCAGAAACCTCAGAAGCCGCAAAAGCCACAGCCTGTGCATCCGGTGCAGAAACCGCAATCACCGCAGAAGCCCCTGCGTCCGCTCGTAACCCTCCCCGAGATCATCGCGGAGAATATCGAGAACAAGAGACGTCTCAAGCGCGAGCTCAAGAATTTTAAGAAGAATCTTAAGAAAGAAGAAAAAGCGGCAAAGGCGACCCTCAAATGGGTCAAAAAAGAAAAGAAGAATCTCAAAAACCTGAAAAAACAAAAGAAAAAAGAGAAAAAAGAGAAAAAGAAGAAATGAAGAAAGAGCTTTCGGGAGTCGCCGCGCGCGTCTATCCCCTGATCGAGAACACCGTTCACGAATGCGGATGCGAGATCTGGGACCTTGAGTTCGTCAAGGAGGGCGCGGACAGAATACTCCGCATTACCATCGACACAGACCGCGAGGGCGGTATCGGTATCGAGGATTGCGAGCGCGTAAACCGTGCCGTCGATCCCATTCTCGACGAGACCGACCCCATCGACACCTCATATTACCTTCAGGTATCCTCTCCCGGAATCGAGAGGGATATCACCCTCCCTTGGCACATCGCCGCTTGCGAGGGCGAAAGAGTCGAGGTCAGACTTTTCGCTCCCCTCGACGGAAGCCGCAAGTATGACGGCGTTCTCCTCGGCTTTGAGGGCGGAGAGATCGATCCCGCGCGTCCCGTTCTTATCGACGTCGGAGAGAAGACCATCGCGCTCGAGTACGACGCGATCTCGAAGATGAAGACCCTGTTCGATTTTGACAGTATATAAATCCCCCACATATATTCAGAAAGGATAAATTCAAAAATGAATTCGGAATTTTTCGCCGCACTGGAAGAGCTTGAGCAGAAGCGCGGTATATCCAAGGCTTACATGCTTGAGAAGATCGAGGCGGCACTCGTCGCGGCTTACAAGAAGGAATACGGCAACAATACCAACGTCCGCATCAATATTGATGAGAACAAGAAGGACGTCCGCGTTTATCAGCAGAAGGAGGTCGTTGCAGAGGTAGAGGACCCCGAGACCCAGATCTCGCTTGAGGACGCAAGGTTGCATAACAAGCGCATGACAGTAGGCAAGATCCTCGAGACCGAGGTAAAGCCCAAGAACTTCCGCCGTCTTTCGGCAGGTGCGGCTCGCTCTGTGATCATCCAGGCTATCCGCGAGGCAGAGAGAAAGATCGCGCAGGAGGCTTACGAGGCAAAGCGCGAGGAGATCATCACCGCAACCGTGTCGAAGATCGACGAAGAGAACGGCGACGTTATCATCTTCACCGGAAACGGCAACGCTCGTCTGCGTCAGTCGGAGCAGATCCCCGGCGAGGAATTCTTCATTGGTCAGAAGATCAAGATATATATTTCCGAGGTCAACCGCGAGGCAAGAGGCCCGCTGATCACTATCTCGAGAGCACATCCCGGACTCGTCCGCCGTATGTTCGAGCTCGAGGTACCCGAGATCCAGGAGGGCGTTGTTTCCATCAAGGGAATCGCACGTGAAGCAGGCTCGAGAACCAAGATCGCGGTTCACTCGAACGACGAGAGCGTTGATCCCGTCGGCTCCTGCGTCGGCGCAAGAGGAATGAGAATCAATACTATCCTTAACGAGCTCGACGGCGAGAAGGTCGACATCGTCAAGTACAGCGAGGATCCCGCCGAGTACATCGCGGCAGCTCTCGCGCCCGCAACCGTTGATTCGGTAACGATGCTCGGCGAGAAGACCGCACACGTAGTTGTCAAGGCCGACCAGCTCTCTCTCGCAATCGGCCGTGAGGGACAGAACGCGCGTCTCGCAGCAAGACTCACAGGCTGCAAGATCGATATCAAGCCCGAATAATTCATAAAAAATGGCAAAGAAGCAACAGGTATTGCCCCAGAGAAAGATACCGATGCGTCAGTGCCTCGGATGCAATGAGCATAAGCCGAAGGTCGAGCTCGTCCGCATCCTCCGCACCCCCGAGGGTGAGATCACACTCGATCTGACCGGCAAGAAATCGGGACGCGGCGCGTATCTTTGCAAGAATCCCGCGTGCCTGAAGAAGCTGCGCAAGAGCCGCCGCGCCGAGGCGAATCTCGGTGTCGCGATCCCCGAAGAGGTATGGGACGCGCTTGAGGCGGCAATGGCGGAGGAAGTCTGATGGGAAACACACCGAAGGAGAGACTTCTCGGCATGCTCGGGCTTTGTATCCGCGCTCGCCGCGCCGTTTGCGGTACCGTGAACGTATGCGAGGCACTCAAGGCGGGAAAGGCACGTCTCGTGGTCGCCGCCTCGGATAATTCGGCGGGGACAGAGAAGAGACTCTTCGACCGCGCGGCTTTCTATGGAGTAAAAATAATCAAAACAGAGCTTACGTCCGCCGAGATTGGCGCGGCTACGGGAAAATCCCTCGTCGCGGCTATGGCAATATCTGACGAATCAATGGCGTCGGCGGTGGAAAGGCTCGCAGAACAACAATAAATCAAGAAAATTACTATTACGTATCCGTTAAGGAGGAAGACAGATAATATGGCAGTCGGCTCTCAGTATAAAGTGAATCAGTTGGCAAAGGACCTCTCGCTTAAGCCCAAGGAGCTTACAGATATCATGGCGGCGGCAGGACTTGAAGTCAAAACACAAAAGACCCTCGAGGCTTACGAGCTCGATGTGATCTGGGAAATTCTCACCACATCGAATCAGATCACGGGAATCGAGGATTATATCGACGGCGTGACAGGCATACCCTCTTTGCGGAAAAAAGCCGCAGAGACGAAGCCCGAAGCAAAGGCAAAGGCGGAGAAGCCCGCGCCCGCTAAGGAGGCGAAGTCTGCAAAGCCGGCAGAAAAGGTCGAAAAGGTTGAAAAGACCGAAAAGGCAGAGGTAAAGCCCGAAAAGAAGGCTGAGCCCAAGCCCGAGGAAAAGCCCGTCGAGAAGAAGCCTCAGGAGCAGAAGCCCCAGGAGAAGCAGAACGTCGCGCGCAGTGCGGGCGAGCGTTTCGAGTCTCGTATGAGCGCTTCGAACGAGAAATCCAAGCAGGAAAAGCAGGAAAAGAAGCAGGAGAAGCCCGCGGAGAAGAAGTCGGGCAGAACCGCTATCGATATGCGCGCATCGGCACGTCCCGAGGGCGAGCGTGAGGTCGTAACCGTCAGCCCCAAGGCGGCTACCCGTGTCGTTGACACCAGAGGAAGCGGCTCGGTTGACCTTTCGAAGTACGATGACATTCACGATAATATCGTTCCCGAGAATATCCGTGAGGAACGCGGCGGAAGCCAGAAGGTAAAGAAGTCTCCCGCGGCGCAGAATGCTGAGAAGGAAGGCGGAAACAACCGTCAGGGTCAGAAGAACCAGAATCAGGGCGGCAAGAACGATGGCCGCAAGGAACAGAAGAACGGCAAGGATAACCGTCAGCAGGGTAAGAACGATAAGAACAACAACAATAACAAGAACGGTAAGAACGGCAAGAAGGGCGGATTCACTCCCGCACCCGCACCCGCTCCCGTAAAGAAGGCTCCCGTCAAGGCAGAGATCCCCGAGGAGATCACCGTTGGCGAATTTGCATCGCGCATCAAGGCTCCCGCCGGCGAGGTCATCAAGAGACTTATGCTCATGGGAATGATGGTAACTCTCAACCAGACCATCGACTTTGACACCGCATACCTTATCGCGGACGAACTCGGCGCAGAGGTCACTAAGGAAGTTGTCGTCAGTATCGAGGACAGACTCTTCGATGAGGAAGAGGATTCTCCCGAGAACCTTGTTGAGCGCGCTCCCGTCGTTTGCGTAATGGGTCACGTTGACCACGGTAAGACCTCGCTTCTCGACGCGATCAGAAATACCCGCGTTACCGCAGGCGAGGCGGGCGGTATTACTCAGCACATCGGTGCTTACCGCGTCAAGATCAACGGCAAGGAGATCACCTTCCTTGACACCCCCGGTCACGAGGCGTTTACCGCAATGCGTGCCCGCGGTGCACAGGCTACCGATATCGCGATCCTCGTTGTAGCGGCGGACGACGGCATTATGCCCCAGACCGTTGAGGCTATCAACCACGCAAAGGCAGCGGGCGTTCAGATCATCGTTGCCATCAACAAGATGGATAAGCCCACCGCAAATCCCGATAATATCAAGACCGCGCTTACGCAGTACGAGCTCATTCCCGAGGAATGGGGCGGCGACGTAATGTGCGTTCCCGTATCCGCTCTCAAGAGAGAGGGTATCGACGATCTTCTCGAATCGATCCTTCTTATCGCCGAGATGCAGGAATATAAGGCTAACCCCAACCGCCGTGCAAAGGGTATCGTTATCGAGTCGAAGCTCGACCGCGGACGCGGACCCGTTGCAACCGTCCTCATCCAGAACGGTACTTTGCGCGCAGGCGACATCGTCATTGCGGGTACCGCAGTCGGACGTGTTCGTGCTATGACCGACCACACCGGCAGAACCGTAAAGGTCGCTCCTCCCTCGATGCCCGTTGAGATCACGGGTCTTGCGGACGTACCGCAGGCAGGTGACGAGGTCAATGCCGTTATCGACGAGAGAATGGCAAGAGAGCTTGCCGAGCAGAGAAAGTCTCAGGCTAAGGAAGAGGAATTCAAGGCAAACGCAAGAACCAACCTCAACGACCTCTTTGCACAGATCCAGGAGGGCGTCAAGGAGCTGAACGTCATCATCAAGGCGGACGTTGCGGGATCTGCGGAGGCAGTCAAGCAGTCGCTTGAGAAGCTCACGAACGAGGAGGTTCGCGTTCGCGTTATCCATGCCGCAGCCGGCGGTATCACCGAGGGCGACGTTATGTTCGCGGCGGCATCCAACGCCATCATCGTCGGATTCAACACCCGTCCCGACCGTACCGCACTTGATTCCGCAGAGCGTCAGGGCGTTGATATCAGAACCTACCGTATCATCTATGATTGCATCAACGAGATCACCGCGGCTATGAAGGGTATGCTTGCTCCCAAATTCCAGGAGAAGCTGCTCGGTCATATCGAGGTCCGTCAGGTCATCCACGTTCCGAACGTCGGCTTCATTGCGGGCTCTTACGTTCAGGACGGTAAGATCACCCGTAAGGCGCAGATCCGCGTAGTCCGCGACGGTATCGTGGTTTACGAGGATAAGATCTCCTCTCTCCGCCGTTTCAAGGACGACGTAAGCGAGGTCGCGCAGGGCTACGAGTGCGGTGTCGGACTCGAGAAGTTCAACGACCTCAAGCTCGGCGATATTCTTGAAGCGTTTGTTATGGAAGAAATTGAACAGTAATATCATAAAAAGCAGGGAGCGAGAGCTTCCTGCTTTTTATGAATGATGATTCGCCTACGGGCGAAATGATGATCTGCCTACGGCAGAATGATGATCGGCTTGCGCCGAATGATGATTTGCCTGCGGCAAAATGAAGGTGAATTTCCGCAAGCGGAAATTTTCGATTTCAATAAAAAAGAGGAAAAGCTTTTGAAGATTCTAAAGAAACTTTTCTCGAAAAGTTTCTTTAGTGGGGTACGAGGCGACGCCCCGAAATGCGCTTCAAACAGACGGCGCCCCTGCCGGCTGTTTGGAAGGAGTGAAAACCTCCCTTTATGGGGAGGTTTTCGCTCCTTCACCCTCCCGTCCGCTTAAAGCGCAATTACAACTTTGGGGTGAATGAGGAGATGCACGAAAGGTAAGTATATATTTAAAATCAAAAATCCCGCGCGGTTGCGCGGGGTTTTTTACCTTCACTAGCCACTAGCCACTAGCCACTAGCCACTAGTTACTAGTCACTAGTCACTATTATTCAACCACTCTGATACTCTCGATAACCACACTCTCGCGGGGGACGTCAGCCATATAGTAGCCGATTCTGCCGGTCTTGACCGATGCGATGGCGTCAACGACGTCGAGACCCTCGATGACCTTGCCGAAGCCTGCGTACTGAGCGTCGAGGTGGGGAGAATCCTTGTGCATAATGAAGAACTGCGAGGAAGCGGAGTCGGGATCGTTGGTGCGAGCCATCGAGAGAACGCCCGCGGTGTGCTTGAGGTCATTCTGAACCCAGCCGTTTGCCGCGAATTCACCCTTGATTGGGGATGCTTCCTTGTGGTCAAACTGCGCGTTGTAGCCGCCGCCCTGGATCATAAAGCCCTTGATAACGCGGTGGAAGATGAGTCCGTCGAAGAACTTTTCCTCGATCAGCCCCAGAAAATTCTCAACGGTCTTCGGCGCAAGCTTGGGGTAAAGCTCCGCCTTCATAGTGCCGAAGTTTGTTACTTTGATTTCGATGATAGGATTTGACATGATTTATAGTTCCTTTTTTTAATTAATTCTGTCGCGCGGAGCGCGAGTTAAGATCGGCTTGCGCCGAGTTAAGATTGCCTGCGGCAAGTTAATGTTCGCCTATGGCGAAGTTTAAGGTAACTTTTCGCCTTGGCGAAAAGTAATTAATAATGATCTCTCCCTCCACCGTGGTCAAGCCACGGTCCCCCTCCCTCCTCAGAGGGAGGCAGAATTGCGAGTGCGAACATAGCGTTCTGATCGTTGTATGGCTATATCGGCACGATGAACACATCTTGTTTATCCAACAAATCGAATCTCTATTCGAGTTGTTCGTGCCAACTCTCAGCCTCCCTCTGAGTGAGGGAATACCTGCTGACGCAGCTTAGGACCGGCGCTTGGCGACGGTGGAGGGAGAGATGTCCGAGTAGGAAAATTTCCGCCTTGGCGAAAGTATTTGCCTTCGGCAAATTCCGACTCAGTCTCGGCGGCTGAACACCGCGCTTCTCAATTTTGCATTTTGCATTTTGCACTCTGCACTACCGCAGATCGGGGTACCCAATATCAAGCAATTCGTTCATTCTCTGCAAGTCGCCATTGAGATACAACTGCCCAAACAAGGTCTCAAGTCCGGTGGCGCGGCGGTATTCGCTGACCGATGCGCTCTTTGGCGTGTTTTTGCCGTGGCCGAGGTTGCGTCCGCGCTTGTAGGTGGATTCCTCCGCTTCGGTTAGGTGGGGGAGCATACGCTCGAGCGCCTCGCTCTGCGCGGTCGCCTTGACGTATGCGAGAGAGGCATTGTTAAGCGTTTTTGAGGAGCAGAGCCCCGAGCGGACAAGACGCTCACGGATGAGCACCTCCATTGCCGCGTCACCAAGGTAGGCAAGTGCTTCTACGGCAATAACGCCTCCGCCCTCACTCAAGGGAGCCTCCCATACGTTCGATAGCCTGAACGATAGTGTTGCCGATGCCCTCAGCCATCAGATAGTAGCCAACGTCGTTGGGGTGAACGCCGTCGATTACGAAATCGCTCTCGCCCTCCATTCCGAGGAAGAAGGACTCGCCGTCGATGTAGTATACGTTCTTGTCGCCCGCGTCGAGAGCCGAGCGGTAGGTGTCGATGATGACCTTCTTGCGCTCCTCAGCCTTCGAGGGATTGGTTGCCACGTTCGGGCGGGTGATAAGGATTATCGGGATGTCGGGATGCGCCGCGCGGATGATGTCGAAGCCGCGCTTGTGCGTCTCGGCGAGATACTCGGGATTCGGCGCGTTGTGATCGTAATCGTAAACGAAGAGGCTCATTTCGAGGGACGCGAGGTAATTCATGATCGGAAGCTCCGCCTTTGCGTTGCCCGAAAAACCGAGGTTTACAACGTCCATATCGAGCTTGCGGCTGATGATGTTGGAGTATGCAAGTCCGGGGCGGCTGGCGCCTGTGCCGTGAACGATCGAGGAGCCGTAGATGATGATCGGCTTTTTATTTCTGTAGGGCTTGCCCGCGCCGATCACGGAATCCTCCTGCAGACCGACGTAAAACTCGGAAACTACCGAATGGAGCGGGAAATTGATGGTGAAATAACGCATTTTTCGGCTGCCGAAGCGGATGATCTGCTCGTAGCCGTCCTCCATCTTGTAGGGAGGCATAAACGCCTTGACGAAACGGCTGCCCGTCGGGGTGTCCTCGTAAAGGTCGAATCCGCCCGACATAAGCAGGGTCATATGCGAGTTTCTTGCGATGACGGGCATCTTCGTCTTGATGAGGATGTAGCCCGAGTCGGTGGAGAAGCGAACGCGCACGCCCGCGGTCTCCTTTGCGAGCTTGTTTACGCCCGCGCTTGTCGCCTCGGCAACAGCCTTGGGGAGGCGGCGGTAGATCTCGTCCTGCTCGCCGTAGAGGTTATAAAGCTCGAAGGGAGCGTTTCTTACGTTATGGAATTTTACGTCCTCGGTGTCGGGGAAGACGGTTTCAACTATCAGATTTTTATCAACTTCTACGTAAGCTTCTTTTTTGATGTCGCTCATTTTTAGTCTCCTTTAGTTTCCTATAGCCTTTTTGGGATATGCTTCGGGATAGAAGGTGTCCATATCGACGGTTTTCGCCTCGATCGAAAGCTCCGAGGTGATAACGTCGAGCACCTTTCCGCCGACGAGCTCGATGCCCGCGGGGGTGGAATAATGCGTCATATCGCTGTGACATTCGGCGGGACAGTCCTTCGTTACTGCGTAAAGATCGTCGATGACGGTGCCCGAGCCCTCAAGAGCCTTGACTGCGGCGGCGTTGAACGCCTCGATGGTGCAGTTGCGGCGTTTGAAGACCGCGCCGTATTTTTCTTCCTGAACTGCGGTGCAGGTAGCGAAAACCATCTTCGCCTTGGGGAAGAGCATACGCAGACGGCGGTCTATGCGCGCGATCTGTACGGCGTAGTGCTCGATGGGGGTGACGGTACCGTCGTCCATGATCTCGGGAAGGTCCCAGAGACCCGCGTTCCAATGGACGAGATCGGCATCCTCGGGCCATTCGCCCTTCTTTTTCCATTCGTGCGCAAAACGGATGATGTAGGTCGCAAATCTGCAGTTTTCGGAGGGATAATAAACCTCTGCGCTATCCGATAGGGCTTCCTTTACGTATTTGTCGTAGCCCATACGGATCGAGTCGCCGATAAGAATGATCTTTTTCATATTTCCACCTCAGATTCGGCTGCGAAGAACACGAGTGAGCATCTGACCGATCGATTCAGCCATCTTCATCATACCGATGTCGTTGGGATGCGAGCCGTCGGTCGAGCATTCTTCCTTGTGGTAACCGCGGTAGAGCCCCTGACCGTCGATGTAGAAGACGTTCTTGTCACCTTCCTCGCGTGCGCGATAAAAGGTATCCTCGATGACACGGCGGCGATCGACGCTCTGCTCGTAGCCGTTGTCAAAGTCGGGCTTGGAGACGAAGATGATGGGGAGCTTCGGCTGAGCCTCGCGGACGGTCTTGTAGAAATTGTAGTGAGTTGCCTCGAGGTGCTCGGCGGTGGGGGCGTTGTGGTCGTAGTCGCAGACGAATGCGGTCATGGGGATGGAGGCTATGTAGTCAGCCATAGACTGCTCGCCGCGCGCGTTGCCCGAGAAGCCGAGGTTGATGAAGTCGATCTCATTGCGGCGGCAGATGATCGACTGATAAGCAATGCCCGGACGGCTCGCGCAGGCACCCTGCGTGATCGAGGAGCCGTAGTAAAGGATCGGGGGAAGATCGCGGTATTTTGCGCCCTCACCGATGTTTGCGCCCTCGTCGATACCGATCTCGAGGTGGGAAACGGGGCTGTAGAGGGGGAAATTGATCGTATAATTGCGCATCTTGCCGCCGAGGACGCCCTTTTTCGAGGTGTAGCCCTCGGTGTCCTTCATCTGACAGCGGAAGGTGCAGACGTAGTGATGCGAGTTTTCGAAATCCTCATACATATCGAAAGCCGCCGCGCCCGTCATGGGCATATGGTCGTACTTTGTCATATAGGGCATTTTGACACGGATGGCGATGCGCTTCGAGTCGGTCGAAAAACGGACTCTGCCGCCGCAGGTGTGGGAGGCGTTTCTTGCCGTGCCGGGATTTGTCGCCTCGGCGACCTCCTTCGGCAGACGGCGGTAGGTGTCGCCCTCGATTCCCGCAAAGCCGTAAAGATCGAGATTTGCGGCGTCGTACCAGACGAATCCCTCCGCATCGGCGGAAACGATCATGTTCTTGTCAAGTTCCTTCGGAATGTTGCTCATTTTGTCGTACCTTTCTATGAGAAATAAATTTCTTTTCAAAGATTAGTTTTGTGCTCGTTGTTCAATTTGTGCGAACAAAGTGATTCCGTCTCTTCCCCTCATCCACCGCTATCGCCCGAACCCCAAAAAAGCGGTCACCCGCTTTTGGGGACCCCCCCGGGGGCCCCCCCCACCCCCCCGCGGGGGGGAAAGGG
>JAZQXP010000049.1:0-20505 GCA_045632925.1 Eubacteriales bacterium | reverse complement strand
AGTATTGTCTTCCTAAGACCGCTTGGCCTCCGACTTGGCTTGCACACCCGCGGGGAAAATTTGGGAAAAGGGGGTCAATGGGCTATGGACGCCCGGCAATGGAAAAGCAAAATAAAAAAGTGCTGTCGCACCGCCGGTGTCATGCAGTCGCATTATCAGCCCGTGATCGACGCGCTCTCCGAGATCCTTGCGCGGCGTGACGATGCCGCGGCGGAGTTTTTAGAATCCGGCGGCAAGCTCATTGTCGAATACACGAACAAGGGCGGCGCCACCAACTCAGCGAAAAATCCCGCCTACGTCGTATGGAACGAGCTCAACTCGATGGCGCTCTCATACTGGCGCGAGCTCTGCCTCACACCCTCCGCCTATAAAAAGGCGTGCGGCACGGTCTTGAAACTCGACGGCGAAACCTCAAAGCTTACAAAGGCGCTCGAATCCCTTGACCTCGATTAACGGCAAGAACGCGCCCGACGTGCTCGAATACGTCGAAGCGGTACTCAGCGGCAAAAAGCCCGCGTGTCCCGAGGAGCGTCAAGCCGTCGAACGCTTCAAGCGGGATCTTGAAAACCCGGCGTGGGATTTCAAAAGCCACGACGCCGAATTTATGATACAGGTCATAGAGAAGACGCTCTGCCATGCGCAGGGCGAAACGATCGAAGGCAAGCCCCTGAAGGGGCGGCCTTTTAAATTGCTCCCGTATCATAAATTCTGCATCTATAACCTATACGGTTTTTGGAACGCGGGGACAGACGTGCGGCGCTTCCACGAAGCGCTCATTTTTATACCCCGAAAAAATATCAAGACCACCTTCGCGGCCGGGCTTGCGTGGGGACACTCGCTCCTGCATCGCAGATCCGGCGCAAAGACTTATATCGTCGGGGCCGCGCTTCAACAGGCGCTTGAGGCTTTTAATTTCCTGGACTACAACGTGAGACGCCTGAAAGAAGATCAGTCGCACGGCGGAAAGATAAAGCTCATCAATTCCGCGAATCATCACTATATCGAATACTCAAACGAGAAAGAAAGCTTCCGCATTCAGCCGCTCGCAGCGAATCCCGACGCGCAGGACTCGCTCAACTGCAACTTTGCGATATGCGACGAGCTGCACGCCTATAAAAAGCCGAAGCAGTATAACCTCTTCAAGGAGGCGATGAAAGCCTACTCGAACAAGCTCCTGGTCGGCATAACCACCGCCGGGGATAATGAGCAGAGCTTCCTCGGCAACCGTTTGAAATACTGCCGTCAGATACTCGACGGCACGATCCAGGACGATCAATATTTTGTTTTCATGTGCTGCGCGCCGAAGGACGAAAACGGCGACGTCGATTACCTCAATCCGATCGTCCACCAAATGGCAAACCCCGGCTACGGAGCGAGCATACGCCCTTACGAGCTGGAGAACGACGCCATGCAAGCGCTCAACGATTCGCAGCAGCGCAAAGACTTTTTGGCAAAAAGCCTCAACGTCTTCACGAGCTCGCTCCGCGCTTATTTCAACGTTGACGAGTTCCGGAAGAGCGACAAGGCCTTCAACTGGACGCTTGACGAGCTGGCCCGCCTTCCGATCTCATGGTATGGCGGCGCGGATCTCTCGAAGCTTCACGACCTCACGGCGGCCGCACTGTACGGCCATTATAAGGGCGTCGACATCATCATCCCGCACGCTTTCTTCCCCGTTACAGCGGCCGTGGCGAAGGCTGAGGAAGATAACATACCGCTGTTCGGCTGGCGCGACGACGGATGGCTTACGATGAGCAACAGCCCGACCGTAAATCACGCGGAAGTCGTAAAGTGGTTTATCGATATGCGGGCCCGCGGCTTCAAGATCGCAAGCGTCGGCCATGATAGAAAATTCTGCCGCGAGTATTTCATCGGCATGAAAAAGGCCCGTTTCAACGTGGTCGACCAGCCGCAGTATTTTTATAAAAAATCCGAGGGCTTTCGGCACATCGAGGAGCGCGTCAAAAACGGCGCGCTTTATTATCTCCACGCCGAGCCCTTTGAATATTGTGTTTCAAACGTCCGCGCCATCGAAAAAACGGATGACATGATCCAGTACGAAAAGATCGCAAGCGCGCAGCGCATCGACATATTCGACGCCGCCGTCTTCGCTTGCATCCGATATCTCGACAGCCTCGAACATTCGAGCGCAGTCATTTATTAAGCAAAGGAGAATCGAATGGGATTTTTTGATTTCTTCCGCCGCGCCCGCGGGCATCCCTCTTCCGTCGCGCCGACAGCAAAGCCCGGCGCGATACAGATCCGCGCGATACAAAAGCCCGACGGCAGCGAATGGTGCCCGGTGGGATATACGGCGCTTTCGGACGTTCCCGAGATAAAAGCGGGCATCCGCAAAGTCGCTGAGCTTATGAGCGTTATGCCGCTGCACCTGATGGAGAATACCCCAAATGGAAATATCCGCCGGGATGATGAGCTTTCCCGCAAGCTGGACATAACGCCCTGCAAGTATCTCACGCGGCCCCAGTGGATTTATAAAATCGTTTACGATATGCTCACGTCGGGCAACAGTTACGGGATACCGGTGTATTCGGGCAGCTACCTCGATTACATTATCCCGGTAACGACGAGCGCAAGCACCGATCCCGATGAGAAGGGCGGCTACACCGTCTTGATAAACGGCGTGGAATACGAGCCCGACGAGGTGCTCCATTTCGTCTATAACCCCGACAAGTATATGCCGTGGCTGGGCCGTGGGCTCACTCAGGAGCTGCATGGCGTCGTTCGCGCCCTCGCCCAGGCACGCAAAACCACTCAGGCGATAATGGAAAGCCCCATGCCCGCCATAGTCGTTCGCGTGGATAATCTCACGGAGGACTTATCGACGCCGGAAGGCCGCGCCGAGATCTCGGAGCGGTACATCGAGAGCGTCGACGCAGGGAAGCCGTGGGTCATAAGCGCTGAGCACTTTGAGCTTCAGCAAATAAAGCCGCTCTCGCTTTCCGATCTCGCCATAAAGGACGATATCGAGATATCGACAAAGGCTGCGGCCGCCATCCTCGGCGTTCCCGCCTATGTGCTCGGCGTCGGCGAGTTCAAGAAAGACGAATACAATAATTTCATTAGCACGAAGCTCCTGCCGCTCGCCGTGCTCATCGAGCAGGAATTGACGCGCAAGCTCCTATACTCCCCGTCGCTGTTCTTCCGGTTCTCGAACCGGCAGCTTTTCAGCTATACGATGGAGGAGCGGCTCGCGTTCTCGACCGCGCTCCACGATCGCGGCATACTGAGCGGCAATGAAGTGCGTATCGACTTCGGCCTTGAGCCCGTCGAAGGCCTTGACGAGCGCAAAGTGCTTGAAAACTATATCCCCGTGACAAAGATCGGGGATCAAAACAAAATAAATTAAAGGGAGGTGAAAGAATGGAAAAACGAACCATATTCGGCAAGAACCTTCGAGCCGATGAAACCGCCGAAAATCCGCGCATAGTTGCGGATTTTGTTGTTTTTAGCGACGTGTACGACATGGGCTGGGGCGCTTTTGAGCGCATCGACCCGCACGCCTTCGACAACACGCTTAACGGCGATATCCGCGCACTCATCGACCACGAGACGAGCGCCGTGCTGGGCCGCACCAAGGCGGGCACGCTCCGCCTCTACGTTGACGAGTACGCCCTCCGCGGCGAGATCGACATAAACCCCGACGACAGGCAGGCCATGGACTTGTACGCCCGTGTAAAGCGCGGCGACGTATCGCAGTGCTCTTTCGGCTTCGAGATCATCCGCGAAGAGCGCGAAGAGATCGCCAACGGCGTTATGTTCATAATCCGCGAAGTCAAGCTCTGGGAGGTATCCATTGTCACCTTCCCGGCTTACGAGGCGACCTCAGCCGTTGCCCGTACTTCCGCCGACAGCTCCAAGGCTTTCGCGGAGTGGAAAAACCGCATGAAAGAGAGGATTGCAAATGCTCAAACGTTTGGAAATACAGGCGCGGCTTGACGCCGCAAAGGAAGCCGCCAACGCGCACAGAAGCGCAGGGGCGGCTTTTGAAACGCGCAAGGCCGAGCTGCAGAGCAAGCGTGACGCCCTCGCTGAGGCCGTCGACGCTATGACAGAGACCGCTGCCGACGAAGAGCGGCAGACGGTCGAAACCGATACCGCCGAGCTCGAAACGCTCACGGAACAGCTCAATAACGAGATCGCCGATTATAACGCGGAGCAGGATCGCCTTGACGCCGCCGTTACCGATCTCGAAAAGGAGCTGGCCGACATCGACGCGAGGGCTCTCCGCGGCAACGAAACCAAAACCAAAAATAAAATTCCGGAAAGGAAGGAAGAAGAAACAATGAGAAACATCTCCAATCGTTCTCTCTTCCCCGATATCGAGACGCGTGCCCGTTTCTTCGAGCAGGAGCACGTAAAGAGTTGGGTTGAAGAGATCCGCACCCTCGCCAAGCGCGGCGTGAGCGGCGGCACCGTCCTGATCCCTACAGAGGTTCTTGACGTCATCCGTCCCGCCATCGAGCGCGCCTCCAAGCTTTACAGGCACGTCCGCGTTCGCCGTCTCTCCGGCAAGGGCCGCCAGCCCGTACTCGGCGACGTTCCCGAGGCCGTATGGACGGAAGCGTGCGGCAGCCTTAACGAGCTCAGCATTTCCTTCGCGGAAGTTGTGCTCGACGGCTACAAGGTCGGCGGCTATATCCCCGTATGTAACGCCCTGCTCGAGGATTCCGTAATCAACCTCGGCGAAGAGGTCATGATGCTCCTCGCCGCTTCGATCGCTAAGGCGCTCGATAAGGCCATCATCTATGGCACGGGCACTAAGATGCCCAAGGGCATCGTTACCCGCCTCGCCGAGAGCTCCGACCCCTCCGACACGAACTGCACCGTTCCCTGGGTAGACCTGCACTCCACCAACGTTCGCACGATCGCCAATACCTACTCCGGCAAGGAGCTGTATCAGCAGCTCGTCCTTGCTTCCGGCTATGCCGAGGCGACGAACGTTATCATGCCCATGTTCGCCGCGATGAACCGCACCACGTGGGTATATCTTAAGGCGCAGGCCGCCGCATTCGACGCCGCCGGTGCTCTCAGGGCCGACCTTGACGGCATCCTGCCCATTATCGGCGCAGAGATCGAGATAATCGAGGATATGCCAGATTACAACATCCTCATGGGTTATGGCGAGAAGTATCCGCTCGGTGAGCGCTCCGAGGTTTCCATCGAAATGAGCGAGCACGCTATGTTTATCGAGGATCACACCGTTTTCCGTGGCCGCGCCCGTTATGATGGCCGCCCCGCTATCGCGAAGGCATTCGTGCTTGTAGGCGTGAACGGCACCAACCCGACAACCTCGGCGACCTTCCGTCCCGACTACGCCAACACCGCGATGAACACCCTCGTTGTCTCCGCGGCTGCGGGCGGGTCGCTCGGCAAGACCGTCCTCACCGTATCCGGCACCGTTGATCAGTCCACGCCGACGCTCAAGTACCAGATCGGCGACGTCATGCCCGGCGTCGGCACCGTTCCCGCGGGCACCTGGACGAGCCTCACTTCCGGCTCCACCGCTATCGAGGCCGCTGCGGGCGTGCAGATCACCGTCGTTGAGCTCGACGCCAACGGCCTTGTTATCTCCCGCGGTGTGGCGACTTCTGTCCCGAAGGCTTCCTGACGAGGTGACAAATGAGCAACAGCATTTCAATCGATACCGAAACGGCATACAGGCTGTTGCTTGCAGTCCGTAACAGGGCGGGAATGCCGCCCCCCGCGCCCCTTGATGAGTTTTGGCGTTCACGCATCGACGCGGCAATCGGCGAGCTCGAAAGCCGCGGCATCGTGCTCGATAACGGCACCGACGATTTAATGCTCATCGCCGACTATGCCTCCTTCCTCATAGACGCCCGCGATAAGGGCGGCGCTATGCCCGACTGGTTAAGATATAGAATCGCTCAGCGGTGGATATCTCAGCATACAAGGAGCGGAAACGAGGCGTGACATGGTGCGGGATTTACTTATAAAGCTCGTCGGCACCGCTCCGGTGCTTAATGACGAGGGTATCATTGTAGGGCATACAACGCCCGAAGTGTCCTCCGTGTGGGCGGCGCGTAAAAGCGCCGCCCGTTCCGAGTTCTACGCGGCGTATGCCGTCGGCGAGACGGTCGACGCCGTTTACGAGGTATCGGCAATCGATTATAAGCCCAACGTGCACACTCAGATCCTCGATCGCGGTATAAGGTACGACATTATACGCGCTTACCGCTTCGAGGATAACGAGGCCGTCGAGCTATCGGTTAGGAGGCGCGATATCTGATGGCAAAAGTCACCGTACAGCTTCCGAAAGAGCTCAACGAGCAGATCGTAAAGCTCGGCAATAATACGGACAGGATCGTTCAAAAATGCCTCGAAGCGGCAGCCGTGCCCGTCAAAAAAGCCGTTCTCGAAAAGTACGACGCGACCGTCGGACGGCCTCTTATCGTCCGCAAGGGCGGCCGTATCTACAATTACGGCATGAGATCCACGGGCGAGCTGAGGCGCTCTATCGGCATATCTCCCGCGAAGCTCAACCGCAAGGGCGATTATGATATCAAAATCGGCATTGCGGACGGCAAGGAAAGCAAAACGGGGATATCTTACGGATATCTCGCCGCAATCATCGAGCGCGGCGTTCCTGCGCGGCGACAGCCTCCGCGGCCCTTTATAAAGCCCGCGGAAAAAGCCTCAAAAGCGGCTTCCATGGCCGCTTTTGAAAAGACTTTTGATGAGGAGGTATCAAAGCTTTGAGCCTTTTAACGGAGATCAGAACTTTTATGGACGCATCGGGGCTCCGCTTTTCGACGGGGTATTTCGACACGTCCTGTAAAAACCGCCTCAGAGACAGCGAGGATTATATCGCGGTGATACCCCTTTCCACGGTCGTGGAGTACGCGGATGACGCGCCCGCTTGCATCATTGAATCGGCGCGGATCATCATCTACACGCCCGGCACATGGACGGGCTTACAACAGCAGATTTATTTCGGCCTTTTAGCTGCCGGATTCTATGTTTCGAGCATGGATTACGGCGGATATGACGAGACCGATCACCGGCACGCCTATAACGTAGACGTCGCCAAGCCATACGACTACAATCCAACAGAAAGCGAGGATTAAATCATGCCTTTTATCGGCCTTGATAACGTGCACTATGCAACCCGCCTCGTCGCCATGGGCACCGGCGCGAACGCCGGAAGGCCCGCCTCCGTTACTTTCGGAACCCCCGTTAAGCTTGCCGAGGCTATCTCCGCCAATGTGACGCCCAATTTTGCCACCGCGGAGCTTTACGGCGACGATATTCAGACGGATGATATAAGCACTTTCACCAACGCGACCTTCGAGCTCAATCTCCGCGAGCTCACGCCCGCCGATCTCGTCGCCCTCTTTGGGCTGCGCCGAGGCTCCAAGGGCGAGGTCGTTTATTCCGCAGAAGACGTCTCCGCGGAAGTCGCTCTCGGCTTCCGTGCTCTCAAATCCCCCGGCACGAATTACCGCTATTACTGGTTTAAGCGCGTAAAGTTCACGCTCCCCGCGAGCGCATGGAACACGAAGGGCGATTCTATCACCTTCAACACGCCGACGATCACCGGTAAGGCAATGCCCGAGCTCATCGTCGACGGCGGCAATAAGCATCAGTGGGAGTTCCACCTCGACGACGACGATACAACGACCGGCGCTTCGACGCAGATAGCCGCTTGGTGGACTTCCGTCCCGACTGTCACCTTTTGAGGCCGCGGCTCTTAACGTAGAAACCCCCGACGCCGACGACGGAGATCCCGACGACGGCGAAAACGAACGGGAGTAACGTTCGGCAGCCGCTGAACAAATTACACGGAGGAACTAAAAATGAATATCGAACGCTATGAACGGAGCATCAAGATAGGCGGGGTTGAATACCCCGCCTGTTACACTATCGCCGCATACCTTTATAACCTCCGCACGGAGGAAAAGGAAGGCTCCATTGCGAGCCTCGACGCGGCGGGGAAGTATGAGCGCATCATCAATATTGGCGTAAAGCTCATAAACGGCGCGATCGCACGCCGGAACATGGAAACGCACGGTAACGAGCCGCTTATAACCGCGGATCATGTGCTTTTATACGCTTCCACGGACGAGCTCGACGCGCTCGTTGAAGCCGTCGGAGACATCATGGCCGCGGGGAACCAGCGTGCGGTGAAGACCGAGGATGAGGAGTTCCCCACAAAAAAAGAGGAGGCCGAGTAACTGCGGACTTGCAGGAGGCTCGGTTCCTTTATATCGGCACCGTTATGTTCCGCTGGCCGGAAACGCGGCTTTGGGTAACGCCTTTCGGGTTTTTTATGGACTTGTGGGCGCTGCACCGCATATATAACGGCTGGGCGGAGGAATATCGGGAAGTGTTTATCGACGAGATTTTCCCGTTCTGACGAGGGGCGGCTTATGCCGTCCCTTTTTTTACTATGAGATCAAAGGAGGACGCATGGCAAGCAACATCGGCATAAAGATCGGCGTCGAAGGCGAAAAAGCGTTTAAGTCGGCGCTGGCTGACATAAACCGCGAGCTCAAAGTAAGCGCGTCCGAAATGCAGCTCCTCGCCGCAAAGTACGACGGGAGCGAAAAGAGCGTCGAAGGGCTCACAGAAAAGCAAAAAGCCCTTGAAAATCAGCTTGCGAAGCAAAAGAACGCCGTCGCAACGATCGCCGACGCGCTCGAAAACGCAAAGCAGAGCTTTGGCGAAACGGACGCCCGCACGCTCAAATGGCAGGAATCCCTTAATAAAGCCGAGGCCGAGGTCTTGAAGACCGAAAAGGCGATAAAGCAGAATGAAGAGGCCTTGAACGGGCTTACTGACGCGGAAGAGGGCGCGGCTAAGGGCGAAGATACGCTCAAAGCCTCCGCCGAGAAGACCGCGGCGGAAATCGAAGAACAGAAGAAAAAGACCGATGAGGCAAAAAAGACCCTATCGGAATATGCGAAAGTCGCAGAAGAGAAGGCGGCGAAAGCCCTCAAAGCGCTTACGGCAGCCGCCGCGGGAGCCGTAACAGGCATAGCCGCGCTCGTTATGAACGCCGGAAGCGCCGCCGATGAGCTCTCAGATATGAGCAAGGTAACGGGGCTCTCGACTACTCAGCTCCAGCAGTACGACTATACCGCAAAGATGGCGGGCACGTCCCTTGAAACGATCACCGGCGCGCAGACCAAGCTCACAAAGGCGATGGCTGCCGCAAAGGATGAAAGCTCGGCGACCGCGAAAAAGTTTGACGCCCTGGGCGTGAGCGTGAAGGACACCAACGGCGAGCTCCGCTCCTCGGATGACGTGTTCAACGACGTTATCGACGCGCTCGGCAAAATAGACAACGAGACCGAGCGGGACGCCGCCGCAATGGAGATTTTCGGCAAGAGCGCGAAGGATCTCAATCCGCTCATACTGGAAGGCTCCGAGGGTTTGAAGCGTTACGCGCAGGAGGCGGAAGAGCTCGGCGTTATCGTTTCAGAAGATACCGTATCGGCGCTTGCCGATATGCAGGGCACCGTGAAGCAGATCACGGCGCAGTTTGACGCCCTCAAACAGAACGTTGCGGCGAAATTCGCGCCGATCGCTCAGAAGGTGCTTGACAAGATATCCGCCGTTCTCGATCGCATAAGCAAAACGCTCGACAGCCCGAAAGAGCAAACCGCGCTCAACAAGCTCGCCGACGCCGCGGGCGATTTCATCGAAAAGGCCGCCGATCTTGCCGAGGATATCCTGCCGCTGCTTATAGACGCGGCAAGCTTCCTCGTTGCGAATTTCGACAAGCTCGCCATCGCAATAGGAGGCGTTTGGGCGATATTTAAAACCGTCTCCGTCGTATCAAATGCGACCGAGGCCTTCCATAAGATAAGCGGGGCCGTTGAAACGCTCCGCGCTTCCGCCGCTTCCGCGGGCGGGGCCGTGGGCGGCCTCGGCGAAAGCATAAACGCCACGCTCAGCAAGTCAGCCGTCGGCGTGGGCGCTGTGACAGCCGCTGTGGGCGTTCTTGCGCTCGCGGTAGGCAACTACATAGGTGAAGTAAACGCGCTCAAAGAAAAAGCCGTGAAGGCCTCTCAGGATATCCGGGACGAGGTATCCGATATAAACGACGCGCTCAAAGTTTCCCGTGAAACGTATTCGGATTCGCTGAGCGCCGCGGATGATTCGGCGAAGAAGGCGACAGAGTACATTAAGCGCCTCAAAGAGCTTGAAAAACAGAGCTCGCTTACCAATGACGAACAGCGCGAATATAACGAGCTCGTTTCCAAGCTGAAGCTCCTTATGCCGACGCTGAACGCAACCCTTGATAAGAACACCGGGCTTTTGGAAGACGGTGCCGACGCTCTCGAAGATCAGATAAAGAGCTGGCGCGAAAAGGTAAAGCTCGAAGCGACCGAAAACGCGCTCCGCACTGAAATGGAAAACCAGCTCCGCCTTCAGCGCGAGCTTACAAAGGCCCGGGACGAATACAACGACGTCAACGATAAGTATATCCGCTTTTTCGAGCTTCAGCAGAAATTTGCGACCTCAGGAAGCTGGGAAGCTTACAAAGAGATGCTCGAGATCTTTTACGAGCTCACCGGCGAGACGGGCGACCTTCTGAAAATGACCGAGGGCATGAAGGCCGCGCAGGAAAACGCAGGGGCGGCCGTCATGGACGCCGCGCACGCTTACAGTGAAAGCATAAGCGTTACCGATGAGCTCACTGGCGCTTATGAGGAATTGAGCACGCAGATCGAGGAGACGGGCGAAACGGCGATAGATACCGCCGAGGAAGTCACGACCCGCTCCGTGCAGACCTTCGACGCGTGGGGCGCAAAAATACAGGAGATCTCCGACCGGCATTATGAAACTATAATAGGGGCGGCGACGAATATCCTCAAAAAGCTCGACGATACGACCGAGCTTTCAATGAAGGAAATCATCGAAACGCTCCAGCACAATAGACAGGTCATAATCGACTATGAGGCTAATATGCGCACCATACAGGAGCGTGGAGCCTCCGAGGAAGTCATGGCCTACCTCGAAAGCCTCGGCATAGAACAGGCGGGCGTTATCGATCTCATCGCAAATTCGACCGATAAAGAGTTTAAATCTTTCGTAAAGAATTTCACAAAAAACGTCGACGAGGCGGAAACAGCCGCGAACGACTGGGGAAAGCGCGTCGGCGACGGCATAATCGCCGGTATGAAGTCCAAAAAGGACAATATCGCCAAAGCCTCCCGCGTGCTCGCGCAGACCGTCGAATCCGCTTTCAAAAATTATTTGCAGATCCAGTCGCCTTCCCGCGTTATGATCGCTGCGGGCGAATACACGGGCGAAGGCCCTATCGTAGGTATTTTGCGAAAGATCCCCGAGGCGAAGGCCGCGTCGGAGAAGCTGGCGGAAGCCATCGAAACCGGCTACAGCGCCGAGCTCGGCGCTTCCCTGGGCTATGCCGGAGGGGCGGCAGGAAACGGCGTCGTGGGCGTCGGAAGCACCGTCAACAACTATTATACCTATAACGTTTCCGATCCGTCTCCCGCTTACATGGAGGCTGTTATGCAAAACGTCAATAGGGGATTCGGAGGACTGTATGCGTAGATTCTGGCTCGAGATCGTCGGCAAAAACGCGACGATCGACTTGAACGGCGAAGGGAACAGCACGGGCACTTATGGCCTCGTCTCGAATGAAGCAACAGCGATAAACAACGCAAGCGGCAAGCTCATGCTCACGGACGTCTCGGGCCTCGGCTTTGAGCGCGATAATTCATACAGTGCCGCGGGGAGCTTTGGCTTCGTTAAGACCAAAAGCGGCCTGTATCAAACCGTTGTGGCGGGCGTGCTTAATATCAAGCGCGCGAGCTTTATCCCTCAGCAGGAACGCGACCCTTATGTTGTTTACAATCAGCTTGTGCGTATGATTATAAACAACCGCGCCGTGAAGCTACGTCTGCACTATTCGCCGTCGGGATCAATGGATTATATGCTCGACGGTGAAATTACTAAGCTCACAAAAACCGAGCTCTCGGCCTCCCGCCTTGCGTGCGGTTTTGAGTTCAAAAGCGAGTCGACATGGTATACAACTTTTTCGGAAAACTACACAACAAGCGGAGCGAGTTCTCCGCCTTCTATCGGCGCAAGACCGGGCGCGGCACTCAGCGAGGATAAAAACGCTTTTGCTTATGTTATCACCATGACACAATCAGCCCCGATATTAAGAGTGGAAATATCGCGCCCGGAAGAGGAAGCTTTGGCGATTCTTTCGCTCGCTCCGCCTGATGATATAGCGGTCGGCGACGTAATCGTTTGGTCTAATGATCCTGACAATCCGACCGTCACGCTCAATGGGTCGGACGCCATGCAGTATGTGCAGCTCACGCTGCCCGTTTTCGAGCCGATCTATGGTTCTGGGCTCAAATTCTATTTAGGCTACGGGGCGACGGTTGCGGCCTCTTATAAATGCTTCTATCCGACCGTTTAAGGAGGGCTTACTTTGTACGATTACGCACGCTTTTATACTCTCAACGGTTATGAGTACATAACGAGCGCCCGGATAAAGTCTTATGATTTATATCTTGAGCCGTATGGAAACCGCACTTCGACCGTGCAGGTGCTCGGGCGCTTGCGCTTTGATGAGCAGAATACCCTTGTGCTTATAAACGATACGCTGTTTTTGCTAAACGCAACGACGAGCTATTCAGCCGAGGAAACCACCAATATTACGCTGCTCCCGTTATATTCGATTTTTGATCGCCGAATACCTTTTACACAAAAAAGCAATACTCTCGAACAGATCGCGCAAGATCTCAACACATATTTTGCCGAGTGCTCAGATCCGAAATTCCGATATGCTTGGCTTTATGTAGCTTCGCCCGTGTCGACCACGCTCCCATACACAAGACCGAACGTGGATGAAACGGGCCGATATAATATGCGCGAATACCTCGAAACAGTCGCCGAGAATGTCCTTGTAAAATATAGCGTTTATAGTGCGAGCGTCCGTGTTTCCACAAGCCGCCGTTGGTTTATCCCCTCGGATGAGACCGCGCCCGATGAGTATTATTCGAGCGAAAAAGTGCAGATATACGATACAACAATAACGCAGGATATCCTCGTGAGCGCCACCTTTGCCGAGGATCTCATTTCCAAGGTCACGCATTACGACCCGGAAACGGGAACGTCGACGGACTATTATTTGCTGCTCGACGGTACTATAACGACCGACGGCACCGCGGCAAACCGCGCCGACGGGCGCTGGATCGTGTACTCAGCGCCGAATGCGAATATAGGCCTTGTTTCCGCGCAGTTTGCCCGGTCACGGTATTCGCACGCCATAGAGCTTATCGCGGGCGCCTATAAGGGCGATGATATTGTTTTCGTAGATCGCCGATTCCCGAATTATTATTGCAAATGCAAAATAAAGCTCCGGGACGGCTCCGTTGTCGATTCCCGCGTCACGGGTATAAACGTGCGATCGGGCGAAAACGAGGTATCGCGGATCACTGCGGGCCGCGCACTCACAAAACTCAACGAAATAATACAGGAGGTTCGCAATGCCTACAATTAACGTCACGGTCGACGCCGCCCGCCGCGCCTCGGCACCGAAAGGGGCGGGGATCATATGCGGCAACAGCGACGTCTCCGTTGTATTCGATATCGCGCCCGGCTCCGGCTTCAATGCGTCGGCGCCCATCAACGCGATATTCGTCACGGCCCGCGGCGCGTATCCGCCCGTTCCCTTCACGGGCGGCTCCGCGCTCGCTCCGGTGTTTGGCGCTTCCGACGGGCTCATCTGCTACGTCGGCTTGACCCAGGGCGATATCAAAACCACAAGCCCCGCAAAGCTCGAAATATTCCGTTCGATCCGTTCCGTCGCTCAGGGCAGGGAAGCCGAGCCCGAGCCCGACCCCGGCAATCTTCCCATCGTTGCGACCGTCACGCTCGACGATCTCGTGCAGATCTGCGACGTCGAAGAGGGGCGGCGCGTGCTTATAACCCTCGAAACGCTCGCCGATCTTATCGGCGGCAGCTCCGCCTCGGGGCATAGCCCCTATATCGGCGAAAACGGCAACTGGTTCGAGTGGGACGATGCGGTAGGCGAGTACGTCGATACCGAGGTACAGGCAGAAGGCCCGCAAGGCCCGACCGGACCGACCGGCGCAACCGGCGCAACCGGCGCCACTGGCGAGCAGGGCCCCCAGGGCGAAACGGGAGCCACGGGCGCGACTGGCGCAACAGGCCCGACCGGACCGACCGGCCCGCAGGGACCGACAGGCCCCGCAGGAGCTGACGCCGCTTATATCGTCACTTATGGCGTAACGACACACGCCGCGATCAAAGCCGCGAATGACGCGGGGAAAATCCCCGTCATGGATTATGACGGGCAGCGATACGTCTGCTTCCTTGCCGACGCAGACGGGGCGGCGTTTTATAGCTTCACGCGGCTTTCAAGCGTTGATCGCGTAATCGTTACATCTGCCGACGTGTGGTCTGATTCGTCGCAGGGTTTTAACGGCTCTGTCACAAGAGGAAATACAGGGCTTGTAAAAGGCGGCTTAGTCTACACAGCCTTGCAGTCAAAAGCCGACAAGCCATCAATAATGCCCGTATATACGGCGGGCGCAGTTACACAGGCTCTCGACGCGGGCAAGGTGTACGAATTTATAGGCGCGGTAACGAGCCTCACAATAACGCTCAACGCTACCACGGATTTGCCTCTTTATGTGTTCGTTTTCACGGAGCCGTCAACGGCTTTCGACCCGGCGCTCCCGAATGGGGTTACGCTCCCTGACGGGCACACGTGGGAGGCTGATACGGTTTATGAAGTATCGATACTCAATAACCGCGCAACCGTGCAGGGATGGGCGGTGGTCTGATGAATCTGCTTTTAAGACGCCGCGGGATGATGAGGGCGGCAAGTGCGCCAACCCCTATTTTGCCATCGGGGTATCAACGTGTCGAGTGGATAAGCCGAAATAGCTCGGCTTACGATGGTATAGCGACAGGCTTTGTGCCAACTCCTAATTCGTCAATAATTGCAAGATTTGCAGCGGAAGGCACGCAATCCAACTACAACTTTATTGGGCTGCGAGATGGCTCTTCGGGAGCTAACAATGCCCTTTTGATTGTCTCGTTCCGTTCTGCTCAAAAGATTGGCTTTTTTCGGTGGGGCGCGAGTGTGCAGTGCATCTCTTACGATAATCAATTCCATGATTACGAGCTTACGCCAACGGCGGCTAAAATCGATGGCGTAAGCTATAACCTATCAGCGCCCGATACAAGCCAAAGCGCAACGCATGATATTAGGCTGTTTTTGCAATGGACGGGATCAAACTGGAGCACGTCAGCTAATATGCAAATAGCTTCATGCAGCCTTTGGGATAATGGCATTAAAAAGCACGATTTAGTGCCTTGCTACCGTAAAGCAGATAACGCAAAGGGCTTTTATGACTTAATTAATAATAGTTTTTTAACAGGCTATAACAGCAATAATTATACTGTCGGAAATGATATAAATTAATCTTAGGAGGATATAAAAATGCCTAACTACACTATCGTCGAATCTCAGACCACCAACGGCGCGACGGCGGTGCTCAAAGCCGTAAAAACCGACTTTAACACCGCCGAGCAGGAATATCACAGCCGCTTATCGTTTGCGGCGGTATCAGCCGTGGACATCCATGCGGTAACGCTGCTCAACGAGCGAGGGCAGTTGGTAGAATACAAGTATTTCGATCACAGACAGCCCGAAACAGAGAGCGCGGAGGAATAACATTAGGAGGCTAACATGAGCGAATTTGACAAGGCGTGTGACGTCTATATCGATCACTCCGCTTATGTGTGGAGCGGACAGGGCGAGAATATCTGCGCTGAAAAAATCGAAAAAAACGGCTCTATGATTCTCGACCCGGAGGGATGGATCAAAAGCAAGGAGACTTCGACCGCAAACGCCAATCGCGCCATCGACACCTACCGCCGCCGAATAGCGGAAGGAAGCAACCCCGTGTATGCCGTCGATTGCTCCGGATATACGTGCAAGGTGCTCGAAGCCCTCGGTCTTATAAAGCAGGGCGCGGATTACAACACGAAGGGCCTATATGCGCTTTGCCGTACTCATCCGACCCGCGCCGAGCTGAGGAAAGGCGACCTCGTGTTCCATAGCAAAACAGGCAAGGCCGCCGATATCCATCACGTCGGCTTTTACATGGGCGACGGGTATGTTTCGGAAAGCCGCGGGCGCAATTACGGCGTCGTTGTAACGGCGTTCGACGATCACCCCGCCGACTGGGACGAACCGTGGAATATGTACGGCAGGATCGACGGCATGGACGCCTTCACCGAGGACGAGCCGGAAGTGCCTTATATCTTCGACCTCACGAGCCCCCGGCAAAAGGGCGACAAGGTCGAGGCGCTGCAGTGGTTCCTGAATTTTTGCAACTACCCGGACGAAAACGGGAACGCGCTCACAGAAGACGGGATCCTCGGGCCGCATTCCTGGGCGGCGCTGGAAATGTTCTCGGCCTATTACGCGCCTAAGCTCCCGCCGCCCGTTCCGCACACGGTAACGATATGCACGGAGCCGTTCACGGTCACGGTCGACGGCGCCGAGCTTACGGAAGGAGGCGGGGAAGAATGACGCCGCTGCAAACGTTCTTGTGCGGCTCGGGAGGGGCGGCCCTCATCGCTGGCGCATGGGCCATTATAAAATGGGCCGTAGAGCGCCGTGCGGCCAAAAAGGACAAGGACGGTATGAGTATAGACAAGAGGATCGAGAAGCTCGAAAACGATGTGAAGGAGCTTAGAGAGGGCGATATGCGGGCGCTGATAGCAGGCGTCCGTTCACTGCTGTATTCTGAGATAAAGGATCGCGCCAAGGCCGCACTCGCCGCGGGGGAGATCACCGCCGAGGAGCTCGAGGACATTACCCGCAAGCATGAATTATACCACGGCCCTTTAGAGGGCAACGGCTATCTTGATACCCTTATGGACAAGCTGCGCGGGCTCCCCGTGCACGAAACGAAAGGAGATTAAAAAATGGACTGGAAAAGAAAGCTCACGAGCCGCAAGTTTTGGTCGGCACTTGCAACGTTCATCTCGATGCTCGTCGTAGCCCTCAAAGGGTCGGACGAGCTCGCGGTGCAGATCACCGCGCTTATAATGGCCGGGGCCGCCGTGATCGCGTACATCATCGGCGAAGGCCTCACGGATGCGGCCTCGTTGAGCGCCGCGGCAGACGAAAACGAAGACAACTAAATAATAGCCAACAGCCCCGCAGAATGTTCCGCGGGGCTGTTTTTATTTTATATCCTTCTCGATCAGTTGTAAAATGTATTGATTTGTGCTTACGCCGCGCGCGGCGGCGGCTTTTGCGATCTCATCCCTCATCCCCTTGGGGACACGGAGGAGGATCTGATCGTAGTTGTCGCGCTTGTACTGCGCGTTATAAGTGTTTGCGTCGTAAGGCATAATTTTAGGCCTCCTCCACGAATTTAGGAACGCTGAAGGTGTTGGTTTTTTTGATCTCGCTCCATCCCCATGCCGGGAAAGCACTTCTCGTCTCAAAGGTATCATCGTCGTACATTTCCGCCCAGCAAACAACCATGCAACCGTCGCTGTTTTTGTAGAGACGAGCGTATACATAGTCGGACGAATTGCAAAGCTGCTTATAATACCTCTCGGCCTCTGCTGCGTCCTCACCCTCGTAAATAACGTTGGAGTCCGACACGACACATCCTCCGCGCTCTCCCTGCTGCTTAATCCATTCTTCGATCTCCGCTTTGGTGACGCGCTTCGGGAAGTGCTTGCTCTCAAGGATGGAAACATTGATTGATACGGTATACATTGCTTTTATCTCCTTTTGTTTTGATATTCGGTGCTTTTCGCTCCCGACACCTATATAATAGCACATGGGCTATCCAATGTCAATACTATAATAAAATATATTTTAAAAATACGTTCTATTGCTGTTCTAAATCCTGCGAGCAGTAGACCAAGCAGTAGCAAGCAATTTTACGCAATCCACAGCCACCCACAAAGTTAAACACGGCCGATTTTTAACAAAGAATCAAGCGAAGAAAAGCCCGAAAACGCTTATGTTTTCGGGCTTTTTGGCGGAGAAGCAGGGATTTGAACCCTGGCGACCCTTCGCAGATCCTACTCCCTTAGCAGGGGAAGAGAAAACCCAAAAGAAATATAGGTTTTTTGGTGCCTTGCATGGCAGTAGGCAAGCACTAAATTTTATTAACGGCTTCACTTCCCACGGGCAAAGTCTGAATATGCGTGTATCCCATAGTGGTTTGATATTTGGCGTGCCCCGCGATCTTCATAATAACGCCGGGCTGTATTCCCTGCAAAGCGAGCTCGCTGCAGAAGGTATGGCGGCACTTGTGCGGCGTTAGATACCGCGTACCGGCGCGGGCGCACATCTCCTTCCAGGCGGCGCGGAAATTATCGTCGTTCATTTCAAGAAGCTTCCGGCGGCCCCGGTCGTACATATCCCGCACGAGCGGCAATATCGCCTCCGCGATCGGTATAATGCGGTTCTTGCCGTTTTCCGTCTTTATTCCGCCGATCATATAAGGCGGCGTCTCGTCAAGGTGCACGTTTTCCTTCTGCAGCTGTTTGAGCTCGCCCGGGCGCATACCCGTATAGATCATAACGAGCGCATAGGCTGTAAAATCGTGCCCAGTTTGATAATCCTCCCACAGCATCAGGATCTCGTCTTCCGTAAAAGCCTCCTTCTCGGCGTTCGGCATGGGCGGCAATATGATATGATCGGCGCGGTTGAGCTCAAATATCTCATGCCTTATAGCATACTGCGCCATGAGGCTTATAAGGTTCTTGCAGTCCCGCGCGGTATAATATGAGGGCCGCGCGTCGATGACGGCCTGCATCTCCGAGAGCTTTATAAGCCGCCACCGACGGAACCACAGCGGCTCACACCGTTTATAGGCGATCTCGTAAGCCGTCTCCTTGCTTTCGCTGCACGTGCGGAAGTATTCCGCGCTCCAGCGCTTATACAGCTCCGCAAACGTCATGGTCGAGCTCTCCTCCTCCGTGGGGTTGAAGCTGAGGGAAGGCAGCGCGGCGAGGGCGTCCTTTTTGCGCTCGAAGCCGTACTTCGTGCGGCGGTGCCGCTCCCCGTTGACGTAGATCGTGACGCAAGCGATCCACCGGCCCGTCCGTCTGTCTATATAGGCCGTGCCGGTGCCATTCCCGCGGCGGCGTGGGCCTCGTTTTCGCGGAGCGTCAGGGGCGGCGATCTTAGAGCCGCAATAAAGGCAGTATTGAGCTTCCTCGGGAAGCTCTTTTTTACATTTCGCGCAGATCATAATCAGCTTATCTTCGCCCTCAGCTCGGCGACAACGCCGACGATCCTCACCGGAAGGGCTTCGACCTCGGTACTTGTATAGAACTGAGGCGGGAATACAGGATTATAGGAAACGAGCGATATCCCGTTATCGTGGAAGAATACCCGCTTGCACGTCGCCTCGTCTCCGTTGACCATGACAATGGCCGTTTGTCCGTTTTCACAGGCGTCCTGCTGCTTTACTATAACGACGTCGCCTTCGCACATCCTCGGCTCCATAGATTGGCCCTTTATAACGAGCCCGAAATAATCGCCCTTCTGTTTCCATGTTTTCGGGAGCTCTTCCCAGTCGATTATCTCCTCATCGGCAAGAAGCGGAAGCCCCGCGGCGACGCGCCCGAGAACGGGGACGCGGTAAGAAAATTCTCCCCGATCTGATTCACTCCCGAGAAGCAAATCGATAGACACGTCGAGATATGCGGCAATTTCAGACAAACGATCCGATGGGAAAACGCCTTTACGGAGTTGAGCTATATAACCATTGCTATATCCAAGGTCTTTTTCGAGCCGCGAAATCGGAATTTTCTTTGTTTTACATATGTTTTTTACAATATCAACACTCGACATAGAGCACCTCCAAAAAATTTCGAGAAAAATCGAAAAAAAGTGTTGACAAATTAGAGAATACCCTATATAATGATAAAGAACTTAGAGAAAAGCCTAATACAAAAGCGGGGTACATCTCTTAATTTGTGGTTGGCGCCTTAATTATAGATTATTCTCTATTTGTTGTCAAGGCTTTTCTCTAAAACTTTTGCGGAGGCAAGCATGATTTTTAATAACATAAAAAAGCTCTGTGAAGAGAACGGCTTAAGCATTAGCGGCTTGGAAAAAGCACTGGGCTTCGGAAACGCAACTATAAGGGGATGGGAAACCTCCTCGCCGACGGTTGAAAAGCTCAAAAAGGTGGCCGATTATTTCGGCGTATCTATCGAATCACTTATAAGCAAGGAGGAGCCCGCCGCATGAATAAGGATCTCAACTTAAAGCCCTGCCCCTTCTGCGGCTCTTCCCGCGTCGTTTACCGCAATTACGACGAGTACGACGGTCAATATATGCAGTCCCACGAGATCGCGTGCCTCCATTGCGGAGCGCGTCTCAACGGCAAACATAAGAGCGACGCCATCAACAAGTGGAACACACGGAAGGAGGTTGTTGCCGTATGAAAATAACCG
>JAZQXP010000048.1:0-3119 GCA_045632925.1 Eubacteriales bacterium | reverse complement strand
GAGTCACTGCGAATCTCTTCGGATATTCAACGAACATCGTTATAAATTAACCTATAAAAAGCAAACAGGAATATTTTATTGAAAAGGTTTGCCAAAACTCCATTGTGAGTGCAAACTGATTTAAATAAAATATTCCTATTTAAATAAGCAAAATTACAGATACAAACGATATTCGCTGTATTTTCATACGGGTTTGTGCTATCTTCTCAGCCTCCCTCCGGGAGGGAGGGGGACCGCGGGGGAGCGGTGGAAGGAGAACGCGATTGAACCTCTATGTATTTTACGCGCAAGCTTTGGGCAGAGAGTGATGGCTTACGTTTTTGAAAACTTTTTCAATAAAACATTCCTGTTTGATATTTGATGATTTATTCGAGATCTTCACATAGTTAAAGTGCTGATCCATTGATTAGTCATTGGATCAGCACTTTTTCAGTAAAAAACTATTTTCTGTTTTTCAGCACGAATGCCGCGGCGATCGCGGTGATGATAGCGCCGGATGCGGAGAGAGCGGATGCACAGCCCTTATCCTCGGGGATGGGGTCGGTCACGGGCTCTGTCA
Source organism: Eubacteriales bacterium (assembly GCA_045632925.1). Classification (GTDB taxonomy): domain Bacteria; phylum Bacillota; class Clostridia; order Oscillospirales; family CAG-272; genus CAG-390. Next base: position 2,560 of record JAZQXP010000048.1, on the reverse strand, counting down.
CAGGCTCGGTTACGGGTTCCGTGACGGGTTCGGTCTCGGGCTCGGCGGTGGTTTCGGGTGCCTCGGTAGTCTCGGGGACCTTGATCTCCTCCCAGCAGGGCTCGCCGTCGCCCTTGTAGACGAGGATGTTGTCAACGTAGCCGTTGACCGCTCCGCCCGCCTTGAGAACGATCGACATTCCGCCCGTCCTGCGCCAGGCACCGTTCGAGAATTCCTCTCCGCCCGCTCTCGAAACGAGAACGAAATGTCCGCCGTCGGTATTGTTGCGGATATAGACGCGGGGTCCGACGTCGAGCTTTTCGCAGACGATGCGGATGGTAAGGCTTACGTCCTTGAGGACCTGACTGCCGTCGAAATCCTTGCCGAGGATCTTTTTTGCGATCGAGCTTGTGCCGTCGGTGTCGTCCTGATCGGCGGCAAAGTAGTCGCCGGGCGCATCAAAATTACTCCATTTTCCGCTCATTCGCGCCTGACTGTTAGCGGAGCCGTTTATGCGGAGGTGGAAGGAGTGATAGCTGCCCTTGGTATCGTCCTTGTAGTCGGTGAGGATTGCAATATAGCGCGTGTTGTTGCCCGCGGAGGTGAGAGTCACGTCGAACTGAACCGTGTAGTCGGAAAGCCAGGTGCTTTGCATATGCACGTTGTCTAGGATCTTGATATATGAATCTGCCGCGCCGCTCTTGTTGTTTACAACGTAGAGTCTGCCGTCCCTTATCGCATAAGAAGCGGTCGGGTTGGTCACGGCATTCTTTGCGGTCTTCGAAAGCTCGGTCCAACCGAGAAGCTTTGCGACCTCTGCGTTGCCCGAGGTATTGGGATAGTTGAATTCCTCGTAATAAACGACGTTGTAAGCCTCGCCGGGCTCTGCCTCATCGCGCGGAGCGGCGGAGGCGGATGTTGCGAGCATTGTTACGGTAAGTATAATTGTCACCAGACTTAAGAGATACTTTTTCATCATTTTTCTTCCTTTTGGTATTTGATATTGGCATCGTAAGCCTCATAAATTATTCTAATGTCATCCTCTGTAATGATGCCGTTATCCAATGCGCTTGTAAGAGCATAAACCTTTCCTGAGCAAAATATATTTATGACCTTCATTTCCGGATATTCAAATCTGTATCCGTTAATGATCTCGTGGGTTTCCGTGGCTATCACAGATTCACCATCTACTAAAGCGGCATACGCATTTTCGGATTTCCAAAAGCATCTGACCGAATATTCAAGCTTTTCATCTCGGTTCGCATTATGAAGAAAAGTATCAATTATTTCATTTTCTTCCTCGGGAGTAAGCATGACAAGACCTGTATAAGGCTCGGTAGTAACAGCGGGCGGATCGTATCCGATACCCTCACAAGAGCAAAGCAGAAAAAGAATTGCGGCGGTCAGCGTAAAGAGTGATAATGTTGCTGTCTTGCGCTTCATAGCTTTTTCTCCATAGAACATTTCTTCAATAATTATAATAACATATTCTTTTCCGCTTGTCAACATTTTTTTCAAAAGCTCTTGACTTTTTCTGCTTGCGGAGTATAATTATATATGTAAGAATTTTGCATAAGGACGGTAAAAAAATGGCAAAGACACATTATAAAATGAATATCGCGGGATGCGACCGCGCGCTTCCGCTCTGTCCCCTCAACGAAAACCTCCAGATCGGCGCGTTCGTCATCTTCGGCGACCCCGAGCTGACCACCGCATGCGCCGAGGAGCTTCTCCGCCGCGCACCCGAATACGACTACCTCATCTCCGCCGAGGCGAAGGGAATCCCGCTCGTCCACGAGATGGCAAGACTCGCGGGAAATCAGAAATACTTCCTCGCAAGAAAGGCGGCAAAGCTCTATATGTCGGGCGTTTTTAAGGTGACCGTTAACTCGATCACCACCGCCAAGGAGCAGAAGCTCTATCTCGATAAGGCTGACGCAGAGCTGATGCGAGGTAAGAGAATACTTATCGTTGACGACGTTATCTCGACCGGCGAGAGTCTGCTTGCCATCGAAAAGCTCGTAAACGCCGCGGGCGGCAATATCTGCGGACGTATGGCGATCCTTGCCGAGGGCGACGCAACCAAGCGCGACGATCTCATCTACCTCGAAAAGCTCCCACTTTTCGATAAGGACGGAGAACCCATATAATAAAAGGGGTTGGCTAATTTAGTTAGTAAATTAGAGTAATTTTTTGCGGAAAACATATACCATCACCTTCAGCCCAAAGTTTTACTTCAAGTTCTGAAAAGACGCAATCGCGTTCTCCTTCCACCGCTCCCCCGCGGTCCCCCTCCCTCCCGGAGGGAGGCTTAGTGGTAACTGCAAACTCCTACGGATATTCAGCGAACATCGTTTTATCTTAATCTAAAAAAAGCAAATAGGAATATTTAATTTGAATTAATTTGCACTTTTAACAGAGTTTTTGCAAACTTTTTCAATAAAATATTCCTATTTTTATATGCATAATTATTAATTTGAACGATATTCGCTGTATTTTCATACGGGTTTGTGCTATCTTCTCAGCCTCCCTCCGGGAGGGAGGGGGACCGCGGGGGAGCGGTGGAAGGAGAACGCGATTG
>JAZQXP010000047.1:0-10936 GCA_045632925.1 Eubacteriales bacterium | reverse complement strand
TGAAAAGGTTTGCCTATACTCCATTGTGAGTGCAAACTGATTTAAATAAAATATTCCTATTTTAATATGAAAAATTACAGATACAAACGATATTCGCTGTAGAAATATCGAGATTTGCACAAACCCTTTACCTCCCTCCGGGAGGGAGGGGGACCGACGCAGGTCGGTGGAAGGAGCCTGCGATCGAACCTCTATGTATTTTTCGCGCAAGCTTTGGGCAGAGAGTGATGGCTTGCGTTTTTTGCAAACTTTTTCAATAAATCATTCCTGTTTGATATATGATGATTTATTCGAGATTTTCACATAGTAAAAGGGCTGATCCATTGATTTGTTAATGGATCAGCCCCGGTTTAATTAATCGGATCAGTCTCTTTCAATAAGAAGCTTGGGCTTGCTTCTGCCGCGTGCGCCGTAGAGAGTGTCGTCGTCCATAATGTAGACGTAGCCGCCGAACTCGCCGAAGTAAGCATCGTCAATGACGAGCTTGCCCTTCTTCTTGCCCTTGGTAGCGTAAACGCCGTCATCGTCTGCGAAGTAGACGAAGTCGTCCGAGTCGATAGCGAGAGAGCCCGTAACGTCATCGGTCGAAAGCTCCTTCGACTTGCCGCCCTTCTTGCCGTTTACAACGTGAAGCTCGGAGTCGGTGATGAAGTAAACGTACTTGCGGTCGGAGGTTACAACGTAGCTGTCAACGTCCTTTGCGATGGTCTTTGCCTTGTCCTTAGCCTTCTCGCCCTTGGAGATCTGAAGCACCATCAGCTCCTCGTCCTCGTAGTAGTAGAGGAATTCCGCGCTGTCATCGAGAGTGAAGCGCGAGCTGTCAGCCTTGACGAGCTTGACGTTCTTGCTTTCCTTCTTTGCAACGTAGTAAGCGGTGGAGCCGGAGGTATAAACGTGGTTGTAAAGGTTCTCAACGGGATAAATATACGCGCCCTTGCTTGTGATTCTGTATTCCTCAGCGGTGTATCTGGGAACGAGAAGCTCGATCGGGTCGCCTGCAGCCTTCAGGGGCTCCTTAGCCTTGGTCGAGATATAGGTCTTGCCGTTGCTCTGATACATGATCTGGGTTCCGTCGAGGTTGAGCGCGAAGCCCGTGCCGTCGCAGGAGTCGATCTTGGTCTCGTCGCCCTTCTTGTTGTAGGAGAAGAGAGTGATCTTGCGATCGTCCTCATCCATAGCAACCGCGTAGATGTACTTGCCGCCGTTGCTCATACCGATAACGTCGCCGAGACATTCGTCGGTAACCTCAACCGACTTCTTGCCGTTGAAGTAGTAGAGAGATCTCTCGAGTCCGTCGGAGCAGAAGTATGCAACGCTCTTGCCGTCGGGGGAGATAGTGTAGGAGAGGATCATGGAGTCGAGCTCGTTTTCGTGGATCTCAACGCTCTTGCTGCTCGAAAGCTTGCGGTAGTAGTAGGTTACGTCGGTGCCGTCAACTACTGTGTAAACGACCGAGTCGCCGTAGATCGAGAGGGAATAGTCGCCGACGTCCTCGGCGATCTGCTTTGCCTTCTTGCCCTTGAGGAGGTAGAGGGTGCCGTCGTTTTCAAAAACGGTGACCTTGCCGTCGATGGAGGTTTCGAAGTCGTCAACGTCCTCGGCATCTGTCTTGATCTTGACGGTCTTGCCTTCCGTCATCGTATAAACGACGTCGTCATATGCGTCCATAATGACGAGAGAATCGTAGGTGAGGTAGCCGTTGCTCTCGGGAATGAGACCCGCGATGACGGAAACGACGATGATGATTCCGAGAAGTCCGATAACGCCCGCGTAAGCATAAAGCTTCTTGTCGCCGAGCATCTCGCCGAGCTTTTCGTCAGCCTTCTTTGCGATCTCCTTTGTCTTATCCCACGCGCCCGCGAGGAAGACCTTTGCCTGAGCGAGGATGTCGCCGACTGCGTCCTTCTTTTCAGGAGCGGGAGCCGCCTGAGTCTCGGTGACTACGGGAGTCTCGGTGACTGCGGGAGCTTCGGTAGCAGGAGCCGCTGCGGGAGCCTGTTCTTCGGTAGGTTGACCGCATGACGTACAGAATTTCGCGCCGTCTTCGATCTTGGCGCCACATTTGGTACAGAACATTTTAGTTTCTCCTTGTATTAAAATTCAAAATTTGCAGATCGGGTAGCTTTTGCAAATACCCAATTATAATTGTATCACAAACTTGAGCAAATGTCAATATTTAGTAGGAAAAAGAGGCGCAAGAAAACAAATGTAAACCGTGGGTTGCTAAATTTTAAAGACGGGTTGGTAGACTTTACATCAAAAAAGTGGTATAATAATAGCAGAAAAGAACCGGAGGCAAGCATGAACATCGGCGAAAACATCTATAAATACCGCACGGCGAACAATATGTCGCAGACCGACCTTGCAAACGCGCTTGAGGTCTCGCGGCAATCTGTCTCAAAATGGGAGAACAACTCCGCCGTGCCCGACCTCGAACGTATTATTAAAATGAGCAAGCTCTTCGACGTGACTCTCGATGAGCTCGTCTATGGAGAAAAGCCAAAGCCTCCCGCGCCTCCCGCACCGCCCTCAGATGTGGTACAGCAGCTGACGCTTAACGTAAAGCCGAAGACTGTGGCAGGTTGCTTTATGCTGATCTTCGGAATGGTCTTTTTTCTTTTATCAATTTTTTGGGGTGACCATCTTTGGTTCGGTGAGGAGATCGGCGAGCTTGTTTCGATAACGATCACGCTGATCTCGCTCTCGCTGATCGCAACCAATAATTTCAGAGTATTTGCCGTCTGCTCGGTGGTTTATACACTTTATTCGGTGGTCTGCTTCGGTATTCTTCCCGTAACGAGCATTGCGAACTATATTTTCACATTTGTTGCCAGCTGGATAATCCTGATCTGGTTCCTCGTCTGGGGCAGGAACGCGAGCGCGGAAGGGGACAAGAATGTTTGAGAATATCTGTGAAACGCTTTGTGAGTTGAATATCTGGAGCGTGATCGTGCGCATCCTGCTCGCCCTCATCCTCGGTGGATGCATCGGACTCGAGCGCGGATACCACGGACGTGCCGCGGGTCTGCGGACTCATATCCTCGTCTGCCTCGGTGCGGCATTGGCGGCGATGACGGGAGTTTACGAGGTAAAGATCCTCGGATTTTCGGCTGACCCATTGCGAGTCGCGGCGCAGGTCATCTCGGGCATCGGTTTTCTTGGAGTAGGAACGATCATAGTCCGCAACCGCTCGCAGGTCACGGGACTTACGACTGCCGCGGGACTCTGGGCTACGGGAAGCATCGGCATTGCGATCGGAATCGGATTCTACATAGCCGCGATCCTCGCATTTCTGATCGTTTTTCTGACGATCACGCTTCTGATCCATCTTGAAAAGAAGTCGAAGAAGAGCGACACGAATTATTGCTACGTCGAGCTTTACGACTCGAGAAAAACCAAGGAATTCTGCGATATTGCCGCGCAATACGCTTCGAAGATAGAGATCATACCCGCCAAAAGCGGAATTTCGGGTCATATCGGTATCGAATTCAAATCAAAAACTCCGGGAGATTTTGAAGCCCTCCTTTTGATCTCCGGGAAGAGCGAGGACGTTGTGATCGCACTCCCCGCCCAATATTGAGAGCGCGAAGGTGAACGACTCCGTAATCTCAAAAACACCCTGCATTCCGTCGTGAACGAGGCGGTATGCAGGGTGTTTTTATGTGATCAAAATATCTTAAGACCCAAAAGCTCGTTGATTCTTTCGGCGGCGAGCTTCGTTTTCATTTCGACGGTCTCCTGTTGAGGGATGATGGAGAAGGAGGGATGCTTTGACCAGACCGAACGCGCGCGTGCGGAAAGCGCGGCGATCTCCTCGTAGTCGGCCTCGAGCCTCGTGGTCGTTTCGTCGTCGTGAAAATTCAGCTTCTCGCCCTCGAGGAAAATGGCGTGAGTGTAGCGTCCGTAAAGCGACTCGCTGTCGACTCCGAGCTCGGCGAATTCTTCGTCGGTCAGATACACCATCGCGTCGATCGCGCCGCGGTCGGTGATCAGAACGGTGTCCTTGTCGGCGCAGGCGCAGTTTTCGAGGAGCAGCCTCTCGGCGTGGCATTGCCCCTTGAGTATGTAATGCTGGCGCAGAAGCTGACTGTCGAGCGCGCTGACGGAGTCGGGACGGTTGTGCAGAAAAACTGTGGCGGTCTCGTCAAGAAATATGACCTTGACCTCGTCGCTCCTTGGCATAGTCTTGAGCGCGCGAAGCACGGAGCTTTTTCCCGAAGCGGGTCCTCCCGCAAGTGCGATTACGATTTTTCTCATATCAATATCCTCAAAATTTGTCGAATTTTGGCTTTTTTATATTATAACATTTTTCGGAAGGAATGGCAAGTGGCATTGTGGAAATTGTCCGGAGAATTTTGCAAAGAACGAATATTGACAATTATATAAAAATAACAACTAAAATTTGTATTATAGTCAAAAAGCGTTGACAATTATATAAATTTGGTGTATAATATTTATATAATTGCAAACAAGGAGGGCAAAATGGATACTATAGCAAAGCTAAAGAATATATCGGAGAAAAACGGAGCGGTCATTACCGCAACCGATGCTAAGCTTCAAGGCATATCACGTGCGGTTTTGTCCAATCTCTCGAAGCAGGGCAAGCTTCAAAGAATCTCTCACGGTCAATATATTTTGCCCGATACACTCGAAGACGAGCTTTTCGCGGTTTCTCTCCGATCTGATAAGATGATATTTTCACACGAGACGGCGCTTTTTCTCCACGGTATCTCCGATAGAACTCCCTTCATTCACTCACTAACCGTGCCCACCGGATATGTTCCGTCACTCGCAATACGCGAAATATGCAAGATCAGATATATAAAACCCGAACTTTACGAGCTTGGAAAAACAGAACTTTTGACTCCCGGCGGAAACAAAGTGCCGGCTTACGATATTGAACGAACGATATGCGATATTATACGCAGCAGAAGCAGCATAGGAACGGAAACCTTCATTGCCGCGCTCAAGGAATATGTGAAGTGCCCCGACAAGAACCTCAACCTGCTCAATAATTACGCAAAGCAAATGCGCGTTGCAGGCATTGTTCGACGTTATCTGGAGGTGCTGTTATGAAAAATGCTATGAGCTTAAAAGCTAAAATCAGGAATCTTGCCAAGCAGAAACATATTCCCGCACAGGTTATTTTGCAGAATTATATGTTTGAGGGATTGCTTGCTCGTTTGTCTGTCTCGGATTACAGAGACAGATTTATCTTAAAAGGCGGAATGTTGGTGGCTGCGATCGTGGGGCTTGATAACAGAGCCACAATGGATCTTGACACAACGCTAAAAAAACTCCCGCTCACTCCCGAAAGCATTAAGAAAGCCTTGAATTCGATAATAGCAATAAACACAAACGATAATATTTCATTTGAAATAAAGGATATTGAACCGATAAGAGAAGATGATATCTACGGAGGATACCGTGTTTCCCTCGTTGCTGTATATGATACTATGACAACACCTCTGTCAATAGATGTTTCCACGGGTGATATCATCACTCCCGAGGCTGTACAGTATTCATTTAAACGCATTTTTGATCAGAATTCGTCTTTTTCGTTATATGCATATAATATTGAAACGATCCTAGCCGAAAAAATTGAAACCATCCTTCGAAGAGGCGTCTTCAACACCCGCCCAAGAGACTTTTATGATGCCTATATTTTGGCAACAACTCAAAGCTATGATAAAAAAGTGTTTGCCAATGCTTTGAAGGCTACTGCATTGCACAGAAATACTTCAGAGCAAATCGCGGATACGCGCACAATCATTAATACAATTTCCGAAAGCCTCGAATTGTCGGTTATGTGGGACAAGTACAGACGTCAATTCTCTTATGCCGAAGATATAACTTTTTCGGATATTGTTTCCGTGCTTCATGAATTGGTTTAACCTCATGTTATGCCCAAATTTTGCAATTCTTACATATTAATAATAAAACAATCGCACTTTTTTGCCGAAAATGAAGACAAATTTACAAAAAGACCTTTACTTTTGGTCAAAAAAGTGATATGATATAGTGGGTCTGAATGAAGACCTTCTATTGTCACGCAAAAATAATAAAAATTCAAATACAAACGGAGGACAAACTACATGGCTATCAAACGTACAAAGATTTCCATGGACGGTAACACCGCTGCCGCGCACGTATCGTACGCGTTCACCGAGGTTGCCGCAATCTACCCCATCACTCCCTCTTCGCCCATGGCGGAGACCACCGATGCTTGGTCCGCTACCGACAAGAACCTTCTCGGCAAGCCCGCACGTAACATCTTCGGCGAGCGCGTAAGCGTTATCGAGATGCAGTCCGAGGCAGGCGCAGCAGGTGCTGTTCACGGTTCTCTTGCATCGGGTGCTCTTACCACCACCTACACCGCATCTCAGGGACTTCTTCTTATGATCCCCAACATGTACAAGATCGCGGGCGAGCTCCTTCCCGGCGTTATCCACGTTTCGGCTCGTTGCGTAGCTTCTCACGCTCTTAACATCTTCGGCGATCATTCCGATATCTATGCATGCCGTCAGACCGGTTATGCTATGCTTGCTGAGACCAATCAGCAGGAGATCATGGACCTTGGCGCAGTTGCTCACCTTGCATCTCTCAAGGGCCGCGTTCCCGTACTTAACTTCTTCGACGGCTTCCGTACCTCTCACGAGATCCAGAAGATCGAGGCTTGGGAGATCGAGGACCTTAAGGAAATGGTTGACTGGGATTCCGTCAAGGCATTCCGCTCCAGAGCTCTCAACCCCGAGCATCCCGTTCTCCGCGGTTCCGCAGAAAACGGCGACATCTTCTTCCAGCACCGCGAGGCTTGCAACCCCTACTACGATGCATTCCCCGCAATCGTTGAGGAGTATATGGACAAGGTCAACGCTAAGCTCGGTACCGACTATAAGCTCTTCAACTACTACGGCGCACCCGATGCAGATCGCGTGATCGTTGCTATGGGTTCGGTTTGTGACGTTGCAGAGGAAGTTATCGACTACCTCAACGCAAACGGCGAGAAGGTCGGTCTTATCAAGGTTCGTCTTTACAGACCTTGGAGAGCTGACAGACTCATCGAGGCTATTCCCGCAACCGTCAAGTCCATCGCAGTTCTCGACCGTACCAAGGAGCCCGGCTCCCTCGGCGAGCCCCTCTACCTCGACGTTGTTGCTTCCCTCGCAAACGCAGGCAAGGACATCAAGGTTGTTGGCGGACGTTACGGTCTCGGTTCCAAGGACACCACTCCCGCTTCCATCTTCGCATGCTTCGAGAACCTTTCCGCGGCTCAGCCTAAGAACGGCTTCACTCTCGGCATCGTAGACGACGTTACCGGTCTCTCCCTCGAGGAGAAGGCTTGTCCCGACACCGCTGCTGCAGGCACCGTTGCTTGTAAGTTCTGGGGTCTCGGCGGCGACGGTACCGTTGGTGCAAACAAGAACTCCATCAAGATCATCGGTGACCACACCGATAAGTACATCCAGGCTTACTTCCAGTACGACTCGAAGAAGACCTCGGGTATCACCATCTCCCACCTCCGCTTCGGCGACGCTCCCATCAAGAGCCCCTACTACATCAACAAGGCGAACTTCGTAGCTTGCCACAACAAGGCATACCTCGCTAAGTACGATATGGTTCAGGACGTTAAGCCCGGCGGAACCTTCCTCCTTGACTGTGACTGGACCGCAGAGGAGCTTGATGCTAACCTCCCCGCAGCAGTTAAGAAGTACATCGCTAAGAACAACATCAACTTCTATATCATCGACGGTACCGGTATCGCTCTCAACCGCATCGGCAACGGTAAGGTTAAGAACACCGTTCTCCAGTCGGCATTCTTCAGCCTCGCAGGCATCCTTCCCAAGGAAGACGCTATCGAGTACATGAAGAAGATGGCATACAAGTCCTACATCAAGAAGGGTCAGGCTATCGTTGACCTCAACTACAACGCTATCGACGCGGGTGCTGACGCATTCGTTAAGGTAGACGTTCCCGCAGCTTGGGCTGATTGCGCAGATGACGCTCCCGAGGCAGCAAAGACCGGCGCACGCCAGGAGCTTGTTGATTTCGTTAACAAGGTTGCTGTTCCCGTTGGTCATATGAGAGGCGACTCTCTCCCCGTTTCCGCATTTGCAGGTATGGCAGACGGTACCTTCCCGCAGGGCTCCGCAGCTTTCGAGAAGCGCGGCGTTGCAGTAAGCGTTCCTACCTGGGATCCCACCAAGTGCGTACAGTGTAACATGTGTTCCTTCGTATGTCCTCACGCGGCTATCAGACCTTACGCTCTGACCGAGGAAGAGGCAGCAGCGGCTCCCGCAGATACCAAGTACACTGCAAAGCCCGCTATGAAGACCGAGTACAAGTTCACCATCGGCATCTCCACCCTTGACTGTATGGGTTGTACCCTCTGCGTTAAGGCTTGCAAGGTTGGATGCCTTACCATGGTTCCCTCTTACACCGTTCTCGATCAGCAGAAGGCATTTGACTACTGCGTAGAAAACGTTTCCGAGAAGGAGCTTCCTTACGGACTCAACACCATCAAGGGCAGCCAGTTCAAGCAGCCCCTCCTCGAGTTCTCCGGCTCTTGCGCAGGCTGTGCCGAGACCTCTTATGCACGTCTCATCACCCAGCTCTTCGGTGAGAGAATGTACATCTCCAACGCAACCGGATGCTCCTCTATCTGGGGCGGCTCCGCACCTGCAACTCCTTACACCGTTAACCGTGAGAGCGGCCGCGGTCCCGCTTGGGGTAACTCCCTCTTCGAGGACAACGCTGAGCACGGTCTCGGTATCTCGATCGGTCAGAAGACCATCCGCGAGAAGCTTATCAATAAGGTTCGCGCACTCGAGACTCCTTGCGAGCACTGCAAGTCTGTAATCGATGCATACCTTAACACCCTTGATGACGGTGAGGCAAACGCTCCCGCTACCGCAGCACTTGTTGAGCTCCTTGAGGGCTGGGCAGAGAAGGGCTGTGAGGCATCCAAGGAGATCCTCGCTGAGAAGGAATACCTCGCTAAGAAGTCCGTATGGATCTTCGGCGGCGACGGTTGGGCATACGACATCGGATTTGGCGGTCTCGACCACGTTCTCGCATCCGGCGAGGATGTAAACGTAATGGTATTCGATACCGAGGTTTACTCCAACACCGGCGGACAGGCATCCAAGGCTTCCCAGATCGGTCAGGTTGCACAGTTCGCAGCTGCAGGTAAGGCAATCGGCAAGAAGAATCTTGCAGAGATCGCAATGTCCTACGGTTACGTATACGTAGCACAGGTTGCTATGGGCGCTGACATGAACCAGCTGCTCAAGGCTCTCTCCGAGGCTGAGGCATACCACGGACCTTCGCTCGTTATCGGTTACGCTCCTTGTGAGATGCACGGTATCAAGGGCGGCATGTTCAACTGCCAGCTCGAGATGAAGAGAGCGGTTGACGCAGGTTACTGGCAGATGTTCCGCTACAACCCCGCACTCAAGGCTGAGGGCAAGAATCCTCTCACCATCGACTCGAAGGAACCCACCGGCGACTACCGCGAGTTCATCACCTCCGAGACTCGTTACAGCCGTCTGGCACAGCAGTTCCCCGAGAGAGCAGAGGCACTCTTCGCTAAGGCTGAGAACGCAGCTAAGGAAAAGTACGCAAGACTTGTTAAGTACGGCAAGCTCTTTGAGTAATTCCATATAAACAAATAAAGCCACCGCGAATGCGGTGGCTTTCAGATTACTGACAAACCTCTACTCTAAAAAACGATATGTCAAAGTGCACAAAAAACAATCAAACAGCTGTGTTCGCACTTGCTTGGCGGAGTGCAGGGGCTTCGCTCCTGCACCCCCGCTTCGCATGAGCGAACAACTTTTTCTGCCTTATAATCAACTTTTTTACCTTTCACTAGCCACTAGTCACTAGCCACTAGTCACTGGCGTCAGCCTCTTTTCCACTCGGTTCCCTTTGCGGAGTCGATGAGGATGATGCCCTCAGCGGCGAGCTCGCCTCTGATACGGTCAGCCTCGGCGAAGTTCTTTGCCTTCTTTGCGGCGGTGCGTGCCTCGACGAGTGCCTCGATGCGTGCGTATTCGGGATCAGCTGCTGCTGCGGCTGCCTTTGCGGCGGCTTTTGCTGCTGCCTCTGCGTCCTCTGCGGCGTTGATAGCCGATGCGGCATCGATAAGACCGAGCATAAGAACCTGCTCGAAGTCGCGGATAGCGGAGAGCTTGGTTGCGGCGTTTGTCTTTGCCTTGAGCACGTCATAGAGCGCGGTTACGGCGAGAGAGGTGTTAAGATCGTTGTCAAGCGCGTCGGTGAAACGCTTCTTGAGCTGTGCAAAAACTTCTGCATCGACCTCTCCGTTATCCTCGCGGAGGAGGGGAGCGATCTTTGCTACGAGCTTGTTGTATGCGGTGGTCGCGTTGTCGAGGTTTTCATAGGAGAAAACGAGCGACTTGCGGTAATGCGACTGCATGCAGAAGAAACGGTATGCAAGGGGAGAGTAGCCCTTCGATTCGAGGAGCGAGACGGTGAGGAATTCGCCGCTCGATTTGCTCATCTTGCCCGAATTTGTGTTCAGATGGAGAACGTGCATCCAATGGCGGCACCACTCGTGACCGAGGTAAGCCTCGCTCTGCGCGATCTCGTTGGTGTGGTGGGGGAATGCGTTGTCGATTCCGCCGCAGTGGATGTCGCAGTATTCGCCCAGATGCTTCATAGCGATGCAGGAGCACTCGATGTGCCAGCCGGGATAGCCGATGCCCCAGGGGCTCTGCCATTTGAGCTCCTGATCGTCGAACTTGGACTTTGTGAACCAAAGAACGAAGTCCGCGCGGTTGCGCTTATTGCCGTCTGCCTCAACGCCCTCGCGTACGCCGACCTCGAGGTCTTCCTCGTTGAAGTCGTGGAAAGCGTAGTAGGATTCGAGTTTAGATGTGTCGAAATAAATATTGCCTCCCGCCTCGTAAGC
>JAZQXP010000046.1:0-1421 GCA_045632925.1 Eubacteriales bacterium | reverse complement strand
GAAAGTTTTATTGTAAACTTTCTTCTTTCATCATTCGCCAAATTTTTTGAAGAAGGTTTTCTCGCGCGTTGGGGTTGAAGTGTCCGCAAACCTCATAGGTGGTATGACCTTCTTTTTCCTTAAAGTCAAAGGCGGAGGCGGGAACGTTGTAATGAACGGGAATCTTTTCGCGCTCAGTATCAATTATGGGCTCGCGAGGTGGTGGCGGATTTTCTGCCCACTTCTTTTCATACTCGGCGTATCGTTCTTGGATATATTTTTCTTTGTCGGGTGTCATATTGCGTCCTCCTTATTGATTTATCTGTCCCCTCGAGTATCTTTCTTATTCGCCGCTCTCGCTTGTTGAACGGCTTGCGGGAATTCGATGCGCTCGACCGTCTTTTCAATATCATCACTGCGGTCGTAAATATCTTTGCACATTGCATATTCCTTGCGAAGCGGCTTGAGCTTGTCCGAGATAGCAAAGATCTGTTCGCGTATCGGCTGCATCTCTTCGGGATCCTTCATCCACCGCAATTTGTTGCGGAGCTTCTGCCGCTCCTTATAAAGTACATCCATTTGCGCACGAACCTTAAGCGCGTGTTGTATGAGGTCATCCTTTGTATCAAGAAAATACTTGCCGAGGAACTTAGCCTGCTCCGAGTACATACGGGCGCGGCGCACGTCCTCCTTGATGGCGGCATAGGCTTCGGGATTCTTTGGAATGACCTTTGGTATTACGCCAAGGAGATAACAGTAATGGAGATAGAGCGCATAAAGACCTCTCGGCTTCTCCCGTAAGGTTGGCTCGTAATACGTGATTGGCGTCCATTGGCGCGCCCTCGCGTTGTTCCTTATCCTCGCTTCAATATCCTCCTCGGTATATCCCGCACCGAGCTTGTCCAAGCGAAAGAATTTGTCATAGCCGTATGGCTTGATGCGGAGAAAGTCTCCGCGCTGCTCAATCGTATAGCCAAGGCTTCGCATACGGTTGTAAAAGTTCTTGATGATAAATTCTTGCTTTGCTACTGCGTCGATATCAGCACGTATCTGATCGCGCATCGTGGGGATGCCTTTCTTTTCAGCGTGAACCTCTGCGATGTGCTTGTGCCGATCTTTGCCTGGATTCTCGATCACAGATAATCCGTACTCCCTGCAAAGTCTGTCCGAGGTGTCGCGCATCAATTTGTAGGTGGCATTGCAATCGTGATAGCGCTTGCCCGAGAATCCCGAAGCCGAAAGGCAGAAATGATTGTGCACGTGCCCTCTATCGATATGGGTGGCAACGATAATTGGAAAGTCTTCGCCCCACAGTTCGTTGGCGAGCTGAACACCGATGGCGTGAGCAACGTCGGGGGTTACTTCGCCGGGCTTGAAGGATTGGTATCCGTGGTAGCATTGTATATCTGACGGCGACGTACCTTCCAAAAGGGTCAGCATAA
>JAZQXP010000045.1:0-4681 GCA_045632925.1 Eubacteriales bacterium | reverse complement strand
TTTTCGTAAGAATGATATAACGAGTCCGTAGGGACCGACGTCCTCGGCGGTCCGGACCCATTTGAATTATTGCTGTGTATTTAATCAAAAGGTTATAAATGCAGCTTCTGAATTTAGTTAATTCTATATTGTTGTGCTGCTCGGACCGCCGGGGACGTCGGTCCCTACGGACTCGAACCAATATTTTACGAAAAAATATAATTCTGTTTTGCGTACCATAATCTCAATCTATAACTTTTTTATAAAAAATTTTGCCAAACCTATTGACAAACGTGCGAGAATAGTGTATAATATCATCAGTTAGCAACGGCTAACCGTATGTGTGGTAGCTTGAAGGACAGCCGTTTGCAGATCCTCGGGACAATTTTTATTTTTTTGGCATTGAGTTAGCATATACTAACCTCGCCGTGTACTTCATTATCTCCTTTCAATATGCGTCCCGTTTCGGCGTCTGACGCGAGACGCCCGGTCCGACTCTCTCCGTGTTCGTTATTGTCCTCCCCGAACGCAGAGCGAGTCGGATTATAAATTTATGCGCTTTTTTAATAAAAATTCTTTATTTTTGTGCATAAATATTCAAAAACCTCTTGACAAACGCGCGCTTTTGTAGTAAAATATCCGCATAAAGCTGAGAACGAAAGTCCATTAAGGGCTCACGGTACGCGTCTTCAGAGAGCTGTCGGTCGGTGCGAGACAGAGGGCGGTGAGTTCCGAATTACCTTTCGGGAGCTGTGTGCAGAAAGGATTCCCCGAATCCCAAAGGCACAACGGGTTGTCTCCGTCACAAGACGACACATTGACTAGATGTGCGTAAGGCTCTTGCCCGTGAGGGGAGAGCAAAACAGAGTGGTAACACGGCTTAAATAGGTCGTCTCTGTATCCAAAACGGATGCGGGGACATTTTTTATTTCTCGCAAGAAAGGGAGAATTACCATGCCTATTACAGAAATTTTGGTTCGCAATGCGACCTTTTACCCTAACGACACCGCGCTCGTTGAGATCAACGCAGCCCTCGAGCCCACCGAAAAGCTCACCTGGAAGGAATATTCCCTGATGCAGTCTACGGGTGGTGGCAGCTACCGCAGAGAGATGAGCTGGAGCGATTTCGATCAGCGCGCAAACCGCTTCGCAAATCTTCTTCTTACCCGCGGCATTCAAAAGGGACAGAAGGTCGCGATCCTACTTATGAATTGCCTCGAGTGGCTTCCCGTCTACTTCGGAATCCTCAAGGCGGGCGCGATCGCGGTTCCCCTCAACTTCCGCTACACGGCTGATGAGATCAAATATTGCCTCGAGAAATCCGATTCCGAATTTCTCGTCTTCGGTCCCGAATTCACGGGACGTGTCGAGGAGATCTGCTCGAGCCTCCCGCAGATTAGAATGTGGACATACGTCGGTGCGGATTGCCCTTCCTTTGCGGAAAGCTACGACAAACTCGTGACCTTCTGCTCCACAAAGCCGCCCGCGGTTCCCGTTTCCGACCGCGATTACGCCGCTATCTACTTCTCGAGCGGCACAACCGGCTTCCCGAAGGCAATACTGCACGACCACAAGGCTCTGATGCACTCCTGCGAGGTCGAGCAGGCGCATCACTCGCAATCGCGCGAGGACACCTTCCTCTGCATCCCGCCCCTCTATCACACGGGCGCGAAGATGCATTGGTTTGGCTCATTCCTTGCAGGCTCGAAGGCGGTCCTTCTTAAGGGTACGGCACCGAAGCAGATCATCAAGGCGGTCTCGGAGGAGCATTGCACGATTGTGTGGCTTCTCGTTCCGTGGGCTCAGGACATCCTCGACTCGATCGACCGCGGCGAGATCAATCTCGACGAATACGAGCTCGATCAGTGGCGACTGATGCACATCGGCGCACAGCCAGTCCCCCCGAGCCTCATCAAGCGATGGAAGGAACACTTCCCAAATCACGAATACGACACGAACTATGGTCTTTCCGAGTCGATCGGACCCGGTTGCGTCCACCTCGGCGTGGGCAACATCCACAAGGTCGGCGCGATCGGCAAGGCAGGCTATGGCTGGGAGACGAGAATCGTTGACGAACGCCGCCGCACGGTGCTTGCGGGCGCGGTCGGCGAGCTTGCGGTCAAAGGTCCCGGCGTCATGAAGTGCTACTACAAGGACCCCAAGGCGACCGACGAGATCCTCGGTCACGACGGCTGGCTCTACACGGGTGACATGGCTCGCGAGGATGAGGACGGCTTCATCTGGCTTGTTGACAGAAAGAAGGACGTCATCATCTCGGGCGGCGAGAACATCTATCCCGTCCAGATCGAGGACTTCCTCCGCTCGAACACAAAGATCAAGGACGTTGCCGTGATCGGCATTCCCGAAAAGCGACTCGGCGAGATCACACTTGCGGTGATTGAGCTCAAGGAAGGCAAAGAAATGACCGAAGAAGAAGTTGCAACCTTCTGCCTTGAACTGCCGAGATACAAACGCCCTCGCAAGGTCATCTTTGCAAAAGTACCGCGTAACCCCACCGGAAAGATCGAAAAACCCGTACTCCGTAAACAGTACGCCGGCGAAAGCCTCGTCCTGCAGCAGATCGAGGGAACAAATTAACCACCAAACAAAACAGATCATAAGTTTTTGAAGAGTCAAGAGAAACTTTTCTCAAAAAGTTTCTCTTGCGGAGTGCGAGGCAGAGCCTCGCAATATACTGCTTCAAGCCGACTGCGCCCCGCAGGCGGTTTGAACCCCGAATAGCCGCACCTTAAAGGTGCGGCTATTCGGGGTTATTTTATATATTCATCCTGCCAATAAGGAGAAAAATTTCGCGCCCCCATAGAGATAAAGACGATATCCTATAATTCGACATATTTCAGTTTGGTGCCCACCCCTTACTCCCCTCCCGTAAACCGGTAGGGGAGTATGGGGTGGGTCCCTATTGTAGGCGCGCAAAATTTCAGTTTCAAAAAAGTGAATAAGTAAACCCTCCCACAAAAGGGAGGGTTTACTTATTCCAAACAGCCTGCGGGGCGCAGTCTGTTTAAAGCACAGATGCAGGGCGTTGCCCCGCACCCCACTCAAGGAACTTTTTGAAAAAAGTTCCTTGAGAATCTTCAAAAACTTTATTGCTTGAGGATGGTGCGTAATTCGGGGAACCTGCAAAGCTCGTCCTCGAGGTCGTCGATGTTCTTGAGAATTATGCCGTTGAAGCCCACAGCTCTTGCGCTTTCGACGTTCTGCGGCATATCGTCGACGAAAACGCACTCCTCCGCGCGCTTTCCGTAGCGCGAAAGATAGAGCTCGAAGATCTCAGCGTCCGGTTTGATTACACCTTCGCGGTATGACGCAATTCCGCCGTCCATGTACGAAAATACCTCGTACTCGGATGACATAAATTCAAAAGCGTGGTCGGTCGTATTTGAAAGGAAATAAACTCCAACGCCCGCCGCCTTCAGCCGCTTCACAACCTCGGTGTTTTTCTTTGAAACGCGGAACATATCGTCGCAGTTTTCCATTATCATACGCACGTTTGCCGCGTCCTCGGGATATTTTTCGCAGATCGCATCGATGATCTCGCCGCGCGACTTCGTGCCGAGATCGCCGCACCGCCACTCCTCGCTGCGGAAACATATCTGCTCGTAAAAATCGATCTCACCCTTCTTGGTGATAAACTGCGAAATATAAATATCTGGATAATAGGAAACCAGCACGTTTCCGATGTCAAGTACTACGTTTTTTATCATTGTTTCGCTCCTTTGATTCGTTAGCTTTATTATAGCATATTTTGAAGTAAAATGCAATACATTTTGCGCCCTTCGGTCGCGGGGTGAAGGAGCGAAAACCTCCCGCAAGGGGAGGTTTTACTCCTTCCAAACAGTCGGCAGGGGCGCCGCCTGTTTGAAGCGCAAGGGAGTTTCGCGCTCTGCGGAGCGCGACTTAAGGCTCTGCCTTAAGAATTCGCGAACTTTTGAAAAAGTTCGATCAAAACTTACCGCTGCTGTTGTCTTTTATTTAATCGAAAATTTCCGAGCAAAGTGAGGAAATTCACCATAATTCTGCATTCTGCATTCTGCACTCTGCATTAATCAAAAAGACCGCCGAAGCGGTCTTTTTGATTATAAATCTTAGCCCTTGATAGCTGCCTGAGCTGCTGCAAGACGTGCGATCGGTACTCTGAAGGGAGAGCAGGATACGTAGTCAAGGCCGATCTTATGGCAGAATTCAACGGATGTGGTGTCACCACCGTGCTCACCGCAGATACCTACGTGGAGGTTCTTGTTAACGGGTCTGCCGAGGGTTACTGCCATATTCATAAGCTTACCAACACCGGTCTGGTCGAGCTTTGCGAAAGGATCGTTCTCGAAGATCTTTGCATCGTAGTAAGCATTGAGGAACTTACCTGCGTCGTCACGAGAGAATCCGTAGGTCATCTGAGTGAGGTCGTTAGTACCGAAGCAGAAGAAATCAGCATCAGCTGCGATTTCGTCAGCAGTAAGAGCGGCACGGGGAATTTCGATCATAGTACCGACTTCATATTTAAGCGCGGAATTTGCAACGGCGATTTCTGCATCTGCAGTTTCAACAACAAGCTTCTTAACAAACTTGAATTCTTTTACATCGCCAACGAGCGGAATCATGATTTCAGGCTTAACGCTCCAATCGGGATGTGCGTTTTGAACATTAATTGCAGCGCGAATAACTGCTTTTGTTTGCATTT
>JAZQXP010000044.1:0-24192 GCA_045632925.1 Eubacteriales bacterium | reverse complement strand
GACATCCTCATCCACCGCGCCAAGCGCGGTCCCCCTTCCCCCACTTGGGGAAGGTAAAATGGTTAGAACGCTAATCCTGTTTGTTCAGCGAATTACGTTCAATTCTATAACTTTGCATATCAAATGGGAATATTTTATTAGAATCAATTTGCAATCATAATAGAGCATTTGCAAACTATTTCAATAAAATATTCCTATTTGACTTTTTATAGGTTAAAATAAAACGATGTTCGCTGAAATGCGATGAAGTTCGAATCAACTCTTTTACCTTCCCCAAGTGGGGGAAGGGGGACCGCAGACGCGGTGGATGAGGATGTCAAGCAAATCAAAAAGGGACTGGTTCACTCAAGATTTTTGTTAATTGAAAATTTCCGAGCTTGCGAGGAAATCTACCTTAAACTAGCAACTAATAACTATGCTAGCGACAGTTTTCTGTCAGTCACGAATTCCTGAAATATGATAGAATCTTCCTCGGGTGGCACATATTATAAAGATGGAGGATTTGAATGAAAATTATAAATATTAAGGCGGGCGGCATATGGCTTGATCCCTCGTGGGCTGTGGCAGGCACTCGCGGTAGCTTTGGCTCTTGCAAGATATGCTTTGATTTTTCGCCCGAATGGGACGGGATGGAAAAAAGAGCGACCTTCTTTCCCACCGACGGTTCGGATGCGGTCGAGGTGATCTTGCATAATGACGAAGTGCTTCTCCCCGCCGAGGTTATGATGCACGCGGGAAGCGCGGACTTTGTCGTTGACGGAGTTACGGCGATGGGTGAAAGGCTTGTTTCGCAAAAGGGAGAGCTGAGGATAATTGACACCGCCGAGCCGGGAGGAAGATCACCGATCTCGCACACGCCCGATATAATAGAACAGCTACGATCCGAGATCGCGTATCTCAGATCGGAAATCGACAGACTGAAGGAGAAGAGGAATGGGATCGAGGTTTTTTAGGAATTGCGAGGGTTACAAGATCACGTACCCATACGGCGAGCGCGTGATCTTCGGTAAGCACGAGCATCATTCGGGCGTCGATCTCGTCGCATTGGCAGAAAACGGCGGCGCGATATCCGATTGGGTCACGGCGTTCGACTCGGGAGAGGTTATCGAGGCGGGCTATAATTCGCGCTCGGGATATTACTGTAAGATCAGGCACGACGAGACCGCCGTCAGCCTCTATTGCCATTTCAAGCATGGCACGCTCAAGGTGAAAAAGGGCGATAGAGTGGAGAAGGGCGAGGTCCTCGGGTTTATGGGCAGTACGGGTCGGAGCACGGGCGCACATCTGCATCTCGGGATCGCATTTTTCGGCGAGTATACCGACCCCGAAAAATACTTTGATAAATCTTTAAGTGAGGTGAATAAATTGACGCTGACGCACGAGAGAAAGGTTTTGAAAAGGGGCGCGGTCGGCGAGGAGGTCAGACTTCTGCAGACGATGCTCATCTTCCACGGTGCGAGTGTATCGATCGATTCGAGCTTCGGACCCGCCACTCACGCGGCACTGATCGAGTTTCAGAAGAGCAGAGGCTTGAGCGCGGACGGCAGTGCGGGGCCTGCTACCTGGAACGAATTGATGAAATTGAATCAAAACTCTTGACAAATCGGGAAAAATGAGTTATTATTATAGTAATAATTTTTTTGAAAGGACATAGAATCATGAAAAAGAAACTGATCGCAATATTGCTTCTGGCGTCAATGCTGATCTCGGGCGTTGCCTGCGCCGGTGAGGGCGAGACCACAACAGCTCCCTCCGAGGGAACAAGCGCACCCGCTCCCGAGATTACAACCGAGGAAACTCCCGAGGCTACGACCGAGGAGGCTACAACAGCCGCTCCCGAAACTACCGAGCCCGCTCCCGAGTCCACAATTCTCGATAAGAACGGAAAATATAACTTCCTCTTTATCGGAAACAGCTATACTCATTATAACGACATGCCCGAGCAGATCTTTGCTAAGATCCTCAAGGCTGCGGGATATACGGCGACCGTTACCAGAATCACAAAGGGCGGTTGGTATCTTATCGACTCCGCAAAGGCTGACGACGAGGTCGGCAGACAGGTCGAGGGCGCACTCAAGGCGCGCAATTACGATTATATCGTCCTTCAGGAGCAGAGTACCTGCCCCGCTCTCTATCCCGATAAGTTCTATACCGGCGTCCGCAACCTCGCCGCTAAGGTTGTTGCCGACGGTGCAACCCCGATCCTTTACGGTACCTGGGGCAGAAAGGCGGGTCACAAGGTTCTGACCGAGAACGGCTGGACCAACGAGAGCATGACCTGGATGATCTCCGCAGCTTACGAGGCTATCGGCGCCGAGCTCGGAATCGACGTAGCATACGCCGGTCTTGCGTTCTATGACGTTTACACAAACAACAAGAATATCAATCTTTATGACGAGGACCTTACCCACCCGAACGCAACGGGAAGCTATCTCGCGGCTATGACGATCTTCGCGAAGATCACGGGCGTGGATCCCACTACTGTCGATTATAACGCAAACCTCACCGATGAGGCTGCAGCTATTCTCAAGGAAGCGGCTCGCAAGGCTGTTTTTGAGACTCCCGCGATCCCCGAGCAGTATAAGCTCAAGTCCGAGGGTGTTGAGTTTGTCGAGCAGTCCTACGACGTTGATGCATCGGGTATGAAGAATCTGACCTCCTTCCCGAAGTCGGAGCTCATTTCTGTCCTCAAGGGCGGTACTTATCCGAACGGCAAGTCTTTCTCGGGTATTCTCGGAACAAAGAATGCGGTTGCTTCGACTGCGTTCTCGCTCACGGGCTTTACCGACGCGCAGAAGGCTGATATCGCGGATATCGGATACGGCGTTTCGGTCATCGGTATCGAGAAGGTCCTTTCCTCGAAGGGTCAGGAGACCTCTGTCGAGAACCTTGTCAACGGACATTGGGGCTCCTCCTTTATGTCTTGCTTCCAGTTTGACGACAATAAGTACAATATCAAGGGTGAGGTCGACGCAAATGCGCCTTATACCGGACTTATCACGCTGAATTTCGGCTCCAAGCATAAGTTCGACGCTATGGGCTTTGCATCGGGAAGCCTTGAGGGATTCCCCGGAGTTGCGGCTGTCTACGTCAGCGATGACGGCGTAAACTGGACTCTCGTTCCCTCGGCTTGCTGGAACCAGGTGACCGGCAAAAAGCTTGTCAACTGCGGTAAGACCCCCGGAGATCCCTGGAACGGCAATTCCGCATCGGTTACCTGTCTCTTTGATATGGAGGGCGTCAGCGGTCAATATATCCGAATCGGCGTAATCGTCGGACGTAACGACGAGGAGTCGAAGTACAATACCATCAATACCAGAGAAATTCTCGTTTACGGAGAAAAGATCGGGTAATGTACACGGTATAAGTGGACAGTGGTCAGTGGACAGTGGACAGAAAGATGCGAATGATAATTATATTGGTACTTTCAATCTATTGTGCAGATAAATAATTTAATAAAAAATCGGGATATGCTGAGGTTTGTATTTCAGTATATCCCGAGCTTTTTTGATTTAGTGAAAAAATCCATATCAGGACATTGACAAGCATTTGCATTGATGGTATAATAATACCGAGGTGATACGGATGAAGTTGATCAAAAAAATTGCGGGCTTGAATTATAGTCCCGAGAAAATATATCAGAATATCCTTTTCGCGCTTGTTGTGCTGATACTTGCGGCGGCGTGTTTCCCGACAATGACCAAGGAGCCCGAGCTTTACGAATACAAGGTCGGGGAGAGTATGCCCTCGGATATTTTCGGCAGGCAGTTTGATGCGTGGCAGAAGGGTCAGATCGAGCTTGATCTTCCCGTTGACCGCCGTTTGGCAGAGCTTGATAATCCTTATGACCCTACCGTACGAAAGGAATCGGGTGCACGTTACTATTGGGATTACGCCTATTTTGAAGGAAAATATTTCTCATATTTCGGCATCGCGCCGATAATTACCGTCCACGCGCCGATCCACGCGGCCACGGGCAAGCTTCCGAACGTACCTCTTGCTTGCCTCATTCTTGCGATCGCGGCGGTGATAATGACCGCGCTTGCCTACCGCGAGGTGGTGCTCAGGTTCATCCAAAAGCCGAATCTGTGGCTGTTTTTGCTAGGACTTACGGGAGCTGTCTCAGCAAGCGGAGTCTATCTCGGAGTGCTTTGCTCGGATATGTATTACGTTGCCGTTATCTCGGCGCAGGTCTTCTCGATGGCTTTCATCGCGCTCGCGGTGCGTTCGATGGGGGAAGAGAAGCTGTGGGCGAGGATGATAATGCTCGTTCTTGCGGCACTTTCGCTGACACTTACAGTATGGTCGCGCCCGACGGTGGCTCTTATGTGTGTAGCTGTTTTTCCGCTCTTTATCGAATTCATCTTCAAGATCCGCAAGGATATGATCAAGGACGGACTTATGACCGTTGCATCCTTCGCGCTTCCTCTGATAGCGGGCGCGGCGGCTGTTATGTGGTATAATAACGCGCGATTCGGCTCGCCCCTTGATTTCGGCGCGAATTATCAGCTGACAGTCAGCGACGTTTCACTCAATACGATCGATTTCAAGTACCTTTTCTCGTCCTTTTTCTCCTATTTCCTCTGTCCTATATGGTCGAGCGATATCTTCCCTTATCTCGAGATGCACAGGGTGACGGTGCTTCCGCAGGGCTCGAAGTATTTCTATACCGACCGCTATTGCGGCATTTTCGCATACGGTCTGCCGCTCGGCATTCTTCTCTATCCCCGCCTTTCCCTGATTGAGAAGATGCGAGGAGAGAGGGATCTCGCAAAGAGCTTTGTCGTCGCCGCGACGGCACTCCTCGCCCTCGGCGTTGCGTTTTCGGATTTCTGCCTCGGCGGTGTCAATATGAGATATATCTACGACATCAGCGTGATAATTACTATAGTCTCTGCGGCAGTTCTTATGAACCTGACCGAGAAGAGCGAGGGTTACGCAAAGTCCCTCAGCGGCATTATGACCGCCGCGCTTTCGCTTATGTCGATCTGGACGAATATGGGTGTTGTTGAGACGATCAGAATAGTTTTGGGAGGATAAAATGAAAAAACTCGTTTCATTGATTATGGCTATATTGATGTTATTTCCCGCTTTTGTCGGATGCTCGGGCGATGCCGGAACTTCCGAAACTTCCGATTTACTTACTTCGGTGCCCGAAACCGATCCCGAGATTCCCTCTATCGATTTGGTAAGCGGCGGCGAGTGCCTTTACAACCTTGTTCATCCCGAGGGATGCTCATCGACTCTTTACTCGGGCTGTAAGAGCATTATTTCTGCATTCAAGGAGACTCTCGGCGTTGATATCAAGAAGGTTGACGACTGGGCGCAGGGCAAGCCTGTAGCGGGCGAATATATCAGCGACGAGCCCGAAATACTCGTCGGTGAGACCAACCGCCGCGAGAGCCGCGAGGTCTATCTGACTCTCTCCTCGGGAGAATACGCCATCCGCGCGGTCGGTAACAAGATCGTTATCATCGGCTACAACGATTATTATACCGCAATGGCGGCGGAGAAATTTGCCGAGGATTACGTCTCCGCGGCGGTCGGCGAAAAGCTCTCCCTCCCCGCTGATTTTTCTCTCCTTGAGACCGCAGAGCACGAGAAGGCAGAGGCAGAACAGACCGAGATCGAAAAGATCACTCCCGTGGGCGATCAGCTGAAGCTTGACACCGAGCAATGGGTCGCCGCGGAGATCGAGTTTACGAGCGACAAGGATTACGATAATCCCGTTTACACCGTCGATATGGACGCAGTATTTTACAACGAGTCAACGGGTACGGTGTTGACGGTCCCCGCTTTCTGGGACGGCGGAAGAGTCTGGCGTGTTCGTTTTGCTCTGACCGAGGTCGGCGAGTGGAAA
Organism: Eubacteriales bacterium; assembly: GCA_045632925.1. Taxonomy (GTDB): domain Bacteria; phylum Bacillota; class Clostridia; order Oscillospirales; family CAG-272; genus CAG-390. The sequence goes on along the minus strand of JAZQXP010000044.1, from coordinate 18,332 downwards.
TATTATACAAAGTGCACCGATACTGCGAACGCGGGTCTGCATCATCACGCGGGAAGCGTGATCTGTAAGGAATACTCGGGCAATCTTGATATCTATAAGCACGGATTTATCAAGACCGAGACTGGCAAGGGCTATTTTATGTACGCCGACGGCACGCCCTTCTTCTATCTCGGCGACACCCATTGGACGCTTGCGATCGAAGAGATCGACAGCTACGGCTCGGTCGAAACGCAGAAGGTCGCGGGAATCACAAAGGAGATTGCCGATCAGTACGGTATCACCTCGCAGTTTGATTACATTATGAACTACCGCGCCGAGCAAGGCTATACCGTTATTCAGTCGCAGCCCCTTTATTGGTGGGATGTCAACGATCAGATATGGTTTCAGGACGGTGCCCAAAATATCTTCACCCTTGGTGTGAATGACTTTATGGTGGAAAAGTTCAGGCAATATGATCGTTATTTTAAAATAATAGCTGATTACGGACTTGTCCATTCAAATACTCAGTTTGGCTATCCGACGACCTTAATGAGTGCATATTTCGGCGAAAAGATTACTGACGAGCAGCTTGAAAAGCTATCTCGATATTGGGTGGCAAGGTACAGCGCGTATCCCGTTATGTGGGCGACCACGCAGGAGGGCGACAACGACTATTACGGCGTTGACCGCGGCGACTGTGCGGCTACGCCCGAAACCAATCCTTGGCTGAAGGTCATCGAATACGTACATAAATACGATGCTTACGATCATCCGTCAACCTGCCATCAGGAGCATTGGAGCTTTACATCGGTAGGTAATTCGAATTTCGGTAAGCTCGAAAGCCATACCTGGTATGCTTCTCAGTACAATACGCCGCTGAATTCCGCAATTAACTGGGAGCTGATGCGCGAGTATTGGAATAATCCCGGATTGAAGCCCGTTGTCAATTACGAGGGCAGATACGATCATTTCTGGACGGGCACCGAAGGTTCGCGCGCGCAAGGTTGGATCGCGTATATGAACGGTCAGGTAGGTTACGGATACGGCGTTCAGCCGATATGGAGCATATTCTGGGCGCAGAACGGAATCACCGATTTCAATTCAAAGGATGAATCGGGCGAGTTCAGAATGGATGCCAACTGGGTCGAGGGACTCTATGCCGACGCGGGCAGACAGGTAAGCTATATTAAAAGCTACCTTTCAAAATACGAATGGTGGCGACTTACGCCCTGTTTCAATACTTCTTATTTCTACGTTCCCGGCTCCTGCAAGTATTCGGTCTGCCATATCGGTAACGAGCTTTATCTCGGCTACTTCTATGGCAATAACACAAACGGTAAGCTTGGCAAGCTTACGGCTATGGCAAACGGCGAATATGAGGTGAGATGGTTCAACTGTATCACGGGTGAATACGGAGATGCCTTCACAGTGACAATTACGGATGGAGTATATCAGCTTCCCGAAAAGCCGGATACCGGCGATTGGGTAATATCGGTTGAAAAATTAAAATGAAAAAAGCAATTTTTTACGATCTTCAAGGAACTCTCGGCGGCGAGGCAACTGCAAATATCGACAGTTTCTCTCCATATCCTTTTGCCAAAGAAGCACTTGCTTTAGCAAAAAATAAAGGGTATTTGAATATTATCATCACAAATCAAAGTAAGATAAGCAAGGGAATTTTGCCGCTTGACGTCTACTTGCGTGAGCACGATCGCATTTTGAATGAGTTCAATTCTGATGAATCGTTGATAGATGAATTCCTTTTCTGCCCGCATCAAAGCAGTGATAACTGCAACTGTAAAAAGCCTAAAACAGGCTTTATCGATCAGTGTGCGGAAAAGTACTCTATTGACGTGTCGCAGTCCTACGTTATCGGCGATATGGGAAAGAACGAGATCGTTCTGGCGCACAACGCTGGTTGCAAGGGAATTCTTGTTTTGACCGGTGGAGGAAAAGACAGTCTTGGCAAATACCGAAACACTTGGGCAGACCACGAAGCCGATATGATTGCGGAGAATGTTCTTGAGGCTATTATGAGCATATGAAAGACACGCGGAATTGCAAAATGCAATTCCGCGTGCTTTTTAAGGTTGACATATTCCGACAAATGTGATATAATATTCACGGTATCGCAAGATACCCGGAGAACACCATAAACGGTGGCGGTTGCTTCCCTTTTCGGAAGGGAGCATATTTCTACTCCCTTCACTGCAAGGAAGGGAGGTTGATAATATGGAATACATAACCTTAACACAACTGTTAATGATTATCAGCATATTTATCGCTTTTGCCGACTTGTTGTATAAATACTTCAATGACCGCAAATAAAAAGAAATAACCGCCTACGCTTCGAACCTTAGGCGGTTATTTATAGCCAATTAACGGGGAAGCAACCGTCATCGGTGCTCTCCGTTATTATTATATCACAAATGAGTTGCTTTGTCAACTCATTTTTTATTTTTATTCAAACTCCTCAATTCTCCACTTTACGCATAGTATCGAAGTGAATTTATCGTCCTTGTATCTTTCGTAGTAAACGGTGACGAGCGAGCCGTCGGGGAGCTCCGCAGTTGCGGGGTAGCCGAGGTCATTGCAATATGCTTCGGAAAGCACGTGCTCCTCGCCCCAAGTCTTTCCGCCGTCGCGGCTGATCATTATGCGCTCGCCGAATGGAGCCTCGCGGCGTCCGTAGGTGAGAATGAGCGCGCCCGACGAGTGGAGCATAAGGTGAGGAGGAGAACCGCTGATTCCGAGGCATTCGGGATGCGAAAAGCTCTTTCCACCGTCAGTCGAGCGGCAGGTGTAGATCGAGAATTTGTGCGGTACACCTTCGCCTTGCGCGCGAATAGCGGCAACGATAGTGCCGTCCTCAAGCTCAACAGCGTGCGGCTCGTGCATATTTTCCTTGCCAAGTCCCTCGGGAAAGTCGATTCCGCAGAGCTTCTGCCAGGTCGCGCCATCATCGCGGCTTTCGTAGACGTAGATCGCGCCCTGTGTGAGTTCGGGGTCGCCTCCGTGAAATTCCTTGCCGACGAAGAGAAGTCTGCCGTCCTTGAGGAGAATGGGACCGTGCGGTGCAGTTACGGGAACCTTTACAGCCTCGCCCCAAGTGTTTCCGTAATCCTGCGAAAGACGGACGAATGAGCCGTATTTATTGAGCTCGTCGGGGAGATTAGCATATCCGTTGAGTATGCCATCTGCCATTGGGCGGGTGACGTCATTTGCATAGCTGTCGATCCAACCGCGTCTTTCAGCGTAAAACTGCCAGGGGTGGCAGAAATATGTCATAAGCATTCTGCCGCCGCCGAGGTAGGTGATTCCCGCGTCGCGGTCGTCAAGGTAGGTGTCGTTGATAATGGCGGGCGGAGTCCAGCTTTCGCCGCCGTCCAAGCTTTTGTAAAGATAATTTTTGCCGAAAACGCAAAGATGTCCGAGTCTGTTTCCCGAACAAACGGTGTATAGCACGCCGTTCTCGTCGATGCAAACTGTCGGCCAACCCTGATAGCGGTAAAAGCCGTTCTCGGCGCGTCCGATTATGAAGTGCTTCATTATCCAACCTCCTCGGTTTCAATTCTTGTTTTGCCCGGATGCAAACTGCGCCTGAGCGCGCTGTAGGCGAGGTAATGATCAAAATAACGCTCGATCTCGGGCTCATGGCGACCGATGGCGTCGAAGGCGGCGTTGAAGGCGTCGAATGCCTCGTCTGCCTTGCCCTCGGCTGTCAGGATCATCGAGTCCGCAAGGTCGATGCAGAACTCGGCGTGGAGCTCGAGAAGGCGCAGAGAGAGGCTGTAGATGCGCTTCGGGCAACTCTTCTTCCACGACTTTACCTTCGATTTTATAGCCTCACAGAGCGGTTTTACAGCCTTCATAGCCTCTGCTTTTTCGGCAGATACAAGAACGCGGGGAGCGGATGATCTGTGCGCTACCTCGAGGTATTTTACGTCGAAAATATCCGAGATCTGCTCGAGATGATCGGCGATCTCGCGCCAATTCTCGCCGTAAGCGTGCGAGAAGTAATCCTTTTTTAGTTCTTCAAAGGAAACGTCCTTATCGTACATTGCGCGCGAGTAGACGTAGAATGGGAAGCCGTTCGGGAAGAAGGATCGCTGTGAGCCGTCCTGAATGATGCCGAAGAAGCCTGCGTCTCGGTAGGCACGTACGTCCTCGTAAAGCCTTTCGGCAAGGCGGATGCCGCCGAGATCGTAGTACTGATGGATCCAGAAGTGGTATTCGTAGCAGAATTTCGGCGTGAACGCGGTCTTCTGCCACTCCTCGGAATAGCGGATGTAGTCGCCGAGGTCTGAGGGGAAGACGTTTTTGTTGAGATTGAAGCGCGGCAATTCCTTCGCTTCGCCCGTCATCTTCGGAGTTTCGGTGTAATTGCGTGTGATCGCCGCCAAAAGAAGCGCGAATCGGTCGGGGTTGCGGAGCTTTTCGGTCACGGGAGGGAAGGCGGTGTCGTAGTACGCGATATATGCGACGCGTGTCTCGAGATTTCGTGCCGTCAGCTCCTCGTCGATCCTGTTTAGAAGCATAACGTACCAGTCCGAGACAGTTTTCTTTTTACATTCGTCGCACTCGCAATGATTGTTTCTGTTGTCGGCAAGCCAGATGTGAAGGTAGCCCACCTGCGGGCTGATCTCGGCGTAGTCGGCAAAATATTTTGCCACGATCTCGCGGGCACGCGGGTTCGACATGCAGAAATTCGTGTTCAGCGCAACGCCGTGGTAGAGCGCGCGTGCGCCCTCGCAGAGCGCGACGAACTCGCGGCTCTCCTCGGGGATGGGATTGGAGGCATCCTTTGCCCAACCCTCGGTCGTGTCGATGCCGAAGGGCTCGGCGGTCCAGCCGTGTCCCATATCCTGAAAGATCAGCGAACGCTTGGCGATCTCAGCCTCGCATGCGCGCTTCCATTGAAGCACCTGCTCCGAGGAGATCGGCTCGGGGGAGCGGTTTGCGAGATTGCTTTTGTGGTCGTAATAGGAATTATAATAGGTTTTGGGGTTGTCGAACTCGAGCATATAGGAGTTGAGCCCGATCTTGGGCGAAAAATCAATGGTCTCGATCATCGAGGCTTGGTATTCCGCGCCCTCGTTACATTGAGCACGGACACGCATATCCGCCATTTTGCGGTAGCTTACGGGCAGGAGCTCGGTCACGGGGATATATTCGCCGTCGATGCCGGGATAGAGCCACCTGCAACCGTTTTGGCGGAGGTATTCGTAGACCGCGATCAGGAGCGCACGCGGATTGCTTCCCGCGATTATACCGCCGCGCTTGTTTGCGTTTATCACAACGACGTCGTCGAGCTCGGGCTCGTCGGTCTCGGGCAGAGCGATTCCGATGTCGGAGCAGAGAGCGAGTACGAAGCCGTCCGAGTCGCGCTCGTCGCGGCAGATCGTGATCTCACCGCAGCGCGGCATCATCATACGGAGATACTTTTTCAGCTCCTCGGCGGCAAAATCTACGGTCGGATGATCGGTATATTTGAATATTTTATACATTTTTCAGTTCCTCAAGCTGACGAAGTGCGGCTTCAACGATGCGGTCTGCGCTGTCCTTCGCCGTGCAGGCGTTGTATTTGCTGATCTTTGCCTCGTAGGCGGTGCTTTCCTGAATGACCTTGGTAGAGATGTATCCGTGAGTGCCGTTTGCAAGCTCGAAAATGAGGGTGTTTTCGAAGGGAGACGATGCCTTTATGCGGTATCCGATCTCGGTGAATATCTCGGAGGGCAGACCCACGATCGCCCAATCTCCGAGTAGGATTGTGTGGATCTCAAATGGGATCTCGGGGCTGACGTCACCGTCATCCTCAAGATACTCGGTCGCAAATGCGCGTTCCTTTGCGCTGTGTGAGTCCATGTCCTTTGCGATCTGTTGCGCCCACGCGAAGTCCTCGGCGGTCTTGTAGCGGCGGGTGAGCACGATCTCCTTGGATATTGCTTCAATTTTGGGAGCGGCGTTATCTGCTTTGATGTTTGCATTTATCCCGACAACTGTTGAGGTCAGACCCGCGCCGATAGCTTCGGGCGCATTTTTCGTACCTCCGTAATAGGAATCCGAGGTGGTGCCGAGCCAATCGATACAGTTAATGTCGCCCGCAGTGCCGTTGAAGAAGAGAACGAAGACGTCCTCGCCGTAAACTCGCTTGAGTCCGCGGCGAAGCGCACCGGGGAAGTCCGCACTGAAGCTTTTTTTGTTTTTAGCGTGGCAGTCGGGGTGGTTGGCATAGTTGACGATGAAGCCGCGCACCTCGCCCTCGGCGGAATCGATACGCATCACGTTCACCGAGTAATCGGGCGTGACGATGGGAGCGATCATAAGCTCGCGGTGTGCACGGTTCGGATTCATCGTGATAGAGCCGTCCGTCATACGGATGTCGCGGCAGAAGCTGTAACGGCTTTCCTCGCCTTTAGCCGTGCCGATTGCGGCGCCTGAAAGCTTGCCGTAAGCCTCTCGAGCCGCGCTGACGATCCCTTCTTCTGTCAGCGACGCTACTTCAAGATCGGGAGGGCAGAGCCAAAGCTGATAGTCGGTCTGACCGCCCGTGTGCGTGTGAGTCGCGCCAACGAGAATGCGGTCAAACGGCACTCCCGTCGCATCGGAAATACGACGGCGAATACGGTCGCAGGTGCTGATCTGAATGGAGAGCGTGTCTGCGGAAACGAGGATCAACAGTTTCCCGTCAACCTCGAATGCCGCGGCGGTGACAAGGAGCTTGCCTCGCGCGGGCTCGCTTGTCAGACAAGCGGTGAAGCCGCCGGGGATCAGTTTACCGACGGGCGGGGTTATGTCAAATTCTGAAAATCCAACTTTTAACATGGTCTTTACCTTCTTTTAATTGAAATAGTGAGGCTTTACTGGGAGTCCGGTCTTTGCCGATTCAACTGCGGCGAGGCAGACGGCAACGGTGTTCGCGCCCTCAATGACGTCGATCTCGAGGGGCATTTTGCCGAGGATTATGTCGCACATATCCGAGATCTCAGCCGCCATATTGTGGTGATTTATGTCGATCGGGATCTGTTCTTCCTTGAAGGAATGCTTGCCCTTTTCGTCTATGCAGGGGGTGAAAAGGGTGATATATGGTGACTTGTTGTCACCGAGAATGGTGCCCTTAGAGCCGAAGAGTTGGGTACGCATCGTGTATGGACGCTTGCATCCGATCGAGGTCAGGACCTTGCCGATGACGCCGTTCGGGTATTTGAGGACGGAGATCGTGCAATCATCAACGGGCCAATCGTAGAGGACCTTGTGGTTTGCGTAGGCGAAGACCTCTGTGGGGTCGCCCGCGATCCAGCGGAGGAGGTCCATCGCGTGGCAGCCGCCGCCGACAACGGGATGGCGGATATAGGAGGGATCCTTTCGCCATTCGCCGCGTCCGAGGATCGAGTAGTCGTGGGCGTATTCGGATTCGACGTAGAAGAGCTCGCCGATGTCGCCGCGCTCGACCATTTCCTTCATCAGCGCGAAGGCGGGAGTCTTGCGGCAGACCTGACCGACCATGAATTTCTTGCCCGAGGCGCGTGCGGCTTCGATGATAGCCTCGCATTCGTCGAGGCGCATTGCAAGCGGCTTTTCGCAGAGGACGTGATAGCCTGCGTTCAGCGAATCGACGCACTGATCCTTGTGGAAGGAGTCGGGCGAGCAGACAACGACGCAGTCGAAGCCTCCCGCGCGGAGCATATCCTTGTAGTCGGTGTAATAGGTATCAAGACCGTGCTTTTCGGCGCGAGCTTTAACGCCCACCTCGTCAACATCGCAAAGCGCGGCGAGCGCGGCGTTTTCATTTCTGAGGATACCTTCAATGTGACTGCGACCGATACCCTCGGTGCCGATCACGGCAAAACGAACCTTGTTTTCCATAATGACCTCCCCTGAAGAAGTGTTTTTTCTGTCAGGATAATTGTATCACGCGAAGCGAAGCTTGTCAAGCAATTTATTAAAAGAGGAAAAGTTTTAGTCAAGTTTTTTCAAAAACTTGCGGATTCTCAAGGCAGAGCCTTGAGTCGCGCTCCGCAGAGCGCGAAATACTCTCGGTACTTCAAGCGGACGCCGTCCTCGGTGTCCGCTTGGAAGGAGTAAAACCGCCCCGAGGGTGGTTTTTGCTCCTTCACCTTTTAATGAAAAATCCGCCTTGTTTCGGCGGATTTTCTCATTATATTATATTTCGTCCTTGATTTGCCTTGGGTGGGCAAAATTTCGCGCGCCTTTAAGAGGTAACTACCCCCTCGCTCCCCCTCCTTTGAACAAGGAGGGGGGATGCCTCGTTTCTGCTCAAGTTTTGTTTTCGGATAGAGTCTTTGCCGATATCCTATAATTTTGCATCGGCAAATAGGGACCTCCCTCCCGCCCTCCCTCCGTAAACCGGAGGGAGGAGTATAAGTGCGTGAACTTTATTGTTTAGCGTTCTGTATATCGTTGAATATCAAGATTTGAATCTTTTACGAAGCATAGAAATCTTAAAAAGATCGCGCTTTATACGGATAAACGAAGTTCAGAAAGCTAAATAAAGAGGTTCGTGCACTAAAATTTCCCCTCCCTGTTTAAGGGAGGGGAGTAAGGGGTGGGTCCCGTGCGGCTCTGGCGGTTTTCTGCAAGAAAACGGCGGTGTTCAGCCGCCGAGACAGAGTCGTGGCTTGCCGAAGGCAAGCGGTTTGAACATATGCAAAATTATCGGATATCGTCCCCGAGATATGTGTAGGCGCGTAATCACCTGTATGAGCCCGAAGGAGAACGAAAACTCTATAGCTATTCCGCGGATCTGACGGTTTTCCAAAGGAAAACGGCGGTGTTTACCCGCCGAGACAGATTCGGCTTTTGCCGTAGGCAAATATGCGCGGAGGTGAAGGAGCAAAAATCTCCCATCAAGGGAGATTTTACTCCTTCCAAGCGGTCACCGAGGGCGGCGCCCGCTTGAAGCGCAAAAGAGAGTTTCGCCCTCTGCGGAGGGCGACAAGGGCGCTGCCCTTGACCCGCGAACTTTTGAAAAAGTTCGATCAAAACTTCAAACTTTTTTATTTTAATTGAAAAATCCGCCCATTCGGGCGGGTTTTTTTCTTTCACTAGCCACTAGCCACTAGCCACTTATTCTTCCTCGTTCTCGCACGCTTCTGCTACCTTGAGCATTATCGCGCACTCGATACGCTTCTTGAAGAGCTTACAGCCGTATTCGTATACGCCGTTGACGCTGCCGGTTGCGTGGTAGGAGTTCGCGGCGCAGCCGCCCGAGCAGTAGAGTCTTGCCCAGCAGTCGCGGCATTCCACTCTCGAATATGCCGAGCAGGAGCGGAATTCATCGCGGATTGCCTCATTCTTTACGCCGTCAAAAATGTTGCCGAGGAGATATTTCTCGTCGCCGACGAACTGATGACAGGGGTAGAGGTCGCCCCAGGGGGTGACAGCCATATACTCCGTACCCGAGCCGCATCCCGAAATTCTCTTGTAGATGCAGGGACCGCCCTCAAGGTCGAGCATATAGTGATAGAAGGTGATCGGCTTGCCGCGCTTCTTGCGGTCGATCATCTCGAGCGCGAGCTTTTCGTACTGCTCGTAGAGCACGGGCAGATCCTCCTCGCCGAGCGCGTAGGGGTCGCCGGGAGGACATACTACGGGCTCCATCGAAAGCTCGGTAAAGCCCTCGTCAGCCATATGTATGATATCGTTGCAGAAATCTGTGTTGAACTTGGTGTAGGTGCCGCGCATATAGTAGCCCTTGTCGCCGCGGCGGCTGACGAATTCCTTGAATTTGGGAAGGATCATATCGTAAGACCCCTTGCCGTTTACGGTCTTGCGGAGGTTGTCGTGCACGTGGCGTCTGCCGTCGAGGGAGAGAACAACGTTGTCCATCTCGCGGTTGGCAAAGTCGATGACGTCGTCGTCGATAAGCACGCCGTTTGTGGTCAGCGTGAAGCGGAAATGCTTGCCCGCAGCTTCCTCGATCGAGCGCGCGTAGGCAACAAGGTTCTTGACGACCTGCCAGTTCATAAGCGGCTCGCCGCCGAAGAAGTCGACCTCGAGATTGTGGCGAGTGCCCGAGTTTTCAACAAGGAAATCAAGCGCGCGCTTTCCGACCTCAAAGGACATCAGGGCGCGTTCGCCGTGGAATCGACCCTGAGCCGCAAAGCAGTATTCGCAGTTGAGGTTGCAGGTGTGCGCAACGTGCAGGCAGAGTGCCTTTATCGTATTCGAATTGTTCTTGAGCTTGCCGACGAGGGGAGCGTAGATATCCTCGGCATAGAGCTTGCCGCTCTCCTTGAGCTCCTCGACGTCGGAGATCGTGTCGAGAATGTCCTGCTCGGTGATGCCCTCGGTAGCGAATTTTTCAAGGCAGATCGAAACGATTTCGTCCGCCGACTTGGTTTCGTAGAGATTAATGACGTCGTATGCGAGATCATCGACTGCGTGAACCGCACCCGATCCGACGTCAAGAACGATATTGTAACCGTTAAGTTTATAGGAATGGATCATATTTACCTCTAAAATGTTTTTTGCCGCAAGGCAAAAAAATTCCTTCATTTCGCCCCTTGGGCGAATCATCATTCGGCTTTGCCGATAACCATTTGGCGAAGCCAATTATCATTCGGGCGTAGCCCGACTGCAGTAATACCGAATAAAAGCCGCCGCATTCGCGGCGGCTTTTATCAATTACTTGCTCTTCTTCTCACAAGCCTGGTTAGCAACGCCGCAAGAGGTCTTGCAAGCGGACTGGCAGGAGGTCTGGCACTCGCCGCATCCGCCGTTCTTAACGGAAGCCTTGAGGTCACGGGTATTGATAGTACGAATTCTCTTCATTGTAAAATTCCACCTTTCGGATATAATTTAATTCAACATATAGTATATATGATTTTTGATGATTTGTCAAGAGGTTTTGATGATTTTTGGCGAAATCCCCGAATTTTTCAGCATTTCGAGGTGATTTTTTATCTCCTCGGTGACCCTTTCACCGGGCAGAAGTATGGGTACGCCGGGGGGATAGACCCAGACGTAGGCGTCGGATATCTCGCCGCTGCCGGGGATATTGCTCCATACTGCGTCATATAGGGGGATCTCGGTGGTCGGCAATTCGGTGATAAACGAGGGATAAGTCTTGCCGAGCGAATACTCTGCTTCGGTATCAAGCGCCATAATGGCATGAGAGAGGGCAGAGAGGCTTTCCGCGGTGTCGCAGATAGAGGTCATGCAGAGCAGATAATCCGAATGAACCATTTCGGGCTCGATATGGAAGCGCGAGCGCAAGGCGTCGGCGAGAGTGGAGCCCGTGAAGGTCGTGTTCCGCGTTGAAATCGAGATCTTGCCGATGTCATCGGTTTTGATGAGCTTCAGCTTTGAGGGGTTGGTCAATGCGTAAAATTCGTCGAGAATGGCGCGGTAATTATCGAAAAGAGCTTCACCGTCATCTAAAATATCGGCGCATTTTGCAATCGAGTTCATTAATATATAGGATGGACTGCTCGTTTCGAAAATGCCGAGATTGCGGGCGAAGCGGGAGGAATATTTCTCATTGAAAACGAGTCCGAGAGCCGTCCCCGTGAGCGCGGGAAGGGTTTTGTGGAGACTCGTGACGGCAATGTCCGCGCCGCGCGGAAAATCGGAAAAATGCTCCGAAAAGCCGAGATGTGCACCGTGCGCGGCATCAACGAAAAGCGCGGCGGAGTGCTTGCGGCAGACTGACGAGATCGCGCCCACATCCGAAATCACGCCCTCGTAGGTGGGCGAGGTGAGAATGACCGCAGTAGCTTTGGGCGCACGATCAAATGCTTTCTCGACGGCTTCCGCTGTGATCGCGCCGCATATGCCGTATTCCTCTATAATGGGTGGTAAAATGCAGATCGGATTTAGGCGGCAGAGCTCGATGGCGTGCCAGACCGACTTGTGACAGTTTCGCGCGACGATGACCGAGTCACCAGGGCTCGTCAGCGTGCGGATACCTGCTAAAATACCGCAGGTCGAGCCATTTACAAGTGGGTGCGCCGATCTTGCTTTATAAAGTGATGCGTATTTTTCACAGAGCGAGCCGATGATGCCGCCGTCCTCGGGGTCGTGCAGATCGTCCGCGCCGTCGATCTCGGTTACGTCAACGGAGTAGGGAAGATCATCGCCGAGCAACGCCGTGTTGCGCTTGTGACCCGGCATGTGCATGGGGATGGAGGAGGACGTTATTTGTTCGAGTTGTTTTTGGAATTTAGTTTTCATTTTAATGAATAATGAATGATGAAGCCGCCGCAAGCGGCTGATGAATAATGAATAAGTAAGGTGAATTTCCGCCAAGGCGGAAATTTTTGATTAAAAATCAGAGAAAAAGCTTTTGAAGATTCTAAAGAAACTTTTCCCGAAAAGTTTCTTTAGTGGGGTGCGGGGCAACGCCCCGAAATACGCTTCAAACAGACGACGCCCCGTCGGCTGCTTGGAAGGAGTAAAACCTCCCCTTGCGGGAGGTTTTACTCCTTCACTCTATAGAGCTTTTATTTTCCTTCGGATATTTGCAGGTAATTTTGCGCCCACACGGAGATTTTGCCGATATCCTATAATTTTGAATCAGCAAATCGGGACCCACCCCTTACTCCCCTCCCGTAAACCGGGAGGGGAGATTGAGAGCGCGAGACTCGGGGTTCAGCGTTCTGAATATCGCTTATATGGCGTGAAAATTATATGTATCTGAGTATTTGATTAAATATTTTCCGATCTCAGAATAACAGCTCCGTTTGAAGTAAATACACCAACATGCGGATCGTAGAAGCTGTAGTTGCATATTCCGCTTGTCATTCCCTTCATTTTTGCAATTTGTTTAAGCGATTTTGCATCAAATTCGGAAATACCGCTCGCGGATAGGGTGAGTATGGAACGCCCGCTGTTTATCCAACAAGCGTGCATGGTAAGAATGCGGTTTGGAAGCTTTGCGATCGTTTTCATATCTTCGTCTACGATCTCCACAGGCTTTGAGAAAAGAATGCTTCGTATTGGTCTTTGAACCAGAAAGATTTTGTTGATACTGTTATAATCGTATATTCTATCTACATTATTAACCTTGATCTTGTGTGGTTTTGCTGGATTTTCGCAGTCGATTCGCAGCAAATAAGAATAGAGAAAATGATTCATTGCTTCGAAATCCTCGTGGGATTCGTCAACTCGGGGTTGAAGATGAATGAATATCTCTTTTCCGGATTTGAAGCAGCTTGCCGCATAGGTGTCGGGATATCTGTAGGCGGCTATTTCTTTGAAACTTTCGGTGTCAATATAGTGAACGGAGGAGTGTGAGGATGTGTCAACTTGATCGGCTGTTTCTGCAATCTCAAGCCATGAACAGCATACGATAAGCGTTTGGTTTCCCGCAAAGTATGCATGGAGGCTTTGATCTTCATTCGGGGACTTAGGACTGAAGAATTTTGTTTTATTATTATCAATGGTATCAATCAAAAAAACGCCAAGCGGAGATCTTATGGCAACGTATCTGCCGTTGTCCGAAACATCACAGATGCCTGCATCTTCAACGTTGACTGAAGACAGGAGCTTTTGGGTCTTGGTATCAAAGAAGTTTACCGATTTTTCAGTAGTTGTTATAAAAAAAGGTAAGCCTTTGCGATAAAAGGCGGCAACTGCATCTTGTGATTGGAAAACAATTTTCATAATGTGCCTCAAAAGAAAAATATTGTGATTCTTTGCGGAAGTGACAGAGCGCAATACTTCCCTACATTCGGGAAGTATTGACTCTGTCCAAAATCGAGAAGCAGAGCTTCACGATTTTGAAGCATAGAAGCGAAATCTGAAGATTTCGCATTGAATCGAGACGCTGTCTCGAGCTCTGCGAACTTTTGAAAAAGTTCGATCAAAACTTCCCGCTACTGTTATTTTTTGTTTTAATGAAAATTTCCGAGCAAAGCGAGGAAGTATTTGCCTTCGGCAAATTCCGACTCTGTCTCGGCGGCTGAACACCGCCGTTTCCCAAGGAAAAACGACAGAGCCGCTCACTTAATTTTGCATTTTGCATTCTGCATTTTGCATTTCAATCGCATCCAGCGCGGCGGGCACGTCTCCGTACTTTTCGAGCAATTCTGCGGCGTGCTCCCGATCAACGTCAGCAAGCTCCATAATGATCCTCGTCGCGCGCTCGACGAGCTTTTCGTTGGTCGGGCGGACGTTGACCATAAGGTTCGAGCGGACCTTGCCCGTCTTGATCATCGCGCAGGTGGAGAACATATTAAGTATCAGCTTTTGCGCCGTGCCGGCTTTGAGTCGTGTTGAGCCCGAAATTACCTCGGGACCGACGTAAACCGAAACGGCTATGTCGCAGTGATTTTCCATAAGCGAACCGGGGTTGCAGGTGACGGCGATCGTCTTGCAACCGAGTTCTTTTGCCTTTTTGAGCGCACCGATGACGAATGGGGCACGTCCCGAAGCCGAAAGTCCGACAACAACGTCGCCTGCGGTCGCTCCATCGGTTTCAATGGCGGCAATGCCCTTTTCCTCGCTGTCCTCGGCGTTTTCCGTTGCGCGGAAAACGGCTTGATTGCCGCCCGCAATAACGCCGCGGAAGAGATCGTAGTCAACGCCAAAGGTGGGCGGGCATTCGGATGCGTCAACGATGCCGAGTCTGCCCGACGTGCCGCAGCCGATATAAATGACGTGACCGCCCGCCGCGATGGCTTCGCTGATCATATCGACAGCCGCCGCGATCTCGGGCAGCTTTTCGTCTATAGCTTCCTCAACGGCGCGGTTCTCTTGATTTATGAGCCGCACCATTTCAAGCGAGGAAAGCTTGTCAATATCCATTGTCCGAGGGTTTCTGCCCTCGGTTTTGAGCTTGTCGTAATTGTCTCTCATATCAATATCTCTTGGGCTCGAAGCCTTCGAATACGGGGATGTCACCCTTTGCCTTTGCTTCGCCGTAAAGCTCGGGGGTGTTGACAGTCCAGGTCAGGGTCATTACGTTATAAAGCTTCTTACAGATCACGAGGGGAAGGAGCCCCGGGTGCTTGCAATCGTAGGAGATGTAATCAGGCTGTGCGATGCAGTTGAGGACCATTGTGGTTGCGATGAAGCGGGTGAAAATATTGCCCTTATGACCCTTCGCAAGGAAATTGGAAACAAGCACGCCGCGTACTACTCTCGGGCGGTTCTTGCGGTACCAGCTGATGAGGAAGGGATTGAAGGATTTTACCGAATAGTATCTGTCTTCCTTGTCGAGGAGCTTGGCAAGCTCGACGCAGAGGCGCGTGTCGTTGCCCTTGAGCTCGATGCAGAGGGGAGTGGTGGGGTCGATGGTGGCGAGAACGTCCTCAAAAAGCGGGATCTTCTCGTATGTGCCCTTGATGTCGACCCAGGAAAGCTCGGACGCGGTCTTTGAATCGACGCGCTCGGGACGGTCGCAGAGACGCTGGAGGGTGTCATCGTGGAAAACGACTACCTTGTTGTCGGACGAAAGGCGAACGTCAAGCTCTATGCCGTAGCCCTCCCGCTCAGCGGCATAGAAAGCCTGCATCGTGTTCTCCACGGCAAAATCGCCGTGGAGTCCGCGGTGCGCGTAATCAACCTTGAGGGGTTCGACCGAGGTTTTATGCTCGGTACGGGGACGGAGAAGGAAGATATAGAGTGCGGTGAGTGCGACGAGAGCGATAAGAATATAAAGGATTATCATTTTAATACCTCAATTATTTGGTGGGCTTGGAGTCTCCGTGGCGAACGAAGAGCATCGTGACGAATGCACATGCGGCAAAGATCGCGGCGTAGGGGAAGAGGATCTTGAGACCAAAGCTGTCCATGAGGTAACCGGAGACGACGGGAGTGAGGGTCTGCGCCGCCATGCTTGCGGTGTAGTAGAAGCCGGTGTATTTACCGACGTTACCGCCGCGAGCGAGCTCGACGACCATGGGGAAGGAGTTGACGTTGATGGTTGCCCATCCGATACCCGCGATGGCGAAGAGGATCATCATAACGGGCAGGGGAGTTCCCGCGTCAAGGAAGGAGGCGGTGAGGAACGCGCCCGAGAGCATGATTACGCCCGCAAGGATGGTTTTCTTTCTGCCAAACTTGGTTGCGATGAAGCCGACGGGGAGATACGCGATCAGTGCCGCGATATTTGCAACGAGAAGGGTGGAGTTGTAGTCAAGCTGAAGGACGCGTCCCGCGTAGACCGAGTATTTGCTCGTTACGGCGTTGTAGCCGAAGAACCAGAGCACAACGGACGCGAGAAGGAGGATGAGAGAAAGTCTCTCGGATGCTGAAAGCTTGCGGCTGCCCGAGGCATCGTCCTCATCGTTGCCCTCTTCGATGTTGTTTTGGCGGCTGATCTCTTCCATCTCGGCGACGAATTTACGCTCGCGGACGGTGGAGAGGAAGATCACGAGGCTGACGAGCATAATGCCCGCAACGATGCAGAAGTAACCCGTGTAGGGCATATAGGTGTTCTTTGTCGAGCCCGTAGCGAGGATTATACCGAGTCCGAGGATAAGGCTTCCGCCGATAGTGCCCATAAGATTGATGACTGCGTTGGCTTTAGAACGCAAAGGACGCGGCGTAACGTCGGGCATCAGAGCTACTGCGGGCGTACGGAAGGTCGCCATTGAAAGCAGAAGCACGAAGAGCACGGCGATGAAGGTTATCAGCGCGGAGGGATCCTTGCCGACGATCTCCTGCGCGATATAAGCCGAGCGTGCGGGAACGACGTAATTGGTGTAGTCGGGATTAGCCTTGCCGTTCTCGAGGGTTGCGGGGATCTTGACAAAATCCTCGCGCTTGAACTCGGCAAGCTCGTATTCCTCGCCCTCGGGGGTTGTCAGAGGAGATGCGTAGTCGTAATCGTAGAGAACTGTGCGCGCTTCCTCGGAGTTGATGTCGGCGATGTTGCCGAGGCGGTCAAGCTGCATCGAATCGACGAAGGAGAGAGAGATGAGCGCGACAGCCGCGATCAGAGTGCCGACGATGATGAAGGGCGTGCGGCGTCCGAGCTTGGACTTGGTCTTATCCGAGAGGATGCCGAAGAGGGGAAGAAGGAAGAGCGCGAGGATGTTGTCGATCGCCATGATCGCGCCCGACCAAAACTGCGACATACCGAAGCGGTCGGTCAGGATCTTCGGAACGATGGTGTCGTATGCCTGCCAGAAGGCGCAGATGAGAAAGAATGCGAATCCGACGAAGAGAGTGCGTTTGTAATTGAGTTTCATTTTGGGACTCCTTATATCAAATTAATAAAAACTAAAAACAATGGCAGCGGAAAAGTTTTTGAATGATTCACTGCCTGCAAGCAGGCTGAAACTTTTTTCAAAAAGTTTCTTTAGCCGACCTCCGCAGAGGTCGGAATTTCCCCCGCGCTTCAAAACGGCGACGCCCCGTCGACGTTTTGGAAGGAGTAAAATCTCCCTTAAGGGAGATTTTTGCTCCTTCACTCTTTGAAAGTTATTTTCTTTTTTCCAAAATATACTTCGCTTTCAGCACAGCGGAAATCGTCTTGCCGTCCTTGATCTCGCCCGAGACGCACATTTCGGCAAGCTTGTCGAGCGGGATGGCTTCGACGTCGATGAATTCATCATCATCGGGATCGGTCTCGCCCATTGAAAGACCCTCTGCGATATACATTGAGATCACCTCGCCGAGAATTGCGGGGGAGGGGATGAAGTCGCCGATGTATGAGAGGGTCTCGCATCGTGCGCCCGTTTCCTCACGCAATTCGCGAAGAGCGGCGGCAGGACGGTCGGTCTCACTCGGCTCGAGCTTGCCCGCGGGGATCTCGAGGAAGACTCTGCCGTGCGTGTAACGGTACTGACGGACGCAGAGGACCTCGCCTTTTTCGTTGATCGGAACGACGCACACGGCACCCGGATGACGGACGTACTCGCGCGTTGCCTCCTTGCCATCGGGGATGCTCACGCGGTCAACGACAACGGTAAGTATCTTGCCCTCGTATTTGACCTCGCCGTCGATGCGGTGTTCGGTCATATCAATATTTTGCATAAGGTATCACCTCAAATTCTTATTTTATATTTATACAGAATAATTATACACTATTTTTTTCCTCTTGTAAAGATTTTTTTGCATATTGCCGCGGTCTTTTGGATTTTTCTATTGCATATTTTGGGGAATTATGATAAAATTATAATGGTAAATAATTGTTTTGAATAATAAAGGTCAGTTATCTCTCCCTCAGTCGCTTCGCGACAGCTCCCTCCTCAGAGGGAGCCAAGGTTATAAGTGCGAACATAGCATGTTAGGATTTATCATGGATAACATCTCTATGATCTATGTTCGTACAAACTTCTTGCCTCCCTCTGAGGAGGGAGGGGGACGCCGCCGGGTTCCCAAAAAACCGCTCGCGCGGGTTTTGGGGTTGGGGGGTGGCGGGGGGGGGGGGGGAGAGAATA
>JAZQXP010000043.1:0-49122 GCA_045632925.1 Eubacteriales bacterium | reverse complement strand
AGAGGGCGCGCGGAGTGACAGAGCGCAACACTTCCCTACAATCGGGAAGTATTGACTCTGTCCAAAATCGAGAAGCATAGCTTCACGATTTTGAAGCACAGTAGCGAGACCTGAAGGTCTCGCATTAGTACGAGGCTCTGCCTCGTGCTCCGCAAGCTTTGAAAAGCTTGAGCAAACTTTCCCGCTGTTTTTGTTCGGAAAGCCGAACGAAGAAGTCTGCGCTCTCTAACTCCTCCCTCCGGTTCACGGAGGGAGGGCGGGAGGGAGGTCCCTCATTGCCAATGCAAAATTATACGGATATCGGCAAAGACTCTGTGCAGGCGCAAAATTACCTGTAGGCACCCGCAGAAAGCACGAAAACAATATTGAAAAATTCGTTTTCTTATGCTATAATTAAGAAAAATCACCATTTGCAACCCTCGGTTGACACATTTCAAGCCGCCGATTGGTGGAATGCAACCGAAAAATGAGCTATAATTTATACGTCGGCAGGCAATGCGCCGACAAAATTATCTCTCGGAGGAAATCAAAATGATCTTAGCCGATAAAATAATCAGACTCAGAAAAAAGAACGGTTGGTCGCAGGAGGAGCTCGCGGAAAAGATGAACGTCTCGCGCCAGGCTGTATCGAAGTGGGAGAGCGCGCAGACGATCCCCGACCTCGAAAAAATACTTATGCTCAGCACCCTCTTCGGCGTCACGACCGACTACCTTCTCAAGGACGAGCTCGAGGACGAGGAATTCACAGATTCCGAACCCTCCTCGAACGTCAAGCGCATCACCCTCGAGGAAGCGCACAAATACCTCGATTGGCGAAAAAGTGCCGCTAAGCTTATCGCGTCCGCAACAGCACTCTGCATCTTCGCCGCGATCGTATTCCTCTTCGTCGGCGGGATCACAGATTCGCTCTCGAGCGGTGACTTTGCAAGCGTCGGCGCACTCGCCGGACTGATCGCAATGCTCCTGATCGTAGCCGCGGCGGTCGCAATCTTCATCCTTTGCGGCTTCAAAAACGCGCCCTACAGCTTCCTCGACGAAAACGTCCCCTTCGAGCTCGAATACGGCGTCCGCGGAATGGTTGCCGAAAAGCAAAAGGCGTACCGTCCCGAATATATTAAATGGAACATAATCGCAACCTGCCTTTGCATCCTCTCGCCCGTTTTTCTCCTCATCGGTGCATTCACGGAAAATGAAAAGACCATGATCTCGATGCTCTGCGTGACCATGGCGGTCGCGGCACTCGGCGTTTTCATCTTCATTTACGTTGGAGTCCGCTATGCAAGCATGCAAAAGCTGCTCAAGGAGGGCGAATACGATCCCGAAGCAAAGAAGCGATCCGCCCTCAAGGAAACCGTCTCGACCGTCTATTGGCTCGCGCTCACCGCGATCTTCCTCACCGTCAGCTTTCTCACCAACCGCTGGGACGTGACCTGGATCATCTACGCCGTCGGAGGCGTCATCTATGCCGCCCTCAGCACGATCTGCGACCTTATTATTAATAATAAGAAGAATTAACTAATAAAACCGATGCCCGCGGGCATCGGTTTTGTTAGTGATAATCGGAAATTTCCGCTTGCGGAAATTCACCATAACTCGCGCCAAGCGCGACCTTAACTCAAACCTTCTCCGTCCTTCCGACGGTAGCCTTATCCGATATCTTGACCTCTCCGCTGTATCTCACAACCCCGATCTCACAGCCGTCGCCGATCTTGACGTTATTTCCCGTCACGGAAGGCGCATGCACGTTTTCAAGCTCGATAACGTCGCCCTCGATCGCACCGCTGACCCGAACGATACCCGCGTGTCTTCCAAGCGAAAAGATATTGAAGAACGATCCGCTTCTGCGGTCTCTCACTATTGTAATTCTGCTGCCACCGATGCTTCCGATATCCATTCCGCGGTCGAATTTAACGGTAATCTCCTCGGCGTTGATCAGCCCGGGACAATTAAGTACGCCGCTGACCCTGATCTTCTCGGCTTCGACGTCGCCCGATACCGATGCGCCTCCCGAAACGTGAAGCTCGTCGCATTTGATATTCTTTTTACACTTCATACTTCCCGAGCACTCAATCCTGCCATCTGCAGTCAGGTCACCGCCGAAGGAGATCGATCCCGAAACCGAAACGTCTCCCGCCATCAGATCACCCGAAAAGCTACCGCTTCCGGATATTCCAACTTCACCTCGGCATTCGAGGGAATCGCCCTTTACCGAGCCCGAAGCGTAAAGATTCTCACATCGAACTCTGCCGTCAAGCCGTCCGCTGCCGCTGATCTTTATGTTCTCATATTCGCCCGCAGGCACCGCACCGCTTCCCGAAATTTTCATATCCATAATCAATTCCTCCCATTTTTGATTTTTTCTGTAATATCCAGCTTCTTGCCGTCTCCGCCATCGATGATGACGGATTTTATTTCATTTAAATAAAATATCTTTTCTCCGTAGACCGTGTCCACGATCATAAATGCCCGCTTCTGCGACTCCGACGAAAAGCTCCGCGCCAGCTCGTCAAGCGAAAGCTCGTCCTTCTGCGATTTGATAAGCTCGATGCGCTCGCAGATCAGCCCTACTGGAAAAAAGGTCTCCTGACCCGTGACAGTTGCCTTTTTGATGAACCAATCCTCGGGGATCAAGCCCTTCCGTTTCCATCGGTAGAGCGCGCCGTAGGAAATCCCGTACCGCAAAAGCAGATCCTTTTTTGAAATCAACTCTTGTTCCATTTTTGACCTCCATAACATTGTTACGCGTTTATTATAGCATAACATTGTTACGATGTCAAGAGGTATTACAAAAAATAGTATTTATGATGAGAAAAATATTGTTGATCAGAATCTGAAGACAAACGATGTTCAGAACGCTGAACAAAGAGATTCACGCCCTCTAACTTCCCCTCCTCGGTTTACGAGGAGGGGCGGGGGAGGAGTCCCGATTTGCAAGATGCAAAATTATGAGTATATCGGCAAAGACTCTGTGTAGGCGCAAAATTACCTGTTCGCACCCGCAGGATAATAGAATCTCTATAGAAAACGCGCGCCCGACTCGGGCGCGCGAAAATGAAGGAGCGCAAGAGATAATGCCGACCTTTGCGGAGGTCGGCAATGGCGTTGCCCCCTTGACCCCACGAACTTTTGGAAAAGTTCGCTCAAAACTTTTCCGATGTTTTGTTTTAAATCGAAAATTTCCGCCGGGCGGAAATTCACCTTCATTTTCCGCGTAGCGGAAATCATCATTCGGCGCAAGCCGATCATCATTCCGCCAACGGCGGATCATCATTCACGCGCAGCGTGATCATCATTCAAAAAAGCAGGACTCGCGTCCTGCTTTTTTGATAGAATTTATTTATCCAGTCCTCTTCTGATCCTGCTCTGCGCCTTAAGTCTGTTCTCTGTGTTGAGGATTCTCTTTCTGATTCTGATCGACTTGGGAGTTGCCTCGATGAGCTCGTCGTCGCCGATGAACTCGATCGCCTCCTCAAGGCTGAAGAGCACGGGGGGTGTCAGAAGGAGCTTTTCGTCCGCACCCGCGGAACGGATAGCGGTAAGCTGCTTCTTCTTGCAAGGATTGAGCGTGATATCCTCCATCTTGGGGCACTCGCCAACGACCATGCCCTCGTAAACGGGCTGACCGGGAACAACAAACATTCTGCCGCGGTCCTGACAGTTGTAAATACCGTAGGTGGTGGTCTCATTCGTCTCGCTCGCAACAAGCGAACCTGTAAATCTCATCGGGATCTCGCCCTTGTAAGGTGCATAGCCCTCAAAAATAGTGTTGAGGATGCCCTCGCCGTGGGTATCGGTCATAAACTTGGTTCTGTAACCGAAGAGGCAGCGGGTGGGGATGAGGTACTCGAGTCTCATTCTCGAGCCTACCTGATGCATCTCAATAAGCTCACCCTTTCTCTGACCGAGCTTTTCGATGACCGCACCCATATACTGCTCGGGCACGTCGACCGTCAGGCGCTCGATGGGCTCGCACTTCTCTCCGTTTTCTTCCTTAAATAATACGCGGGGAGTCGAGCAGCAGATCTCATAGCCCTCGCGGCGCATCGTCTCGAGAAGGATCGAAAGATGCATTTCTCCTCTGCCCGCAACGAGGAATTCCTCGGTCGTGTCGCCGTCGTTTACACGGAGCGAAACGTCCTTGAGAAGCTCGCGGTAGAGTCTGTCGCGGATCTGACGCGAGGTAACGAACTTGCCTTCACGTCCCGCAAAGGGAGAATCGTTGACCGAGAAGGTCATCTCGATCGTGGGCTCGCTGACCTTAACGAACTCGAGAGGCTCGGGGGTGTTGAGATCGGCAACCGTGTCACCGATATTGATGTCGCCCGCGCCCGAGAAGCAAACGATGTCGCCCATCTTTGCCTCCTCAACGGGAACGCGGCGGAGTCCGTCTATCTGGAAGAGCGACGCGATACGTACTCGCTTAGGCTTCTCCTGTGAATGGTAGTTGCAGATAGCAACGTCCTGGTTGAGCTTAAGCGTACCGCGCTCGATGCGTCCGATACCGATCCTACCGACGTAATCGTTGTAGTCGATGGAGGAAACGAGGAGCTGAAGAGGCTCGTCGGGATCTCCCTCGGGGGCGGGGATGTAATCGAGGATCGTCTCGAAGAGGGGCTTGAGGTCGGTTCCCTGCTCGTTCGGATTGCGAGATGCGGTGCCCGCTCTGCCCGAGCAGTAAAGCACGGGGCTGTCGAGCTGCTCGTCGGTCGCGTCAAGGTCGATAAGAAGCTCAAGAACCTCGTCCTCAACCTCCGCAATGCGCGCGTCGGGCTTGTCGATCTTATTAATAACTACGATAACGGGATGGTTCAGCGAAAGCGCGCGCTGAAGAACGAATCTCGTCTGGGGCATGGGACCCTCCGCGGAGTCAACAAGAAGGATAACTCCGTTTACCATCTTAAGGACACGCTCGACCTCGCCGCCGAAGTCCGCGTGGCCGGGAGTGTCAACGATATTGATCTTAACGTCCTCATAATGAACGGCGGTGTTCTTCGCGAGAATGGTAATTCCTCTCTCACGCTCAATGTCGCCCGAGTCCATTACGCAGGTAACAGTCTCCTGATTCTGTCTGTAAATTCCGCCCTGCTTGAGCATTTCATCGACCAGAGTGGTCTTACCGTGGTCAACGTGGGCAATGATCGCTATGTTTCGCAGATCGTTTCTTTTGATTTCCATAAAATCTTCCCGTCTCTTTCTCGTCAAATCAAATTTTTATATGTTTTTCGCGCAAAAATTACATTATATTATAACACAAATTTCGTCTCAAGAAAAGAGTCATTTAGTCAATATTACAAAAAATTCACACTTTGTTTTGTGCATACTGCATAATTTATCCGAGAAAACCCCATAATCGACTCAAAGATACCGTATCCGTCACTTTCGTCAAGCCCGTGATAGCATCTTCTTTCACATTTCTCTGACGCATTTTACGTCTCCGTTCGGCATAAATAAGATAATCGACGAAAACTCAATTAGATATACAATAAATGAACTTATTCGATATATTTCTTATATCTTCACAAGAGAGCTTTCTAATTCGGCGTCGATTTTGTTAGATTTATGTCTATCTATTTTTGACGATTCTTGTAGTATTTTGATAATTGTCTAATCTTTTATATATTATGCTATCGAATGTTAGATAATATTTTTCAAAAAACACTTGACAAATTTAGATTTATATGATATAGTTCTAAATGAAATAGTGTGACCTATATGAAATATCAATTTTGAATTTAGAAGATCAAAGGAGATCGGAAGATGGAAGCTATACTGCTTCGCGAACCCAACCTTATATTCGAGACGGCAACCCTGCTCTGGGGCAGCCGTAACAACCAGTCCTGCCGCGAGCTGAAAAACGCCATACACAAGAAATTCGCCATAGACGAAAACGTGCTCAACTCCTGCTTCGACGCCATAATCGAGGCAAGTGAATACGTATGCGACGGAGTCGAGGCACAGACCGACGAGGAGCTGCTCAACTTCCTTTTCGGAAGGCATTCCTCCATGAGGGGTTGCTTTGCCTTCTACCTCATCCACGACCTCTGCCGCCGAATCAAGCCCGATTTTCAAACAGATCTCTCTGACCTGCGCCGTCAATCGCCCGCCGTCTTCTTCGTTAACTTCTCCTCCCTGCTTCTGGCGGAATTTGCGCCGTCCGACTTCGGTGGGGTCGTAACGAACTTTCAGGAGCTTTTTGCCTTCATTGAGGGCATGCCGGTGCCCGACGACGAAAAATGGGCTCTTATGAAGCTTTATAACAATTATGAGGACTACAGAGAGAGATTAGCCGACATTCTCGCTCTGGCGGGAGAGCTCTATATGAGAAAATATGACACGATAAAGCACTACGTCGGATGGTTTTTAGCAGCTGCCGCCGAGCCGCTTTCAAACGGAGGTCCTCGCTTTATCGAGCAGAATTACGGCGTTGATATCTCATCCGCGCCCGATGCGATCTTCCTGCAGCCCTCCATCGCTATGTGCAATACGACTCAGTACCTTATGAGCTACACATCCGAGAAGATCACCGATTTTCTTTACGTCGGCGTTCTCTTTGAACCTTTGCGCGAGATTACCGACGTTTCGACGGTTGACGACAAGATCTGCCGCACTCTGCGCACTATCGGCGACAACCGCAAGTACGAAATCCTCAAGCTCCTTGCCGAATCTCCTCGCTACGGACAGCAGATCGCGTCGCTTATCGATATTTCGACAGCAACCGTATCGCATCATATGTCGATGCTGATCGAAGCGGGATTTGTTGACATCAAGCGCGAGTCCAACCGAATTTATTATATCCCCAATAAGAAGAAAATACGCGACTTTCTCGATGAACTGACGGAGGCGCTGTTAGGTTAAGATCTCGCTTCGCTCGAATGATGATTTGCCTACGGCAAAATGATGATCGGCTTCGCCGAATGATGATTTGCCTGCGGCAAAATTTCGGTTAATTTCCTCGCTACGCTCGGAAATTTTCCATGTTTTATAGCGAAAAGTTTTGATCGAACTTTTTTCAAAAGTTCGCGGAGCACGAGGCAGAGCCTCGTACTAATGCGAAAGCTTCAGCTTTCGCCACCGTGCATCAAGCGAGCGGCGTCCCTGCCGATCGCTTGGACAGAGTCAATACTTCCCGAATGTAGGGAAGTATTGCGCTCTGTCACCCTCTTGCACAGAAAGGAGCAATACTCTTGCACGAAAGAGAAATTAAATCGCGGCGTTACTCGCTTGTCTGCCTTATTGCGTCCATTGTAATATTTCTTATCGGCGCGGCGGCTATGATCTATTACTTTGTAAACGCTGACAATCCGATTTCTGCTCTTGCATTTCCCTTCTTCTTTATTCCGTATTCCTTCTGCTACATCTTATCGGTAATTCTTTCCGCGATCTCATTAAAGCTCGCATCGATTGCAGTACGCGAATGTATGCATAACGCGCTATGCTGCTCGTCTAAGGCACTCAAGATAGTCTCATCAACCGCGCTCATTATTATTTCCGCTGTCGGAATCCTCTTGATACTCGGAGAAAAACTATGAACCGTTTTACGAAAAAGTCCCTGATCTACTGCATCCTCGCGCTTGCGGTCATCCTCGTCGGAATAATCGCATTCTGCATCGCGGGAGAATCTATCAACGATCGCCTTACGGTTTCGCCCGATAGTGACGATCCCGGCGCGGCGTTCGGCACCCTGATTGCAGCTTTAGCGGGAATGATCACCCTTTTTATCGTCGCAGTCGTCGACCTGATAATCACCTCAATGCTGGTATACGCTTTCGCGTATTTCTCGCACGAAAACGCACTTACGGCAATTGCGGAATTAAGCGAAACGGGCGGAGAGCTCAAACTTCCCAAATTTTTGCGCGTTTTCTCGGTTATTGAAATGATAATCTCGGGAGTTGCCGCGCTTATCACTTTGCTGTTGTTTATGGCAATATTCGCATTCGGTTAATATATAAGGAAACAAAAATGGACAAAAAACTGCTCATCTTCGACCTCGACGGCACCCTTTCCGACACTCAACCGATACTATACGCGATAGTTCTTGAAACACTGCGCGGATGCGGAATCGAGCTCACTTCACTTGCCGACATCTACACTTCCCTAAAAGAGCACGGCAAGGAAGTAATAGATCTGAACGCTCTTATCACTGCAGAGCATCTGCCACGCGTTGACCGCGAAAAATATTCGGTCGATTTCTGGAAGAACTATGAAAAGTTCTGTATGGGCGCGGTCGACCGCGTCTTTGACGGTATGCGCGAGACGCTCGACGAGCTGAAAAGCCGCGGTTACCTTCTCGCGGTCCTCTCAAACAAGAAAAACAAATTCGTTCAGCCGATCATCGCCGAGATATTCGGCGAAGGATACTTCGATTTTGTCTGCGGTTGGGATGAAATACGCCCGAAGAAGCCCGAACCCGACTCGCTCCTCTCGATCCTTGACGAGCTCGGCGTTGAAAAATGCAACACTTGGATGATCGGTGACCTACCCGCAGACTACCAGGTTTCCGTAAACGCAGGCGTAAACCACGTCATAGCCGCCTGGGGCTACGGCAAAAAGAAGAAATTCATCGCACTCGGCGCAACTCTCTTTGCAGAATCGCCTCTTGATTTGTTGGGTATACTGAAATGAAAAAACTGATTATTTTTGACCTTGACGGCACTCTTGCCGACACGCAGCCTCTGCTCTACGATATCTTTGCCGACGCGCTGACCGAATGTGGCTTCCCGGAGACTGCGGAAAACGTCGCAAAGATGCTGAAAACCAAAGGTTACCGCCCGACAAAGGACGGCGCGCACGTTCCGCTCGACTACGCCGACCTCGTCCCCGACAACTTCGGCTTTTATTTCTGGACGAATTACGAAAACTACTTCATCGGCGCGGCGGACCGACTCTATGACGATATTCGCGAGGTGCTCGACGGGCTCAAATCGCTCGGACACGCGATCGCGGTCTTCTCAAACAAGCCGCACCGCTTCACCTATCCCATCATCGCCAAAGCATTCGGCGATGGATATTTCGATTTCGTCCTCGGTGGTACCCCCGAGATCAGACACAAACCCGACGCGCACGGCATAAATTACATCCGTAAAATGCTCGGATTCAAGCCCGAGGACACCTATATGATCGGCGACCTACCCGCAGACACCGCAGCGGCCGTATCGGCAAACGTGGGCTTTATCGGCGCGCTCTGGGGCTACTCAAACCGCGAAAAGCTTGCCGAAAAGGGCGCGTATGTATTTGCGGAAAAACCGACCGAAATACTTGATATTATACAAAAAGGAACAAAAAATTGAAAAAACTCCTGATATTCGACCTTGACGGCACGCTTGCGGACACGTTGCCGACGCTTACCGAGTCGATGAACTCGGTGCTTAATGAATTTTCCTTTCCGCTTGTTGACAAAGATCACATATGCCGCTCCATCGGCAACGGCATGCTCATGCTCTGCCGCCGATGCATTCCTGCGGAATTTTACGACAAGGCGGAGGTATACCTCCCTTTCCAAGAAAAATACAAGGAAGCCTACGCGCGCAATTATCTCGACATTGATGAACCGTACGACGGCTTGATCGAGGTTGTCTCCGAGCTCAAGGCGCGCGGCTATACCGTCGCTTCACTCTCAAACAAGCCTCACAGATACACGGTTGACATCGTGGAAAAGCTCTTCGGGAAGGGCACCTTCGTCGACATTCGCGGTATGATCGAGGGTGTGCCGACCAAGCCCGATCCCACGTCCTTCCTCGATATCGCGCAGAAACTCGGATTTACAGCAGAGAATACGATCATGATCGGCGACAGTGAGCCCGATATCAACGTCTCGCGCAATGCGGGCGCAAACTGCATCGCCGTAACCTGGGGCTACCGCACCCGCGATCAGCTGACCGCCGCCGGAGCGACCACCATCATAGATAACACTCGCGAACTACTTGAAATTTTACAATAAAGGAGCAAGATCATGTTAAAATCCGTCCTTATTTCCTCTCTCGACAAGGTTTTCCTTGACACAAGGATCGACACCCTCGAGCCCCTGCGCTCTGCAAATACCTACAGAAATTCGACGTTTTCCTTCCAGATCGCAATGACCGAGACCTCCTGCGACGCCGCACACCGCCGTTTCGTCAGCCTTTCCTTTGACGGAATCGAGAAGAGTGCGCTGAATCTCCGCACGGTCGACCTCATTCCCTCCTATATGCCCGCGTATCCCACGAGATACGACACCGCCTACGTCCGCACCGAGCCCGGACTCTATCCCGATCTGCTCCAGCCGCTCCAGATGGAGGGCAGAGTTCCCTGCGTTATGGGTCAGACCCGTACCGTGTGGGTCGATATCGACGCATCTGCTCTCGAGGACGGAAAGCACGATATCAAGGTCAACATCATCGACGGCGAGTCGGTCTATACCCACAGCCTCGCGCTGACCGTCATCCCCGCGTCTCTCCCCGAGGTCGATTTCCCCGTAACTCAGTGGTTCCACTACGACTGCCTCGCTTCCTATTATAACGTCCCCGTTTTCTCGGAACGCCATTGGGAGATCGTTGAAAACTTCATCGAGACCTTCGTAAAATGCGGCAACAACACCCTTTTGACCCCCGTTTTCACTCCCGCGCTCGATACCTACGTCGGCGGTGAGCGTCCGACGGTACAGCTTGTCGGCGTTACACGTGACGCGGAGGGCAAATATACCTTTGATTTCTCGCTTCTGACCCGCTTTATGGATATGGCTGACCGCCTCGGAGTGAAATATTTCGAGATCGCGCACTTCTTTACGCAGTGGGGCGCAGGTCACGCACCCAAGGTTATGGCAACCACCGAAAACGGCTACGAGCGCATCTTCGGTTGGGATACCGATGCAACGGGCGAGGAATACACCGCCTTTATCCGTCAGTTCATCACTGAGCTTCTTGACTTCCTCAAGGCTCGCGGCGACGATAAGAGATGCTTCTTCCATATTTCTGACGAGCCTCAGCTCGACCATCTCGAGCAGTATATGAAGTCGAAGAACTCGGTCGTTGACCTGCTCGAGGGCTACGTCATTATGGACGCGCTTTCGAACGTTGATTTCTACCGCGAGGGCATCATCAAGAATCCCATCCCCTGCAACAACCATATCGATCCCTTCCTCGAGGCGTATGCAGAGGAAGGAAAGGAAGGTCTCTGGACTTACTACTGCTGCGGACAGAACAAGCACGTCAGCAACCGCTTCTTCGGTCACCCCGGTGCGAGAACAAGATACATCGGAGTGCAGTTCTATCGCTTCAAGATCGGCGGATTTTTGCAGTGGGGCTACAATTTCTACTACAACCAGGGCTCGCACGACGCGATCAACCCCTACGTTGACTCGACGGGCAACTATTTCGTGCCCTCGGGCGACACGTACTCGGTCTACCCCGCCGCCGACGGCACGGCACTCGAGTCGATGCGTATCCTCCACTTCCGCGAGGGACTTGACGATATGCGCGCGCTCTACCTCGCCGAATCGCTCGTCGGACGCGAAAAAGTCCTCGAGACCATCGAGCCGCTCGTCAAAGAATTCACTGGTAAGGAGATCGTCTTTAGCCGCTGCATCGACCGCTCGAGCGATATGATGAAGCTCCGCGCGAAGATCGACGAGATCGTAATGAACGCGCTGAACTAAAGAGCAAAAGCTTTTGAAAATTCTTAAGAAACTTTTCCCGAAAAGTTTCTTAAGCGGAGCGCGAGGCAGAGCCTCGCAAATACTGCTCCGAACCGACTGCGCCCCGCAGGCGGGTCGGACCTAAAAGGCTCTCCCCACGCGGGAGAGCTTTTTAGGTCATAATATATATAATGTAATCGACAATTTATAAAAAATGTGATATAATATTAATTGAATAGAGTGAAGGAGCGCGGCACTTTCTCTCCATGAGAAAGTACCGACTCCTTCCGAAACGCAGAAGCAAAGCTTCAGCGTTTCGAAGCATAATGTAGCGAGCGTGAAACGCTCGCATTAGTACGAGGCTCTGCCTCGTGCTCCGCAAACTTTTAAAAAAGTTTGATCAAAACTTTCCGCAATTTTTTCGAGCAACCCAACCTTTTCCGTAAATCCCGTGTCTTATTGATAAAAGACACCCCGAAAGGTAATGCAAATGAAAAATTACAAGGAACACCGGGATAACGTGCTGGTCGAAATGACCCTCCTCGGAGATGAACGCGCCTTCGAGGAGCTCGTCATCCGCCACGAAAAGAGCGTCAAGGGCACCGCCTTCAAAATCACGGGCAACACCTTCTCCGCAGAGGATGCGGCGCAGGATGCCTTCGTTTCGGCGTGGCTTAACCTCGACAAGCTCTCCGACCGCGAGAAATTCGGCTCGTGGGTCTGTTCCATTGCCAAAAATCACGCCCGAAACCTCGTCCGAAAGTACAAAAATGCCGCCGCTGACATCAGTCTGAGCCTTCTTGAAGAGGTCGATCTCACGGGAAGCGACGAAAGCGGACTTTATGAGCTTCTCTCCGCGGCATCTATCGGTGAGGCGGAGCGTGACGCAAAGCTCCACGATGCGCTCGCAAATCTCGGCGAAAAGATCCGCGAGACGATCTATCTGCATTATTTTGAGGGTCTGACCGTCGCGCAGATCGCCGAAAGGCTTTCGCTCGTGACGGGAACAGTCAAATGGCGCCTCTTTGAGGGACGGCGTCTGCTCAGAAAGGAATACGGAATTATGGACAAGGAATGCAGAGATAGTGATGATATCGTCACGCGCATAATGGATCAGGTCAAAAAGCTCAAGCTCTGGACGCTCAAAAACGACAAATCGGGATTTGCGAAGGACTACGAAGAGGTACTCAAAAACGTCATCGCCCTCGCAGATTCGAAAGAAAAGAGCCACGCGCTCGCGGACGTTCTTCTGCGCGGATATTGGTGGCTCCCGGGCAAGGAAAAGGACAAGATCCTCGCCGAGATCAAGGAAAATGCCATAAAAGGGCGAAACGAATACGTTCTCAGTATGGTTTTACTTGATGAAAATGCGCGCTTGCGCGGACTTGAAAAACAAACGGATAATCTGCGCGATGATTTGATCCCTTGGTGCGAGGAAAATGGGTTTACAAAGACCCGAGCCACGCTCAGCTTCTGGCTCGCGCGGATGATGCTCGTCCGCGATCACGCGCTGACCGATGAAGGTCTCGGCTATTTCAAGCAGGTCACGTCCCTCCTGCCGCCCTCCGACGTCTATTATGCGCTCGCTGATGCGACCCTCGAGCTTTTCGATAAATACGGCTATTCGGCAAATACGCTTATTCAGGCTACGGGCGAGGAATTCCACTACATCGACGGCAAGCTCTATTTCTGGCAGCGACCGGGCTTCGGCAGAGAAAAGCCGGGACTCGAGAGCGCGATCTTCGATTACGCCGCCTGCTGTGATTCGCTTATTCTTGACGAAAATATGCAGGTCGGTGACAGCATTGTCTCGGAGTGCAAAAGATACACTCTTTCGTGCATTTCGGACTCAGCCGCAGTAAACACGCCCGCGGGTCTCTTTGAAAACTGCAAGATCTTCCGCGTTGACGGTCCTTTATGGACGAAAAACCGCGTCGAAACCGCTTTCTGCGAGGGAGTCGGCATAGTCAAGCAGACTTTATCTGGCGACAGCTCCTCGCACGATTGGTTGCTTGCCGAATATAGCGTCACAGGCGACGGTCTGCTTCCTCTGACTGCGGGCAACAGATGGAAATACATCTGCGCGGGTGACAAGGACGCCGCGCCCGTCATCGACTCGACCTACCGCGTGACCTACTTCGACGGCAAAGCGGCGGTGCTGGCTTATTACTTCATCTGCGAGGACACGCTCTACAACCGCGCGAACTTCCGCGGCAATATGCTTGAAGCGGTAAGCAAGCTTTACCGTGCGGTCGGAAATAGCGTAGAGCCTTCCCTCGATTCGATCGAATGCATCAAGCGCGCCGTCAACTATGCCGAGAACGATATGCAACGCCTTCACGCGGAAATTGCGATGAAGGTTGCCGAAAATATCTGCGAAAACGACGAATCGAACCCCGATTACAAAGAAAAAAGCATCCGCGACTGGTTTGAGATCGAAGGTGTCGTCGAGGAGGAAGGCGGGATCCGCTTCTCGAGTCGCAAACAGCGCGAGTACAAATTCGGATCTTATCTCCCGTTCGAGCTGACCAAAAAGAGCTACCCCGTGATGTACAACACGCCCTACTCGATCCTCTGCGAAAACACGGGCTCGCTCTGGAGCGACAAATGGATCGACGGTTATTCCGAGAAGGGCAAGACGAATTGGGGACGCTTCCGCGGACGCGACTACCGCATCGAGGTCACCGAGGAGGACTGCGAAACGGGTCTCGGAGTCTTCAAGAATTGCAGAAAGGTCTTCGTCAACGTCTCGGGAATGCCCCAAGGCTACTACTACCGCGGCGGACACAAGACCTATTGGTTCGCGCCGGGAATCGGAATCGTAAAATACACCGCGCTCCACCACAAAAAGACCTGCATCTCGACCTGGGAGCTCACCGAATACCGCGGCAAGGGCTCGGATGACGAATTCTTTCCGCTCGGCAACGGCTTCTTCCGCCGATACGAGGCAATAGATATGCACCAAGGCTACTCATCGTCGGTCGAATACACCTATTGCACCCAAAATAATGACGTCACCATTTTCCGCAACGCTACGGGAAGGATGGCGAGAGAGGAATATGAGGAGAAAAAAATGAAGGGAGAATAATAATGGCTATTCGAGTCAAGAACTTTTGGCAGACGTTCCTGCGAAATATTCCGCTTCTCGGTTGCTTTGTTACCGTATTTTTCTGTTTCCGTGCACTTTCGGGAACTGCAGTAGCAATATTTTTTCTTTCATTCTTTTTTCTCTATATGCTGTCGATGATCGCAAGCAGCCACGGCGTGATAAAGCTTGAAGAATATGATTATGCTCTGACGACCAAAAACCGATTGAAATTTTCGCTCCTGGCGAGCTTTCCATGCTATCCGATGTGGCTGATCTCGTCACTATTTCCGATCAAAACGTGGTATGCCTGGGTAGTAACGGGATTCCCGCTGATCGTGGTCGGAACCCTACCGATTTTTGAGATTTCTGACGAATATTGGCGACGCGCACCGAAAATTCTTTTGTGGGCGTGTCATTTCGGAGTTTATCTTCTTTGCTTTTTGATCGGGCAAACCATACAAATCATACTGGAATAAAAATGAAAACATACCTCCAAAAAAATCTACCGACCTTTGCGTTTTACGCGATAATTTTCATATTCTTCATCTCGCTTTGCGGTTTTTCGACGGCGGTTGGGATAATCGTCTTCTTTGCGACATATGCCTCGTCGATGACGGCAAACCGCTACGGTCGGATGAAGCTGCGGCGGCTCGAGCGCGAGGGTGGGCTCACCTTCGGAAAACGGATGCTCTTCTCGCATCTCGCGCTCTTCCCTACCTATTTTATATGGATCCTCGCCGCCATAGTTTCCTTTGATTCATCGGGCGCGTGGATGGCAATCAGTCTGCCCATCATTGCGATCAGCATTCTGCAGGTCTCACTGCTGCTCGATCTTTACTGGGCGCGCAACCAAAGATACCACTTCTGGATCAGCCAGCTGATCACCTACGTCGCTTGCTTTCTGATTGGGCATGGGCTTGCTAAATTGGTTTGAAAGGGGCTGTCTCACTAAAAAATGTGATACAGCCTCAATTAGTATTAAAGTACGATAATATAGTCAACTTTTTCTGAATAATGATATAACGAGTCCGTAGGGACCGACGTCCTCGGCGGTCCGGACCCATTTGAATTATTGCTGTGTATTTAATTAAAAGGTTTAAAGTGTAGTTTCTGAATTTAGTTAATGCTATACTGTTGTGCTGCTCGGACCGCCGAGGACGTCGGTCCCTACAGGCTCGAACCAATATTTTACGAAAAAATATAATTCTGTTTTGCGTACCATAATCTCAATCTATAACTTTTTTGATAAAAAATATGGGCTGTCACGTTTTGATTAATGAGACAGCCCCTTATAATTTTATATATTTCCTCTTGACAAATACCCCACGGGGGTATATAATATATACAGAAAAACTTTGAGGTGACAAAATGGACAAGGAATGTTGTTGTACGCACAAGACCAAGGAGAGGGGAGAGGCGGAGTATCGTTCGCTCGTCAACCGTCTCAACCGCATTGAGGGTCAGATACGCGGCATTAAGAATATGGTTGAAAACAGCGCGTACTGCACCGATATTCTCGTGCAGGTCTCGGCGGCGAGTGCGGCTCTGAACGCATTTTCAAAGGAATTGCTTTCAAATCATATAAAGACCTGTGTTGCCGAGGACATAAAAAACGGCAAGGACGAGACGGTCGACGAGCTCGTTGCGACCTTGCAGAAGCTTATGAGGTAATAAATGGAACAGTATAACGTAACGGGTATGAGCTGTGCCGCCTGCTCGGCGAGAGTCGAGAAGGCTGTGCTCGGAGTCGAGGGCGTGACGTCCTGCTCGGTCAGCCTCTTGACAAACTCAATGGGCGTCGAGGGCACGGCAAATGAAAATGCGATCATTGAAGCGGTCAAAAACGCGGGCTACGGCGCATCGAAGAAGGGCGGCGAGAAAAAAAGCGCAAGCGCAGAGGATGAGCTTGTCGATCGCGAAACGCCGATCCTGGTAAAAAGACTGATCTCGTCGCTTGCCTTTCTCCTGCTTTTGATGTACGTCTCGATGGGGCACGTGATGTGGGGCTTCCCGCTTCCCGCCTTCTTTGACGGCAATCCAATCGCGATCGGAGTGGTCGAGCTGATCCTTTCCGCGATCGTGATGGTCATTAATCAGAAATTCTTCATAAACGGTGTGAGGGGGCTTATCCACCGTTCGCCGAATATGGATACGCTCGTTTCTCTCGGCTCGGCGGCGTCCTTCGGATACAGCGTTTACGCTCTGCTCGCGATGACGGTCGCGGAGCATCCCGAGCATCTGCTTCACGAATTTTACTTTGAATCGGCGGCTATGATACTCGCGCTGATCACCCTCGGCAAGATGCTCGAGGCGCGCTCGAAGGGCAAGACGACCGATGCGCTCAAGAGTCTCATGAAGCTTGCGCCGAAGACGGCAACAGTCATCAGAAACGGCTCCGAGGTCAGCGTCGGCATCGAAGAGGTTAGGCGCGGAGATATTTTTGTCGTTAAACCCGGCGAGAGCGTGCCTGTTGACGGAATCATTATCGACGGTCACAGCGCGATCGACGAGTCGGCTTTGACGGGCGAGAGCATTCCCGTCGAGAAGAATATCGGAGACCACGTCAGCGCGGCGACGATAAACCGTTCGGGCTTTATCAAATGCGAGGCTTTGCGAGTCGGCGAGGACACGACGATCTCGCAGATCATAAAAATGGTAAGCGATGCGGCGGCAACAAAGGCACCGATCGCAAAGATCGCGGACAAGGTCTCGGGCATTTTCGTGCCCGCGGTGATCTCGATCGCGGCGGTCGTGCTCGTGATCTGGCTTCTGCTCGGCGAGAGCGTTGGCTTTTCTCTTGCGAGGGCAATATCGGTCCTCGTTATCAGCTGTCCCTGTGCGCTCGGACTTGCAACTCCGGTTGCGATAATGGTCGGAAACGGTATGGGCGCGAAACACGGAATCCTTTTCAAGACGGCATCCTCGCTTGAGGCGGCGGGAAGAACTCAGCTGATCGCGCTCGATAAGACGGGTACTATCACCAAGGGCGAGCCCGAGGTAACCGATATCATCGGCTCGGATGAGCTTTTATCTCTTGCATACAGCCTCGAGAAAAAGAGCGAGCATCCGCTCGGACGCGCGATCGTAAAGAGAGCTGAAGAGCTCGGGCTTACTCTCCGAGATGCCGAGAATTTTGAGATATACCCCGGAGGAGGACTTTCGGGCGTGGTCGGCGGTGAGCTGATAATCGGCGGAAACGCGGGATTTGTCGGCAAATGCGCCGTTATCGGCAAGGAATATGAAGAAACCGCCGAAAGGCTTTCGGGCGAGGGCAAGACGCCTCTGTTTTTCGCCAAGGGCGGCAAGCTGATCGGTATAATTGCCGTTGCCGACACCATCAAGGATGACAGCGCGGCGGCTATCAGCGAGCTGAAAAATATGGGAATCCGCGTTGTTATGCTGACGGGCGACAACAAGAGGACCGCCGACGCGATCGGAAAGTCCGTCGGAGTCGACGAGGTCATCGCCGAGGTCAAGCCCGACGGTAAGGAGGCTGTTATCCGCAGACTCGCGGACGAGGGTAGAGTTGCCATGGTCGGCGACGGAATCAACGATGCGCCCGCGCTGACACGCGCCGATGTCGGAATTGCGATCGGAGCGGGAACAGACGTTGCGATCGACGCGGCGGACGTTGTGCTCGTAAACAGCCGTCTCTCCGACGTTCCCGCGGCGATAAGACTCAGCCGTGCGACACTCACTACGATTCATCAGAATCTGTTCTGGGCGTTCATTTACAACGCGATCTGCATTCCCGTTGCGGCGGGCGCGTTCGTATGGGCGGGTCTTGCGCTGAATCCTATGCTCGGTGCGGCAGCTATGAGCCTTTCAAGCTTCTGCGTGGTAACGAATGCTCTGCGGCTCAATCTCCGAAATATCCGTTCGCCGAAGCACGATAAGAAGATCAAACAAAAAAATTCAAATAAAAAAGAGGTAATGAAAATGGAAAAGACTATGAAGATCGAGGGTATGATGTGCCCCCATTGCGAAGCAAGAGTCAAGAAGGTTCTCGAGGAGCTCCCCGGCGTAAGCGAGGCTATCGTCAGCCATAAGGACGATTCCGCCATCGTCAAGCTCTCCGCGCCCGTATGCGATGAGGTGCTGACCAAGGTCATCACAGAAAACGGATACAAGGTTATCGAGATCAAGTAAAGAAATCTGGAGACAAAATTTGTCTCCAGATTTAAAAAAACTTTGTAACGATCCGACGTTTTCCTTATCTAATAGATGAAGGGCGGTGAGAATGTGAAGCAAGCCGAGAAACTTTTCGAGGAAAATCACGCGTTGATATATAAATTCCTTATGAAGCTTTGCGGGAACGCGGAGCTTGCGGAGGAGCTGACGCAGGAGACCTTCTTCAGAGCTTATATGAATATCGGAGGCCTCAAAAACCCTGAAAAAGCATCCGTGTGGCTTTGCTCAATCGCAAAAAATGCCTATTATGCGTGGCTCCAAGAGCAAAAAAGGCTCTGTCCGCTCGACGAGGCGATCGAAATACCCGATCCCGGCAATATCGCGGAGGAATATTCCCGACGCGAGCTTGCCGATAAAGCCTTCCGTGCCCTCGATACGCTCGAGGAGCCTTACCGTGAGGTATTTATGCTGAACGTGTTCGGTGAGATGACGTTTGCTGAGATCAGCAAGGCTTACGGCAAAAGCGAGAGCTGGGCGAGAGTCACTTTCTACCGCGCAAAACAAAAAATTCTTGAAAGAATGGGGTAAACAAAATGGATTGTAAGATTATTCTTGATCTGCTGCCGCTTTACGTTGACGGCTGTTGCTCGGACGAGAGCGCGAGGCTGATAGAAGAGCATCTGAAGGATTGCAAGTCTTGCCGCGCGGCACTTGAAGCGATGAAGAACGATTCGGTGGTCACCGATGCCGAGCCCGAGAAGCCCTCGGGGATGAAAAAGATCGACACCTGGAAGGCATCGATCATTCAGTCGCTGTTGCTTTTTCTCTCCTTCGGGATCATAACCTTGGGAGTTGCGCTCGAGGCAAGGACTCCCTCGGGTCTCTTCAACGGAAATTGGGCTCTTTGGCTTGTAATTCCCGCGACGGGCTTTATGCTCTCGCTTGCGAATTGGTATTTTGTCAGACTTTATAAAAACAGATTCCGATTTGCTCTGGCATCCTGCATCGCAACCGCAGGCGCGACGCTCGCGGCATTTATCTGGGCACTTTGGCACTATGAATTCTTCTCTGCCGAGTTTTTGACTTCGGCTCTGTTCTGGAAGTACTACTTTGCGCCGGGAGCTTGCTTAAGTATGATCCTTATCATCGTCTCCGCCGTGCTTTCGAACAAATACGCAAAGCTGCTCGGTAAGGAATGAAGAAAAAAGATGACTCGTAAAATGAGTCATCTTTTTTATTTATGCACCAATGCTCTTGAGGTAGAGCTTATAACTTCCGTCGACCTTGGAATAGAGGACAGCGGATGCTACGTAAGCAACGGTTGCGAGGAGCCAGTATACAAAACCGCCCGTGAATGCGATAAATCCGAAGGAGATAACGTATGCCACGATTGCGATCCAGGTCTTGCGGAAGAGAACTGCAAGCGCGGAAACGAGAACGAGCAAGCAGGTGATGCCGATGATGATTCCGTGGATTACCGTGAAGATGATCCTGACCTCATCCTCGCCGTCAGCCATAAATTTCGAGAGCTTGACGATGCTCGAGAAGGATACGGGGTCGATAAGCTTTCTGAAATCCTTGACGGAGATATCGTATTCGTCTTCAAGCTCCTCAAGGTCAACGTCGTATTCTCTCTCGAATTCGTACATAAGGTCTTCGTCGTCCTCGATGTCCTCGAGAAGGTCGATCATATCGTCGAGCTGATCCTCGACGTCGTCGAGATCAACACCCTCGGATTCAAGAGCGAGCTTCATAAGCGGGATCTCGAAGAGAGAGCCGTTGAGGAAGGAGTTTACAGACAGGATGAGAAGAAGGATGCAAAGAACGCCTGCCGCGATCGAAACGAGGTTGAGGGTCTTCGTTGCCTTGGGCGCATCCTTGAAGAGGTATTGGTTGCGCGATACGGGAGTTGCGGGAGCGGCATAGGTCACAGCAGGTGCCGGTGCTGCGTCGGTTGCCTGGCTGCAGACGGGACAGAACTTTGCGTCGTCGGGAATCTGCGCGCCGCATTTGGTACAGAACATAGTCTTCACCTCACATTTGATTGATGGGATAATTTTACCACAAATTGGTCGGAAAGTCAAGGCATTTATGCCTTTTTTCCTATCCGTTTATAAACCGTCAGCCATTTTCCGCTGAGGTAACGGATGACGAAGAATATTGCGCGGAAGACCCAGTCGACCGTCATTGCTATCCATACTCCGAGCGGACCGAGACCGAGTCCGGGGAAGGAGAAGAGACCGAATACGTTGACGACCTCGAGCGAGAAAACGTAGCTGAGCGCAACGCGGAAGGTCCACATCGAGAACATCGAAACGGCGAGAGGAAATTTGACGTCGCTTGCCGCGCGGAAGGCGGATGCGATAGTGAACGCGATCGGGTGGAGCACTGCGGCACAGACGGCGTGATAGATTATCAGCTCGTTTGCGATCTTCGCGCCCTCGTCCGAAATATCATAGATTGCTATGACGGGCTTTGCGATGAAGAAGGTGATCAGAACGACCGTCCAAAGGCAGAGGTAGGTCGCTCCGACAAGTATGCGCGAGTAACGCTTAGCCTGTTCCTTTTCCTCCGCGCCGATACATCTGCCGACGACGGTGACCATCGTGTTCGACAGCGCGGTGCCAGGCATATACTGATAGTTCGCAAGATTTGCGGCAACGGCATTGGCGGCGATCGCGGCTGTGCTCATCGAGGAGATGAGGCTCTGCGTCATCAGCTTTCCGAGGTGGAACATACTGTTTTCGATTCCGTTCGGAATTCCGATGCGGAGGATCTCCTTGATCATCGGGAAATTGGGACGGTAATCGAGGTATCTGTCAACGTAGACGGTATTTTTTCTGTTGCGGAGAAGTGCGAGGGTCACGATAGTGCCGACGAATCTTGCAAAAAGCGTCGATATCGCTGCTCCCGCCGCGCCCATACCGAATTTGTAGATAAGGAGGGCGTTTCCGCAGACGTTGAGGATATTCATCATGACCGAGATCAGCATCGACATCGTCGAATTGCCCATAACTCGGTAGATCGCGCCGCCTGCGTTGTTTATTGCAAGAAAGGGGAAGGAGATCGCAACGAAGATGAAGTAATCCTTCGCCGCCTTCATAACGTCTGGCTCAACGTCGCCGAAGAGGAGCCCGAGGAGGAAATCCTGCAGTATTATGACGCTGACCGAGATCAGTATCGCAACCGCCGCGGAGGCATAGACGAGTTGCTTTGCCGATTCGAGCGCGCTTTCCCGATTCTTCTGCCCGAGAAACTGCGCGGTAACAACGGCACCGCCCGATACGAGCGCGCCGAATGCGATGACGAGCATCGTATCGAGCGAGTTTACCAGAGAAACGCCCGAAACCGAGGCTTCGCCCGCAGTCGATACCATCATCGTGTCGACCATACCGATTGTGACCGCGAGAATCTGCTGAAGGATCAGTGGAAATGCAATTTTGAATAGATCGTTCCCTGAAAAGAGCGGCTTTTTTGTTTCCATAAGTAAGTCTCTTTAATCAAATGATATGTCCGCCATTACGGGGTAGTGGTCGCTTGCGTCATCGGTCACTTGGTTTGCGAGGACCTTGAAGCAGAGAGCCTTGAAGCCGTCCGTGTACCAGATGAAGTCCTCGGATATGCGGTTTGTTTCGCGCTCGCCAATCTTGTGAAAGGTGCCCTGCGAGGTGTTGCGGTTGGCGTTGACGGCGGCGGTGCGCTGTGCGTCACTGTAGCCCGAGGCAACGAGGAATTTATATCCGCTTCCCTGAGAGCTTTGATTGTAGCTCGTGTAGAGGTCGCCCGTCAGAATGACGGGGAGAGAAGAGCCGTGCGCGGCTTTTGCATCTGCGATTGCGGACAGCTGCTCACGTGCCCATTGATTGCTCGAGCGGCTGTCGGCATAATGCGCGGTAGACAGGATGAATTTGCTTCCTTTATAAGAGAAAACTGCGGTGTGCGAGCCGTGGTAGTAGATATAACCCATCGGGTTCGCGCTCGAGGTGCTTGTCTTCTGCGTTGAATACCTCCAAGCAGAGGAGACGACCTCAAGACCGATATCCTTGCGGTAGATGATGTTCGAGTTGACCGTCTTTCCCTTGATCGCGTCGGCACCCGCCTCGGGCTTATCCTTGTCGTAAGGTGAGTCGAGACAGACGTAGTATTCGCCGAGCTGATTCATAACGGCATCGAAAAAGGTGGTGTTGCCGTTGTGGCTTGCATAAAACTCGTTGGTCGTGATGATATCGGGGAGAAGCTGAAGGATCATATCCGCCATATCCTCTCCGCGCGTGACGTTATCGGTGTAGACGACGGGAGGAGTCGTGACCTTTGGATCGAGATAGGGGGCGGCAAAATTCCAATGGAAGATGCGGAGATCGGTTCCCTCTGCGCGTTCCGCCATACTGACCGAGTTGGCACCCTTATCGACCTCGGCAATGATGTTGCCGCTGATCGGTGTGTCCGCAAGTTCAACCGCTGAGGTCGCGCCGCCCTCGATGAGTGCGTTCAGCTCGGATGCGAGCTTTTTGAGGGTCGTTCTGCCTTCCGCCATGATGACGAGCTTACTGCCGACGACCTTTACGTCGTAGTAGACGTTCGGGCGGGAGTAATCGGATCTTACCTCTGCGCTTTCTGCTCGGTTGGTCTTGCCGATGAGGATCTCGTAGTCGCCGATGGCGGCTGTTTTTTTCTTGGTTTCAAGGCGGCAACCGACGGTTTTGTAGATCAGCAGACGGAGATCGGAGGCAAATTCAGCAGCTGCTTTCGTACCGTCGTGTACGATTGTGTAATTCGAGATATCGTTGCCCGCGATCGTGATGCCGGGCTCTGCGGGGAGAGTTTCCTCGGCAGTCGTTTCCGCGGCTGTGGTCGACTCGGTTTCGGGAATCTCGGGTACCTCCGTCGGCGAGCAGGATGCAAAAAGCAGGAGCGACAGAAGCAGAGAAATAATTATCAGTTTTTTCATATCAGCGGCATTTCAGTCATACGGAGCTTTGCGCAGCCGTAGGGATAAAGCTCGATCTCAAGCTCGTCCGAGATCGGCGTACGCGATTCGGGAAGCTTGGCGCAGACGTGTTCGTAACCGTCTTCGAGCCCCCAGGAGATCTTGCGCATCCTTGCCGTAAGCGTTACGGGCGGTTTTTCGGACGAGAAGGGAATATCGGTGACTTCCTTACGGTTTACCTTGAAATCAAAGGATGAGAATGCGTAGCCCCAATCAGACTTCGGGATATATTCGTAGTCGCAGTAGGGGAATTTGCGCTCGACGCCCTTTCGTTCGTATTCGTACATCTTCTTTTCGTACTCGATCGGAAGCGAGAATACGAGCGATCCGCAGCGCACGCTCTTGAGGTTATGCGGGCGGTCGATGAATTCGGGCTTGGTGTCGAAGGTGACGGTGAGAGTCTCCTCCATACCCGCGCTGAGGAACTGGCTGAGGAATACGGGATCGCAGTGGCGTTTTCCGTTTACTCTGACGTTGTCGATCCTTGCGGGGAGGCGGACGAAGAAATTGAAGTCTTCCTTTGCCTCGATGGTGTATTCGAGGACGTTTTCGAAGGGATAATTCGTCTTAAGCGTAATGTTTGCCCATTCGGTCTCGATGGAGGAGGGAAGCGGAACGACCGAGCAGATCGTCTTGAATCTGTTGAAAGCCCACGTCGAAAGGGCAAGCTTCGGCCAAGCCTGACCGAAATTGGCGGTGCAGCATCCGTATTCGGGTTCGAGACCGAAAAGGTGCGCTTCGTGCTTGTTGGTTCCGAAGAGCGGCTTGCCGGGGAAGCGGATGCAGGCAATCTGATTGCTCTGCTGATCGTACTGATGAGCCCACATATCGTCGCTGATCGTAGCGGGGAGCGCATTGAAGGCGAGCATTTCAAGACGCTCTGCCCACTTGAAGTCGCCGCTTTCTGCGAAAAGAAGCTCATAGGAGTACATCTGCTCGGCAACCGAGCAGAGCTCAGTGCCGCGGATCGGGGAGAGACCGCCGAGGCATTCGTCGCCCGTAAAGAGTCCGACGGGGGTGCCGTTATAGGTACGGAGCACCTCGGATAGCTTTTCGGCTACGTCGGTGTATTCCTCGCCGAGATAGCGGTGGCTGACCGCCTCGTACTTGAGCATCATTGCGAGGTTGACGATATGGGTGTCGTAGGTCCACTTGTTGAGCGGACGCTTCCAAAGACCCGTGAGCTTCGAGTAATCCGTACCCTGATCCTTGAGAATTCGGGCGAGATCGTTGAGCCAGGGCTCTTTATAGACTCCCTTGAGGAATCCGATGGCGATAAAGGTCTCGAACCAACGGTATTTGCCCCACTTGAAGAGGGTGATCGTTCCCGAGGAGAGAAGATCGTAGTAATTTTTGACCACGCGGTAGAGGACGTCGGGGATGCGCTCGTCGCCCGAGCATTCGTAATAGACAACGAGGACCTTCGAGATGAGCTGTACCGCCCAGGAGTCGTAGGTCGGGATCTCTTCCTCGGTGCAAGGACAGATCCATCCGCTCGGCTTCTGGAAGCATATGATGGCGTCTATGTATTTCTTGGCGCGCGCGATCATATCCTCGTTCTCGAGGAGGTATGCGAGCGGGATGAAGCCGTCGAGCCAATAGGGCACGCGCTCCCAACCCTCGGCGTCGCCGCCGATCCATTTGCTGTCGCGGACGTCGCGCCAGACTTTGTCAAGGTTGCCCGCAAGCGATTCGGCTTGAATTTCGAGCTGACGGCGAAGCCAACCCTCGGGCTTGATCTCATTTGATGTATAGTAATTCCAACGTTGCATGGCAGATCTCCGTTTTTTCTTTAATTATAGCACAGTTGGGGTTGAAAATCAATCTTTTTTATGATATAATTGAAGCTGAAAACAACTTGTTTTAGAGCTCACGACAGTTATGGGTTTGCAGATTCCCGTATCTTTACGCACGGTTTCATCAAACTAGAACTGATATATTATTTAGGAGGA
The DNA here is from genome assembly GCA_045632925.1 of Eubacteriales bacterium. Taxonomy (GTDB): domain Bacteria; phylum Bacillota; class Clostridia; order Oscillospirales; family CAG-272; genus CAG-390. The sequence continues at coordinate 23,356 of JAZQXP010000043.1, read as the reverse complement.
ATCCAATTATGAAAAAGTCAACATTTGTAAGACTCCTCTCCTGCATCATGGCAATGCTTATGCTTTCGGGCACGATGCTCATGACTGCTTGCGGCGGAGATCCCGCAGAGACCACAGGAGCTCCCGAGCCCACCGAGGCTCCCGACACCACAGCGGCTCCCGACGTTACCGAAGCTCCCGACACCGAGCCCGTGGTTCTCACGGAGCAGACCGTGTCTCTCAACAAGAACACCAAGGGCATCAAGATCCTCGGCGTTCGTAACCTCGCCTCCGACACGGCTATCAACGCCGACTGGAGCGCATCGGGCATCGAGTTCACCGCAACCTGCGAAGGTGATATGACTTTCTCGGTTGAGACCAACGACAAGGGTGCATACTTCCGCGCATACGTTGACGGCGAGCCCTGGAAGAACGGCGACAGCGTTTATTTTGAAATCAACGGTAAGGGCGAGATCCTTCTCAAGGACATCCCGAACGGCACGCATACCGTCCGCGTGATCAAGGTCACGGGCTACACTCTCGCGCTTGCGGCGTTCACATCCGTCAAGCTCACGGGCTTTATCTCCGAGGAAGCTCCCAAGGCTAAGGAGCTTTACGTTGAGTTCGTCGGCGACAGTATCACCTGCGCTTGGGGTACTATCGGTACCTTCGACGGCAAATACACCTCTCAGGACGCTACTCTCGGCTATTCCTACATGCTCGCAGAGGCTCTTGACGCAGATTACTCCCTCACCGCTCTTTCGGGTCAGGGCATCTGCTGCGGTACACCCGGCGTTCCGCTCGGCTACCGCTACGCCTGCTACGGCAAGGACAGCAAGACTGAATACGATTTCGCACGCAAGGCAAACCTTATCGTCGTAAACATCGGCACCAACGACGAGACCAAGGCGATCAATCAGCAGACCTTCAAGGACGATTTCAAGGCATTTATCGAGTACGCGAAGGAAAAGAACGGCGCGGACTGCAAGTTCCTTGCAGTAACCAATATGAAGAACGGTACTTATGCTGCTTATATCACCCAGATATTTGATGAACTTGGCGGCGAATCTGCAGGATACTATATGTATAAGGCAAAGCGCTCCGTCAACTCTGTCGCTTCCTATCACCCCAGCGTTGAAGAGCACGCCGCATACGTTCCCGAGCTCCTTGACCTCTGCAAGAAGATCATTGCGGCTCCCATTACGAATAATCCCGGCGCAAACGATCCCGCAACTCCCGGCGTTGACGTAAGCGGTGCTGTTGAGCTTCCCGCAAATACCGTTGTTGTAGACGATGATTTCGGCAAGAACGGCGAGACCGTGGTATTCACCTTCGGCGGCGTAAAATACAAGGCGACCGTAGGTAAGGATGCATTCTGCACTCTCCCCGAGGGCCACGATGCTGCTCCCGCGGACGGTACGATGTTCGTTCTTCCCGGTATGTATATCGAGAATTTCCAGATCCAGAAGAATCTCACCGTTCTCGGACCCAAGGCGGGTATTGATCCCAACGTAAGAGGCGCAAATCAGCTTGATGACTGGACCCTCAATCCTCTGCGTGCAAACGAAGATGAAGAGGCTATCATTATGGGTAACTGGGGTCTCGGCGTATGGAACGCAACCGTTTATTCGGATTGCAAGAAGATCGTTATCGACGGCTTCCAATTCTCGCAGGGCTTCCTTATCCGTCAGAACTCGGGTAATGAAGGCGAGATCGAGATAGAAATGAGAAATATCCTCGTTTGTGATATCACCAACACCAACAATGTCTTCTTCTTCTCGCCCTACTATCCCAAGGACGACACCAATCCCGTCCTCTACAAGAGACACGCAAAGATCGAGAACATCCGCGTCGAGGGTGCTCTCAAGCAGTATCTCTTCAGAATGAGCTTTGAAACTCTCGAGGTCAAGGGGCTTTATATGGGCGCGGACTGCGGCAAGGGTCTTGTTGAAAAGTTCAGTACTGCCGGCGACAGCGGAACGGATAAGATCCTGATCACCGACTGTATGTTCAGAAATACCAATACCACGATCTTCTCGATCAACCTCAGACGTGATCTTGCGGCTCCTAACTATCACCTGACCAAGCTTGAGCCCGGCAAGAAGGAGGTCGAGATCGAGATCAACGGCTGCGTATTCGTTGACGACCGCGAAAGTGCGGCACACGCTCCCTGGATCGATATCAACCGCGACAGCACGGCGGCTATCATCAGGATCAAGGATAACGTGTTCTCCGCAAACAACTCGGGCTCGCCCCTTATCGTTGACGAAAGATCGGTTTCGGGTGAATATGCATCAGCTACCGAGATCAGCGGAAACGTTGTTACCGGTTGCGCTGATCCCTATAAGTTCACCGCGGCAACCGACGCTGTACTCTTTATCAATTAATCAAAAGAATAATTTAGTGGGCTGATCCATCAACAATCAATGGATCAGCCCTTTAACTACGTGAAAACCTCGAATAAAGAAAGAATTATATGATAAAACAAAAAGATGTACTGTAATCAGCATTTTTCGGACATCCTCATCCACCGCCCCACGGCGGTCCCCCTTCCCCCACTTGGGGAAGGTAGAATGGTTTGCGCGAGAACTCCATTTGTACAGCGAATTACATTCAATTCGACAATTATGCATATCAAAAAGGAATATTCTATTAAAAGAGTTTGCATATACTCTGTTATGAGTGCAAATTGATTCTAATATTCCTTTTTGACTTTGTATAGGTTGAAAATGAAACGATATTCGCTGAAATGCGATGAATCACGGACCAACTCTTTTACCTTCCCCAAGTGGGGGAAGGGGGACCGCTTGCGGTGGATGAGGATGTAAATCACATAAAAAACGGGGACTGAATTACTCAAGTAAATGAATCAATTCCTTTTGTTTACCTATGCCAAAAGCCGTTGACATATTCCAAAATTTATGATAAAATAATATTAATTATTGCAACGGAGGATTCGAAATTGGCATCCGGTAAGATAACTAAGGATTTCACAAAAGGAAATATACCGAGGCAGCTTTTGCTATTTACGCTGCCCTTTATGGCTTCGAACGCGCTTCAGGTGCTTTACAGCACGATAGATATGATCATCGTTGGCGAATACGTCGGCACACCCGGGCTTTCCGCGGTCTCGCAGTCAAGTCAGATCGTCAATTTTGCGACGATGGTATGTCTCGGACTCTCGAACGCGGGTCAGGTCCTCGTCTCGCAGGCACTTGGTGCGGGTAAAAAACGCGAGATGAACGACATCATCGGCACGCTTTTCAGTATTCTGACAATATTTTCCGCGATCCTTTCGGTCATAATCATCGCGGCGCACGTCTGGATCATGGACGTCATGAAGATGCCCGAGGAATCCTACGATATGGCGATCGATTATCTGCTCATCTGCGCGGGCGGACTCGTCTTTACGGCGGGCTACAATATGGTCTCCGCCGTCCTTCGCGGCATGGGTGACTCGAAGCGTCCCTTCGTCTTTATCGGTATCGCGTCGGCGATCAACCTTGTACTTGACCTGCTTTTCACGGGCTATCTCGGATGGGGAGTTGCGGGTGCGGCTTGGGCAACGATAATCGGACAGGCTGTCGCATTCATTTTTGCGATTTATTACTTATATAAGAATAAGGAAGCTTTCGGATTCGATTTCAAGAAGGAAAGCTTCAAGATTCAGAAAAAATACGCGGGTATGATCGCCTCGCTCGGCACTCCGATGGCTATCCAATCGGGATGCATCAACCTTTCGATGCTTTTCGTCAATGCTATGATAAACGATATCGGAGTCGTTGAATCGGCAACCTTCGGCGCGGGCGTCAAGATCGACGATATCGTCAACAAGATCTCGCAGGGTATTCAGTACGCGGCAATGCCTATGATCAGCCAGAATATCGCCGCGGGAGAACAAAAGCGCGCGAAGAAGGTCGTTTATTACGCGTGGGCTTATTCCGCCGCGCTTACCGTCTTCTTTATGGTGCTCTACGTCTGCTTCGGCAAGTATATGTTCATGCTCTTCTCGGATGACCCGCTTGTGCACGCGCAGTCTGCGGTATTTATCAGCGCGATCCTCTGGATGTTCCCCGCGCTTGCCGTAATGCGCGGAAGCGGAGCCTTCGTTCAGGGTATCGGAAACGCGCGTCTAAGTATGGCTCTGGCACTTCTCGACGGAGTTGTGCTCAGAATAGGTCTTTCCTGGCTCTTCGGAATCAAGCTTGGATGGGGATTTTACGGATTCGTCCTCGGCTACGGACTAGCTCCCTACGGCTTTGCGATCCCGAGTATGATATATTTCCTCTCTCCTATCTGGCAGAAGGGGAAAACGCTCGCGGACAAGATGTGACGGGAGAAACGAATGAAAAAGGCATCAAAAATCATATTGCCGATTATTATACTGCTTTTCACTCTGATCATTTCATCCTGCAATAACGGCATACCCGAGGTGACGGAGCCAGAGACCCCCTCCGAGGCGGTAACAAATGAGGGAACGACCTCTTCTCCTCCGATAACGACCGATGAGGTTACGACCGAAGAGATAACGACTGAGGAAATTACTTTCGAGGAAGTCACAACCGAAGAGATCACGACAGAAGAGGTGACAACTGAGGAAGTCACTACAGCAGAAGTCACTACAGAAGAGGTATCGGCAGAAGAATTTACGACGGAAGAAGTCACGACGGAAGAAATAACGACCGAGGCACCGCACGGGCATCTTTGGGGCTCTTGGAAGGTGGTCAAGGCGTCGACCTGCGAAAATATGGGACTCGAATCAAGAAGCTGTGACTGTGGCGAGACTCAAATCAGGGATACCCGCGCTCTCGGACATGTTGACGGTAAGTGGACGGTCTCCGCAGAAGCGACTTGTACCGCTGACGGCATCAGAGTGTTGAACTGCTTGAGATGCGCGAAGCTTCTGCAGAGCGAGAATATCCCGATGAAGGGTCACGTCTTCGGTGCTTGGAGGGTCCTCGGATCGGCAAGCTGTACCGAAAAGGGATTTGAAACCAGAAGCTGCTCTTGCGGCGAGACTCAAAGCCGCGAGCTTGCTCCGCGCGGTCACAGAAACGAGCAATGGGTCACCCTCAGCCGCGCATCTTGTACCTCCGATGGCGTTAAGGAAAAGAAATGCGGCGCTTGCGGCGAAATTCTTGACAGAGAGATAACGTCGGCTTTCGGTCACAGCGAGGGCTGGACCGTGACCGAGCAGGTACTTTCCTGCACCTCGGACGGCATTAAGCATAAGGTCTGCTCGAGATGTACCGCGATTTTGCACACAGAGATCACCGAGTCGCCGGGGCACGTTGCCGGCGAGTGGTTCACCAATGACGAAAAGAGCACGGCAGAGATCAGCGTAAGGCAGAAAAAGTGCCTCTACTGCGATCTTGTTATGGACGAGGTCAGCCAAAAGAGTCTCGCTTTGATCGAGGCTGAACGTGTTTCGGCGGCGATCAATGCGGTAAGGGGAGAGAACAGCTTTACCTTTGCCACGATGTCGGATATCCACGTTGACAACGTCGGAACGGGATATAATCAGCTCCCGACCAAGAAATCCTGTGAGTTTGCGGTAAGAACGCTCTCGCTGATGGAGAAGCTGACCATGATCGACGCCGCGGCTATGCTCGGAGACTATACTGCGTCGGGGCACAGCTATTCTATAGATCATATCAAAGCCGATTTCGAGTACGTCCGCGACACCTTTGGCAACCTCGGCGATTTCCCTGTTGCCTGGATCCGCGGCAATCACGAGATAAATTATTATGCCGATGCCGAGCGTCCGACGACAAACGATGAGCTTTACGAGTACATCGACTCGAACAGCCGCGGGCTGACTGTTGATCCCGCTAATCCGAAGGGCGGATACGGATATATCGATTTCCCCGATGATAAGATCAGAATGATCTTCCTCAACACCTCTGACGTTTATACCGAATATGCCTTCATTAAGGGCTGGGAAGCTCCCGCTCTCGGCGTAAGCTCGGCACAGCTTAAGTGGCTTGCGGATACAGCACTTGATTTTTCGGATAAAAAGAACGCCGCCGAGTGGGGGATCATCATAAATTCTCACGCGCCGCTCGACTATACGAAGGATATCACTCGTCTTCTTCTCGTGCTCGAGGCGTACAGAGAGGGCGGATCGGGCTCGATAGAATATACTCTCGAGGGAAGCTTTTACAGTATAAGGTATGATTTCGGATATTCTGCCCGCGCAGAAATTATTTGCAGTATCCACGGACATATCCATAATTTCAAGCAGGATATTATTTCGTCGTCGGATTCGGTCGAGCCTTGGCTCCCAAGACTCTGCGCACCCAATATGTGCGCGGGAAGAGAGAACACGCCGATCGGATCTTTGCCCGCATATGAGGAAAAATGGGGCGATTTCGATAAAAACGGTGAGCCGCTTTTCTACACCAAATGCCATTGGGATGCTGAAAAGGGTACCTATATTTATGACGAGGAATCGGGAACGAGCTATTGTATGATCACCGTAAACAGAGATACAAGAACGATATACGCCCACTACGTAGGCAACGGATATGACCGAACTATCAAATATTGACATAATGCTGCCCGAAAATGGGCAGCGTTATTTATTAAGTAGAAATTTTTTTGAAAATCTATTGCAATTTATGTTGACTTATGATATAATATAAAGGACGTATAAGTAGACGTGTTTGTTGACGGCGCTTTTTGTGTCGTGCCATTATACCGTCTTATTTCAGCTTTAATTTTTCGGAGAGATAAATATATATGGAGAAAACACAAAACAACAGAGATTTTTATTCTGTCGATCTGGTGCAGATTATCAAATCTCTTTGGAAAAAAGCATGGATCATAGCGATTGTAACGGTGCTTTCGGGTATTCTCGGATTCTGTGTTGCAGCCTTCGGAATCACTCCCAAGTACTCCTCCTCGGTCATGCTTTACGTCAACAACGGCAGCTTCTCCGTCGGTGAGATACTTAACGTAACGAATTCCGAGCTTTTGGGTGCAAGAAGCCTTGTTGATACATATATTGTAATGCTTGATAACCGCACGACCTATAATAAGGTCATCGAAAAGGCGGGCGTTGACTACACCTTCGATGAGCTTGAGGATATGGTGGTTGCGGAATCTGTAAACGGTACCGAGGTAATGCGCATAACCGTAACCTCGACCGATCCCTATGAGGCTGCCGATATCGCGAATGCGATCGCGGTCGTTCTCCCCACGAGAATCAGCGAGATCATCGCGGGAAGCTCGATGGAGGTCGTTGACTCGGGTGCTGTCAACCTCAAGAAGGTTGCTCCGAGTATTACGGGCTTTACCGTCGTCGGAATGCTCGTCGGCGCGATCATCTGCGTGCTTGTTCTTGTCGTTATCGACATGCGCGACGATACAATCAGAGGTGAGGAATACATCCTCCAGAATTACGATTATCCGATCCTTGCCAAGATCCCCGATCTTGTCAATACCGATTCCAAGTCTTACGGCTATTATTATCAGAGCCATAAGCATCATACAAAATGAGGGTAGGTAGATAAAATGGGATTTTTGAAAAAAAGTCGCATACCGACTCCGTTTTCGTCGGGTGCTGTAAAGACTGTTCTGCATAAGGATCTTGATTTTACATCCACAGAGCAGTACAAGGTTCTCAGAACCAATCTTAAATTCACTCTTCCCGAAGGCGTTAAGTGCCCCATCATCGGCATCACAAGCTCGATGAGAGGCGAGGGCAAGAGTACGACCGCTGTAAACCTTTCCTACGTTCTCGCGGAAAGCGGAAAGAAGGTTCTCCTTATCGACGGAGATATGAGAATTCCGAGTATCGCGAAGAAGATGGATATCAACGGCGATTACGGTCTTACGAACTATCTTATGAAGACCGAGATCCGTCCGCTTGACACGCTGAAATCATCCGTCCTCGACAATTGGTACATTATGCCCGCGGGCGAGCTTCCTCCCAACCCCTCCGAGCTTATCGGCTCGCGCAGAATGGGATCGTTGCTCAACACCATGGCTGAGGAGTTTGACTATATCGTTGTTGACCTTCCTCCCGTAAATATCGTATCCGACGCCATGGCGATCTCGGGTCATATTACAGGACTTGTCGTGGTCGTCCGTGAGGACTATACCGAAAAGAGCGAGATCGAGCGTTGCTTCAGACAGCTCAAGCTCTCGAACGTAAAGGTTCTCGGATGCGTACTCAACGGCGCAAAGCATGACGGTGGCGCATACGGAAAGTACAAGAAGTATAAGTATTATAAGTACTACAGATACTATACCACCACCGATGAGGACGGCAACGAGGTCAGAAAAAAGCAGAGATCCTCTCATGGGGAGCAGAAAAAGTCTGAATGATAGATTTTCACAGCCATATCCTTCCCGCGATCGATGACGGCAGCGCGAGCGTTGAGGAAAGCCTTGAGCTTCTTCGGATGCTTTCCGAGCAGGGCGTTGATACCGTTGTCGCAACTCCGCATTTTTATCCCGACCGTATGTCCGTCGAGACCTTTCTCGAAAGGCGCGCGAGGGCGTATGCAAAATTGCAGGAGGCTGATCTGAGCGGATTGCCGCAGATAATTCTCGGTGCTGAGGTGAAATACTACGACGGGATCCACCGTCTTGAGGGGCTCGAGCTCCTTTGTGCGGGAGACAGCCGAGTGCTTTTGCTCGAAATGCCCTTCAGCAAATGGTCGGAGCTGACTCTCAAGGAGGTCACTGCGCTTGCACGTTCGGGCAGAGTGACTGTCGTTTTGGCTCACATTGACCGCTATCTTTCCTTCCAGAGCCCCGAGGCTTGGGAAAGACTCTTCGAGAGCGAGGTGCTGACGCAGGTAAACGCAAGCTTCTTTACCGGCTTCTTTACCAAACGCCGCGCACTTGATATGCTCGGAAGCGGTACCATCCACGTTATCGGCTCGGATTGCCACAATCTTACCACCCGTGCCCCCGCTATCGGAAAGGCATCGGAGATTATCGAAAAGCGCTTCGGCAGGGAGTGCTTGCATCACATAAGCGAATTCACAAGGGAACTCCTTTGTGTTTCGAAATAAATCAATAAATAATTTTATTTTCTACATTAGAAAGGAAGAATGAAAATGAAAAGAGTATTTGCATTTTTCATGACCGTCGTACTTGTTGTTGCTATGAGCGTACCCGCTTTTGCAGCACTCGGAGAGTTCATCTCCAGCCCCTCCGGCGTTCCCGCTCCTACCCTTGTTGATTACAAGAACGGTAACCACGAGTGCACCGCTAAGCTCGTAATCACCTCCTACGCTGAGAGACACACTCTTCCCGCTGAGACCCGCGCTCTCATCGAGAAGGCATACGAGGATATCGTAAATTCTCAGGTTATCAACAACCAGCTCAAGGCTGAGCTTACCAAGCTTGCTGAAGAGCTCAAGATTGATCACTCCGCTCTTGCAATCGGTAACCTCTTCGACGTAAGCTACTACGAGTGCCCTCAGCATGCAGGTCACAAGGGCTTCACCATCACCATCAAGCCCGAGCTCGTTGATAACTACGTTGGTATTCTTCACCTGAACGGCGAAAAGTGGGAGCTTCTCGACTCCACCGTCAGCGAAGGCAACATCACATTCTATGTTGAAGAGCTTTCTCCCTTCGCACTTGTTTACAACACCAAGCCCGGTTCCTCTTCTACCGGTGATTCCTCCAACATGTGGATCTACGTTGTACTTATGGTAGCTTCCGTATCCGCTCTCGGCGTTGTTGGCTACAAGCTCAGCAAGAGAGAGAACTGATAATCTGCAAATAACTGATCATGGGCAGTTCAAGAGATATTAAGAATCGCAACCTGCGCATAGCAGCCGGAGTCTTTCTGTTTATATTTCTCTTGTCTACCGTTTTGCTGATCGTGAATCTTTGGGAAAATAGGAATTCCGCCTATTTTCCCGAAGGTACAACCGGACCGCAGTCTGTTATGCAATATAACGGAACAGAGTACGAGCTTAAAGAAGGCATAAGAACCCTGCTTGTTTTGGGACTTGATAAATTCGACGAGGTCGAGGCTATCGAGGGCTACACCAATAACAAACAGGCTGATTTTGTTATGCTTCTTGTTATCGACGATAACGAGAAGACCGTCACCGCGCTTCATATCAACCGAGACACAATGGCGGATATTCCGGTATTGGGTATCGCGGGCGAGAAGATCGGTATGGTCAACAAGCAGCTTGCGCTTGCTCATACCTACGGAAACGGTAGGGAAGTGAGCTGCCGCAATACTGCCGATGCGGTTTCTTCAATGCTCTACAATATCACCGTGAACCATTACGTTTCGGTGACTATGGACTCTGTACCTGTATACAATGACCTTGTGGGCGGCGTAGAAGTTACGGTGCTCGATGATTTTGCGGGCATTGATGATGAGCTGGTCAAGGGCGAGACGGTTACTTTGAAGGGCGAAAAGGCTCTTACCTATATCCGCTCGAGAAAAGGACTTGACGATAGCTCCAACAGCACGAGAATGGTTCGTCAGCGTCAGTATCTTGATGCTCTTTATGATAAGAGTGTCGAGTGCAAGAACAGCGACGAGAATTTCGTTCTGACTGCTGTGCTTAAGATGGCGGATTATATGGTGTCGGACTGCAGCTCAAATCAGCTGACAGAGCTGGCGCAAACGATCATCGATTATGAATTCACCGAGATCAGGACTATCGAGGGTGATAACGTAGTCGGCGAGAAGCATATGGAGTTTTTCCCCGATGTTGACTCGCTCAAGAAGAACGTAGTTGAGCTCTTCTACGTTCCGAAAAACTGATCGTAATTAAGAATAATGATACGGGGATTCGATAACACGAATCCCCATGCCTTTATATAGCATTTTTGAAGGGAGGGATAGGTTTTGAAGAGGATAATGGCTGTTTTCGGGACACGTCCTGATGCGATAAAGATGTGTCCGCTTGTGAATGAGCTTCGCATGAGACAGGGAATTGAAGTTACCGTCTGCGTTAGCGGTCAGCACCGCGAGATGCTCGATTCTGTACTCGGAGCTTTTGGCGTTGAACCCGACTACGATCTTTCGGTCATGAGGGAGGATCAGAGCCTTTTTGACATCACCGAGAGCATCATGGGCGGTATTAAACCGATTCTCCTCAAGGAAAATCCTGACGTTGTGCTCGTCCACGGCGATACGACAACTGCGTTTGCCGCGGCACTATCCTGCTTTTATCTGAAGATCCCCGTTGCGCACGTCGAGGCAGGATTGCGCACATATTCGATCTTCTCTCCCTATCCCGAGGAATTTAACAGACGCGCGGTCTCTCTCGTTTCGGATATCGACTTTGCGCCGACAAAGTCAGCGAGATACGCGCTTGTCGCGGAGGGCAAGAAGCCCGACCGCATTTACGTCACGGGAAATACGGTCCTTGACGCGCTCGGCGCAACTCTTAAAGGTCCGCATAGCTGTCCCGAGCTTGAATGGGCTCGCGGATCGCGCCTTATTCTGCTTACAACTCACCGCCGCGAGAATATCGGCGAGCCGATGCGTAACGTCTTCAAAGCCGTACGCAGGATCGTTGAGGACAACCCCGACGTCAAGCTCATTTATCCCGTTCATATGAATCCCGAGATCAGGGGAATTGCCGAAGAAATGCTCGCGGGTGAAGAGAGAATAATGCTGACAAAGCCGCTCGGCGTTGTCGATTTTCATCATATCCTTGATAATTCCTTCCTTGTGCTGACCGACAGCGGCGGTATCCAGGAGGAGGCAGCGGCACTCGGGAAGCCTACGCTGATTCTTCGCGACGTCAGCGAAAGGCGTGAGGAGATGCTCAGCGGCACAGTTCGTATCATCGGCACTCGCGAGGATGAGGTCTATTCTGGCATCAACAAGCTTCTCCGCAACGAGAAGGCGTACAGATCAATGTATAGAGACCGCGGCGAGATCGAGGGCGGCGCGTCCGCGATGATCGCCGATATACTTTGCGCGGATGACGAGGTGTGAGATGGCTCTGAATGAGATCAGATGCTCGACACTCGCGGAGCATCACGAGGCACTGCTTAAGCTGCTTCGAGAATTTGACCGCGTTTGCCGACTGCTTGATATAAAATATCTGCTTTTTGCGGGCACTCTGCTCGGCTCTGTCAGACATAAGGGCTTCATCCCGTGGGATGACGATCTCGATATCGTTATGCTCCGCGAGGATTATGACCGTTTCCTCCTGGAGGCGGATAAGCATCTCGACCGCGAGACCTTTTTCCTTCAGAAGGAATTTTCCGAGCATTGGCCGATGTTCTTCTCGAAGCTGAGGCTCAACGGCACGGCTTGCATCGAAAAATACCATCCGAAGGACAAGGAAGTCCATCAGGGGATCTATATTGATATTTTCCCCTGCGATGATGCGGCGGATTCCGAGCTTTGCAGAAGGATACAGTTCCTCGCGTCAAAGGTCGTCATCGCAAAATCGCTTTACCGCAGAGGATACGAGACAAAAAGCGCAAAGAAGAAGATCTTTATGCAGCTTTGCAGGCTGATGCCGATGAGGCTCTTCCTCGGGATCGCGAAGAAGGGCAAGAAGGGCGGAAAAACGGTTCACAGCTTCTTTGCCGCCGCACGCGATTATTCGAAGAACGTATATCCGCGCGAGCTTTTCACGGATATAACCTACGGCGAGTTCGAGGGCGCGGAGTATCCGATCCCCGCAGGATATGATGCGATGCTCAGCTTCCTTTACGGCGATTATATGACTCTGCCGAAGCCCGAGGACCGCGAGAAAAAGCGTCACGCGATACTCGTTGATACGCTTAATTCTTACGAAAAATACTCCGAGTACAGAAACGGTATGGATTTTGACGTTTTTACCGAGAGCATAAGATAAAGGAGAAAAAAGATGAATAATAAGACCGGAATTTCAGAAAAGAATTTGACGAAGATCTTTATCTCGGTGTTCGTGGCGATCATATTGGTTTTGATGATCGTTGTAGTAATTATGCTTTGCGCAAAGGGCGGGGAAGATCCCGAGTCCTCGGATAGCAGTAATATTCCGGCGCAGTCGGATGCGCCCATAACCGAGCCGCCTATTGCTTCGGAGCCTCTCAACAGCGAGGTGAATATTCCCGAGCTGAAGATAGAATCTCTTGAAGAGCAGGAGCAGATCGTGCTGATCACTACCTCATACGGCACTATGAGCTTTTCGAGCGCGTTTTCAGAGCTTATCGGAACCGATGTCTATTTCGGCGACGGAACCGGATGCATCATTTTCAGCGCGCGTGTAGGTGGCGAAAATCAGACGGTATTTTCGCTCCTCTTCAACAATGAGAGCGGCATTGACGTCGGAACGCTTAAGCTCGATGGAGTCGAGACTCCCATCAGAGTGAGTGTTGTATTTTACGATCCTCCCGCATCGATTGCTGGTGACGATCTGATCAGCTTCCTCGCGGCGCAGGAGACCTTCAACGACATTGTTGTTTCGCTTGAGAAAAATGAGGGGTTTACCTCAGCTAATTAAATAAAAAGATGCAAGTCGCGTGACTTGCATCTTTTTTATTTAGAAATTTATCTCTGAACTCTGCCGCTTCCGTCGCCGCCCGCAAGCTTTTCGACCTCGGAGACGCTTACGCGGTTGAAGTCGCCCTCGATCGAGTGCTTGAGCGCGGATGCCGCAACTGCGAATTCGATCGCACCCTGAGTGGATTTGCCCGAGAGGAGCGAGTAGATCAGACCTGCGCCAAAGGAGTCGCCGCCGCCGACACGGTCAACGATGTGGAGGTGGTAGGACTTCGAGAAGCAGTAGTTCTCGCCATCGTAGAGCATACCTGCCCAGTCGTTGTCGGATGCCGAGATCGAGGTACGGAGAGTGATGGCAACCTTCTCGAAACCGAATTTATCTGCAAGCTGCTTTGCAACAGACTTGTAGCCCTCGTGGTTGAGCTTGCCGCCGTAAATATCGGTGCCCTCAGCCTCGATGCCGAATACGTCCTTTGCGTCCTCCTCGTTCGATATGCAGACGTCAACGTACTCGCAAAGCTTGGTCATAGCCTCGCGCGCCTCGGCTCTTGTCCAGAGCTTGCCGCGGTAGTTGAGGTCGCAGGAGATCTTTACACCCTTTGCCTTTGCGGCTTTGCAAGCCTCGATGCAGACGTCAACGAGCTTGCCGCCGAGAGCGGGAGTGATACCCGTGAAGTGGAACCAATCGGCACCGTTGAAGATCTGATCCCAATCGAAATCGGAGGGCTGTGCCTCTGCGATCGCGGAATGTGCGCGGTCGTAAATGCAGACCGAGCCTCTCTGGGATGCGCCCTTTTCGAGGTAGTAGATGCCGACGCGATCGCCGCCGCGAACGACCTTCGATGTGTCAACGCCGAAGTAGCGGAGCGAATCAACAGCCGCCTGACCGATAGCGTGCTTCGGGAGCTTGGTTACGTATGAGCTCTCGATGCCGAAGTTGGCAAGAGAAACCGCTACGTTTGCCTCGCCGCCGCCGAAGGTAGCTTGCATCTGGTCATTCTGGAAGAATCTATAGTATCCATTGGGTGCGAGACGAAGCATGATCTCGCCAAAGGTTATTACCTTGCTCATTTTTCTGCCTCCATTTTTTCAAGAGCTTCCTTGACGAAGAAGCTGCCGCCGATCGCGGCGATCTTGTCGAAAGCGAGGAATTCGTCGATGTTTGAGCGGTCAACTCCGCCCGTGGGGATGAATTTGACCTGCGGGAAGGGACCCGAAAGAGCCTTAAGTGCGGAAAGACCGCCGTAAACGTTCGCGGGGAAGAATTTAACGGTGGTGATGCCGAGCTCGAGAGCCGCCATGATCTCTGTGGGAGTTACGCATCCGGGGTAGTAGGGAATGCCTCTTTCATTACAAATAATTGCAACGTCAACCGAAAGTCCGGGAGATACGATGAACTGCGCACCCGCCGCGAGAGCAGCCTCACACTGCTCGGCATTGATAACGGTGCCCGCACCGATAGACATTTCGGGATAGTTTTTGCAAGCGTATGCGATCGCCTCAGCCGCGCAAGCGGTACGGAAGGTGATCTCCGCTGTGTTGATGCCGCTGTGCTTGAGAGCGGTCAGAATCTTGTCGGTCTCGGAAAGCTCCTTGATCACGACAACGGGAATATACTTTTCCATAATTATGCCTCCTTATACACCTGAGTATGCAGCGAAACCGCAGTCGATGGGGAGAACAACACCGGTGATGGCGGATGCCGCACGGTCGTCGCAGAGGAAGAGAGTTGCACCGAGAAGCTCGTCGGCGTCAACGTATCTGCCCGTGGGAGTTCCGCTCAGGATCTTTGCGCTTCTTGCGGTGGGAGTGCCGTCCTCATTGAAGAGGAGCGCGCGGTTCTGTGCGGAAACGAGGAATCCGGGAGCGATAGCGTTGCAACGGATGCCGGTTCCTGCGAAGTGGGTAGCGAGCCACTGAGTGAAGTTCGAGATACCTGCCTTAGCGGCGGAGTATGCGGGGATCTTGGTGAGGGGGGTGTATGCGTTCATCGAGGAGATATTGAGGATGCATCCGCCCTTCTTTTCAACGAGATCCTTTGCAAATGCCTGTGTGGGAAGGAGGGTACCCTGAAAGTTGAGCTTGAATACGAAGTCAACGCCCGAGGGATCAAGGTCGAAGAAGGACTTGCCGCCCTCTTTAGCCTCGTGCTGATATTCATTATCTGTGGTTGCACGGGGATTGTTTCCGCCCGCGCCGTTTACGAGGATGTCGCACTTACCGAGGTCGGCGATGACAGCCTGATGCACCTCTTCAAGCATTTCGGGATCAAGGACGTTTGCCTTGTAGCCCTCGCAGATGAAGCCTTCTGCCTTGAGCTCGTCGGCAAGCTTCTTTACAGCCTCTTCGTTGAGGTCGAGAGCCGCAACCTTTGCGCCCGATTGAGCGAACGCGCGTGCCATCGCGCCGCAGATGAGTCCGCCCGCGCCGGTAACGACAACTACCTTGCCGCTGTAATCAATGTTAAGTGGAAGATTGATCATTATATTATACCTCTTAAAATTATTTCGAGTTTTTGCCAATTTATAAATTAGCATAATTTTTATATTTGTTTTTTTGGTGGCTTTGCCGCCGAAAAAACACCTTTCAGACGAGCAGAGCGAGTCCGCGCGCCGAGGGGAGCTGACAAAATTTCCGATTTTGTCAAGCGGCGATAAGCGCGCGCTTCAAGCGTAAAACACAGTTTTACGCTTGGCTTTTATCGAATTTGTCAAGGCTGTCCCATACGCCGAGCATATACATTATGCCGAGCGCGCGGTCATAGAGACCGTAGCCGGGACGGACTGTACCGGGACCCTCGCCCCAGAGATGACGTCCGTGGTCGGGACGGATGTATCCCTCGAAGCCGCAATCGTGGTAAGCCTTGAGGATCTCAAGGATACCCGTGTCGCCGTCGCAATCGCGGTGGCTTGCCTCGGAGAAGTCGCCGTTTTCAAAATGCTTTACGTTACGTATGTGAGCGAAAGCGATACGGTCGCAATGCTTGCGGACGATATCGGCTACGTTGTTCGAGAGATCTGCGCCAAGGCTGCCCGAGCAGAGAGTCAGACAGTTGTACTCGTCGTCAACCATACGGAGGAAGCGGTCGATGTTTTCCTCGTTGATGAGAAGACGGGGCAGACCGAAGATATCCCAGGGCGGGTCGTCCATATGGATAGCCATCTTGATGTCGCACTCGCGGCAGGTGGGCATGATCGCCTCAAGGAAGTACTGGAGGTTTGCCCAGAGCTTTTCGTGGTCAACGTCTGCATAAGCCTTGAAGAGCTCGTCGAGCTTTGCCATTCTCTCGGGTTCCCAGCCGGGGAAGGACATATTGTATTTTTCGGTGAAATCAAGGATGTACTTCGCCATAGCGTTGTAGTCGTCCTGGATCATATTCTTTTCGTAGAAGAGAGCGGTCGAGCCGTCTCCGACGGGATGGAAGAGATTCGATCTCGTCCAGTCGAAGATGGGCATGAAGTTGTAGCAGATGACCTTGACTCCGAACTGCGAAAGATTGCGGATCGTCTGCTTGTAGTTTTCGATGTAGCCGTCACGGGTGGGAAGTCCGATCTTGATGTCGTCGTGGACGTTGACCGACTCAACGACGTCCATATTGAAGCCGTATTCGTCGAGCTGACGCTTGACCTCGGCAATCTCATCGATCTCCCAGATCTCGCCCGGCATCTTGTGATGCAGAGCCCAGACGATGCCTGTAACACCGGGGATCTGCTTGATATCCGAGAGTTTGATACGGTCGTTACCCTCGCCGTACCAGCGGAATGTCATTTGCATTGGCATTTTTTACCTCCGATTTATTGAAAATCTTATTATAATTCAAAATATCTTTTTGCGTTCTTGTAGCAGATACCGCGGACGATCTCGCCGAGAGCCTTCTCATCGTTCGGGTATTCGCCGTTCTCGACCCACTCGCCGATGAGGCAGCAGAGGATGCGGCGGAAATATTCGTGGCGTGTGTAGGAGAGGAAGGAGCGCGAGTCGGTCAGCATACCGACGAAGTTGCCGAGGATCGAGAGATTGGCGAGGCTGATAAGCTGTTCGCGCATACCCTGTTTGTTGTCATTGAACCACCAAGCGCTTCCGTGCTGGATCTTGCCCGCGACCTCGGTGCCCTGGAACGCGCCGATTATGGTGTCGATAAAGGCATTGTCGGATGCGTCAAGGCTGTAGATGACGGTTCTCGGCAGGCTGTTTTCCTTATAAAGACGGTCAAGAAGCGAGGCAAGCTTGCGGCAGCCGTCGTTCGGACCGATGCAGTCGAATCCCGTGTCGGGACCGATCTTAGCGAACATCGCGGAGTTCGGGTTGCGCAGGCAGTTGTAGTGTAGCTGCATTGCAAAGCCGACGCGGACGTATTCCTTCGCGCAATGGACGAGAAGGGAAGTCTTGAATGCTTCTGCTTCGGCAGAGGGAACGGTCTCACCTGCAAGACCTCTTGCAAGGACTGCTTCAAGCTCCTCGTCGGGAGCTTCGGCGTAGACCATGAAATCGAGTCCGTGGTCGCTCGCACGGCATCCGCAGGATGCGAAATAGTCGATTCTGTCCGAGAGAGCTTTCTTGAGCGACGCGATCGAATCGATCTTGTAGCCGCAGACCTCGGAGAGCTTGCCGATGTATTCGAGCCAGCCCGCCTTGTCGATATTGAGTGCCTTATCGGGGCGGAAGGATGGAGCAACGACTGTATCGAAGGACTCGTCAGCGGCGATCAGCTTGTGGTATTCAAGGCTGTCGATCGGATCGTCGGTCGTACCGATGAAGGCGACTCCGCTCTGCTTGATAATACCGCGCGCACTCATCGATGGCTCGGCAAGCTTCTTGTTGCAGAGCTCCCAGACTGCGGGGGCGGTCTCGGCGTTCAGTATTCCGTCGTAGCCGAAGTAACGCTTCAGCTCGAGATGGCACCAATGGTACATGGGGTTGCCGATAGCCTTCGGAAGTGCCTCGGCGAATTTGAGGAATTTTTCGTAAGCGGGTGCGCCGCCGGTGATGTAGTATTCATCGACACCGTTCGAGCGCATCAGACGCCACTTGTAGTGGTCGCCGCCGAGCCAGATCTCGGTCATATCCGAGAAACGCTTGTCCTCGTAGATCTCCTTCGGGGAAACGTGGCAATGATAGTCGATGATCGGCTGATCCTCGGCAAACTTATGATAAAGCTGCTTTGCCGAATCGGTTGAGAGAAGAAAATCCTCGGTTAAAAAAGCCTGCATCGTGGTTCTCCTTAAATATTCTGAGTTTTATTTATATATTCGCGGTATTCCTTGGGCGTCTTTCCCGTCTCTTTCTTGAAGATCTTGGTGAAGTACTGAACGTCCATAATGCCGCAGTGAAGTGCTATGGTCTGGACCTGAAGATGGGTCGTTGAGAGCAGGTGCTTTGCCAGCTTGACCCTTTTTTCGCGGATATATTCCGAGACCGTTTTGTCGGTCTCTTTTTTAAATATCGTCGCAAGGTAGCCCGAGCTCACGTTCTGCGCCTCGGCAAGAGTTGCAAGCGTGAGATTAGCGGAAAGGTCGGATTCGATCATCAGTACAGTCTTGCGCACGATCGGCGATAGCCCCTGCATCGTATGCTTGCGGACGAGACGGCAATACGCGCGGAACATCTCGAGCATAAACTCTAAATGATCTGTATGCGAGGGGAGAGCCTCGATCCTTGCCGCGAAGGAGGAGGAGATGCTGTCGAGGTACATCGGATGCACGCCGCCCTTTTCCGCCGCCTTTCGCAGGAGGGTGTTCATAATGATCGAGTAATTTTTTGCGTTGCGCAGAGGGTCGGAAACTCGTTTTTCAAAATGCTGATCCGAGAAGACAGAGAAGAGCTGAGCCTCCTTGTGGATCTGTCCCTGCGCCACCGCATCCATTATCTCGTTTTCAAAGCGGTATCGCTTCTCCATCAGCTTCATATTCATGAGCACCGAGTCGAAATCGTCGCGTTTCTCACCCTCGGCGGTCTCGGGGATGAGCGCGGAGTCCTGCGTTTCGGTCAGATCGATGACGGAGAAATTCTTCGTATCCCAAAGATGCTCGCAGAAGGTACTGAGAAAAACAAAGATATGATCGTCGGGCGGGATCACTTGTATCCCCGCGTAAAATTCATTGACGTATTTTATCGATCCGACAGGTGCACCGTTCTTTTCCGCAATCTCGAGTATGTCGGCGGATGAAAGCGGGGAGGATAGGTAGGGACCTACGATGAGTATCCGCGGCTCGCCTTCGACTTTGAAGGTGAGATAATTATAGCAAAGCGCAAAGCGGTTAGTAGTTTTATAGAGTGTCTGCGGCGCGAGCTCGCCGAGAAAATCACCGATAGTGACGCCGTTTGTCTGCGGAATCCTGACGATCGAGCGGAATTGCTCATTTGCGATGACCGATACGGGATCATCGGGGCTGTGGAGAGAAATCTGCACTCTGCATTTTTCAAACGCCTCGCAGAGAAGGCGTAATTCGTTTGCCTCAAACATCGTGGGCGCCTCTTTCATTTGTAATCAGGGGTGCGCGAATGAACAAATCAACTAAATATCCATTATTATTATAACATATGTTTTGAGCAATTACAACATAAAAAACGCTAAATAATTAAAAAAGTACAAAAACAGGTGAAAATAATACTCCCGATGTTTTCGGAAATCTTATATACTTAAGGTGACGGTTTTTGCCGCGTTTTTTCGCGCAATTTTGCGAAAAGCCGACAATTTGCCGCAGAAAAAACTCAGAAAGAGGATTTTTAAAATGAAAAAGCAAAAAACGCCGCAGCTCGATGCTAACGGCTATCGCAAGTTCGGTATACGCGATAAGCTTGCGTATGCGGCAGGTGACTTCGGCTGTAACATGAGCTTCTCGCTCAAGGGTACGGTCCAGACCTTCTGGCTTGTTTTCATGATGATGGAAACAGGTCTCTTCTCGCTCCTTCTCCTGCTTGTTCAGGCTTGGGACGCGATCAACGACCCGCTTATCGGTTCTCTTATCGACAGCGACAAGAAAAAGTATAAGCTCGGTAAGTATAAGACCTACATCCTTATCGGCGCACTCGGCCTTCTCGTAGGCGGTGCGGCAGTATTCCTTCCTTTCCCGAATGCGGGTACCGTCCTCAAGGCAGTACTTTTCATTCTCGGCTACGTTATCTGGGATGCTGCATACACTATGGCTAACGTTCCCTATGGCACGATGCTCAACATCGTTACCGATGATGCAGGCGAGAGAGCACAGCTTTCGGTATTCAGATCCATCGGCGGTGCAGTCGGCGGAATGATCCCCGGTATCATCCTTCCCATGCTTATCTGGCAGAAGGTTACTTATGACGGAACCACCGACTTCCTCAGCAAGATCGAGATCCCCGAGGGCGCAGAAAGTGCTTTTGCTCCCGAAAACTTCCACTCCAATCCCTTGACCGGAGAGGCTTACGAGATCGGTGATAAGGTACTCAGCCCCCTGACAGGCAGCCAGCTCGAGGTCCTTCTCGGTGAGAAGGTATTCTTTGCGGCTCTTATTATGGGCGTTCTCGGTTTCATCGCATTTATGTATATGATCAAGACCATTACCGTTCGCGGTAATGAGTATGCTATGCTCAACCAGGAAGGCGGCGAAAAGGTCAACCTTTTCAAGTCCATCGGTGCGTTTATGAAGAACCGTCCCGCAGTAGGATGCACCATCGCGGCTATGGGTATGTTCCTCGGTATGCAGTCCGCATCCACCGCTAATACCATTATGTTCGCTACTCACTTCGGACAGGCATCCCTTTCGGGTCTTGTACAGATGGTAGGATTCCTTCCCATGTTCCTCTTTATGCCTCTTGCAACCAAGCTTGTTAAGAAGTTCGGTAAGAAGGAAGTTGCAAGCATCGGCTCTATCGCAGGCCTGATCGGCGGCGCGATCCTTTGCATTTTCCCGATCTGCCCCAAGAACGTTCAGCTTATCGTTTATATGATCGGTCTTGTATTCTTCGGACTCGGTATGGGCTTCTACAACTGCGTATCCTGGGCTATGATGGGTGACGCGATCGACTATTCCGAGTGGAAGACCGGCAAGAGAGAGGAAAGCGTTGTTTACGCTATCCATTCCTTCTTCAGAAAGCTCGCTCAGGGTATCGGTCCCGCAGCCGTTATCGCTATTATGGGTACCTCCCTTATCGGTTACGAGTCCGCGCTCGGCACCATCGGTCAGTCCGTTGAAACCGCAGGCAGACTTTGCTGGCTTGTTGGCGGACTCTATATGTTCAGCGCAGTTTGCCAGTTCGTAGGCGTTGCTCTTATTTACAACGTAGATAAGAAGACCCTTGCAACTATGACAGAGGAGCTTTCTGCAAGACGCAACGCAGAATAATCCCCGATGATTCTCCGGTGTTCGATCATTCGGTCGGACACCGAAATTATCTTTGAGTTTATACTCAATTCATATTTATTTTGTATAATCAATTCGTATTTATAAATCAGGAGAAAAACCGTGAGAAACATTGTAAATCTTAATCAGGATTGGCTTTTCGTAAAGAACACGACCGATATCACCCTCCGCGAGGGCGAGAAGGTAAGCCTTCCCCACACCTGGAACGCCGAAGACGGCTTTGACGGCGGCAACGACTATTTCAGAGGCTCCTGCCTCTACTTTAAGACTCTCGAGAAATCCTCGCTCCCCAAGGCTGACCTTTATTATCTCGAATTCCGAGGCGCGAATTCTTCCGCTGACGTTTACGTAGGTGGCAAGAAGCTTGCACACCACGACGGCGGTTATTCGACCTGGAGAGTAAACATCACCGAGGCGATCGCGGAAAATACCGAGATAGCCGTTATCGTTGATAATGCTCCCAATGAGACCGTTTATCCCCAGATGGCGGACTTCACCTTCTACGGCGGTCTTTACCGTAACGTAAATCTCGTCTGCGTAAACAAGGCTCACTTTGACCTTGATTATTACGGCGCACCCGGCATCAAGATCACTCCCGCGATCGAGGGCAAGGATGCGAAGGTCGAGGTTGAGGTATATGTCAAGGATCTTGCAGAGGGACAGAAGATCGTTTACACAATTTACGACAAGGAAGAGAACGAGATCGCAAAGACCGAGACCACCGAGACCAAGGTGAGCCTCGAGATCAAGGACGTTCATCTCTGGAACGGCCGCAAGGATCCCTACCTCTACTGCTGTGAGGCTGAGATCGTTGAAGGCGTTACCGTTATTGATAACGTATGCAACCGCTTCGGATGCCGTACATTCAAGATCGATCCAGAGAACGGCTTTATCCTCAACGGCGAGGAGTATCCCCTCCGCGGCGTATCGCGTCATCAGGACCGCTTCGGCGTAGGTAACGCGCTCCTTCCCGAGCATCATAAGGAGGACATCGACCTCATCTGTGAGGTTGGTGCAACCACCATTCGTCTTGCTCACTATCAGCACGATCAGTATTTCTATGATCTCTGCGACGAGCGCGGTCTCGTTATCTGGGCAGAGATCCCCTATATCTCGAAGCATATGCCCGGCGGACGCGAGAATACGATCTCGCAGATGAAGGAGCTCGTTTCGCAGAACTATAACCATCCCTCGATCGTTGTCTGGGGTCTCTCCAACGAGATCGGTATCGGCGGCGCGGACGAGGATCTCCTCGAGAACCACCGCATCCTCAACGATCTCTGCCACGAGATGGATAAGACCCGTCTGACCACCATCGCGGCTGTTTCGATGTGCAAGATGGACGATCCCTATCTCTATTGCTGTGAAGCTGAGATCGTTGAAGGCGTAACGGTTGTTGATAACGTATGCAGCCGTTTTGGTTGCCGTACCTTCAAGATCGATCCCGATAACGGCTTTATCCTCAACGGTGAGGAATACCCACTTCGCGGTGTATCCAGACATCAAGACAGACTTGGAGTAGGTAACGCTCTTCTTCCCGAGCACCACATAGAGGACATGGATCTCATCTGCGAGGTTGGTGCAACCACAATTCGTC
>JAZQXP010000042.1:0-82503 GCA_045632925.1 Eubacteriales bacterium | reverse complement strand
GATAGTACTGAGGAAATTGACGATATGATTAAAACAACTCCAGAAGATACTTGAACATAAAATAGTGCGTCTGCATTTTTACTCCAGATATTGAGGGGCGACCGTTCGTGGTCGCCCCTTTCGTTATGCCAATTTCGCCTTTTTCTTTTCGGCTGCGATTTCGGCTTTCATCGTTTTTATCAACTCGGCGAGCTTTTCCTCGCATTCCTCTCGTGTCTTTGCGTAGACATTCTTGGAGATGCGTTTGCCGTTAACTCTTGGCGTGGACCTTCCCTCGTATAGATGGTCGTTTATCATCGTCACGCATCCCGTACCACTCTTTCTTATCTTGGGCTTATACGGCTCAAAAACCGTTTCTGTGGCGACATCACGGCTTGGCTCGTCACTTACCTTGGGAGGCGGCGGTTCGGGCATTTCTGCGTTTGTACCGCCGATCTCTCGGTCGATTCTCACCGCTGCCTGCTGTTGCATGGTGTCAGTAATGTGGCTGTAGATGTTTAAGGTCGTTTCCGAGCTAATGTGACCTATCATATCGGAGAGTGTCTTGATATCCATTTGCTGCCTTTTTCATCTCTGCGATTTTCGTTTTCTCTTATCACTCGTCGCCTCAAAGCTGACGTTTACAAGGAACTGCACGACCTCATCGGGTGCGTCGGGGAGGATTACGGATATCCAATGAAGTTTATTCATATGATACGCGGGATGTACGCCGTCAGATAGTCCAAACGAGCCGAACATCTCTGTCGGAAGCTTCATATTGACAACGTCAACCACCTCGTCGCTCTTTTGACCGAATTTCCGCCTCGGGACCTTCATCAGGATCGCGTACCATTTCCGATTGTCCGCGTGCCTCAGGACAGCCGTCTCGAACATATCATCAAAGGGATAGTCGGGCGAAGTGCCGTAGATTTCCTTGCAATATTCTAAAAAACCCTCTCGCCTCATCGCCTATCCTCCGTTAATCGGTTCGATCAACTTATTTTATCACATTTCCGCGATAATTTCAACGCCCAAGCATCCTATTCATACATTATTAACTATATAGATATATGCCGTTATATAAATTGTGATAAAATAAATACAAATCAATGCTCAGAAGGAGGAATAAGTCTCATTCCGATCACCACCGCGACCACGACCCCAATGAATTATCAGAATCATATCCAAAATCATTAAAACGCCGCATTTGCGGCAGAATGGAGAAACTATGAAAAAAATCTTAGCATGTTTACTTCTCTTATCCATGCTCGTATCCGTCGTTTTCACGACGGGATGCGCGGATAACGAAGAAGAACCCGCCACAACAACTGCGGCTCCCATCGTCACCACCGAGCCCGAGGCTGTCATAACCGAGCCTCCCGGGGACGACGACCTTGAGCTTGACCCCACGCTCAACTTCAACAACGAGACCTTCACAATGCTCCTTCGCGCAAACCGTGCGGGTGCTGTCGAGGAATTCCTCATCACCGACGAGCAGGACAACGGCGATACCGTCAGATCCGCTGTCAGAGCAAGACAGTACTTCGTTGAGGGTCAGCTCGGCGTTACGATCTCCTACGAGACCGTCAACGAAGGCGAGCTTATCGCGAGAGTCCGCAACAACATCGACTCGGGTTACGTCATTGACGTGATCTGCTCCGCAGCATACCAGGCTCCCACCCTCGCTGCAGAGGGCTTGGTTACAAACCTTCTCGACATCCCCAACCTCAGATTTGACAAGGTATGGTGGGGCTCCCGTTCCGAAATGGCTGAAAACCTCACCATCGGCGATCAGCTCTATATGGCATCGGGCGACGCATCTCAGCTCACACTCGGCAAGGGTCTTTGTATGTACTTCAACGAAGAGCTCCTCGCAACCGTTGACGGCAGAACACCCCAGATGCTCTACGACGAAGTCAATAACAATAATTGGACGGTTGACCGCCTCTTTGAGCTCAGCAAGGACTACTCCCGCGACGATGGTAACCAGGACTGGGACGAAAACGACGTTTACGGATGCAATATCTACTTCAAGACGATCGTTGACGGCTACTTCGCGGCATTCAACCAGCCCATCGTATCCAAAGACAACGACGAATACAAGATCGCTATGAACAACGACCGTATGACCACGATAGTTGAAAAGCTCCACAACCTCTGCTACAGCGAGAACGCAACCTACATTACCTCCAGCAAGGGCAACTCCGAAAAATTCTTCATCGGCGGTCACACCCTCTTCACCCACGGCGGTATGGAATGGGGCGTTGACTTCAACGCGAGTGAGATCAGCGGCGAATTCGGAATTATTCCCTACCCCATGCTTGACACCGATCAGGGCAAGTACTACTCCGCTCTCTCAGACGTTTACACCATGTTCCTCGTTCCCACCAACGTCAAGGATCTGAACAAGGTCGGCGCAGTTATGGAGCTTATCGCTTCCAAGTCCTACGAGACCACCACGGTTGCTTACTTCGAGGTACTTCTCAAGTCCCGTGTAGCGAACGACGTTAATGCAATGAGCATGCTCGACATCATCCACGACGGTCTTTGCTACGAGTTCGGATTTACATACTCGGGCGCGATCGGCAACCCCGCACAGGCTCTCAGAACTCTGCTTGCAAGCTCCTCCGCGGGCAACTGGTCCTCCTACTGGGCAAGCAAGGGCTCGAACTTCCAGAAGCTCCTCGACGAGATGATGGAAAAGTACCAGTAATCATTATCTGAAATGAGATCCAAAAAACTTCTATTTTCGCTTTTTCTCACTCTGATCGCCGTGATCCTCGCGCTTTCCTGCGTCTCCTGCGAAAAGGATGAGCCCGAAACGCAGGATTCGACCGAAGCCACAGAGGCGGCTCGCGAGCTTATCAGCCTCGAGGGCTACACCTTCGTTTACTCCGCAACAGCATCGCGAGACGTTGTCGCAACGGTAAGGAGCGCGGTCGACTCAATCCACGCATCCTTCGGGATCAGACTCACGCACACCAACGACTGGATGGCTATCGCTCCCGAGGAGCCGATCCGCAACGACGACAAGGAAATCCTCGTCGGTATGACCAACCGTGCCGAAAGCCTTGAAGTCGACGCTGTAGTAGACGGCAACTTCACCTACACCGTCACTCAGGTGGGCTCGAAGGTCGTCATCTACGGCGGCAGCGAGGAGGCTCTGATCCGCGGAATCGAGCATTTCGTCTCGATCGTAACAGCCGAGGAAAGTGCCTCGATTGAAAAGGACTACAGCTTCAACAAGAATTACGTCGACGAGATCGTTTCGAACGGAAGCGTGATCTCGAGGCTGGCATCCGAATACACGATCGTTTATCCCGTCATCTCGAACTCGGGCGAAGCGGCGATCGCCGGCGACATCGTAAACAAGATCCTCGAGAAGACCGATCTGAACACGAAAAAGATCACCGACAACAGCACCGACAAGGGCAAAGAGATCCTGATCGGCTCTACATCTCGTACGCCCTCGGGCGTAAGCTACGGCTATTTCGACTACTCGATCAAGGTATCGGGACAGAAGATCTACATCCTCGGCGGAAGCTCGGCGGCTTTGAATAGCGCAGGCTCAAAATTCATCGAGCTTGCCATCTCGGAAGAGCTGAAGCTCGACGAGGACGGTGAATACAAATTCTCGATCGTCAAGGACGGCGACATCAACCCAATCGTAAACGATATTACCCTCTTTACTCCCTTCTGGGCATCAAGCTACACGCCTCCCGCCTGGATGCTCGACTTCAATGAAAAGACCTACGCCGTCACCTGCCCGAGCGGCAGAATCACCATCAAGGCTCACCGCGGCGACAGCGACAACTATCCCGACAACTCAATTGAGGGAGTGGCAAGCGCAATCCTCGCGGGTGCGGATTGCGTCGAGGTCGACGTCCGTATGACTCTTGACGGCATCGCCGTGCTTCTCCACGACGATTCTCTGGCAAAAGCAACCGACGCGGCTTCATACATCGGAAAGAAGGGCTATCCGCAGTCGCTCTCGGTCACCGACTGGACCTACGATCAGATCAAGGTGCTCAAAATGCGCGACAAGAGCGGCAAAGTCACAGACTACAAGGTACCTACCCTTTATGAAGCGCTTAAGCTCTGCGCGGGCAGAGTATTCATCCAGGTCGACGACAAGAGCGGAAAGATCGTGATCAACTCGAAGGAGATGTACAACCTCGCCCACGAAACAGGCTCCGAGGAATGCTTCTTCTATTTCTACGGCGTATCCCTCTTCGATAAATGGCTCTCCTACGATCCCGAAAACGAGGATCTCGTAAGCTACACCAAGCTCTGCCGCGATTATCTCTCAGAGAGCGGTCACTCGCTCCGCAAGCCATATTGGACCAACGACGTCAACAAATATGACAGCGGAAAATTCAGCGAGACCGAGGACTGGTGGAAAAAGCTTTCATCCGAGGGCAAGCTTATGATCTGGAGCCAGAACATCTGGAAGCTTTCGGAATACGTCAGCAAAAACTACTCACCTATGAAACCCTAATTTACCAAAATAATATTACGAAAGGAAGCTTTTAATCGTAAAAGCAAAACGAAATCATGAAAAAACTCATCTCGTGTTTACTCTCGCTTTGTATGCTTCTTTCCCTCATCGGCGCGTGTATGATCGGTACGTCCGCCGCAGAAGCTACAGACTTCGATCTCTGGGACGGTACGACCACAGATACCTCGTGGTTCGCTGCCGACAAGGACTATTTTGAGCTCGACACAGCCGCAAAGCTCGCAGGTCTCGCTTATCTCGCAAACGAGTATCAGGGCGCAGACCACAAGGACCCCGGTGCTTTCGTAGGCAAGACCTTCGTAATCACCAAAAACATCGACCTTGGCGGTCATCAGTGGACCCCCATTGGAATCAGCAATAACTACGCTTTTGCAGGTATGCTCGAGGGTAAGCTCGGCGGACTTGAAGGTGAGGCTGTTACCATCGCAAACATGAAGATCGGTACCGAGGAAGCTCCCCACACCACCAAGAACGTCGGTCTCGTCGGTTCTCAGGGCGCGGGCGGTATCAAGAACATTTACCTCACCGGCGCGTACATCAACACCTCCGCTGACACCGCAGGCTCCTTCGTAGGCTACTCGAGACCCCAGAAGACGGGTACCCCCTGCGAATACTCCAACCTCCGTTCGGATGCAACCATCATCACCGCAGGCGCAAAGTGGTGCGGCGGTATCGTTGCATACTCCAACATCGCTGGCAACCTCTTCAAGAACTGCGTTTACACCGGTAACATCACCGCAAACAACAGCTCTCTCGTAATGGTCGGCGGTATGGCGGGTAACACCAACACCAGCACAGACTTCGAGAACTGCTACGTCGGCGGCACCATCACCGCAAACTGCAAGCAGGTCGGCGGATTTGTCGGTACAGTAACCGCAAACACCACCCAAAACTTCAAGAACTGCCACTACGACGGAACCGTCGTATCCACCACAACCCAGGTCGGCTCCTTCATCGGAAGAGCTAACTCTGGCGACAAGGCAACCACCACCATCAACTTTACAGAATGCTTCAACAGCGGCATTTCCAAATCCTCCTACACTCCCGCTTCGGCAGCTATCTCTTGGATCGGTCTCGGCGCAGGATATTCCTCCACAGACCTTCCCAACAACTTTGAGGCAAACTTCATCGACTGCTACTCCCTCGCTGACATCCCCCTTATGGCAAGAGTTGACTTCAACGCTGAAAAGGCAAACACCAACTACAAGGTAACCGCAGGCACTACAGTCATCGAACAGCAGGCAGATTCCTTCGAGATGCTCTCCTCCCTCCGTCCCACCGTTCTCAGAATCGATGACATCAACGGATCTCACGCTTCGGGTGCAATGTCCGGTCTCGATTTCTCGATCCTCGGATGGGTCACCAGAGACGGCACTTACCCCACACTCGCAATCGCAGAGAAGGTTGCCGACACCACATACGCAACCGCGGATATGTCCTGGTTCAACCCCTTCTCCACCTCCTTTGAGATCCAGACCGAGAACGAGCTCCAGGGTCTCGCAAAGATCCTCAAGGTCTATGATTTCGTTGACCATACCATTACCGTAAACGACGCTGTCAAGGGCAGCATCGACAAGTACTTCAGCGGTACCTTCGCTGATATGCTCAAGGGACAGCCCGAGACCACCGTTCCCGAGACCACCGAGGCTCCCGTTGTAACCGACGCTCCCGAGACCACCACAGAGGAAGTTGTTACAACAGAGGCTCCCGAGATCACGGATGCTCCCGCTCCCGAGGTAACCGAAGCTCCCACCCCGAGCACTCCCGAGGAGCCCAAGAAGAGCGGATGCTCTTCCTCGATAGCCGCAGGCTGCATCGTTATCGTTGCAATCCTCGGCACAGCAATCGTATTCAAAAAGAACTGATAACATAAAACGAACCCGCCTCGGCGGGTTCGTTTTTATATTGTGAGTTCTTCGGCAACCTCGGAGAGGACCTTGCCGACAGAATCTCTTATCACAAGCTCGGCTGTAGCGTCGTACGCCGTCGGGGAATAATTGATTATGATCAGCTTGCCCGAGAAATGCTCAATGAGAGATGCGGCGGGATATACCGTCAGCGACGAGCCCCCGACTATGAGCACG
Source organism: Eubacteriales bacterium (assembly GCA_045632925.1). Classification (GTDB taxonomy): domain Bacteria; phylum Bacillota; class Clostridia; order Oscillospirales; family CAG-272; genus CAG-390. The sequence continues at coordinate 75,924 of JAZQXP010000042.1, read as the reverse complement.
TCTGCCGCGGCAACTTCATTCTCGGCTTCTCTGAAGGTAAAGCCGTCAAGAGACTCGCCGTAGAGCGTGATATCGGGGCGGACTATGCCGCCGCAGGCAGCACACTTCGGGACATCGTCCTGCTCGCGCACGTACTCGCGGTCATAGACCTTTCCGCACCGCATACAATAGCTGCGGCTGACGGTTCCGTGGAGCTCGAGCACGTGCTTACTGCCCGCAGCCTGATGAAGCCCGTCTATATTCTGCGTCATGACTGTTTTGACTATCCCCTTCTCCTCGAGCTTTGTCAGGGCATAATGAGCCGCATTCGGCTCGGCATTCGGGAAGACCATATGCTTATTGTAAAAATCGTAAAACGCAAGCGGATTGACAAGGAGGCATCTGCGGCTGAGATAATACTCGTTATTCTCCCCCTCGGTAGTATAAAGCCCTCCCGCGCCGCGGAAGTCGGGAATTCCGCTCTCGGTCGATACGCCCGCACCGCCAAAGAAGACCGCGTGCTTCGAGTCGCGTAAAATTTTCGTTAGTTTCTTAATATCGCTCATATTTACTCCTTCTTCTCTATCTCCGCTTTGACGGCGAGTGCCGCGTCGGATATTTTCGCGTTCTTCAAAAGCTCACCAAAGAACGCCTTTACGTCATTGTCGGCAAGTATATAATGCACCTGACTGTTGCCGAGAGCCACGGCGAAAAGCGATTCCTTTTCTTCAAGCGTCCAATCGGATATATCCGAAAGCTCCGCTATGACCTTATGCGTCTCGGCAAAGCTATGGCTCGCCTCGAGTGCCATAATGAGGTCACTTCTGTGTGCCTCATCGGCACCGATCCTGCTTGTGGCATCGGCATTGTCGCGCTTGCAATCGTAATGTATACTCTCAAGCACCTCGTTTGTCGCGGTCCTATCGATGATCGCCTTGACGAGCACGTCAAGCTCACTGCCCGCTCTGTAATCCGCAGGCGCAAAATACTTGATTCTGCGGTCGCGCATCATCTTATGGACCTTCGTCTTATCCTTGGTCTCGGCATTGAAAACGCCGATCGAGTGTCCCCCGTTCGAGTTTACCAGCTTCATACAGGGCACGTCGGTGTCGCTGTCGCCGATGTAGACCATATTTCTGAAGGGCACGCGGATATCCTCGGGCGGGAATGAATCGTTGACCGCGGAATCGTTGACGTCGAGCACGCCCTTCTCTATCCTGAAGAGGAACTGAGTTTTGTTCGTGTAATTGATGACCTGCGCGGGCCAGACTGCGATTCCGCGCTCATTGTAATAAAAGGAGCTCGCGTAGATCTTCTCAAATTCACTCGCGACGCGAGTGCCCTCGATCATCTCACGCAGACCCGAGGAGATGATATAATGCTCGACCGTGACTCCCTTCTCCGCGCCGTATTCGCGTATGCGGGAAAACCAGCTCTCGACTCCCGGGAAAAGCGTGACCCTCGAGCCGTACTCGGCAAGCGTCTTTCTGCTAAAAACGAGGTTGCCCTCAGCTTCCTTTACCATCTTGAGCATATAGGCAAGGTTCTGATCCATGTCGTTCTGCTCTGCAAGCTCGTTCGATTCCTTCCAGAATTCACCGACGTCGTAGCCGACCGATTGAATATAGCCCTGAGCTTGCATATCATCGGGCGAGAGCGTTTTATCGAAATCATAGCATATCGCGAGGACCGGACGATCCTCCTTGTATTTTCTTTCAAAAACCTTATTTGACATGGCACACCTCCATATTATCTTAATTTATTATACCATGTTTTACTTCAAATGTAAATAACAAAAACAAAAAAACAACCGGCGTTCAATGAACACCGATTGTTTTTATTGTTGTCAAACGGGCATCTGATAGAACTTCACGTACCAGATCACGGTAAGAGTGACGCCGATGGCGAGAAAGATCAAGCCCGTGAAGAGAACGCAGTAGTCGCCGAATTTTTTCAGCTTTTCAAGCTTGCGCTCGCGGTACTTTGCGTAAACCTCGTGATTCCTTCTGCCCATCGGGACAAAAGCCTGCACTACGTTTCTCAGCACAAAGCCTATTCCGATAAACGCGCCCTCGCCGCTGACGTAGAGCAATCCGGCAAATAAGGTAAGCAGAATTCCCGAGACCGAAAAGCCGTCGGCTAATATCTGTATATTCACCGCAATGCTGTCGGTGAAAAAGCCCTTGCTCCAGAAGACGCCAACCGTGATCAGCGACGCCATCACGAAGCACGCGGCATATTTCAGCAGCAGATCTCTCGTTTCCTTTGTCACTTTTTTATCCGTCCGTTTCTTATTTCAGCATCTGCTTATACTTTTCTTCCTCGGCATCGTTGCAGTGAACGAAATGTCCGGGAGCGATCTCTCTGAAGGAGGGAGCGTCAACAGAATAGTCGTGCTCAGCCAGAGGATTGTAGGTCACGCGAGTACGCTGCTTCTCGTAGATCGGGTCGGGAAGCGGGATCGCTGACAGCAGAGATCTTGTATAAGGATGAAGGGGATTCTTGAAGAGCTCATCGGAATCCGCAAGCTCAACCATCTTACCGAAATACATTACACCGATTCTGTCGGAGAAGTATTTAACGACCGAAAGGTCATGCGCGATAAAGAGAATGGTAAGTCCAAGCTGATCGCGGAGATCATTCAGAAGATTGATAACCTGCGCCTGGATCGATTCGTCAAGCGCGGAGATAGGCTCCTCCGCGATGATCATCTCGGGCTGCATAACTACTGCTCTTGCGATACCGATACGCTGACGCTGACCGCCCGAGAACTCGTGAGGATAACGGTCCGCGTGCTCGCGAACAAGTCCTACGGTCTCAAGGATCTCATAAACCTTCTGATTGATATATTCCTTATCGGTGATACCGTTGATGATAAGACCCTCTGCGATGATATCACGTACCGTCATACGGGGGTCAAGCGACGCGATGGGGTCCTGGAAGATCATCTGGATCTGTGTGATCAGCTTGCTCTTCTTGGCAACGCGAAGCTTATTCTTGTACTCCTTCTTGAGCACCTTGAGCTTCTCGGAGTCGCCCTCCGCCTCTTTGAACTTTTCGTCGTATTCCTTGTTAAGGGCTGCGACCATAGCGGCAGAGTGCTGCTTGTCAACCTCCTTGTGATCGCTCTTGGCGTCACGGATCAGCAGCTTGTTCTTTGAAACGATCTCGGCGCATTCTTCCTTGGTGATCTTTCCTTCTTTCAGATCAGCCTTTGCCTTTTTGATCGCATCCTTATAGGAGCGAGTGCCGGCGCCGACTCTCTGACCCTTGAAATATACGTTACCCGAGGTAATGTCATAAAGCTTGATGATTGAACGTCCTGTTGTGGTCTTACCGCAACCGGATTCTCCAACGAGACCGAAAGCCTCGCCCTTCTTGATCTCAAAGCTGACGTCGTCAACTGCCTTGAGGTCCTTGCGTCCCATGCGGAAATACTGACAAAGATGGTCAACCTTCAGCAAAACTTCGTTACGATTCTCCATTGTTGCCTCCTCTTTCCTTCATGTGTTTGATACGCTCAGTAATGATCTTCGGGATCTCAACCTTGGGAGCGTTCGGGTGAAGCAGCCAAGTTGCCGCAAAGTGTGTGGGCGAAACCTCATACATAGGCGGCTGCATCTCAAAGTCGATCTCGAGAGCATACTTGTTTCTTTCAGCAAACGCGTCTCCAACGGGCGGATAGATCATGTTAGGCGGTGTGCCGGGGATAGCATCGAGCTTTTCGTTGGTGTCAAGGTCGGGCATCGACGAAAGCAGAGCCCAGGTATAGGGATGCTGCGGGTTGTAGAAGACCTCGTTTGCGGTGCCGTACTCAACTATCTTGCCCGCGTACATAACGGCGATTCTGTCCGCCATATTTGCAACAACGCCAAGGTCGTGGGTAATGAAGATTACCGAAAGATTTCTCTCTCTCTTGAGGTTGTTGATAAGCTCAAGGATCTGTGCCTGAATGGTAACGTCAAGCGCAGTCGTGGGCTCGTCGCAGATAAGGATATCGGGGTTTGCGGAGAGCGCGATAGCAATAACTATACGCTGACGCATACCGCCCGAGAACTCGAAGGGATACTGTCTGAAACGGATTCTCGCCTCGGGGATACCAACCTCCTCCATAAGCTTGATAGCCTTTTCCTTCGCGATTCTCTTGGTAAGTGTATAAACGATCTGGGAAGCCTTTTCCTTGAGGTAATCGATGATCTCAACGCAACGCTTATCCGCATCGAAAGTTGCGGCGTTCTCAACGTCCGCATTGAACTTGTTCATTACTCTTGTAATGACGGAAACGATAGCCTCGATCTGCTCCTCGGGCTCGATGATAGACTTCGGAATAACCTCCCAGTCCACAGTTTTGCCCTTTGCGATCAGAGCCTCTCTCTTTGCGGTCTGACGCTCGAAGCGCTTCTCTTCCTTGGGATTGTTCTCAAGATAGAAGAAGTACTTCTCGATCTCTCTCTCGAGAGCACCGCCAAAGGTATAAGCAACGTTATCCTTGACTACTGCGAGGGGATCGATGGCTGCAGTAACGCTCTTGTTTACGTTTTTGCATTCCTCCATCGCTTCCTTCTCGGTAAACTTGCCCGACTTGAAGAAGCTGATAGCCTTCTGCATTGCTGCGATAGCTTCCTTCTTGTTCTTGAGCATCTTGGCATTAGAATACTCAACTGCTATCTTTTCGAGCATCATAAAGTAGTTCATAAAGTCCTGCATAAGGAACTTATATGCCATTTCGTTTGCTTCCTCTGCGGGCATAGAGCTGAGGTCTGCATTGGGATTCTTATAGACGTAGTAACCGATGCGGAAGAAGTTGTACTGAGGCTGAGCGAGCATATCCTCTGCGGTCTTTCTGATCTCGCGGAGGACCTCTGCGGTCTCGTCGGACGCTAGTCTCTTCGCCGCACTCATTGTGACAACAGCTTTTACAGAGTCGACAGTGGATATCTTCTTCTTCTCCACGCGCTTAACCGCTCCAAGCTTGGTCTTGCATTCGGTAAGAGCCTCGGTGAAGTTAGCGGTGAAATACTTATCGTTAATGTCTGCAAGCTTGCGGCCGATCAGCTTGAGCGTTGCAACAACATCTACCTTCTGATTCTTTTCGGTGAGGAAAAGGCAATCATCGATGACAGCGATCATCTCTTCCGCCGCGGTTCTTGCGTCGTTGTAGCTGTTTTCAAGCTTGATAGCCTCGATATTGAAGCTGTCAAAGGTCTTGATATATTCCGCAACATCGCTTGCCTTAATATCCGATCTTGTTCCCGATTCGAGTGCCTCGGTCATCATTGCGGAGAGATCCGCAAGCAATTTGTTGAAGGTCGTGCGGCCTTCCTTGCGGTTTGCCTTGTTCTTCAGAAGCATCGCCTCGGTGATCTGTCTACCGATACGCATAATGGGGTTGAGCGAGGAAAGCGGATCCTGGAAGATCATTGCGATCTTGTCGCCGCGGAGCTTATGCATCTCCTCCTCGGGGATACGAACGAGGTCCTGTCCGTCGTAAAGGATCTCTCCGCCCTCATGGATGGAGTTTACGGCGGAAATACCCATGATCGCCTTCGAGGTGACCGACTTACCCGATCCGGATTCACCAACGATAGCCAGAGTTTCGCCCTTGTAAAGGTCGAAGGAAATGTCACGTACCGCCTGAACCTTACCGGCGTCGGTACGGAAGGAGATCTTCAGATTATTGACTGATAATTTAACTTCTTTATTCATAACTTAATCCTCCGATCCTCTGAGCGACGGGTTGAACGCATCGCGCAAGCCGTTGCCGAACAGGTTGAAGCTGAGCATTAACATAACGAGGAATGCGCAGGGGAAGAGTGCTACGAAGCCGGCATTCGCCATAATGGACTTCTGTCCCGCAGCGATAAGAGTACCGACCGAGGTAGTATTTCCTGCCTCAAGGTTGATGATGCCCAGATAAGAAAGGCTGGTCTCCGAATAGATCATAGAGGGGATTACAAGAGCAACGCTCGTTACGATAGTACCGAGACCGTTCGGGAAAATATGCTTGAACATGATTCTCGAGTCGGATGCTCCGAGAGTTCTTGCAGCCAGAACGTACTCCTGATTCTTGAAGCGGTAGAACTGCATACGGGTTCTTCCCGCCATGCCGATCCATCCCGTCGCAAAGAACGCGATGAACAAGACAAGCACCTGGCTCGAGGTACCCATATGATACTTCAGAAGGGTAATAACGATCATTGTGGGGACGGATCCGAGGATCTCGGAGAATCGCTCCATAAAGAGGTCGATCTTTCCGCCGAAGTAACCCGAGATAGAACCCCAGATTACGCCTACGATGAAGTTTACAGCCGCAACTATAGTTGCGAATACGAAGGAGAATCTTGCACCATATGCAAGGCAGGCAAAGATATCCTTACCTGTTTCGGTGGTACCGAACAGGAAAGAGGGCTCTTCGATTCCGTCCTTGATAACCTGAGTATGCTGATAGATATAGTACTCATAGTACTCGGCTCTTACCTCAATACCGCCGTCGACCTTTCTGCCGTAAGCGTAGAAGTACTGCTTGCCGTCCTTGGTGAAGCCGTCCTCACCCTCAAGTCTGATAGAGTTATACTCGGGCATCAGCGCAGAGGGAGAACCTGCTTCGTAGCTCCAATAGTTGGGAATGATCTCGCCCTTCTGGTTGAGCTTGGGACGAAGTGTGGGAGCCTTTACGTTCTCTACCTTGTAGTAGATGTTCGCGTCATACTTATTCTTCTCAAGCATGTCCTTTCTCTCGGAGAAAGGAACGATGGGATAAAGGATCTGTCTGCCGGTCTCATTCTGATATTTCTGGATATTCTCGAATTCCTGCTGAGAAATGATCTTGTACTTACCGAAGCCTACGCCGTAATAGGTGTCGTAACGGTAGCTGTAATTCTTGCCGTCCTCGCTTACGGTGTATTCTCCGCCCTTGATGATATCTCTGCCGGTTTCAAGGGCAAGAGCGGTGTCCTTGAGATAACCGAGATAGTTGGTATCCTTGACCTTGCAACCGTCCCAGAAATCAATGCCGCTCTGAACAAACAGCTCGTTCTTGGGGGTTACGTAGGCATACATCATATCGTAGTATATGGGACGGAAGGGGGTGAAGAAGGGTGCGATGATCGCGAAAAGGATCAGGAACATAATTACAACGCCGCCAACGACCGCGCCCTTGTTCTTACTGAAGCGGCGGAAAGCACCCTGAAAGTAGCTTACGGGCTTTGTATCGAACTTCTTATCGTGCGAGAGGTCTACCTTCTTGGCAAACTGAAATTTTTCAGCGGGGATATTATCGTATTTATTCATTGTAGTTGACATAATTACTTAGCCCCCATTCTGATTCTCGGATCGATAAATCCGTAGCTGATGTCGATAACGATTCCCGCGGTAAGGCTGACGAGAGTGTAGAATCCCGAAAGCAGCATAAAGAAATCGTAATCCTGGAATGTAATAGAGTTCAGGTAAAGTCCGCCAACGCCGTTGATACCGAACATCTTCTCGATAATGAGCGATCCCGAAAGAACCGAGATGAACTCACTGAGGATGGACGGGAAAATAACGACCATCGAGTTACGCATTGCGTGGCGGTAGATAGCCTGACTCTTTGTAAGACCCTTGGTTCTCGCCAAAAGCATGAACTCGCCCGTCAGAACCTCGGAAAGCTCCGCACGTGTAAATCTCGCATAACCCGCGATCGATCCGAGAGAAAGCGCGAATACCGCTGGAATCATGGAGTGGAATACGGGCCAAGTGAAATAATCGTCGCTCGTTGACATCGTCAGCGGGAACCAGCCGAGCTTGAAGCAGAAGACGTACTGGAGCATAAGCGCCAGAACGATGGAAGGCACAGAGATCAGCAAGATAATAATGATGTTGATGACCTGGTCCTGCCATTTATTCTTTTTAAGCGCAGCTAAAATACCCAGACCGAGACCGATCGGTACACCGATAAGGGTTGAATAAATGTTGATAAGGATTGTGGGAGGAAGATGGCTTACGAACACCTTCCAAATATTCATACCGACGTACTCACCGTAGGTGGTTACGATTCCGAAGTCGCCCTTGGTGAAGATCCTCTTGATATAGTTGCCGTACTGGATAAGTATCGGAACTCTGTCATAGGTCCAGACACCGTTTGCGCCCTCTTTGATATTAGTGATCCAACCTCTTCCCTCGAGTGTCTTCATAACGATCTCGGGGTCCTGTCCGGGGAGAGCGTTGGTCGGGATGGGCAGAAGCTTGATAAGCACAAAACACATCGTGAAAATGATGAAGAATGTGAACAACATCAAGCCCAAGCGCTTCGTCACATACTTAAACATATACATAGGTTTTTCTCCTCTGTCTTGTTGTTTTCCGATTCAAAGTTTAGGTCAGAATGACCTGCGCGCAATCGCGCGCTATATAAATTGAATAATTTCCTAATTTGATTATATGGTTTTTCGATTATACGTTTTGCTTTTTGTCTATTATCTAATTATTAGTATTCCAAATAATAAAACGCACTATTGCATTTTTCGCAGCAATCTCTTATATTCTAAAAACAATATTTGTCGTTTTTGGTGATTAATGGATTTTTTTATTTTTGCCTATAAATGTGCAAATCAGCGGTGAGCGTTTTTGTGCTCACCGCCGTTTGCTTAGGAATAATTAATCGTAATTAATTAGTTATTCAGTAATTACTCGGACTTCTTGTATTCAGCAGAAAGGTCGTTGTTGTTAGCAGCAACGTATTCTGCCCACTCAGCGTCGGTATAGTTAACTTCCATGTATCTCATACCGCCGAAGCCCATGAAGGTGTGCTCGTCCTCAGAGAAGTAAGAGAACTTAGCGCCGAGGAAGGATCCGCCGCCGTCTGCGATGAGCATTACGGAACGGGATTCCTTAATGGTGAGCTCCTCGAGAGCGGAGAGGATGGTAAGTCTTGCTTCGGTAGGAGCAAAGCCCTCGCCCCAGTTGTAGGTCTTAGCCTGCTTCTCGGAAGCTGCAAGGCCGTTGAGGCAGAAGTACCAGTTCTGTACGCTCATGGTGATAGTCTCGCCTGCACCCTCATAATCGCCTGCGGGCATTGTGAGAGTCATATCGATAGCGGAGGTATCCCAGTACATATGGTAGTTGAGGGAGTCGTCAGGGTTAACGAATGCGCCAACGATGTCGAAGGGATTGAATGCATTACCGGAGAAGCCGTAGCCGAAACCGATCTGAGTTGCACCGGTACGGAATGCCTCTGCCCACTGCGAACCTGCGGATGCATCGAATACAATGTCGATCTTGTCCTGGAGAGCGGTGCCCTCGGTAAGACCGTCGATGATGCCCTGGAGGTACTCAGCACGGAATCTCTGCTTATCGTTATCTACGGAAGAACCGTAAACGAGAGTGATATTCTTGGAAGAATCGTAGCCGTACTTAGCGGGATCTGCATTGAGGATCTCGATAGCTGCAGCCATCTTTTCCTTTGCAAGAACAGGGTTGTAACCGGTGAGGGAGTCGTAAGCTTCGTCAAGGGTAAGGCCGTTGAGGTCGCCTGCGGACCACTTACCGTCTTCGCCCTGGGTGAAGCCGTAAGCGCGGAGGATACCCTCTTTTGCAAGAGTGGTGTTACGGTACTGACCACCGTCAGCAAGCTCGGGAGAGTTCTCGATATCGTAGTAGTAAGCTACGTTGAGGAGGCCGAAGCAAGGTACTGCGGATCCGGGCCAGATCTTCTCAACGATGTCGCTTCTGTTGAGGCCGAGGTTGAGAGCGTGTCTGAATTCCTGGATTGCAAGGATACCGTTGTTGTTCTCGCTCTCCTTGAGGACGTTGATGTCACTGAAGAGCTGCATACCGAAGGTACCGGTAGAGGTAGAGGTGAAGTAAACGTACTTAGAGTCGAGGTATTCGCCTACGTTCTCGGTCTGGAGAGAAGCGTCGTCGATCTCACCTGCGAGGAAGCTCATCCACTGAGTGGAGAAGTCTTCCATCTTACGGCAGTAAACGGAAGTGATGTTGTACTGGTTCTTGTACTGCTCCATGTTCCAGCCGTACCAGTTCTCGTTCTTTTCGAGCTTGTAGTGAGAACCTGCCTCAAACTCAACGAGCTTGTAGGGACCCCAGCTAGCGGTGGTCTCGAGAGAAGAGTTGTAGTTAGAGGTCCAGAGAGTTGCGCCGTCAGCGGGTTCAATCTTGGAAGCCTCGTACTTAGCCTTGTGTACGAGCGGGAGTCCGGACATGTAGTAGGGAGCCCAAACGGAGAGTCCGCCATCCTCGGTGAGGAAGGAGTAAGCCTTATCAAGGCAAACTACGATTGCGTTCTCTTCTGCGATAGCGTATACGCCAACGTCTTCCCACTTAACATCGCGGATCTCGTTGATCTTGTAGATACAAGCGTCATAGCCGGTGCCGGGCTCGAGGTATGCGCCGTAGTTCTCATAAAGGAACTTACCGGAAGCAGAGTCGGTGCCGTCAGCGCTGCTGTAAACGGTATCGTCGGTGATCTTTACGTACTCAGGGCACTCGTTGCCGTTAGCATCCTTGTAGCCATTGGTTCCCCACATGTTCCAGATGTTAACCCAGAGTTCCTGACCTGCATCGAGAGCTGCCTTTACGGAAGCATAGCCCATGCTGCCGATGGTCTCGTAGGTACCTTCCTGATTCTGGAAGAAGTAGATCTTGGAGTTCTTAACCATGAGGGTATCATAGTAAGTGTTAGCACGGAAGTTCATGAATGCGGGATCGAGCAGCTGCTGCATAGAGTACTCGAAGTCTGCTGCGGTGATGGATGTGCCGTCATCCCACTTGAGATCATCGCGAAGAGTGATCTTCCAAGCATAGCCGCCCTCTGCCTTCTGAGCATCGGTGTAGCCCCACTTAGCGTCAACCGAGGAGGTTACGTCCTCGAGCTTGGTAGCTGCGGAGTAGTTGGTGGTGTAAGCGCCGGGAACGATGCCTTCCTTGTTGATGGAACCGTCTTCGTTGTACTTCTTGTCGTCTACGAACTTGTAGTCGTAGTCAAAGAAGGAAGAACCAATGTAGCTCATGATCTGAGTATCATTGTTGTCAGCATAGGTAAATTCGTTCCAGTTGCTGGGCATTGTTGCTGTGTAGGTGTTGTACTGAGCCTGCTTGAGGTCAACCTGTTCAACCTTGGGACCGCAAGAAGCGAACATTCCAACTGCCATAATCAGACACAGTGCCAGTGCGAGCATGGATGTGAGTTTCTTGTTCATAATATTTCCTCCATAAATGAATTTGTAATGTACCATTATCCGCAAAACCGACTCCTTTTGTTGCCCGTTCCGACGAATCGGAAGGCGGACAAAATCGGCATACTCGCAAGCGAGATTCATCAAAAGGAAGCAACCTTGCAAACAAATGATATATGAACACAATAATTGTACCACAAAACGAGGTTGTTGTCAATGTCTTTTTGCAAAAAAAATTACGCATTCATTCATATTTTTTCATTATTTTAGTAATTTTCGATCAAAAAGCCCGAAAAATCGCCCCCGCGTGAATAAAAATACGCAAAATGAAATTTCAAACTTTCAATTTTTGCACTTTTTATATTTTGATATAGTGCAAATATTGCACTTTTGCATCGCCAATTCCGATATAATTAATAATGTAAAAAACTCGGATATCACAAAGCCTTTAAGCTTCATAATATCCGAATTTTTAATTAAATTATTTTCCGAGCAACGCGAGGAAAATCACCTTTCACTAGCCACCAGTCACTAGCCACTATATTTATAATTCCGCGTCCGAAATCTTCCTATCCGCCGCTTCCTTGCCGTATTTATCGACCTCGGCTTTATTCTTCTCGCCGTGGGTCAGGCATCCCGCACCGCCGATACATCCGCCGACGCAAGCCATTCCCTCGATAAAGTTGCCGTCGAGGAGGTTCTTGTTCTTCTTGAGAAGTGCTACACGGCAAGCCTCGATACCGTCGCAAGTGACGGGCTTGAGGTCAAAATCGATATTCTGCTCCGCGAGAGCCCTGGCAACAGCCTCGCCGAGTCCGCCCGAGCGGGCGAAAATGCGTCCGTAGTAGGATGCGTCGGAAAGCGAGGTCTCGCCAAGCGTCATAATGTCAATATCGCGGCTGTCAAAGAGTGCCTGAAGCTCCTCAAAGGTGATGACCGAGTCGACGTAGGGCTTGACGTCCTCCCTCTGCGCCTCTCCCTTCTTCGCGGTGCAGGGTCCGATAAAGACGACCTTCGCGTCCTTATCGTTATTCTTGATATGCTTCGCGAGAAGTGCCATCGGCGAAGGATTATGCGAGACGAACTGCTTCAGATTCGGGAAAGCCGAATCGATATAGGTCACGAACGCGGGGCAGCAGGATGAGGTCAGGAAGCCCTTCTCTGCAAGCTCGCGCGATTCCGCGAGAGCGACCATATCCGCGCCGAGCGCCGCCTCAACTATCCTGTCAAAGCCGAGCTCGTAAAGGCCCGTGATGACCTGACCGTTCTTCGCGTAGGTAAACTGGCTCGCGATCGAGGGTGCTACCATTGCATAGACCTTATGATCCCCCTTATTTTTGAGCATCTCGACAACGTCTACGATGAAGGATTTATCCGAGATCGCGCCGAATGGGCACTGATAAACGCAGGCGCCGCAACGGATGCACTTATTATTGTCGATAAGAGCCGCCTTTTGCTCGTTCATCGAGATAGCCTTGACCTTGCAGGCGTTCTGGCAGGGGCGGGTTCGCTTCACGATCGCGGTATAGGGACATACCTTCGCGCAGGCTCCGCACTCAACGCACTTCGTCTTGTCGATATGCGCAACGTGATTCTCGTCGAAGGAGAGCGCGCCCTTCTTACAGACGTCCTCGCAACGGTGCGCAAGACATCCGCGGCAGGCATTTGTCACCTCGTATCCGCTCACGGGACACTCGTCGCACGCGATCTCAATGACCTCGATGACGTTGGGATTCTTCCTGTCGCCGCCGATCGCAAGCTTGACTCTCTCGCCGAGGATCGCGCGCTCCTTATAAACACAGCAGCGCATCGTCGGCTCGTTTCCGGGGACGATCGTCTTCGGAATGTCGATGCAATTCTCGAGCAAAGTGTCGTTCCAGGCAAGGCGAGCGACCTCGCGCAGGACCTTATATTTCAGATGTTGTACTTTTGTATCGAATTTACGCATTTTTTACCTTAAAATCGAATGCGGCGGCAAAGCCACCGCATTCATTATGATCAGTCTTCGTGTTTTGCGGTGTAATGAACGTGGAGAAGCTCGTGAGCGCGATCCTTGATGATCTTCTTGTAAACAGAGTTTACAACGGGGTTTTCCTGCGAGCGGCGAATGCTGAGCATTCTGTCTGCCTCGTAGAGGCCCTTGCTTCTTGCTTCCTTAGCGTTGCTGAAATAGGGCTGACCGCCGCCGTTTACACAGCCGCCGGGACAAGCCATGATCTCGATGAAATCGAAATGCTCGCCTGCCGATGCGCGGAGAAGAACTCTCTCTGCGTTTCCGAGACCGCTGACAACAGCGATGTGAAGCTTCTTCTCACCGTAATCAAGATAAAATTCCTTGATACCTTCCATACCGCGCTGACCTGCGTTTGCAGCCTGAAGCAGAGCCGCACGCGACTTGCTTTCGGATACGCGGCGGAGGACCGCCTCGGTAACGCCGCCGGTTACGCCGAAGATAACGCCCGCACCCGAAACGGTGCCGAAGGGCATATCAACTGCCTCGGGCTCAAGCTCGTCGAATACGAGACCCGATTCCTTGATCATAAGGATGAGCTCCTGAGTTGTGATGACTGCATCAACGTCGGGCTCGCCGTCCTTCATGAATTCGGGGCGCGAAGCCTCGAACTTCTTAGCTGTACAGGGCATGATCGCAACGTGGAACATCTTCTGTTCCTTGTCCTTGTTCTGATCCTTGACGAGGGATCCCATCATCTGCATAGGAGAACGGCAAGTGGAGATATTCTCGAGGAATTCGGGATGCTTCTTCTCCGCGTACTGGATCCAACCGGGACAGCAAGAGGTGATAAGCGGGAGCTTGCCGCCGTTTTCAAGGCGGTCGATGAACTCCGCGGTCTCCTCCATAACGGTGAGGTCGGCGGAGAGCGTGGTATCGTATATCTCGTCAAAGCCCATACGGCGGAGTGCGGCAACGATCTTACCCATTACGTTCTCGCCATCCTGGCACTTAAGCTCCTTGCCGATCGCTACGCGGACTGCGGGAGCGATCTGCACGCTCGTTCTGACGTTCGGGTCGGAGATTGCGTCCCAAACGCACTTGATATTATTCTTTACAACGATCGCGCCGGTGGGGCAAACAGCCGCACACTGACCGCAGCCTACGCAGGGAGATTCCGCGAGAGGCTTGCCGAATGCGGTGGAGATCACCATCTTCGAGCCGCGGTGAGCAAAGTCGATCGCGCCGACGTTCTGGATCTCGTTACAAACTCTTACGCAGTCGCCGCAGAGGATGCACTTGCCCGCGTCGCGGACTATGCAAACAGACGAGGTATCGTCGTTCTTTGTAGACTTTGCGCGGTTCGGGAAGCGAACGCCCTCAATGTTGAAGCGCATCGCAAGATCCTGGAGCTTGCACTTCTGGTTGTTCTCGCAGACCGTGCAATCGCGGCAATGGTTAGCGAGCAGGAGCTCAAGGATGTTCTTACGGTAGCGGCGGAGACGCTCGGTGTTGGTCTTGATCTCCATTCCCGCGCGGGGAGGAGTCGAGCAAGCCGCCTCGATGCCGCCCCACTTGTTCTCGACCATACACATACGGCAAGCACCGTAGATGGAAAGGTCGGAGTGGTAGCAGAATGTAGGCATCTTAATGCCGATTTTGTGGCAAAGCTCAAGAATATTCTTTTCGCCATTTATTTCGACCGGAATACCGTCGATTGTCATATACTGTTTTTCGCTCATTGTCAAGCCTCCTTAATTGCCTTGAACGGGCAAGCCGAGATACAGCTGCCGCAACGGATGCACTTCTCAAGATCGATCGAGAAGGGTTCTTTGATCTTACCGCTGATAGCGTTTACGGGGCACTGACGTGCACACTTGGAACAGCCCTTGCAAAGCTCGGGATCGATATAGATCTTCTTGAGCTTCTGGCAAGCTCCCGCGGGACAGCTCTTCTCGTAGATATGCGCCTCGTATTCGTGGCGGAAGTTCTTGATAGTGCTGACAACGGGATTGGGCGCAGACTTACCGAGACCGCAGAGTGCGGTAGCGGAGATGGTATCCGCAAGCTCAAGAAGAAGCTCGATATCGCCGTCTCTTCCCTCGCCCGCAACGATGCGCTCGAGGATCTCAAGCATTCTCTTTGTGCCCTCGCGGCAGGGTACGCACTTACCGCAGGACTCGTTCTGTGTAAAGTTCATAAAGAAGCGCGCAACCTCGACCATACAGGTGTTAGAGTCCATAACAACAAGTCCGCCCGAGCCGATCATAGCTCCTACCTTCTTGAGAGTATCAAAGTCGAGGGGGAGGTCAAGATGCTCCTTGGTAAGACAAGCACCCGAAGGACCGCCGATCTGAACAGCCTTGAATTCGCCGTCACCGCGCATACCTCCGCCGATCTCAAAGATGATCTCGCGGAGTGTGGTTCCCATAGGAACCTCGATAAGACCTGTGTTCGAGATGTTACCCGTGAGCGCAAACGCCTTGGTGCCCGAGTTCTTGGGAACTCCGATGCCGAGGAACCAATCCGCGCCATTCGTGATGATCTGCGCTACGTTAGCGTAGGTCTCAACGTTATTAAGTACTGTGGGTTTATCAAAAAGTCCGTTTTCAACGGTTCTGGGAGGCTTAACACGGGGGAATCCGCGCTTACCCTCGATCGATGCGGTCAGAGCAGAGCCCTCGCCGCAAACGAATGCACCCGCACCGCGGTTGATGTGCATATGGAAGCAGAAATCGGTTCCGAGGATATTGTCACCGAGGAGACCGAGCTCTTCAGCCTGAGCGATAGCGTTGCGGAGTCTTTCAACAGCAAGGGGATACTCCGCGCGGACGTAGATGTAACCGTCGGATGCGCCGCAGGCAACACCCGCGATCATCATACCCTCAAGCATTCTGTGGGGGTCGCCCTCCATAATACTTCTGTCCATAAATGCGCCGGGGTCGCCCTCGTCACCGTTACAAACAACGTATCTCTGCTTTTCCTTCTGTCTTGCGACCTGCTCCCACTTCTTTCCTGCGGGGAATCCTCCTCCTCCGCGTCCGCGGAGCTCGGATTTTGAGATCTCAGCGATGATCTCGTCGCCAGACATATCAAAGAGAGCCTTTTCAAATGCCGAATATCCGCCGATAGCAATGTATTCGCGGATGGAATCCGAGTCGATCTTTCCGCAATGCTCAAGAACGACACGGGTCTGCTGACGGTAGAAGGGGATCGCGGATTGCTCGCGATAGATCTCACCGTTCTTTTTATAAACCAGACGGTCGATGCACTCGCCGCCGATAATTGTCTTTTCTACGATTTCTTCGCAATCCTCAACCTTAACTTTGGTGTAAAGCCAGCCCTGGGGCTCGATGCGGACAAGGGGACCCATCTCGCAGAAGCCGTGGCATCCGCTCTTTTTGAGTCCGACCTCCTCACCGTGAGGATCGACCATAAGCTCAACGGCAACGGGAAGTCCCTTTGCCTGCATTATCTCGTTGAGCTTTGCGTGAATATGAAGCGAACCGCCCGCAACGCATCCGGTACCCGCGCAAACGATGATCTTCTTGGTCTGCGCCGCGTATGCTTTTACGGAATCTTCGCGGTAAGCTATAAATTCCTGTCTGTTTTTAAGCATTTTCATTTTCCTCCTTGAGCTGTTTCAGGAGTGCCGAAGCCTTATCGGGCGTCATTTCGGGGTGAACGACGTCGTTTACGGTAAGTACGGGAGCGAGACCGCATGCACCGAGGCAGGAAACTGTCTCGACAGTGAATACACGGTCGTCGGTGGTCTTCTTCGATTCGCTGAGACCGAGCTCGGAACGGATACGCTCGAGGATCGGGATCGATCTTCTTACGTGGCATGCTGTACCGTCACAGATCTTGATAACGTACTTGCCCTTGGGCTCAAGTGAGAAATTCTCGTAAAAGGTTGCAATGCTATAGATTCCCGCCTCAGTCATACCGAGCTTGGAAGCGAGATAGGGGAATACCTCCTCGGGAAGGTATCTGTAATGCTCCTGGATATCCTGGAGAATGGCGATGATCGCCTGCTGACTGCATTTATAGGAGGAAAGAATCTCGTCCACAATGCTGAAATCAAAAGAATTTTTCATTTTCTTTTCCTTACATATAGGCGCGAAGTTGCCGCGCAAAATTTTATTTGACAAAAATCAATCTAAATTAATTGTTTTTGCTTAATATGGCATTCTTCCGTGACCTATAACGGTCACGGAAGAATCAAAGATAATTACTTGGAAAGGTACTCGTCGATAGCCTTTGCAGCTGTCTTACCTGCGCCCATAGCGGAGATAACGGTAGCCGCGCCGGTTACAACGTCGCCGCCTGCATAGACTGCGTTACGGGAGGAAAGTCCGTCCTCGTTTACGATGATACCGCCGTGTGCGTTAACCTCAAGACCCTCGGTGGTGGACTTGATCAGCGGGTTGGGGGAGGTACCGATGGAGATAACAACGGTGTCAACCTCGATCTCGAACTCGCTGCCGGGGATAACAACGGGGCGGCGGCGTCCCTTTGCATCGGGCTCGCCAAGCTCCATCTTGACACACTTCATGCCGGTAACGAAGCCGTTCTTGGGATCGCGGGGATCTTCGGGGTTGTTGTAGCCGATGATCTCGGTGGGGTTGCAAAGGAGACGGAATTCGATTCCCTCTTCCTCAGCGTGCTCAACCTCTTCCTTACGTGCGGGAAGCTCTTCCATCGAACGGCGGTAAACGATGTAAACCTTCTCAGCGCCGAGACGGAGTGCGGTTCTTGCAGCGTCCATAGCAACGTTACCGCCGCCGACGACAGCAACCTTGCCGCCCTTCATAATGGGGGTCTCGGGATTGTCAAGGTATGCCTTCATAAGGTTGGATCTGGTAAGGAACTCGTTTGCGGAGTAAACGCCCTTGTAGGACTCGCCGGGAATGCCCATGAAGTTGGGAAGACCTGCGCCCGAGCCGATAAATACAGCCTCGTAGCCCATACCGAAGAGCTCATCAACGGTAAGGGTCTTACCGATAACTACGTTTGTCTCGACCTTTACGCCGAGCTTCTCAAGAGTGTCAACTTCCTTTGCAACGATAGCCTTGGGAAGACGGAACTCGGGAATACCGTAAACAAGAACGCCGCCTGCGGTGTGGAGTGCCTCGTAAACGGTTACCTCATAGCCCTTCTTTGCGAGGTCGCCCGCGCAGGTAAGGCCGGAGGGGCCGGAGCCTACTACAGCAACTCTGTGGCCGTTCGACTCGGGACGAACGGGAGCCTCGGTTGCAAAGGTGTTGTGCCAGTCAGCAACGAATCTCTCAAGACGTCCAATACCAACCGATTCACCCTTGATACCGCGAACGCACTTGGACTCGCACTGTGTCTCCTGAGGACATACGCGTCCGCAAACTGCGGGGAGCGAGGAGGACTTAGAAATGATCTGGTAAGCAGCCTCAAAGTCGCCTTCCTTGATCTTAGCGATGAACTCGGGAATATGTATCTTAACGGGGCAGCCGTCAACGCAGGGCATATGCTTGCAGTTGAGACAGCGGTTAGCCTCGTCGATAGCGGTCTCCTCGGAATAACCGAGAGCAACCTCGCTGAAGTTATGTGCACGAACCAGAGGATCCTGGTTGGGCATGGGGTTACGTGTGAGCGACATATTTGCCTTTGCCATTTTACTGTACCTCCTTTTTGAAGAGATTGCAGGTCTCCTCGTGAGCGTGGCGCTCGAAATCGAAATACATTCTTCCGCGGGACATAGCCTCGTCGAAATCTACTTCATAGCCGTTGAAGTCGGGACCGTCAACGCATGCGAACTTGGTAACCTTCTTACCGTCAACGTTGAGGGTGAGACGGCAGCCGCCGCACATGCCTGTACCGTCGATCATAATGGGGTTCATCGAAACGGTTACGGGAGTACCGAAGGGCTTTGCGGTGAGGGTTACGAACTTCATCATAATCAGCGGACCTATGGTGATGATCATATCAAACTTCTCGCCTGCCTCGAGCATTTCCTTAAGCGGAACGGTTACGTTACCGTGCTCGCCGTAGGAACCGTCGTCGGTCATAACGCGAAGGGTGTTCGAGCAAGCTCTGAACTCGTCCTCAAGGATGAGAAGATCCTTGTTTCTGAAGCCGATGATGGAGGTGACCTCAACGCCTCTTGCGTGAAGAGCCTCAGCGATGGGCATTGCGATAGCGCAACCAACGCCGCCGCCAACGATGCAAACCTTCTTGAGTCCGTCGAGGTGAGTAGCAACGCCGAGGGGACCTACGAAGTCCTGAATGTAATCGCCCTCTTCCTTGTGGCTGAGCTTTTCGGTAGTTCCGCCGACGATCTGGAAGATGATTTTAACGGTGCCTGCTTCCTTGTTGGTGCCTGCAACGGTAAGGGGGATACGCTCGCCGTTCTCATCAACGCGAAGGATGATGAACTGACCGGGCTTTGCCTTGTTTGCTACAAGGGGAGCCTCGATCTGGAGCTGAACGACTGTGGGGTTCAAAATCTTTTTTTCAACGATTCTGTACATTTTATCTCTCCGTTCAATAAAAAATTCTGTGGTTTATGGGTGAAAACAAAGTTCCCTACCTATTAAATCATATTATTATAACATATAAAGCGCATATTGTCAAGCCGAATTGGCAAATAGGCACAAAATTGACAGAAAGTTTACGAATAAACACAGCCAACGGCAATGCCGTTGGCTGTGTTTATGTAGTATCTTATTTAAGATCGGAGATTAGTCTCTCTTCTTCTTAATAACGATAGCTGCGGGAATGAGAGCGAAGATAGCTGCGAAGCCTACCATACCGCCGCAACCCTTCTTCTCGGGAGTGGTGGTGGGAGCATTGGTCTGCTCGGGAGTTACGGAAGGAGCCTGGGTCTGCTCGGGAGCTTCGGGAGCATCGGTCTGGGGATCGGTCTCGGGCTCGGTCTGAGGCTCGGTCTCGGGCTCAGTCTGGGGCTCGGTTACGGGCTCGGTTACGGGCTCGGTCTCGGGATATACGTAGTTGTCGCGCTCAAGGTCGGTGAGGAACTTCTGAACGTATGCGCCCATGAAGTTAAGTCTGGGACCGTTGCCGCTCTCGAATACGTGCTCGCCGCTGGAGTAGAGGTGGTAGTAGTCGAGGGTGTGCTCACCTGCGGTGAGGTTAACCTGGATTCCGTAGTAGTAGGTAGGAATGAAGTACTTGTTGTTTACACCGTTGGTGGTGTAGATGGTGCCTGCCTCGATATCAGCCTGGCTGTAGGAGTAAGTGTACTCACGGAAGGTACCCATGGTATCGGAGATGTTGACCTGCTGGATCTCGCCGCCGTCAACCTGAACTGCAAATCCGCGGTCCTTTGCGTTGTTGTCAACGTTCTCTTCCTTGATCTGTGCGCAGCCAAGGATAACGATCTCGTACATACCTGCTTCTTCTACAGTGAACTTGTAGGAGAGACGGCCGTGGTCGTAGGGATCGGAACCGGACTCTGCCCAGACTGCGTCATAAGCAAAGAAGCCGTCGCCGAGGTTGTAGTAGTCGTCGAAGTAGTTCTGCATGCCCTTTTCTGCCCAGTCGGTGAAGGTAACCATACGCATGTCTCCGCCGGGAGCCTTAGCGATGAGAGTGGTGTCGTAGTCACCGGAGTGCATAAAGACTGCATCTGCTCTTACGATAGCCGCCTTGTTGAGGTACATATCATAAGCAGTCATCCACTTGATATCATTGGTGATATCGGTAACGGTGGGAGTAGCATTTGCAGATGCGATGATAGCCATCATATTGAGCATAAGCACGATAGCTACAAGAATTGCTGTGATTTTTTTCATAATTGCGCCTCCATAATTTTTGTGGTATGTTAATGATACACTATTTTTTCGGTTTTGTCAAGTCCTTTTTCAATACTTTTGCCGAAAAAGTCAACAGATGTTTAAAAAACAAAACTCTTTCGCAGCTTTTTTATTAAAAATGAAGATTTCCTTGCCTGCAAGGAAATCCACCATAACTTTTCACTTTTCACTTTTCACTTTTCACTTTTCACTAAAAAACGACTCACCGCATTGCGATGAGTCGTTTTTATATTACTTGCTCTCGAGGTAAGCCTTTCTGCCGGACTCGTAGAGGTTGTTGCCTTCGCTGTCGATGATAACAACGAGGGGCATATCCTCGATATAGAGCTTGCGGAGAGCCTCTGCGCCGAGATCCTCGTAAGCGATGAGCTCACAGCTCTTGATGCACTTTGCAAGAAGTGCGCCTGCGCCGCCGATAGCACCGAAGTAAACGCCCGAATACTTCTTCATAGCGTCAACGACCTCGGGAAGGCGCGCGCCCTTACCGATCATACCGCGTGCGCCAACGCTCATCATTGTGGGAGCGTAAGCATCCATACGTCCGCTGGTGGTGGGTCCTGCAGAGCCGATGACCTGACCGGGCTTTGCGGGAGTGGGACCAACGTAGTAGATGGTAGCATCGGTGGGATCGAAGGGGAGCTTCTCGCCTGCAGCGAGAGTCTCGCACATTCTCTTGTGACCTGCGTCACGGGAGGTGTAGATTACACCGGTAACGAGAAGCTCGTCACCTGCTTTGAGGGTCTTTGCAAGTTCCTCGGTAAGGGGAAGTGTGATCTTTCTTGCCATAATCAGAGTACCTCCGTTTTGTGGCGGGTTACGTGGCAGTTGATGTTAATTGCGCAAGGCATACCCGCGATGTGAGTGGGGAGAGTTTCGATGTTGAGACCGATAGCGGTGGTCTTGCCGCCGAAGCCCTGAGGACCGATACCAAGCTGGTTGATCTTCTCGAGCATTTCCTTCTCGAGGTCAGCGTAGTAAGGATCGGGATGGCAGGAGTCGATGGGTCTCATAATAGCCTTCTTTGCGAGGAGAGCAGCCTTATCGAAGGTACCGCCGATTCCAACGCCGACTACGATGGGAGGACAGGGGTTAGGACCTGCAGCCTCAACGGTCTCAATGATGAAGTCCTTGATGCCCTGAAGACCCGCGGAGGGCTTAAACATACGGATAGCGGACATATTTTCGCTACCGAAGCCCTTCGGGCCGAGTGTGATCTTGAGATTCTCGCCGGGAACGATCTCGGTATAGATCATTGCGGGAGTGTTGTCACCGGTGTTACCGCGGCGAACGGGGTCGCCAACAACCGACTTACGGAGGTAGCCGTTAGCATATCCGCGGCGTACGCCCTCGTTGATAGCCTCGGTAAGGTCGCCGCCAACGATGTGGAGGTCCTGACCGATCTCGAGGAATACACAAGCCATACCGGTATCCTGACAGATCGGTACGTTCTCTGCGTCTGCGATCTCGAAGTTCTCGATGATGTTATCAAGAACGCCCTGAGCGATCTTGCCGTCCTCGCAAGCGCGGCAATTCTTGATTGCGCACTTTACATCGGAAGGAAGATGGTTGTTAGCATCGATACAGAGTCTTTCAACGGTATCGATGATCTGCTGTACGTTAATTTCACGCATTTTTAAGTTTCTCCTAATAAATTAATTAACAAACTATACCAATGATCTGGCAAGCAAATACGATCAGCACGAGTGCTATCGGATAGGTCGATGCATACGCGCCTGCAACGTCGTCGGTCTCCGCAACTGCGATAAGGGTACCGAGAGCGGGGGTCGAGGTCATACCTCCGGTGATCGAACCGAGGGTATTGAGCAGGGGGAGCTTGCAGATCTTTCTCGCAAATACGTAGCCGACCACCATCGGGATGAGAGTGATGACCACACCTGCAATAAAGCCATAGAGAACGATCATAAGTCCGTACTCGGAATTCTGGATCTGCTGTACGAGCTGAACTCCGCCCTCGACGCCTGCGCCGAGAAGGAAGAGTACGAGTCCGAATTCACGGAAGATCTTGAGTACCTGAGTATTGACTCTCATATTGAGCGGACCGATATGTCCGAAGTGAGCAAGAATAAGCGCCATGATCAGAGGACCGCCGGTCATACCGAGGGAGAAGCAAGAGCCGTCATAACCTGCGGAGGTAAGCGGGATCTTGATCGAGCCGAGAAGGATACCGAGAACGACCGCAAGTCCGAAGGCTGCAAGTCCGAATCCGTCGATATCAAATCTCTTCTTCTCTTCCTTGACCTCGGATACCGCGTCTGCGGCGGATTCCGCATCTGCAGACTTTTCAGCCTTGGGCTTGGAGGAAACAGCGATGAGCGCTCTTTCCTTTGCCATATCTGCCTTGAGGATCTTCGGCATGATCTGAACGAAGAGGACAACTCCAACTACTCCGAAGGGGTAGGAGATCGCCTGTCCGAGCGAGACCATTGCGGCATTCTCGCCTGCGATCTCCTTTGCGGCGGAGAACGCGGGGGTCGAGGTGAGAGCTCCCGAGAGGACTCCGCTTGCAAAAGCGGAGCCGATTCCGGGGATGAGTGCGAACGCCGTTGCGGCAGCCGCACCGATAACGATAATGATCGCTCCCATAGGGAGATAGGTTTTTGCGTTTTTCTTGAGGTCGCGGAAGAAGTTGGGTCCTGCGATAGAACCAACCGCGGTCACAAAGAGTACAAGTCCAATGTCGCCGATAAATCCGTAGCTGTCCATAGCAGATGCCGATGCATCCTCTATGAAAAACTTAGAGAGAACGGGGATATTCTGCAGACCCGGAAGGGTGAAGAGATATCCGAACAGGAGTGCTACAAGGAATACGCCCGCGGTTCCGAGCGAAACGCCCTTGATCGAGATCCTGCCAAGGCAGTAGCCGACAAAGGTGATGAAGAATGCTCCGAGGAGCACAACAGCCGCACTTCCGGGATTGATCAGCTTAGAAATAAACTCCATTTGGTTTTTGCCGCCCCTCTCTTATCTTTCGTGGCGAGCGTAGTTGGGAAGAAGCATGGGAGATACGCCCTCTTCGGTCGCATCTGCCGCCTTGAGCTCCTCTGCATAAGCTGCGAGGTGGTCAAGGTTCATTGTGCCGAGCTCAACTTCCTTTGCCTTAGCCGCTGCTGCCTTACCTGCGTTACGGCCGAATACGATGATGTCAAGGAGGGAGTTACCCATAAGTCTGTTTCTACCGTGGATACCGCCGACAGCCTCACCTGCAACAAGGAGGTTGGGGATGGTCTTTGTGAAGCCCTCGCCGCCGATCTCGAGACCGCCGTTCTGATAGTGGAGGGTGGGGTAGATAACGATCGGTACCTTTCTCATATCGATACCGTAGTTCATGTACATACGGAGCATAGCGGGGATTCTCTTCTCGATGGTTCCCTCGCCGTGGAGCTTCTCGATCATGGGAGTATCAAGCCATACGCCCTGTCCGCTGGGAGTGTTGACTCCCTTGCCGTTTGTCGAGCACTCACGGATGATGGATGCCGCGGAAACGTCACGGGTCTCAAGGGGATGCATAAATGCTTCGCCCTCGGAGTTTACGAGCATTGCGCCGATCGAACGGACCTTCTCGGTAACGAGCGCACCCTTGATCTGTGCGGGGAAGATTGCTCCTGTGGGATGGTACTGAATGGTGTCCTGATAAAGGAGAGGAGCACCTGCGCGGTAACCGAGAACGAGACCGTCTGCGGTTGCGCCGTAGTGGTTGGAGGTGGGGAAGCCCTGATAGTGGAGACGTCCTGCACCGCCGGTTGCGATGATAACGGTCTTTGCCTTTGCTACGAGATAATCCTCGGTCTCAAGGTTCTGGAGAACCGCGCCTGCAACCTGACCCTTTTCGTCCTTAATGAGCTCAACAGCTGCGGTGAACTCAACAACGGGAACCTGACGGTTGAGAACTTCGTCACGAACGGTTCTCATGATCTCCGCGCCCGAGTAGTCCTTACAAGCGTGCATTCTCTTTCTGGAGGTTCCGCCGCCGTGGGTGGTAACCATGTTGCCCTCTGCGTCCTTATCGAACATAACGCCGAGGTCGTTAAGCCAACGGATTGCGTCGGGAGCTTCCATAACCAGTCTGCGGAGAAGCTCGGGACGAGCGGCAAAGTGTCCGCCGCCGAAAGCGTCGAGATAGTGCTGAACGGGAGAGTCGTTGGGCTTATCTGCAGCCTGGATACCGCCCTCAGCCATCATAGTATTAGCGTCACCGATGCGGAGCTTTGTAACGATCATTACGTTTGCGCCTGCCTCGTGAGCCTCGATCGCAGCCGCGCAGCCTGCGCCGCCGCCGCCGATTACGAGTACGTCAACATCGTAATCAACCTTCGAGAGGTCGATCTTCTCGCCGAGGATACGGCTGTTCGAGTGGAGAAGCTGACCGAGCTCGCAGGGAACCTTTTCGCCCTTGTTGGGACCAACCTTGATCTCAACGAAGCCATCCTCACGGTAGTCGGGATGGTAAGCCTTAAGAAGAGCGGACTTTTCGTCAGCGGTCATACGTCTGGGCTCTGTAGCCATACGTGCTTCGCGCGACGCTTCAAGCTTTTTTATGGATTCAAGCATTTCCTGAGTATACATTATGTCTTCCCTCCTTATTTCTCAATATCTCTGGTGTTGTAGAGCTCCTGCATCTCGGAGATAGGCTTCTGCATAACCTTCTCGATGAGCTCGTCATACTCGCCGCGGTTGATCTCGTCAACGCGGTTCTTGAGATGCTCGGTCTCGGGAGCGATGTACTTACCGGTAAGACGTCTTGCAAGAAGTCCTACGTGAGGATGCGAGATCTCTGCGGGGCAGCGAACCGAGCAAACTCCGCAGGATACGCAGTCGAAGGATTCCTCAGCGCACTTCTCGAACTCGCCTCTCTGAGCGTATGCGATGTACTGCATAACGTTGAGGGACTGAGTACAAGCCTTGGTGCAGGCGTTGCATCCGATGCAGGAATAGATCTCGGGGTAGAGCTCCATCATAACCTGCTGGTTGGGCTTGAGATCCTTGATCTCGTATGTTCTCTTATCTGTGGGGAAGAAGGGGATCGAAGCTACGTACATGCCTTCCTGTACCTGAGTCTGGCAAGCGAGGCAGGTCTTCAGCTCATTCTGACCCTTGATTCTGTAAATAGTAGCACAAGCACCGCAGAAACCGTGGCGGCAGCCGCAACCTCTCTTGAGGGTGTAGCCTGCATACTCCATAGCCGTCATGATCGTAAGGTCTGCGGGAACGCTGTATTTCTTACCGAAGAAATACACATTAACCATATTTTCCATATTCGGTTTAAGTCCTTTCAATATTATAAGATGTGGATTAATACTCGGGGGGAAGCTCGTCGACCTCGTCGAAGCGGAATACCGGTCCGTCCTTGCAGACGTACTTGGAGCCGATATTGCATCTTCCGCACTTGCCCACTCCGCACTTCATGCGAAGCTCAAGTGTGGTGTAGATCTGTGTCTTCGAAACGCCCATATCGTTGAGGGCTCCGAGAACGAACTTGATCATGATGGGAGGTCCGCAGATGAGGGAGATGGTATTGATACCGAACTCGACCTGTCCCGATTCGCCAAGCTCCTTGACGAAGGTGGGAACAAATCCAACGTGTCCGGTCCAGCCCTCCTGCTCACGGTCGATGGTGAGGTGTACGTTTACACCGGGGGTGTTCATCCAGACTTCCTGAATTTCCTTAAGCTGAACGAGGTCGTCAGCGGAACGGGAGCCGTAGATGATGTCTACCTTACCGTAATCGGCTCTGTTGTCGATTACGTAGTTGATTACCGAACGGAGGGGAGCAAGTCCGATACCGCCGGCAATGAATACGAGATCCTTACCCTTAAGAACGGTATCAACGGGGAAGTTGTTGCCGTAGGGTCCTCTTACGGTGATCTCGGAACCGACTTCGAGGCTGTGAAGCATCTCGGTGAGCATTCCGCATCTCTTGATACTGAATTCCTGATATTCCTTGTTTGTGGGGGAGGAAGTAATCGAGAACATACCCTCGCTTACGCCGGGAACGCAGAGCATTGCGCACTGGCCGGGCATATGCTCGAAGAGCTTGCCGCCCTCGGGAGCGTTTACGCGGAAGGTCTTTACGTCGGGTGTCTCCTCACGGATATCGGTGATGATACCGATCTGAGGGATCAGAACGTCGTGCTTGAAGCCGGGGAAGCATGTACACTCATGCTCGCCGTGCTTGTGGTCATGGTTGCTCATTATCACTTATCTCCCTTCTCGCTGAATGCTTTGATTACCTTGACGATATTGAGCGATGCGGGGCACTTGTCCACGCAACGTCCGCATCCTACGCAGGAATACATACCGTCGTTGTTTGCAGGGAAATAGACGAGCTTGTGCATAAATCTCTGTCTGAATCTCTGCATCTGGCTGTTACGGTTGTTACCGTGAGCCATCATTGTGAAATCGGAGTACATGCAGGAGTCCCAGCAGCGGTATCTCTGCACACCGTTTCCGGTGTTGTAGTCCTTGATATCGTAGCACTGGCAGGTGGGGCACACGAAAGTGCAGGTGCCGCACGCAAGACAGGGCTTGTAGAGCTCGTTCCAAAGAGCGTCGTTGAACTTTTCGGTGAGAACGTCGCCGTTCCAACCTTCAAGAGAAAGATTAGAATAAGGAAGCTTTTCAACAATTTCCTTGACCGCGCTCTTCTCTGTCTCAACCTTTGCCTCGTCAGCCTCGGTAAGGAGAGCCTTGACGGACTCGGTGAGAGCCTCACCCTTTTCGGTGAGAGCCTTCCAGTAGAGCTCGCCCTCGATCATCCAGGTTGCAACGTCCGCGGCGGGCTCGGTGCAGTCAACGCCGAAAACTGAGCAGAAGCAGCTCTCCTCGGGCTCGTGGCAAGCAAGACCGACGATGATGCCGTTTGCGCGGCGTGCTGCATAGAAGGAGTCAACGGGATCGGAAAGGAATACGCGGTCAAGAACCTCAATGCCCTTGATGTCGCAAGCCTTCATGCCGAAAACGACGAAGGGAGCGTCAACGAGCTTTTCGGGAGTGATCTTGAGCTTATTCTCTTCCTTATTACAAGTATAGAGGTTCTCGCTCTGGGGGAAGAATACGTCCTTGGGGGACTTTACGGTCTTGAGGGTGTCAAGGTCAACCTGTACATCCTCGGTCCAAGCGGCGAAGTTGGTCTGTCCCGCAACCTGCACGGGCAGGTAGAGCTCTTTTGTTTCATTTATAAGGGCGAATAAGGACGCCAGATTTTCTTTTGCTATCTTATACATCACAATACTCACCTTTCGTTAACGATGGAGGGCTCGGCGTCCTCGGTGTCGAAGTTTACGAGAGGAGCGCGGCTTCCTGCCTCTGCGCCCGCTACGTACTCGCCGTAGATCTCGTTGATGTCCTTGATGAACTTTCTGTTGAAGAGGTGGAGCGGGATGCCCTGAGGACATACTCTGCTGCACTCGCCGCAGTCGGTGCATCTGCCCGCAACGTGGAACGCGCGGATGATGTGGAACATCTTTTCCTCGAAGGAATCAACGTTAGCCTTCTGAGCTGAATCGAACTTTGTGCTGTCGAATACGCACTTGCGGCAGGAGCATGCGGGGCATACGTTTCTGCAGGCGTTGCAACGGATGCACTTGGAAAGCTCAGCCTTGAAGTACTCGAACTTCTCCTCAGGGCTCATCGCCTCAATTCTTTCGACCTCTGCGAATCTTTCCTTATCGCAGGTGTCGCGCGACTCGCCGATAAGCTCATCGTAGATCTTGTGTTCCTTGCCCTTGCAGACGTGGCATCTCTCAAGCATACCGTCCGCGTAAGCGCAGGATTTCTTACCATATATAGTATCGATCTCGAGAGTGTCGCAAGCATCGGTCATCTCGGCACCGCTTACTGCGGTGATACCCTTGATTCCGGTCTTCTTGATCTTCTCGATGTCGAGCTTACCCTTACAGCCGACGCCGATGATGTACGCCTTGTCGCGGTCAACTCTGTGCTCGGTGAGGAGCTGGTTAAAGCTGTAGCTGTCGCAGGGCTTGAGGCATACGAGGGTCTTGCCCTCGAGCTTTGATGCCTCGATCATATATTTTGAAAGGTTTGCGCCGCAGAATCCGTTGTAAACGAACTTATCAAGGCTTTCTACGGTCTCGAAATATGCGGGCTCGGGATTGTAGGGCATATCGCCGATCTTCCAGCCCAGAACTCTTGCTACGGTACCGTCGGCAAGGAGCTCTTTTGCGCGATTAATCAGTTCTTGCATCTCAGATCCCCCAATCTGACGTTCTCGCCGAGACCCTTGATCTTGGCTACGAAGTCATTCATTGTATCAGAGAACTTAACACCCTCTGCGGCGGATACCCACTCAACGCGGGTACGTCCCTTCTCAACGCCGATGTAGTCGAGCATCGAGAACAGAAGTGTCATTCTTCTTCTTGCGTAGTAGTTACCCGTGCTGTAGTGGCAGTCGCCGGGGTGGCATCCGCAGATGATAACGCCGTCAGCGCCCTTTTCAAAAGCACGAAGGATGAACATAGGATTTACACGGCAGGAGCAGGGCACGCGGATGATCTTTACGTCTGCGGGGTAAGCAAGTCTCGAGCTTCCCGCAAGGTCCGCGCCCGCATAGCTGCACCAGTTGCAACAGAAAGCAACTATCTTGGGTCTGAATTCATTATTTACCGACATATTGCATCTACCTCCGACAAGATCTGTCTGTTAGAGAAGCCCTGAAGGTCCATAGCTCCCGAAGGACAAGCAACGGTACAAGCACCGCATCCCTGGCAGAGCGCGCTGTTAACGATCGCTATGCGGCGGGTCTCACGGATACCGTGGTCGTTGACGAGAGTGTCCTCATAAGAGATAGCACCGTAGGGACATACGTTAGCGCAGCTCGAGCAACCGTTACAGAGAAGCTCGTCTGCCTTTGCGGTGCAGGGGTTGGTCATAAGCTTATCCTTTGCAAGGAGTCCGACAACCTTGACAGCTGCAGCACCCGCCTGAGAAACCGTCTCGGGGATATCCTTCGGTCCCTGAACGACACCGGAGAGGAAGATACCCGCTGTGGGAGACTCAACGGGACGAAGCTTTGCGTGAGCCTCGGTAAGGAAGTTGTTGGTATCGATACTTGCGGTGAGCATTGTAGCGATCTTTCTTACGTCCTTATTGGGCTCGATCGCGGTAGCAAGAACTACCATATCGGCTTCCTTGAGGATCTGCTTGTTGTCAAGAAGGTCGCTTCCCTGAACGAGGAGCTTGCCGTTCGGCTGAGGAATAACCTTGCCGACCTGACCCTTGACGTAGTTTACACCGTACTGCTCAACAGCGCGGCGGTAGAATTCGTCGAAGTTCTTACCGGGGGTACGAACGTCGATGTAGAATACGGTCACGTTTACGTCCGGATACTTATCGCGGATGAGCATTGCGTGCTTTGCTGTGTACATACAGCAGATCTTGGAGCAGTAGGGCTTACCTCTGTCATCCGAGCAACGGCTTCCTACACACTGAATGAATACGATCTCCTTGGGAGCCTTACCGTCGGAAAGTCTCTCGAGATGACCGTGTGTGGGACCTGCGGCGTTCATAACTCTCTCGAGCTCGAGGGAGGTGATAACGTCGGGGCTCTGGTTGTATGCGTACTCGTCGTACTTATCAAGATTGATGGTGTCGAAACCGGTTGCAACGACGATTGCGCCGTACTTTTCGGTTACGATCTCATCCTTCTGGGTGTAGTCGACCGCGCCTGCCGCACAGATCTTCTGGCAGAGACCGCACTTACCGGTCTTGAACTTGATACAAGCCTCGGTGTCGATTACGGGTACGTTCGGGATAGCCTGAGCGAAGGGGGTGTAGATAGCGGTTCTCGTGCCGAGACCGCGGTTGAACTCGCTCGGAGTCTTCTTGGAGGGGCACTTTTCCTGGCAAGCACCGCAGCCGGTACACTTATCGGCGTCGATGAATCTTGCCTTCTTGCGGATATCAACGGTAAAATCACCGACAAAGCCGCTTACCTTCTCAACTTCGCTGTATGTATAGATGGTAATGTTCTCGTGAGCGGCTGCCTCAACCATTTTAGGAGTAAGGATACAAGCCGAGCAGTCGAGGGTCGGGAAGGTCTTGTCAAGCTGGGACATTCTTCCGCCGATCGAGGGGGTCTTCTCAACGATATCAACCTTGTAGCCCGCGTCTGCGATGTCGAGAGCGGTCTGGATACCCGCGATACCGCCGCCGATAACGAGCGCGCGCTTGGTTACGCGGCTCTCGCCGGGAGTAAGGGGAGTATTGAGGTTGACCTTTGCAACTGCGGCACGAGCGAGGATAACTGCCTTCTCGGTAGCCTCGGCAACGTCCTTGTGGATCCAGGAGCAATGCTCACGGATGTTTGCGATCTCAACCATATAGGGGTTGATGCCCGCGCGCTCGGCAGCCTTTCTGAAGGTAGCCTCGTGCATACGGGGAGAGCAGGAGCAAACAACGATACCCGTCAGCTTCTTCTCTCTTACTGCGATGGCGATCTTTTCCTGACCTGCCTCGGAGCACATGTACTGATAATCCTCAGCATGTACAACGCCGGGCTCGGAGGCGATCACCTCGACGACCTTTTTAACGTCTACCGTTGCGGCGATGTTACTGCCGCAATGACAGACAAATACACCAATTCTCTGCATTCTGCTCACCTCTTATATCTTCTGTACGCGCTGACGAGGAGCTGCTGAGGAGTATCCTCATCAAGAAGCTCGGGGATCTCATCCGCGCTCAGGTAATTGCCTCCGCGCTCGCGGACTACGAGCTGACGAGCCGCGTCAATGATCTTGCCGGGCTTGACGTCTCTGGGGCAACGCTCAACGCATGCAAAGCAAGAAAGGCACTTCCAGAGGGACTCGCTCTTTACGAGCTCCTCAATGTTCTCGTTTGCAACGTAGGATACGAACTGATGGGGCTTGATGTCCATCTCATTGAAAGCGGGGCAGGTAGCCGAGCACTTGCCGCACTTCATGCACTTAAGAGGATTAACTCCGCTGATCTCGCGGATGCGCTCTGCCTGATTCTTTGCGTGACTCATCTTCAAGCCTCCTCCTTAAGTCCGAGAGCCTCTGCGAGGAGCTCGGTGAAATAGTAAACGGGAATTCCGTTTGCAGCACTCTTGTTGAGGTTGTACATGCAAAGGGGACATGCCGTGATGAGCATATCTGCGCCGAAGCCGGATGCGCTTTCCTTGATCTTGTCGCACATACTCTTCGCCATATCCTTCTCCTTGAGGGATATGTAACCGCCGCAGCACTCATTGCGGTAGGGGTAGACCACGGGGGTCGCGCCGATAGCGCGGATAAAGTCCTCGATGATCTTGGGATTCTCGGGATCGTCAAACGCGAGAACGCCCGAGGGACGGAGCAAGAGACAGCCGTAGTAAGCGCCGATCTTCTTTCCCGTGAGGGGCTTGACAACACGCTTCTTCAGCTCGTCAAAGCCGATGGTGTCGCGAAGCAGCTCGAGGAAGTGGATGACCTTCGTCTCGCCCGCGTAGGGTGTGTCCAGCTTAAGGTAGTTGTTTGCTCTGAATCTGATGTCGTCGCAATTCTTCATATCATCGTTTACGCGCTTGATGACGTGATGGCATGCGGAGCAGAGGGTGACCAGATCCTGACCCTTTTCCTTCGCATCGTTGAGCGCACGAACCGAGGAAAGCTTTGTTGCGATCTCGTCACTGCCGAGGGGGTAAACACCGCCGCAGCACTGCCAATTTTCGATCTCCTCGAGCTCGAAGCCAAGTGCGATGGCAGACGCTCTTGCGTAAGCGTCAAGATCCTTTGCCTTGTTCTTCAGAGTACAACCGGGATAGTAACTGTACTTCATTATCTTTATCCTTTCAAAAATAATTTACTGATTTAAAACTCCAACTTGGAGATGACAGCCTTGAGCGATTCTGCGCTCGCGTTAAGCTGTCTGATTTCCTCGTAAGTCAGATCCATGGGCACCTTTCCGTGGATTCCCTGGGGTCCGACGAGCGTCAGAGTGGAAAGACAAACGTCCTCGATCCCGTATTCGCCGTGCATCATGGAAGATACCATCTGAATGGAATCGCAGGAGGCAAGCAGAATACTGCAGAGCTGTGCAACCGTCTGCGCGATCGCATAGAAGGTCGCGCCCTTGTTCTTGATGATCTTGGCGCCGGAGTTACGAACGTACTCGAGCATGTAATCCTTGTCGAGCGGCTGCAATGTCGGAACCTTCTGCGCCATGAGTCTGTGGTACTCGTCGATATGAACGCAGGATACGAATGCTCTCGACCACGGGATGAATGACGTATCGCCGTGCTCGCCGAAGACGTAAGCGTGGATGCTTCTCTGAGATACGCCATAATGCTCCGAGAGAGCATAGCGCAAACGCGCCGTGTCAAGGATGGTGCCCGAGCCGATTATCTGTCTTTCGGGAAGTCCCGAATATTTGGTAAAGGCGTAGGTCATAATATCCATCGGGTTGCTTACGATAACGTAAAGCGCGTCGGGGCAGACCGCAACGATCTCGGGCGTGATGCTCTTGATGATGTTGAGGTTGATCTGCGCCAGATCAAGTCTTGTCTGACCGGGCTTGCGCGCAACTCCCGAGGTGATGATGACGATATCGGATCCCTTGGCATCCTCATATTCACCCGCAATGACAGAGATCGGATCGCGGAAATAGGTGCCCTGAACGATATCCATCGCCTCGCCCTCGACCTTGTTCTTGTTGATGTCAATAAGAACTATCTCGGATGCAAGATCCTCGTCCGAAAGCGCAAACGCGATGGTTGAGCCGACGTTACCGGCTCCAATAATGGTAATTTTTGCTCCCATTAGCAAAATCCTCCGGAATGTTAAAGCCTTGCCGATTTTTGTTATTCTTCGAAATCGGCAAAACATTTTGATTCATTTTACATTATAGCACAAACCTCGTTTTTTGTCAATATAATTGAATAATATTCAGCATCTTTACCTACAAGTATAATAAGTAGATATACACAAAACTTGCATTTTGCTCAAAAGGTTTTACGACTTTTGGCGACAGAATGCGAGGGAGCGTTTTATTAGACCGATTCCGTCTCGCTTTGCGCGAGTTAATATTGCCTTCGGCAAGTTAAGATAGGCTTACGCCGAATGAAGGTAAATTTCCGTCGCCAAGGCTCGGAAATTTTCGATTCTTGATCAATACGCACAAACTCGGCAGGGGACGGCACCCTTGACGTCCCGAAAAGCACAAAATTACCGCAATAAAGTAATACGGAAACTATAGCGATATTATCTTGGGTAAATATTTAGCAATAGTTTTGTTGGGCTCGGGACGTCGAGCGCCGTCCCCTACAGTCTCGTAATTATTTTTTTGCAAAACTATTGTTTTATCACTCGAAATAACGTTACGATATTCAGAACGCCGAACAAATAAGCTCGCTCATTACATAATCAGCCGCAGGCTGTATATCATCGCGGCGTAGCCGCGCATATCATCAACGCGAAGCGTTGCATCAAATACGATGTCAAGAACGCTTGATAAAAGTATTCGATCCATTTAACTCCCCTTCCCGGTTTACGGGAAGGGGCGGGGATGGGTCCCTATTTGCAGATACAAAATTACGAGGATATCGGCAGAATCTCTATGCGGGCGCAAAATTACCTGTACGCACCCGCTGAAAAACTTCGCCCAAAGCGAATAAATTAATGGGAAAATTTCCGCCTCGGCGGAAATTCACCTTTAC
This sequence comes from Eubacteriales bacterium, assembly GCA_045632925.1. GTDB lineage: Bacteria > Bacillota > Clostridia > Oscillospirales > CAG-272 > CAG-390. The sequence continues at coordinate 41,331 of JAZQXP010000042.1, read as the reverse complement.
TTCGCCGCAGGCGAACATTAACTTGCGCGAAGCGCGATCTTAACTCCGCCATAGGCGGATATTAACTCTCGCAAAGCAAGATTTTCATTAGCACTCTCTTTCGTTAAATGCCAAGCTTCGTGCGCTTTTCGCCGCTTTTTATCAATCATATTTTTAGCACTCTTTGACCGAGAGTGCTAATATTTTCTATTTCGCAATACTTCTGTCATATTTATGTAACACATTGGGTGTATCATATTAGTGTCGAAAAAAGATGCGCAAAAGGCGCCAAGGACGCATCCCGATCGACCGAAAAAATCACAAAAAATCACTTTACATAGAACCTAAAAGGAGGATTCTGTTATGTTTGGACTTACACCCTTTAGAAGCAATTATTACGTTTCTGCTTACGACCCTTTCAAAGAAATGGAGGAGTTCGAAAGACGCTTTTTCGGACAGCGGACTCCTGCTATGAGGACCGATATCCGCGAGACCGAAACCGCATATATCCTTGAAGCCGACCTCCCCGGCTTCAGCCGCGAGGACATTCACGCAGAGATCAAGGACGGCTATCTCACCATCCGCGCTGAGCACAAATCCGAAAACGAGGACAAGAACGAAAGCTACCTCCGCCGCGAGCGAAGCTATGGCTCCTTCTCCCGCACATTCGACCTTGACGGCATCGACGCCGAAGCGATCACCGCATCCTTCAAGGATGGCGTGCTCACACTCGAGCTTCCCAAGCTCACGCCGAAAGCAGAGGAAGCGAGACGGTTGGAGATTCAATAATGCAAGAATGCACCGCTCCGCAAGCGGAGCATGCAAAATGCATAATTATGGAAGCTTTTCTCGCGTTGCTCGAAAAGCATACCTTAATATTTGAGTTCAGACTTGACAAACCTTTGTCAAGTTCAAAGCTAAAATAAGTAATATAAAAATCGAGATGTAATGAGTATCAACACTCAAAGCATCTCGATTTTTTACACTGCTGAATTATGATCGCAATACTTCAGGTTAGAGCAATGGAATGGAATATCTAGCATAAACAAAAATATTAGGAGAATAATTTCCGAGCAACGCGAGGAAATTTACCTCAATTTTGCATTTTGAATTTTGCATTTAGCATTCAATTATGTCAAATTACCCAACTCCTTCCCTCATTTTTAAAAAAAGATTGTCGCTTATTTTCTTACAAAAAACGCCAAATCTCTTGAATATCCGCGCGCTTTGTGATATAATATGAACTTGTGAAAATTATTATTTAAAGAAAGAAGATAATAAAAATGACTGCAAACGTATTTCTTACGCTTTCTATCGCGCTCCTTTCGGGTCTGCTTCTCTCGCGTCTGGCGAAGAAGGTCGGACTTCCCGCGGTAACCGCATATCTCGTAGCGGGCGTTATCATCGGCCCCTACCTTCTCGGTCAGTTCGGCATCGGCTTTGACCACGAATCCAACTCCCCTGAGCACTACAAGATCCTCTGCGACCTCGCGCTCGGATTCATCGCATTTGCGATCGGTAACGAATTCCGTCTTGAGCAGCTCAAGAAGGTCGGACGTCAGGCAACCATCGTCGGAATCGCTCAGGCACTCGTTACAACAGTAATCGTTGACGCGGGTCTGATCGGGCTTTCCTTCATCCTTCCCGAGGGATGTCTCCCGCTTCCCGCAGCTATCATCCTCGGCGCAGTTGCAACCGCAACGGCTCCCGCGGCGACCCTTATGGTCGTTCGTCAGTACAAGGCGAAGGGTCCCGTAACCGACATTCTCCTTCCCGTTGTCGCACTCGATGACGCCGTCGGACTTGTCATCTTCGCGATCTCCTTCGGAGTTGCGGGCGCAATCAACACAGGCACCGTCGACCCCATTTCCATGATCGTAAATCCCATCCTTGAGGTCGTTCTCTCGCTCATCCTCGGCACACTTATGGGTCTTCTCTTCACCCTCACCGAGAGATTCTTCTTCTCGCGCTCGAAGCGTATGGCGGTTTCGGTCACATTCGTAATGCTGACCGTTGCGATCTCCTCGCTCAAGTTCGAGATCGGACACGTACATATCGGCTTCTCGAGCCTGCTTGCCTGCATGATGCTCGGAACCATCTTCTGCAACATCTGTGACTTCTCCGAGGAGCTTATGGAGAGAGCCGACAGATGGACCGCGCCCCTCCTCATCCTCTTCTTCGTTATCAGCGGCGCGGAGCTCAACCTCGGCGTATTCACCAACTGGGTATTCGTCGTTATCGGTATCGCATATATCGCATTCCGCTGCATCGGTAAGTATTTCGGCGCACGCTGGAGCGCAAAGATCTCGGGCTGTGACGAAAATATCGTAAAATACCTCGGCATCACCCTCTTCCCGCAGGCGGGCGTTGCACTCGGTATGGCAAGCCAGGCACTCACCTTCGGCGGTGAGATCGGTGTTCTCGCGCAGAGCATCACCCTCTTTGCAGTTCTCATCTACGAGCTCGTAGGTCCCGCACTCACAAAGATCGCGCTTACCAAGGCAGGCGACATCAAGGCTGAAGGCAAGACCAACGCGCGTGAGGAAGCAAAGAAGCTTATGGAGCAGAAATAAAATAAAGTGGCTAGTGGCTAGTGAAAGGTAAAAAATCCGCCCGAAAAATCGGGCGGATTTTGATTTCATAAAAAACAACAGCGGAAAAGTTTTAGTCAAGTTTTTTCAAAAACTTCCGCATTCTCAAGGCAGAGCCTTGAGTCGAGCTCCGCAGAGCTCGAAACACTCTCAGTGCTCCAAGCAGACGGCGCCCCTGCCGGCTGCTTGGAAGGAGTAAAACCTCCCTTTGATGGGAGGTTTTCGCTCCTTCACTCCCAAATTCATGTGAAGAAGCCAAGAAGCTTATGGAGCAGCAATAAGTTACTAGTTGCTAGACGCTAGTTGCTAGTTAAAGGTAAAAATCCGCCCGAAATCGGGCGGATTTTTGATTATTTAATCAATATCGGTTTGTTCTTTGCGCCATTTTTCGAATCGCTCTTGTTCTTCATTATATTCTTGTCTTATTGCAGCAAGGCGTGCATAATCGGTGGAATCAACTGCCGTGCGCCAAAGGATCGTACCATCAAGTGCATGCGCAGTATAAACCGTTTCTGTATATGCCGGGATCGTACTGTAGATCATAGGTACATATTCGAACCATTTTGTATCGCGCTCGGAAATTATCAGGACAAAATCATCATATTCAATGACTCCGGTTACGTATCCGCCGGTAGCGGGTATTTCATCGCCCAGCTTTCCGGGATTGTAACCTAACACAAATGCTCTGACATCCCATTTCTTGGTGCTTGAATGCTGCTGAAATTTTGATGTAGGAAAGGAATCGGTTTGATTATATTTGACGATATTTAAATCATTGTCAAAAGTAACCGTCAAAGTGGTACTGCGGGATGCAGACAGCCTGTGCTCTCGCATATATGCCATAAGTTTTCCATCGACGTAATTTACAGCATAAAGCCTGTCGCTTTCTTCCCCTCCCATAGTAAGAGTTTTTAAGACTTTTCCTGATTTGTCAAGTTTGACAAAGTACATACCTCTTCTCTGGTAACTGCCGTCCGCAAGAATATATGCATCGTCGGTTTCAAAGAAATAATCAAAATACGGTGCCGATACATCAAGCTTGGTATTGAACAGGATATCTCCGTTTTCGTCAAAGCAGATCGCACGTGCATCGGTTGTTTCGCCTTTGTATGACCTATCATATGGAATCACAAAGAGATAAGTCCCGTCAGAGAGACTGTGGATTTTATGCATGTGAGAAAAATATTCGGGTGCGTCGCCCTTGATATCAATTCTATGCAAAATATTGCCGTAGAGATCGTAAACCTCGATGTCATAGGGTGAGGAAGCTTTTTTGATTATTTTCTCTCCGCTGACCCATATACTATCAAAGAGGTTTTCATTAATAATATCAACAAACTCCTCCGGAACCTCGCCGACATGCTCAATCAAGTCTCGGTCGGACATATCTGCCATATGCTCGGAATACGTGACCTCTTCCAAATTCTCTTCAACAGCCGGATCCGAGCTTCCCCCCGCTCCCGCATTGCCGCCTATGGCAACGCCGAGCATAGGCAGAACGTAATTGACCATCGGAATTGCCGCTCCGAGAAGCAGCGCGCAAGCGGCGATCAGCGCGATCTGACGCACTCCCGAAAAGTGTTTTTTCGGCGCAGAGTTGCCCTTCGGCGCGATCGCTTCGGGTCTGACTCGAGATAAAGTATCCGAGACAAGTCCCTCATCGATATATTCAAGTGCCTCGAGCAGACGCTTTTTGTCATTAAAATTTTGGCTCATACCGTAATTCCCTCCTTTTTCAGCTCCGCGGCGATCTTCGTCCGCGTTCTGTGCAGTGAAACCTTTATCTTGCTCTCGCCGAATCCCGTCTGCGCCGATATCTGCGCGAGGCTGAGACCCATCCAATACCGCAAAATAAAGATGTCCTTGTTCGTTCTTCCGACCCTCTCAAGCACACGGCTTATGATCTCGCCCGCGCGGCGAGCCTCAAAGCCCGAAGCGAGATCGGTGCCGTCCTCAACGAGAGTGAGAAATTCCTCGCCCACTATCGCAACTCCGCCTCCGCGCTTCCAAGCGTTCTCGTATCTGGAGATCTCTCGGGCGCGGTTGCGCACGGCTTTGCAGGTGTATGCGCGAAGATCATTCGGTCTCTCGGGCGGGATCGCGTTCCAGAGCGCGAGCATCACATCGCTGACGCACTCCTCGGCATCCTCGCGTAGCAAAAGGATATTCGAGGCAATGCTGAGACAAAGCGCGCCGTACTTTTTCTCGGTCTCCGCGATCGCGTTCTCATCCCGAGCAAAGAACAATTCGATTATTTTTTCATCCTTCATCCGAGCACTCCTTTCGATTTGTCCTTTCACTAAACAAGAGATATTTTCCGCCGCCGAGGTTACACCTGTTTTTGAATTTTCCGAAGTTTTGTCGACCTGCACAAACAAGAAGGGAGATTTTTGTGCAGGTTGACGTGTTTATTGTATCATATTAACAGCAATTAGTCAAGCACAATAATAATCCAACGAAAAAAGGCTGCCGAAGCAGCCTTTTTTCGTTTTATTCGGGATCGAATTGCGGCTGAGGTGTATCGGGGAATCTTGCCTTCCAACACTCCTCATACTCGGGCAGGAAAAGCCAGTTGTAATTTCCTTGCTTCCCCGCATCCGAAAGCGAGTTGCCATCGGCACAGATCACGGGAATCGACAAGGATGCGTTACTGATCGATGTCTTAATTACAGCCGCCCACTGTTCAACGCTTCCCTTATAAGATATGGTGGGGCAATACATCCTGTGGAAAACGTGCTGATCGAATGCCTTCAGATTTGTGCCGAGCTCAAGCGAAACAAGCTTCTTGCAACCATTGAATGCATTCACTTCAACAACCTCAAGGCTGTCGGGTAAAGTAACGCTCTCAAGCTCCGTACATCCGGCAAACGCGCCGTGATCAATGATCTTGACTCCCTCGGGAATTACTATCGACTTAAGACTCCACTTTGCGGGGTTGAATGCGTAAAAACCAATGATCTTAACGCTTCCGTCATCGGGAATAACCGTGGTAGGCAATCCGATAACAAGCTCGTTTGTACGCAGATCGACGAGGCAGTTGCCTTTGTCGGAATAATTCTTGTTTTCGGGAGAGACCTCGACGCTCGCAAGGCCCATACCGTCATGCCCGTTAAAGAAAAGGGGCTTGATATATTTCAGATTTGCTCCGAAATATACGCTCTCAATGTTCGGGCAAAGATCGATCACACCAGCCCAGATATACTCAACCGTGTCCGAAACAACAAGCCTTTTCACGACCTTGTTTCCGTACGGGTGATCCGCGGGAACGTATTTTGCCTCGTAGTAGGGCTCATTTTTCATCTCGACAACGGGCAGACCGTTATAGTGCGACGCTACGTATACAACCTCGTCGGTACAGCTTCCAAATCCGACAAAGGCTGCGGTTTCCCCGTCCTCTCTGACCTTATAAAGGAGCCCGCGGCTGCCGTCATATTCGGGTGACGATTCAACCGACAGATTGCTGTTATCGCCTTTTGCCGGTGTGAACAGATCAATATTATCGAATAACGTAACGGTCGTGGGAACAGCCATAGTCAAAAGCAGCAGACACGCCGCAACCGCCGCGGCAAGCTTCCATACAAAGGCAAAATTCTTCTTTACCTGAGGCACTCTGCCCTTTCGAGCTTCAATCTTTTCGAGCACACCCGATACTATATCGTCGTCAATATAGTCAAGCGACTCGAGCATACGTCTTTTTTCATTGTCTTTTGTTGATTTCATACCGTAAAACCTTCCTTTCCGAGTTCTTTTGCAAGCTTTTTCTTGGTTCGTGAAAGAGACATTTTGACCTTGCCGACCGAGCATCCCTCGATATCCGCGATCTGCGCGTGGCTCATTCCGAACCAATACCGCATGACGAAGATATCCTTATTAGTCTCTCCTATCGTGCGGAGAAAATCGCTTATGACCTTGCCCATCCTTGCCGCATCAAAATCCGCCGCGAGATCGGTGCCGTCTTCTACAGTCGAGAGAAATTCCTCACCGACGAAGGCAACCCTTCCGCCCCTCTTCCAGGTGTTTGAGTCGCGCAAAATCGCATGCGCCCGATTTCGCACGGCTTTACCTATATATGCGCGCAGGTCGTCGGGGCGGTCGGGAGGTATCGCGTTCCAGAGCGCGAGCATCACGTCGCTGACGCACTCCTCGGAGTCCTCGTGCTGCTCCAAGATATTCGATGCAATATAATAGCAAAGTCCACCGTATTTTTTCTGGGTTTCGGCAATTGCAGCCTCATCGCGGGCGAAGAACAATTCGATTATTTCTTTGTCATCCATGAGCTCACTCCTCTCGATTTGTCCCTTCATCCTATAAGAATCGGTTTGCACACAAAAAGTAACGCTTTTTTGAAAGGTTTTTGATTTTTGTCAATATGCACAAATAGGTAATGACGGATTTGTACATATCGACAGGTTTATATAATAATAACATATTCGATTCGCGGAGTCAATAGGCAAATACGATATATCGTGTCGGAAACATAATATACGAAGTTCAGAACTCCGAATAAAGAAGCTCGAGCTCTCCGGCTTCCCCCTTCCGGTTTACGGAAGGGGGAGCGAGGGGGATGGTCCAACTTTACCGATACAAAATTTCACGGATATCGATGAAATCTCTGTATGCAAACAAAACACAAGCAGAAACAAATACCCCTTCCCGGTTCACGGGAAGGGGTTAGGGGATGGGTCCCTCTTAAAGGCGCGCATTTTTAATTAAAGCTCGACTTTCCAAAGTCCGTGCAGGTTGCAGTAAGCGTATACCGCGATGGGCTTTTCATCCGCGAGTGCGAAGACCGCCTCGGGAGCCTTGCCGACCTCGAGATGCTTGCGGTAGAGTCCCTTATCACTCTCAAGAGCTACCCAAAGGATGCTGTGCTCCTCTGCCATGGGATGCTCGACAGATCCGACTGCGACCTTTACAAGGTTGCCCTCGACCTTTGCTACGGGGATGTGCTTTTCGTGGCTTGCCTCGACCACACCGGGTACGAGCTCAGCCATCTTCTTGCCGCAACACATCACGGGTACGCCGTGGTCCTCAACCTTTTCGATCACGTTGCCGCAGTGCTCACAGATATAAAATTTAACGTTATTTTTCATTTTTATTTCCTCCAAGTGGTTGTTTGTTTTGTTGTGACTATATTATAACATATTTTTAGGCGGTTTTCTGTGATTTAATCACATTCTGCGAGATATTCCTCGGCAAAATGTACGGCAACCGCGCCGTCACCGACAGCCGTTACGACCTGGCGCAGAGGCTTCGTTCTGACGTCGCCGACCGCGTAAACACCCGCGATATTCGTCCTCGTCGACTCGTCGGCAATGATATAACCGCCCTCGTCGAGATCAAGCTGACCGCGGAAGATCTCCGACGCAGGCTTTCGTCCGATGCTGACGAAGAGACCGTTCACCTCAAGCTCGCGTCCGTCCGCAAGACGAATTCCCGTCACCCTTTCGTCCGCTATGAGCTCCGAGACCGAACTGTTCGCGAGGAACTCGATATTCGTGGACTTGCCGAGGGCATCGACGTAGATCTTCGACGCACGGAAGGAGTCGCGGCGGTGGATGAGGTATACCTTTTTCGCAAGTCGGGCGAGATAAAGCGCGTCCTCGAGTGCGCTGTTGCCTCCGCCGACGACGGCAACGACCTTGTTCTTGTAGAATCTTCCGTCGCAATGCGCGCAGTAGTGAACACCTCTGCCGACGTATTCCTCTTCTCTTTCGAGACCGAGCTCGCGCGGTCCCGCGCCCGTTGCGATAACGATCGTGCGCGCATGAAGCTCGTCCGAGGAGGTTTTGATCTTCTTGATCTTGCCGCCAAGCTCGACGGAGACGACCTCGGAATATTTTGTGACGGCGCCGAATCGCTCCGCGCCCGCCTGCATCTTCATACCGAGCTCGTAGCCTGGGATGCCCTCGTCGAAGCCCGAATAATTATCTATTGTATCGGTGACAGCCATCTGACCGCCCGCCGACATTTTTTCTATCAGTACGACGTCAAGCCCCGCGCGCGCCGCATAAAGCGCAGCCGTATATCCCGCGGGCCCACCGCCTATTACTATCATATCGTGGATGTGTTCCATTTCACAATCTCGCTTTCGTTTATTACATTTATATTATATCTCTTTTTCGATAAGTTTTCCGTGACACGATCACAAAAGCTGAAAGTTTTGATCGAACTTTTTCAAGAAGTTTATGCTTGCCTACGGCAAGCTACGACTCTGTCTCGGCGGCTGAACACCGCCGTTTTCCTTTGGAAAACCGCCAGAGCCGCACGGGTCAAGGGCAAAGCCCTTGTCGCCCTCCGCAGAGGGCGAAACTCTCCCCTGCGCTTCAAGCAGACGGCGCCCCTGCCGGCTGCTTGGAAGGAGTAAAATCTCCCCCTCACGGGGAGATTTTCGCTCCTTCACTCCTTTCCCATTAAAGGCGCGCGAAATTTCAGCACCCAAAATAAAAGCCAATGCGAAATATAATAAAATCGAAAATTTCCGAGCCGCGCGAGGAAATTCTCCTTCAACTTCGCCGTAGGCGAACATTAACTCGGCGCAAGCCGATATTAACTCGCGCTTCGCGCGACATTAACTTGCGCAAAGCGCAATATTAACTATTATTTCCTTGACTTTCTTCCAAATTAGTGCTATAATCAAGCCATAAACATTTTCGGAGTATGTCATGGAAAAGCAAGAGCTTATTGAATTATTTGAAAATACATTTCCCTTCTGGGATCGGATGCCCGAGCACGACCGCGAGACGTTTCTCCGTTCCTCGCAACACGTTAATTTCCGCAAGGGCGCAAATATTCACGACGGCGCAAGCTGCACGGGCGTAATTCTCGTCAAATCGGGCAGCCTTCGCCTATATATCCTCTCGGAGGACGGCAAGGAGATCACCCTCTACCGCATTTTCCCTGGCGAGATGTGCATCCTCTCGGCATCCTGCGTGCTCGAGTCGATAACCTTTGACGTTTTCGTTGACTCGGAGGAAACAAGCGAATGTGTCGTTGTCGGCGGATGTGCTTACGAGGACGTCGCACGCCGAATGCCCGAGGCGAAGATCTTCGCGCTCGAAAGTGCACTCGGACGCTTCTCGGACGTTATGTGGGTAATGCAACAGATCCTCTTTATGAGTATGGACAAGCGTCTTGCAATCTTTCTGCTCGATGAAGCCGCCAAAAACGGCTCGGATACCGTAAAACTGACGCACGAGCAGATCGCCAAGTACATGGGATCTGCCCGTGAAGTAGTTTCTCGTATGCTTAAATATTTCGCCTCTGAGGGTATCATTTCATCCTCGAGAAGCGAGGGAATCAAGATCCTTGATAAACGCCGTCTGCGTGCATTAACTTGACTTCAATTGTAAAACTACGTTTTACAATTGAAATTCGCGCGCTTATCGCCACCGCCAAAATCGGTGATTTTGACGGCTCCCCTCGGCGCGCGGGCTCGCACAGCTCGCCTAAGAGGTGTTTTTTCGGTCTGCAAAGCCGCCGAAAAAACTGATTTTATTTTATGAAATTAACCTAACAGCGCAAGTATCTGCTCCTTCGGCTTTGCGCCCGTCGACTTGTTGACGATCTCGCCGTTTCTGAGCACGAAGAGTGCGGGGATGCTGAATACGCCGAATCTTTCGGCAAGCTCGGGCTCGTCGTCGACGTTTACCTTTGCTACGACGATGTCATCCCTCTCGCCCGCGATCTCCTCGATGATCGGGAGTACCATACGGCAAGGACCGCACCAGTCTGCGTAGAAATCGAGAAGAACAGGCTTTTCGCTGCGGATCGCGGAATCAAAATTATCTTTATTGAGCTTAAGTGCTTTCATTTTTCAATCTCCTTTTGAGGTGTTCTTGTTTTTACACCCATATTATACACCTTTTTCGAGGATAATTCCGTGATTTGGTCACAAAAGAGGTTATTCATTCATCGAAAAATGAAAAATCTCATCCGAATCAAGCTCCGCGTCTGCAAGCGAGACCTTTCTTATCCGACGGTCCTCATAGGTTGTGAAATAATAATCCCCGCGTTTGAGGTCGGCACAGGCGGTATAAACGGTATGCCAATCCTTTTTACTGCATCCGTTTGGCACCAAGACGGTATCCATAATATGAAAGAAATCGTTCACACCGCCTCCCGCGGTGTGTTTTTTTGCGAAAAAGGCGCGGATGAAGCGCGATTGGGACGACCAATCTCCTGGGATTTTATCCGCGGACGGCGAGCTCTGCTTGACGTTATCCCGATGTACGGGAAAGGGCGGCGAGTTCGTCAGTACACCGAATGGATCTTCATATATCCGCAATCCGTCGGCGTGCGGCTCGACGGCAATACTTCGCTCCGCATCCGCGATCATCCAATGCATCGGCGTCGGCGGCAGATCGGGAGATACGGCATCGGGCGTGATATTACATTTTTCCAAGACACTCACGGCATCGCTCACGCTTTTGCATTTTGAAAGAATATATGGTATCAACTCATACGACGCGAGATTGTTCTTATCCGCTCTCGGCGGCAGATACGCCGCGTGATCGGGGAAATTCAATCCCGCCGCTCCGAGTCCGTATTCGTTCATAGCGTCAAACCAGAGCGGCACGCCATCCTTTACAAGCGCGCAACCGATGATCGCGGGGTGTTCATCCGCCCTTTTAGCGTAAAGAAAATCGATCGGATATCTGCGCGGCATAATCACGGTCTCCTCTCCGAGACCGCGGTCGAGATCAAGAGTCCTGCCGAAAAATCTTCCATATAATATACAGGTACACATTCTTCTCTCCTCCGAAAAAACGAATTGGGATGCTTTTTACCCAAAAAACATGCAAGTTTGTCAAATTTTGTTGGTTAAAAGTGAGAAAAAACATTATGTTAACAAATTTGACTTGATTTTTATATATTAAATGTAATATAATATCTGCGACTGTGGTAAATTTCGTTCGGATGATACGGTTGGGTTTTATTTCCTATTAATATTATTCGCCAACAGCCCGCCGCCCATACGGTCGGAATTATCAAAAAGTAAAAAATATTTTTCTTAAGGAGAAAAAACAAAATGAAGAAGATTCTCGCAATCGTACTTTGCCTCTGCATGGCTCTCGCAGCTGTTGCATGCACACAGACCCCCGACGAGACTCCCGCAACCGAAGCTGAGTACAAGCTCGGTATGGGCATCGTAGTCAGCATGGACAGCTCCGCTACCAACAACGCACAGGTAGACGCTACCGTTGCAACCGTTGTTACCGATGCTGAGGGCAAGATCGTTCTCTGCCGCATCGACGTAGCACAGAACAAGATGGACGTTACCAACGGCGCAGTTGACACCGCTAAGACCTTCGAGACCAAGATGGAGCTCGGCGATCGTTACGGTATGGCAGGCAAGGTTGATAACAACGACGACGGCGTTATGAAGGAATGGTACGAGCAGACCAAGGCTTTCGAGGCTTACGTTACCGGTAAGACCGTTGCTGAGGTTGAGGCTATCCAGACCCAGGAAGCTAAGGGCCACCAGATCGCTGTTGACCCCGCACTTCTCGAGGCAGGTTGCTCCATGCAGATCACCGATTTCATCGCTGCAGTTGCAAAGGCTTGCAAGGATGAGCAGGGCATGAGCTTCAAGACCGCTGAGACCTTTACTCTCGGTGTTGCTGCTAAGACCACCGCTGCTGAGTCCACCGCTGCTACCGCAGAGGCTAACGGCACTGTTGCTATGTACTCCGATTTCGCTGCTACCGTTATCGCAGGCGGCAAGATCATCGCTACTCTTAACGACGCTATCCAGCCCAAGATCACTGTAAGCGCTGCAGGCGAGATCGTTGAGAAGTCCTTCACCGAGACCAAGCGTAACCTCAAGGAAGGCTACAACATGGCTACCTACGGTGCAAACCTCGACAACAACGGCGACGGCAAGGTTCTTGAGTGGTACCTCCAGTCCGAGGCTTTCTCGAACTACGTAATCGGCAAGACCGGCGCTGAGGTTGCTGCAATGCAGACCGTTGCTGCTACCCAGGGTTCCGTTGGCTACATGATCTCTGCTGACGCAGATCTTCTCGCTGCAGGCTGCACCATTCAGATCGGCAGCATCTGCGCTGTAGTTGCACAGGCTGCTACCAACGCTAGATAATTAAATTCTGAAACCAGGAGATAGGAATTGTGAAGATTTTCAGATCCCTTTCCTGTCTATGTCTGATTTGGGGGCTGCTCGTCTTTATGACGGGCTGCCCTCAAACTGCACATACGACAGAACCGCTCGGCAAGGTATATTTCACATATTTTGACACAGTTTCCTATATTTACAGCTACGCGGGAGATTCCCAGGAGAATTTTGACGATAATACCGCTATTGTGGCGTCGATCCTCGAGGAATATCACCGTCTTTTTGACATTTATTACGAACATTCGGGCGTAAACAACCTCTGCACTCTCAATAAGAATGCGGGCGGCGAGCCTATGAAGGCAGACCAAAAATTGATCGATTTTCTTCTCTATGCCAAGGAGCTTTACACTCTCACGGGCGGCGAGATGAACGTAATGATGGGCGCGGTACTCCGCCCCTGGCATGACTGCAGGACCGCGGCATCGAGCGATCCCACAAACGCAACGATCCCCGACGCGGCTCTTCTCGAGGAAGCAAGCCGCCACACAAGCATTGATCTTCTCGAGATCGACAAAGAAAACTTAACGGTTCGCATCAGCGACCCCGAGGCATCGATCGACGTCGGAGCACTCGGCAAGGGCTACGCCACCGAGAAGGCGGCACAGGCTCTTGAAGCAAAGGGCGTTACAAGCTACGTTCTCAATATCGGCGGAAATATCCGCATTATCGGCACAAAGACCGACGGAACCGGTTGGCTCACGGGCATCAAGGATCCCGCAAACTCGGATTCCGCATATATAGAATATATTAACATTGCAAACACCTCGTGCGTCACCTCGGGAATCTACGAAAGATTCTTCACCGTTGACGGCGTACGGTATCATCATATAATCGACAAGGACACACTCATGCCGTCCGCCTTCTTCCCCTCCGTCACCGTTATCACCAAGGATTCCGGACTCGCGGACGCGCTCTCGACCGCCCTCTTCTCTATGAGCTATGAGGACGGACTCAAGCTCGTAAGCTCCATTGGCGGCGTCGAGGTCCTCTGGGTAACCCACGAGGGTGAAAAGCTGATGACCTCGGGGCTCAAAGCTCTCATTGCAGAGAGAAATCAGTGACTAGTGGCTAGTGGAAGGCAAATTTCAATAAAATAAATTCCTATTAAACTCCGCGAAGCGGAAATTAACTCGGCGAAGCCGATCTTCACTTGGCGAAGCCAACATTAACTCGCGCGAAGCGCGATCTTAACTCCGCCGAAGGCGGACTGTATCGATAAAAAATTTTATAATTAATATAAACAGGAGGAGTGCTATGATTTTCAAAAAAGATATCTCATCCCTGCACGTACCGCACAACAAGAACACTGCGGGATGCGAGCCTGTGAAAATTCAGACACCCAAGGAAGTTATCCTGCCGATGAACATGCATTCGGGCGGCGAGGCTGAGCCCATAGTCACCGTAGGCGAGCATGTTTACGTAGGACAGCTCATCGCACGCGAGGAAGGCAGATTCTCTTCCCCCGTACACGCAACAGTATCCGGCAAGGTTGCCGAGATCATGACCCTTCCCACCGCTCGCGGTAAGGAAGTCAAAGCCATCCGCATCGAAAGCGACGGCAAGATGGAAGCTGATCCCAATATGAAGCCCCCCGTATTCGAGGGCTGCGACGGTTTCCTTCAGGCAGTTCGTGAGAGCGGAGTCGTCGGTCTCGGAGGCGCGGCTTTCCCGACCTGGGCAAAGCTCAACGAGGCGACCAACCCCGACTATAAAGTAGATACCGTACTCGTAAATGCTGCTGAATGTGAGCCCTACATCACATCCGACCACAGAATGATGCTTGCTCATTCCGATCTCATCGAGGACGGAATCGAATATATGCGCAAGTATATGAGCGAGTATCTCGGCGAGGCTAAGTTTATGATCTGCATCGAAAAGAACAAGCCCGATGCGATCAAGGTCCTCAAGGAAAGATTTGCGGACAAGCCCTACGTGGTAATCCATGAGCTCAACGCCATCTATCCTCAGGGCGCAAAACAGGTTATGCTTTACAACGCTACAGGTAGAGTTGCCATCGCAGGTAAGCGTTTCCCCTCCTTCGGCGCACTCATCATCAACGTTTCCACTCTCGCGAAGACCGCTGAGTACCTCAACACAGGTATGCCCCTTGTCGAGCGTATCGTAACAGTTGACGGTCCCGCTGTAGGTAAGCCCGGAAACTTCATCGCTCCCATCGGTACCTCGATCCGTACTCTTCTTGAGCTCACCGAAACAGATCTCGAGAAGGTCGGCAAGGTCGTTATCGGCGGTCCCATGAACGGTAACGCAACCGTTTCCGTAGATTCCCCCATCGTTAAGGTATCCAACTGCGTTCTCGCATTCGACGAAAAGAGAGCGACTCTCGCAGAGCCCACAGCCTGCATCCGCTGCGGCAGATGTATGGAAAAGTGCCCCGTTGATATCAGCGTGGCAAAGGTTGAGGCGGCTTGGAGCATCAAGAACGAGGCAAAGAGAGAGGCAGCTCTCATCGAAACCGGCGTTCGTCAGTGCGTTGACTGCGGATGCTGCTCCTACGTTTGCCCCGCGCACCGTCCCCTCCTTGCAGTCAACCAGGAAGCAAAATGGTGGCTCAAGCAGTACGAGCGTTCAAAACAGTCTAAGTAAGGAGGTCGCAAGTGATGAAAAAGCTTTCCGTAACAGCCGCTCCTCATATCAACAGCGGCGTATCTACCAATAATATCATGCTTGACGTTGTCATTGCCATGATCCCCGCTTCCATCGCCGCGATCGTCCTCTTCGGTCTCAAGGCACTCTGGATCATCCTCACCTGCGTTGCAAGCGCAGTTCTTGCAGAGTTCCTCTTCAACCTCTGCACAAAGAAGAAGCAGACCATCGGAGATTGCTCCGCTATCGTAACGGGTCTCCTTCTCGCGCTCAACCTCTCGACAAACGTCGAGCTCTGGCAGGCTGCTCTCGGTTCGATCTTCGCGATTGTGGTCGTTAAGGGACTCTTCGGCGGACTCGGCAAGAACATCGTAAACCCCGCAATCGCGGCTCGTGTACTTATGCTCCTGACCTTCGCGTCCGTAGCAGGCGGCGCGGCTATCTCCCCCCTCTTCGATCTCTCCTTCCTCGGAAAGGCTGTTCCCGAGATCGCGGCGGGCGCAACTCCCCTCTCCTTCCTCAATGAGGGCGCAGAGGCTGCCGCAGAAGCTCCTTCTGTTCTTCAACTCCTCGTCGGCGCACACGGCGGTACGATCGGTGAGACCTGCGCGATCGCGCTCATCATCGGCTTTATCTACCTTGTTTGCCGCAAGATCATCAAGTGGTACGTACCCGTCTCCTTCATCGCAACCGTTTTCGTTTGCTACCTCATCGCAGGCGGCTTTGATTTCACATTTGCGCTTCAGCACGTTCTCGCGGGCGGCGTATTCCTTGGTGCTATCTTCATGGCTACCGACTATGTAACCACCCCCTCGACCAACAAGGGCAGAGTCGTATTCTGCATCGGCGCGGGTCTTCTCACCTTTGCGATCCGCTTCTGGGGCTCCTATCCCGAGGGCGTCTCGATCGCAATCCTCACAATGAACCTCCTCGTTCCCTTCATCAATGATTGGACGAAGAAAAAGCCCCTCGGAGGTATCAAATAATGAATATTAAGCATCTTATTAATACCGTCGCAATTCTTCTCGCCATCGTTGCTGTCTTCGGCGTTGCTATGTTCGGTCTCAATTTTCTGACCGGACCCATCATCGCCGAGAACAACAAGGGCGCGGAATTTGCTCCCCTCCTCGCGGTTATGCCCGATGCGGAAAACTTCGAGGACGTGACCGCAACTCTCGCAGGCGTTTCCGAGTCCGTGATCGCCGTTTACAAGGAGACCTCGGGCAAGGGTTACGTTGTCCGCGCAAAGGCTTCCACACAGTATTCCAAGGAGCCCATGGAGCTCACCTTCGGCGTTACCGCTGACGGTAAGATCTGCGGAATCCAGCTCGACGTCTACACCGACTCGATCGACTTCCGCGCAAAGGACGCAAACTATATCACATCCTACCTCGAGAAGGACTCCGCCCTCGCCGATATCGGCACAGTTTCGGGCGCGACCTACTCTTCCACCGCATTCAAGGATGCCGTAAGCGCAGGCTTCTCGGCTCTTATCTCGAATCAGCTCATCGCAGAGGGCGTCAAGAGCGATGCTCAGATCCTCGGGGAAATGATCCCCACTCTCGCTCCCGGTATGCTCAGCACAGCCGAGGTTGCTGTTTCGGGCAACATCGAAAAGGCGTGGAAGGCAGGCAACGACGCGGGATTTGCTTACGTTATCAAGAGCGGTGAGGCTTCCTACCTCGCACTTGTAAACGCTACCGGTGCTTGCAAGGTCTACGACGTAACGGGTGCTGACGTCACCGACGCACAGACCGCAGTTGCGGACGAGGCAAAGGCTGCTTCGGCATCCCAGAAGTCTTATACAGACGACCTCACCACCAAGATCACCCGTCTCTATGAGACCGCGGCTGATATCACTCCTATCGAGATCAGCACATTCAATACCGTTGTTTCAGCTGTATCCTTCAAGGTTGACGGCGCAGAATACTACGGCTTCTACTCGAGAAGCATCGGCTTCCATCAGATGGACGTTTACTTCGTTATCGACGCAAATGGCGCGATCGCTAAGATGGACGCTAAGCAGTTTATCTTCGAGAAGGAATACTTCATGGGATTCGCAGGTATGGACGATGCCGCTTACAAGGCAGGCTTCGAGGGTCTGACCACCGAGACCTGGACAGGTGACGCGGCAGTTATCGCAACCGCTACCATGACCTCGAACGCAGTAAAGCAGTCGACAGACGATGCTTTCGCAACCTTTAACGCAATCAAGGGAGGTGCACAGTAATGAAAAATTTCTTTAAGGCTTGTCTCCTCCGTGGAACACCCTCGATGGTCCTCGCCCTCGGCGCAGGATTCGTAATGGCATCGAGTGCGGATATCCGTGCGGCACTCGGTATGGGCGCGGCTGTGCTCATCTCGATGCTCCTGACCTCGATCGTCGTTTCCGCGATCCACAAATTTATCCCCGCTTACGCAAAGCTTCCCGTATATCTTCTGATCATCACGGGCTTCGTTTCGATCATCGAAATGCTTATGGAAGCCTTCTTCCCCATCGTCGTTGATATGCTCGGCGCGCATCTCGCGGCTCTTGCCGTCAGCGCAGTCATTTACCGCGACGCCGAGGAGGTCGCAGACCACAACGGCGAATGGACCTCGATCAAGACCGCGCTTTCGACCGGTATCTTCCTTACCGTTATTATGATCGTTTGCGCACTCATCCGCGAGGTTCTCGGCAACGCCTCCATCTGGGGCGCGGAGATCGCTTTCCTCGCAAACTATAAGGTATCCGCTCTCGCAGGCGCGTTCGGCGGCTATCTCGTACTCGCTTGCGTTCTCGCGGCTATCAAGAAGCTGACGGGCGCAGAAGAACATCTTGAAGGGGAGGAACACGAATAATGCTTACCTTTGAAATGATACTCGGAATCCTTCTTGCGGGTCTTCTTTCCGATAACTACGCACTTCTCCACTTCCTCGGAACCGGCGCGGTTATGGAAAACGAGCGTTCTACCAAGCAGTCGATAGTCCTCGGACTCGGAACCACACTCGTAATGCTCATCACAAATGCCATCTGCTGGCCTCTCAACACCTATCTCCTCGAGAAGGTTCCCTACCTGCAGACAATGGTATTCGTTCTCGTTATCCTCATCGTTGTTGAGATCCTCCACATCATCGCAAAGAAGCTTCTCGACAACTACTGCCACGCAGACTTCGTTAAGTTCGCCATCAACGGCGCGGTTCTCGGCCTCTGCATCCATAACGTAGAGCACCACCTCTCCTACGTCGAGACCCTCATCACATCCCTTGCAGTCGGTCTCGGACTTATGGTTACAATGTGCATCTTTGCGAAGCTCAAGGACGAGCCCGTTGACGAGGAAGCGATCCCCGCATCCTTCCGCGGACTTCCCATCGCGCTTCTTACCGCAGGCATGATCGCTCTTGCCCTGCTCGCACTCAATTTCTAAATGAAAAAAAGAGATATTATTCTCATAGCATCCGTGCTTCTCGTCGCGGTAGTTCTCCTCCTTGTCGTTGAGCTGACAAAGGAGGAGGGCGCGCGCGTTGAGATCAAGGTCGACGGAAAAACGGTCGCGGAATATTCGCTCACCGAAAGCGGCAGATACGAGCTGAACGGTGGAACGAATATCCTCGTGATCGAGAATGGCTCGGCATACCTCTCGGATGCAAATTGCCCCGATAAGCTCTGCGTTCATCAGGGCAAGATCTCGAGGACGGGCGAGGTCATCACCTGCCTGCCCAATAAGCTGACCGTCACCGTCTTCGGGGCGAAGGAAAGCGTAGATTTAATTAGTTAAAAGGAGGACAGTATCATGAAAACGAAAAGAGTCGCGTTTCTCTCGATGTGCATTGCGCTTTCGATGATACTGTCCTATTTTGAAAGCCTGGTGCCGCCGCTTATGGCAGTCCCCGGAGTCAAGGTCGGACTTCCGAACCTCGTTATGGTCTTTATGCTCTATAAGATCGGGGGGAAGGAGACCGCCATCGTCAGCATTCTACGCGTCATCCTCGTCGGGATCCTCTTCGGGACTCCGCTTTCAATGATCTACTCGCTCGTCGGAGCAACGCTCAGCCTGATCGGAATGATCCTGCTGAAGAAGACTAATCTCTTCGCGCCCGTGACCGTCAGCGTTGTCGGCGGAATCCTCCACAACGTCGGTCAGATCGCAACAGCCTGCTTCGTTATGGACACTGCACAGATAGCATACTACCTGCCCGTGCTCCTGATCAGCGGAACCGCCGCGGGAGTCGTCATCGGCATCGTCGCCGCGCTGATACTCAAAAGGCTTGATAAGATGAAATTATAACGAAAAGGGACTGAATCATCAACTTGAGTGATTCAGTCCCTTTTCTTATTCGATCATAAACTTTTCTTTTTTCTATTGCAGTATAATAATTTATATGATATAATGTATCAGAGGTGAGAGAAATGAAATTAATATTCAGAATAATCTCCGTTATGCTTTTGGCGGTTTTGATGATATCCTGCACGAAAGAGACTTCTATTGAGGAAACAACGGCGAGCCCCGAGACCGCACCGCTTGTTACAGAGATCAAAGAAGCTACGCAAATACCCGAGACAGCTGTTACTCCCGATACAACTGTTTTGCCCGAAACCACCGCAATTCCCGAAACCACCATTCTGCCAGAGACTACCCTACCGTCCAAAACTACGATCCCCGAGGAAACGCATTCGAATCTATATGATCCGGAGCTCTCTGTCGAAGATGCGATCAGATTCTTTTCAGAGGTCTGCCTCGACGCGGAATACGTCAATTCGGGCGACCCATCCGTTCTGCAAAAATGGACTGTCCCGATCTATTACAGCATCGCGGGCACTCCCACCGAAAAGGACAAAACCGTTATAGAGGAAACGGCTCACGTTCTCAATTCGATCGAGGGCTTCCCGGGGATGTATCCGTCAAGCGAAAGCAATCCCGCCAATATGAACATCTATTTCTGTCCCGAGTCAGATTTTGCCCCCCTCACGGGTTATCCGAGCAACGGAAACGACGGCTTCGTCAGCTTTTGGTATAATGGTTTCAACGAGATATACAGCTCCGTGATCTGCATCCGTAACGACATCGATCAGGAGCTTCGAAATTCGGTAATAATGGAGGAGATCTATAACGGCCTCGGACCTATTCAGGACACAAAGCTCAGAGAGGACAGCATAATCTTCACGGGTTTCTCGGCTCCGCAAGCTATGACGAACACCGACCTTCTCATACTGCGCCTGCTCTATCACCCCACGCTCTTCTGCGGAATGAATGCAGACGAATGTGCACGGATAATTTCACAGTTGTATTATTGATCGATCTTTGCAATAAACAAAAACCGAGAGCACCGGTAACGATGCTCTCGGTTGGTTTTATCAAAGAAGATCAATCAAAACCTTGATATTATCCTCAATAGGTTTGCTTCCGTCAAGCCTGACCACTCGGCATACAAGCCCTTTAAGCCAAGCCTCGATCTTCTCGGGGCTTCTTTTTTCTGCAAATTCAAAAAACTTCTCTTCCTGCTCGTACATATCTCCGCCGGGAAGAACGCGGTCGCCAAACTTATCAAAAGCACGCTGCCTTATCCGCTTCATTCGTAATTCAAGAGGAACTTCAAGATAGACCACAAGATCGTAGCACGAATTGATCTCCTCGTTCATATTTCCGTTTACCGCGGAAAATACGAAACACGGTTTTTGCTTGATATCTTCTAAAAGAAGCTCTTCAACCTCCTCGCGCGTTCTTGCCGAAGCATACGGATTATCGGTTCGTGTGAAATAATAATCCTCAACGTCCATATGCTTAAAACCGAGTTTCTCTGCCAAAGCCGCGCCGAGCGTCGTCTTGCCGCTTCCGTTAAGTCCGCATACGCAGATTCCGTATTGCATATTATTTCAAAACGAACTTGCTGATAAACTGTCTTGTAAACTCAACGCCTGCTGCACCAAGCTCGCCCTGCCAGGTCTTTGAATGGGGCTCGATGCTGAGGTCTCCGTCATATCCTCTTGCATAAAGGATCGAGAATATGCTTCCCCAATGAAGATCGTCCATTCCCGCGGGAGGATCGGAGACTGCGCGGCTTCCCGCGTGGGTGGTGCCCTTTACGTGGAAATGCGCGATCTTCTCGCCGTAATCCGACATTTCAGCCAGATAGTCCGCGTGTCTGTTGTAGGCGTGGGACGGGTCGTATTTCAGCCAAAGATCGGGATTTTCTCCGAGGATGACCTTCCACTGCTCGGGGGAATCGATAAAGTTGTTCCAATGGCAGTTCTGGATGGCGATCTTGATGCCGCTTGCCTTTGCTCGCTCGGTCAGCTCAGCGAAAAACTCGAGCGCGAGCGTGTAATTCTTATAAAGAGACACCTCGTCCGCATAGTTGCAGCCGCAAACAAAGGTCTTTGCGCCAAGCTCGATAGCCGCATCAAGCTGAGCGATATATACGCCGAGTCTCCCCTCGTCTATCTTACCGCCGACGTTGATATCGTGATTCCAACGTCCGACGCAAGAAACGTCAATACCCGTGCGCGCGATTTGAGCCTTGATATTATCTTTGTTGGCGATCAGCTTTTCAGCCTCAGCCTGATTGTTACAGCAGATCTCGATAAACTCAAGCTTGGAATTCTTGACGAGATCAAATCCCGACTCGGTGTAGTTATTCTGTATTCTTCCTATTCTCATATCGGTAAGCCTACCTTTCCCAAACAAGTTTAAATTTATTGTACCATATATTAGAGTATTTGTCAATAAGCAAATCGGCAGAGAAATAGAATTCTCTGCCGATTTTTCGGTATATTAAGTTAGTCCTTCTTCTTGAAAACGATTGCGGTTCCAAGGAGAGCGATGATTGCAACTGCGCCTGCGATCATGCCGCCGCAACCCTTCTCTTCGGGAGCGGTGGTCTGCTCGGGCGTGGGAGCTTCAGTCTGCTCGGGTGCCTCGGTGGGCTCGTCGGTAACGACGGGAGCCTCGGTAACCTCGTCGGTAACGACGGGAGCCTCGGTGGTCTCGGGAACGGTGGTCTCGGGCTCTACGGGAGCGGTAAGACCTGCCTCAAGTGCGCTGATAATGTAGGGAGTGATAATGTCATATCCCTGAGCGTTGAGGTGGAGAGTATCGGGGAGATACTTGGTTGTAGTGGTCTCGAGCTTATCGTTGAGCTCCTTGTTGTTGTAAAGGTCGATGAAGATGATGCCCCACTTCTCGCAAGCTTCCTTAGCTACGTTGAAGTATGCGCTCATATCCTTTGCGTGACCCTTCGAGTGACCGTCGAGACGGTGGTTTGCGATGAAGAAGAGCTTTGCATCGGGATTGGTCTTGCTTACGTTATAGAAGATCCACTCAAGTCCGCCTGCATAGGAGGTACGGTTCTTTTCCATTGCCTTGGTGTCTTCCTTACCCTCGGTGAGAGTTCCGACGGGACGCTCGTGTCTTGCGTCGTTAACGCCGCCGTGCATAACGATGATATCGAACTTTTCCTTGGTGTAGGGGACGTACTGGCTGTAAACCCAGTTATCGTCGCCTCTCTGATAGCTTACCTTTGCGCCGCCAACGGATGCGTTGGTAGTGATCGCACCGGTCCAGTCAGCAATTCTGCCCGCCCATGCTCTGCCGGTACGGAAGGGAGATACGCCGTCACCGGAGCCGTAGCTGATCGAGTCGCCCATAAAGAGCATCTTTTTGCCATTGAGGGGGCTGGTGCTCTCAACAGTGCCGGGAAGAGTGATGTTGAACATCTTCATATATGTAGCAGCATCAAAGGGCTGATTGATCGTTGCGAGCTGGATTCCGTCATCGTAAACACCGGTTGCCGCAACAACGCGGACATATCCTGAACCGGGACGGATTCTGTATGCATAAATACCGAAGCCATTACCGATAACGTCGTACTGGACCATATAGTTTTTGTTTACGGTGGTGGTACCCTTTCCGTTCTCATCGAGAAGAACGAGGTGGTAGCCCTGATCAAGCGCAGCGGCACCGAAGTAAATTATGTCGCCCTCTTTAACTGCAACAGCGGGACAGGTACGATATCCGCCTGCCGCGATCTCGGTATTGGTCTTGTCGGCGCGGCCTGCAAATACCTTATCCGACTGCGGGAAAATGTTTACAAGCTTAGCGGCATCTGTTGTGGTTGTGCGGAGGTTGCTTACGTCGATCTTGTTAGCATCCATATAAGCATAGTAGTCCGCAGCCTTGAAGGTCTGGTTCTTGGTAATGAGAGTGTTTTCGTAGAAGAGCTGTGCGGTTGCCATTCTGAAGGAAGCGGCATTCGCGGGAACGGTCCATTCAACGATCTCGGTACCGGGCTTAAGCTCGTCAACCTTCTTGCAGTCAGCATACTTAACCTGCTGGATAAGGGTTGCGCCTGTTTCGGTATAAACGGTCAGATAGTAGCCCTGACCGGTCATAACGGGACCGAAGGTGAGAACGTCACCGGGCTGAACATCGATCTTACCCGTGCAATAAAAGTTTGCATTATACTTGGGATCAGCGTCCGCGGTATCCAGGGGAGTACCGCACTTGACCTGTGTAAGGTCATAAAGGTTGGTGAGGTCTGCCGCGCTTGCAAAGAACGTCATCATGGGGATGAGCATTGCGAGCATAAGCATAAGGCAGATCTGTCTTGTAATAAGCTTTTTCATTGTCTTCTCCTTTATGAAGTATTGATGAATAAATTATATCACATTAATATCCTTTTGTCAATACAAAAAGACCGATCTGCAAGCGCAGATCGGTCTTTTTATTAAGTTTCTTGTTTAACTCAGTTTTCTCTTCTCTTTGCAACAACTGCAACGCCTGCGAGAGAGATCATTGCGATAGCCGCGAAGATGAGAGCGGTATCACCGGTGTCGCCGGAAACCTCAGGAGCTGTGGTCTCGGGAGCGGGAACTGTGGTCTCGGGAGCGGGCTCGGTGGTTGCGGGAGGATTGAAGAAGTTGTTGTAACCCTCAGCGGTGAAGGGCTGGTTGATGGTTACGAGCTGCTTGCCCTCGGTGTAAACCTCGGTAGGAGCTACGAAACGGATGTAAGCGGTTCCGGGACGCATTCTGTATGCGTAGATACCGTAGGTGTCGTCGATCTTGTCAACGAGAACCATATAGCCCTTGTTCACGTGAGTGGTGGGAGCCTTGTTCTCGTCATAAGCAACGAGCTGATAGCTCTGCTCCATATTAGCGGCTGCGAAGTAGATAACGTCGCCTTCAACTACGGGGATGTAATCGCAGGTCATGTACTTAGCGTCTGCAATATCGCCCTTTGTGGAGCCTCTGCCCGCGAAGGTAGAGTCAGCGGTGGGGAAACGGTTGGTGAGGTTTTCAGCATTCTCGCCGAGGAAGTAAGGAAGAGAAACGCCCTTGCCTGCCATATATGCGAGGTAGTCAGCCTTCTTGAATTCCTGGTTCTTGGTGATGAGAGTGCTGTCAACAAACATCTGCGAGGTTGCCATTCTGAAGGAATCAACACCTGCGGGAACAGTCCAGTTTACGATAGCGAGGTTATCGGTGATAGCATCGATCTGTACGCAGTCAGCATACTTAACCTGCTTGGTGTGAACGGTACCGTCTGCATTGTAGGTGGTGAAGTAGTAGCCCTGACCTATGAATACGGGACCTACTGTGATAACGTCGCCTTCCTTAACGTAGAGCGTCTCGGTGCAATAGTAGTTGCCGTTGAACTTAGGCTCGGTGTCTCTGTCTGCGCTGTTGGGAGTACCGCAAACAGCCTTGGATGCGTCATAGAGGTTGGTAAGCTCTGCCGCGCTTGTCATAATACCCATCATAGGAACGAGCATAGCAAGCATAAGAATGATGCAGAGAGGTCTTGCAATGAACTTTTTCATTTTTTCTCCTTATAATATTGGCTTTCGCCATTTTGATAGCATAATTATATCACGCGATTAATAATTTGTCAATATTTTTTATAATAATTATCCTAATTTTGTGGCAAATTGCCATAATCTTTGTTTATTCGGTTTTTGAAATGTCGATATAATCCTTGGCGTAGATCATATGTGTCTCGTGAGTTCCGTCGTTGCGGATATCGAAGATTCGTCCGCCGCGAAGCTCGTCTATTCCTCCGACAGAGAAGCCTGCGCTTGCATCGAGAGTGAAGCGGATGCCGCCGTAAACGCCGTCCGAGATATTCTTATGCAGGTGACCCGCCGCGATGATCTCGACGTCGCCTCTCTCAAGCATCGTCGCGTAAACGCCCGAGTTGACCATCGGGCATTGGAAGCTCTCCCTGTCGTGTCCGATATAACCCGTCTCTGCAGGGTTGTTCACCGCCATCATTATCTCGTGGGGCGGCACGTGCATTACCGCCATAGCGCGGACGATATGTCCCTCCTGCGCCTCGAGCTCCTTCGAAAGATTCCAATACCACATCTGCTGCTCAAAGCGGATGGGATCCCACTTTTTATAAAACGGCTCGCGGTTGGGAAGCATCAGATCCTCGGGGGTAACTCCGTGGCGGAGCTCGGTATTCTTATATTTCGAATCGAAGGCGTAGATCGCGTACTCGACCTTGTCCGAATCGTGAGCGAGCACGGGCACCATATAGTTTGTGATACCGGGGATACCCTCGCTGTGAGAGGAGATGCAATAGGGATAGGACTCGTAGACCTTCTGCATTTCGGGTCCCGAGACCTCGGTATCGTAATCGTGGTTGCCGAAGACGTGCATCCAGGGGATACCTCTCTTCTCCATCGGAGCGGTGAAGATCTCCATATATTTGACGAACTCATCATAGGGCTTGAGATATCTGCCGTCTACGTTGTCACCGCCGAGGATAACGAGATCGGGCTTCGCCGCTTCGATCACGGCATCAAGACCCGCGAGAGTTCTCGGATCGTATTCGAGCTTGTCCTGAATGTCCGAAACCATGAGAATGCGGAAGGAACCGTCCTCATGAAAACGGAGCGTGTGCTTTGTGGTAGGAATCATTTTTTCTGTTCCTTTCTGATGAAAAATATTAAAATAATTATACATCAAAACAGATGGATTGTCAAGGCTTTAGCAGATCATCAAAAAGCTTAATATTAGCCTTTTCGGGCTTGAGCTCACCCTTCTCGCATTTCTTGACGATCTCGACGATGCGGTCGTTGATGGGAGTCTTGACTCCGCACTTGCGTCCCCACTCGCAGACTATGCCGTTGATGGCGTCGATCTCGCAAGCCTTGCCCTTCTTGAGGTCCTGGAGCATCGAGGGCTCGATCGCGCGGTGCTTCTTCATAGCGATCGGGATGAGGAAGGTCGCAAACGCGCGTTTGACGGCGTTCTTATAATAGAAGAGAGCCGTGATATTCTTGCCCTGAACCGGAGCAAACTCCGCGCCCGCGGCGTGACCGACGTCGATGCACTCCTTCATACAACGGACGGCTACCTTTGCGGCATCCTTGTTCTCGGAAACGTCTCCGAAAACACCTCCGACAACCGTGCCGAGACCCGAGAAGGTGGCGTTGATAAGCAACTTCGACCATCTCGCGCCGATGAGGTTCTGCTCCTCGTGAACGGGGCACATCAGCTCGAGAAGAGCCTTGACCTCGTTGAATTTCTCGTCGGTGATGCCCTCCATCTTGCCCATATGGAAGGAAAGCGACGCGGGATCGCTCGTCAGCGTGCATTCGCCGGGAGCCGAGAGGGTCGCGCCCCACTCAACTACGCATCCGACCGTCCTGTGCGAGCCCACGATCTCGGCGATACCCGGCTCGGGCAGACCGTTCTGCAGAGTGACGATAACGCCGTCTTCCGCGAGGAAGTCCTTGAGAGTCGTGACGACTTCCTTGTTGAAAAGCTGTTTGGTCATAAGAAGGATAATATCGTATTTTCCGCTCATCTCGTCGGGAGTGTAAGCGGTTACGGGGACAGTCATCTCTACCGTACCCGTGATGCGCGCGCCCTTTTCACGGAGCGCGGCAACGTGTGCGCGGTTGCGGTTGATCAGGTCAATATGACCTCCGTTTTTGGTAATGTACGCGCCGAGCACCGTTCCGAGCGAGCCCGCGCCGTAGATAGCATATCTGCTCATTTTTTGTACCTCACAAAATTAATTTCCAACGGAATAATTGGCTGTCAGCCAGAGATTGAAATGGAGCTTTTCCTCGTCCTCGGCATATTCAGCGGGGATCAGAGGCTCATAGTCGCGGAGGACCTCCTTGTACGCGATATCAGCGCGTCCGTTGACGGTAACAATACACTCGCTGTGGAGCTTGATCGAATATGTCTCGGCATCGGCAAGCGAGTAGGTATGAGTGGTGATTCCGTCATCAACCGTGAAGGATTCGGCATCGATATTCGAGAAATCAAGGTAAACGAGCGAATCCGCGGTATTCTTCTTGACCGTCAGCACGTTGCCCTCGAGTATCGAGAGATTCTTAAGCTCAACCGTGGGAAGATCGGCGTGGCTGAAGTAATACTCGCCGCTGTACTTGAGCTCGGAAACGTAATCCTTGAGCGCGCCGACCGCATTGAGGTCGTAGACGCGGAATTCGTAATCATCCTCGCCGACAACGAGCACCAGCGCATCGTCATAGGGAAGCTTTACGATATTCTGCTTGCCCTGGAGGTTGACCGAAGCATTGGGCTTGATCAGGCTCACGCAAAAGAAGATGACCACCGAAGCGAGGGCGATCGTGATGATACCGCCGCAGGGGCACTTTTTCTTCTCGCTGCAGCACTTGGGGCTGAGCGCGAAGACCGAGAAATATCGGCAGACGGGCAGGATATCCACACCAAGATCAAAGATCGAGAGCGCGAAGACGAGTCCGTAAACGTACGACATTGTAAGTCCGAGAGCCGAGGTTGCAAGGAAGATAACCGGGATAACGATTGGGAAATAAAGTGCTGTTGCAAGGATCTCTCCGTGATATTTCTCAAATTCGCCCTTTGTTATCGTAATAATCAACTCATTTATCATCAGCATAATTCCGCTGAAGATGAAGAGGTAGCTTGCATCGGCAAGAACGAAGGAAAGAACGATTCCGAGGAATGCGTGGATATAGGCGAAAGCGCGCTTGATGTCCTTACCCTCGATCTTGAAGAATTTGCATCCGAGGAATGAGGCAAGCGCGGTCATCGCAAGGGAGGCAAGTCCGATGCCGACAACGATCGCAGTGTTCGAGTATGTGATCGTTCCGACCATATGGACGTCGATAACGCCCGCGAGGACGGCGATATACTGGAAGAGATAGTAGAAGATGAAGCAAGCGGCGGCACTCAGCGCAAGTCCGATCACTACGGTAAGAATACCGAGCGCGGTCTTCTTAAGTCTCTTTTCCTTGCGGATCGCGGAGATAATGATATTCGCAAGGATAAGAGCGAGCGCAACGATCGCGAGGATCGCGGCTGTCGCGTGGTTATAAACGACGGTGGTCGCGTTAAGATAGGAGAAGAAGATCGCGGATTCCTCGGCGTCGTAGAGGAGGTCGAGATCGTAGTCCGAGAGCCTGTCGATAAGTCCGTCGACGAACTCCGCCTGCTGGGAAAGATAGGACGCTCCGACGTTTTCGGGGCTGTCGTTTTGCGTGTGATAATCCTCGCCGCCCGTGATATTCGCCATATTGAGTCCCTGGCAGATGCTCTTGAAGGTGGTGAAATCGGTGCTGTTGGGCATCGTATCGTAAACGAGAGTGGCGATCGAGCAGGTAAAGAGGCTCTTATTAACCTCGGAAAAGAGCTTTACGGTGTTGTAATTGTTCTTCGCGGTCTCGAACATAATGAGAGTGCCGCTCGTTCCGCGGGACTCGAGATTCGTGCAGAAGCGGATGCGGTCAACGACGTTTCCGAAGCCCTCGAAATCATTAAGAAGAGCCTTCGAGCCGAAAAGATTGTACTCCTCGCCGTTGACGAAGGCAAAGAGGAGATCGTGCTTCATCGTGAAGCCCTCCGCCATCTTTTCGCTGTAATAGCGGATTGCCTCAAGCATCGTGGCGCAGGCAACGCCGTCATCCGAAGCACCCTGACCCATGGGGACCGAGTCGAAGTGACCCATAAACATGACCGCGTCGCCGCTCGCATCGGGTGCGTTCGCGGGGATGTGAACGATCACGTTCTTGAGGTAGAAATTCTGGTATCTGCCCGTGTCGTCGGTGGCAACGTAGTCCTGGATAAGGTAGGCGGGCTTATCCGTCACGTCTTCGTTGACAAAGCCGTAGGATGCGACGGTCGACGCGATGTACTCGACAGCCTTTTCGTTCGCTTCCTTATGAACGAGCGAGCGAGGTCCGTTTTTGGACAGCTTTTCGATATGCTCCATCATCATTTCCTGATCGAAATTCGTCTTCTTGACGGTCTCGGAGGTGTCGATGGCGGACGCGGTGAAGATGAACACGAGTATCACCGCAAGAAGGACGTTGATTATCTTTGTAATATTCTTTTTCATGGAGTCATTTCTCCTTATAATTATTCTGTCTCTCATTGGGAAGTTAAAAATTATAACAAAATACGTTTTTTCGGTGGCTTTGCCGACGAAAAAGCTCCTATTTGACGAGCAAAGCGAGTCCGCGCGCCGAGGGGAGGGAGTCAAAATCGTTGATTTTGACTCGCGGCGATAAGCGCGCGTGTTTCAATTGTAAAACGCAGTTTTACAATTGGTTCTTTACACTTCAAAGCCGACAAGCATTCCGCCGCGCTCGGCATAAAAGCTACAAAGCGCGCGGCATTCGCCGATGATGACCTTCGCCTTGGGGAATTCCTTCTTGATCTTCTCGGCAAGAGCACCCGCGGCGCTCTCGTTGAGGCAATGCGCGATCCTTGCGCATCCGCCCTTGAAGCCGTATTCCTTCATATAGTTTACGATAGTGTCGATAGCCTTCACGCCTCCGCGGCATTTGGCAAGAAGCTCGAGCGTTCCCTCGTCGCTTGCTCTGCCGACCGCACGGATGCCGAGAAGTCCCGCCGCCTTTGCCGCAAGCTTACCGACTCGTCCGTTATTGGCAAGATTCTTCATCGACTCGAGCATAAAGAGAAGCTCGGTCTTGTATCCGTGGATAGCCGCGACTACCTCGTCGAGGCTCTTGCCCTCGGCTATCAGATCGCGCGCCTTTTCCGCCATAAGAGTGATCTCGGGACCCGCCGTCAGCGTGTCGATGACCTCGACGCGGCGATCGGGATGATCCTCCTCATAGATCCTCTTTGCAAGGCAGGCGGTATTGTATGTACCCGAAAGATTGCTCGTGAGCGTCATACAGACGATCTCCTCGGCGTCGCCGAAAGCCGAAAGCCAGTCGGTCACGTTCGGGCAGGAGGTCGAGGACTCGCCGTTATAACGGAACATCTCCTCGGCAAACGCGCAGGCGTCGATTTCCTCGTTATCGACGTAAACCTTCTCGCCCGCCACGATCTTGAGCGGTGCAGATGCGAAATCCGCACCATCGAGACGGATAAGGTCAGCCGATGAATCAACTACGATCTTGATATTTTTCATTTCACTCATTCCTTATATTCATCACAAATTTTGTTCAGGTTTTCGTTTATCAGCGAAAGGCTACGGTACATCACGGCTCGATCATCCTCGCTGATGCCGAGGCTTGCGCTATCGAGTATTCCGTCGACGCGACGTGCGAGCTGCTCTCCGACCTCTCTTCCCCGCTCTGTCAGCTTGATCGCGCTGAGATACCGCTTCTGCGCCGTCGATTCGCAGACGAGATATCCATTCTGCTCGAGGTACTTTATCGAGCGCGAGATATTCGCCTTGTCCTCGCCGCAGATCAGGCATAGGTCGCGCGCGGTCAGCATCTCCTCCTTGTAGAGGTAGTAAAGGCAGGAAACGTGCGAGCTCTTGAGGTCAAACTCCGCCATCTCCTCGGTCTTGATCTTCTGGATCGCCCTGTTGATACTCGCGATCAACAGAGTGAATGTCTCAAATCTGTTTTCCATTAGTCTCTCCTTGTTGTGATTACAACATCATATATTATATCATATGCTTGTTGTAATGTCAACAAGCAGAGTGAAAGTTCAACAAAATGTTATATTGACTTTTTTGTGGATTTGATATATAATAATCTTAATTACTGAAAGAAGAGGGACACAAAATGAAGCAATACGCTAATCTTCACCTCCATTCGACCCACTCGGACGGCGTTTACACGCCCGCAGAGCTCGTCCGCATCGCAAAGGACGAGGGCTACCGCGCGCTTGCGCTGACAGATCACGACACAACGAGCGGCAACGCCGACATGAGACTCGAATGCGAAAAGGCAGGGCTCGATTTCATCTTCGGATGCGAATTCTCTTCTCCTTGGCGCGAAAGACGGATGAATTTCCACATCGTCGGCTTCGATTTTGATCCCGAATACCCCGAAATGAAGGAATATCTGGCGCAGAGGAGCTTCTGCGAGGCTGAACAGACCCGCATCCTCTTCGAGCGCGGACTTGCCGAGGGTCTGCTTCACGGTATCGCTTGGGAGGAGGTTCTTGAATACAACAAGGGCGTCACCTGGCTCTGCAACAACCACGTTTTTGAGACGATGAAGGCGAAGGGGCTCGCGACCGACCTCGATTATATGAACTTTTTCCACACCGTCTACGGCAAGAGGCGCGGCGAGGTCAAGCCGCCCTATGAATTCAAGCCGATCGACAGGATGCTCCGCCTCATCCGCGATGCGGGAGGCTTTGCGGTTGTCGCGCATCCGCACCGTCAGCTCCACGCCATCCCCGAGCTGATAGAAATGGGTCTTTCGGGTCTTGAGGTTTGGCATCATCTGCTGACCCCCGAGGAAAGACTCGAGGCTCTCGCAATAGCGAAGGAGCATAAGCTCTTTATCTCGG
Source organism: Eubacteriales bacterium (assembly GCA_045632925.1). Lineage (GTDB taxonomy): Bacteria > Bacillota > Clostridia > Oscillospirales > CAG-272 > CAG-390. The sequence goes on along the minus strand of JAZQXP010000042.1, from coordinate 9,302 downwards.
GCGGAAGCGACCACGACGGACTTTGCGGCGGCTATTACTCGAGCTTCGAGAACCCCGAGGAGAGCGAATTTTACGTTCCCGAATGCTCCTGCGGCACGACTGAATTCTTCTTCAACGAGATCAAGTCAAGAAAACTCAACCCCGACCGTGAGAAGATGATCGAGGAGTGTATTGCAAAGGAGAAAAATAATGAATAAAATAATTAATGCCGATAAAGAAAAGCTCGCCAAAGCTTTTGAAAAGCGCCTCCCAACGAATTCAAGCAATCTCGAAATCGGTGAGCATTACGGTTATATTAAGGACAGCGAAATCCGAATTTTTACTAAAAAAGCACCAAGAAGCTTCAAGATATTTGCTCACGATATGCTTGTGGCAAAAATTGATGCCGACGGAAACGTTGATTACACGTTCAAACGCGATATGGAATCAACAATATTTACCATCTTTGCACCCGTATTTATGCTGGTTTTCGGTTGCGGCCTTGGCGCGGGAATTCTGAAAATCTATGAAATGCTCCTTTGGATAGTACCCGCGGCAGCTCTGCTCTTGTGTAATCTGATAAAACCCAAAAAGCAGCGAGAAGACCTGCTTGACTGCTTGTTGCGAATGGTTGAGCTTTCGGAGATCTGAGTGATATACTCCGTAAAGCAGGGGTGAAGGGGGCTGCAGCCCGCTTTGCAAGTGCAAACACAGCTGTTTGACTTTTTTGTGCACTTTGACATATCGTTTTTTAGAATAGGGGTTTGTCAGCAGCCTGAATATTTTATTTGAATCATTTTGCACTCGTAATGAAGTTTTTGCAAATAATTTCAATAAAATATTCCTTTTTGCTATGCAAAATTATATTGCTAAATAATAATCGTTGCAGAAATCAAGGGGGATGGATGCGCCCTTTGCGTTCCCCAGCGGGGAAAGGGGACCGCGAGGAGCGGTGAATGAGGAGAGCCAAGTCTGTACTGCATACTATCAAGATAATCCAAATTGACAATTTCTTAAATATTGATAAGCAAAACCCACGCCAGCGAATAATAGCTGATGACCGCGCAGAGGTCGCTGACTGTCGTGATCAGCGGCCCCGAGGCGACGGCGGGATCGACTCCGAATCTGCAAAGGAGCATCGGTATCGCCGCGCCCGTGAAACCCGAGATCATCATCGATGCCGTCATTGCCGCGCCAACGCAGCCCGCCGCGGTCGCCGCAAATTCCCACGGATATTTTCCGATAACCGAAAGGTAGATACAGACTATAAAAAACGACATCGAACCGATCGCAAGTCCCGTCAGAAGCGCGATCCTCGTCTCTCTGATAATGATCGCCCTCCGCTCTCGGCGGGGCATTTTTTCGTTTTTGACGAGTGCACGCACCGTCAGCGCGAGTGACTGCGTTCCCGCGTTTCCCGACATTCCGAGGACGAGCGGCTGAAATGCCACGAGCATCGGCAGTTCCCCGACAACGCCCTCGAAGAATCCCGAAACACCCGAGACCGCAAGCCCGAGAATCAACAGCATCCCGAGCCACGGCAGCCTTGCACGCACGCTTTTTATTATTTCCCCACCGCTACTCACGCCTGCCTCCTTTTTTCAACCTATAATAAATTATTTATTAAAAACCGTTTTTTCGGTGGCTTTGCCGACGGAAAAACACCTATAAGACGAGCTTTGCGAATCCGCGCGCCGAGGGGAGCCGCCAAAATCTCAGATTTTGGCAGGCGGCGATAAGCGCGCGAAACTCAATTGTAAAACGGAGTTTTACAATTGTAATTAATATTATTCCCACTCGCGCCCGAACTTTTTTCACTTTTTATATTGACTTTATTACTAAATATAGGTATAATTTCAAATAGAAATATATATGAAAGGGAAAAGACCATGAAAAGGCTCGTCTCATTTCTTCTTGTAACGTTGATCATATTCTCCGCGCTTCCCCTCTCCGTGATATCGGCAAACGCCACACCCTTCGCGGGAGGCGACGGCAGCAAGGCAAATCCCTACCTTGTCGCAACCCCCGAGGCACTCGATGCTGTTCGCGATCATCCCAAGGCGCATTATCTCCAGACCGCGGACATCGATATGTCCTCATTCGGCAACTGGACGCCGATTGAAGGCTTTAAAGGAGTATACGATGGGCGAGAATTTGAGATCAAGGGGATCAAAATCGTTAATTCCTATAAGGTCTCTTCGGCAACACCATACGGCTTGTTCGCAACTGCGCAAAACGCGACCTTCAAAAACATACGTCTTTCAGATCTGAATATCAACATAGATGAAAAAGAAACGGCATACAGTGCCATCTACGAAGCAGGGCTGGAGGCGGAGATCATCGTCGGAGGAATTTGCGGCGAGGCAGCGAATATCGTAAGACAGGACGACACGATCTCGGGCACCCCCTCAACAACAGTTTTCGAGAACTGTTCGGTCAGCGGCAGTATACGCGTGATCAACTGCGCAAGCGTTACTGTCGGTGGTATTGTAGGCAGCGGAGCAAAATCTCTTTCCTACTGCAACAATTATGCCAATATATTTATAGATGCCAACCAATCATACTCAAACAACGGATGGGGCGATCCCAAAATAATATGCGCGGGATTATCCGGAAACGGGGACATGTTCGGCTCTACCAAAATCGAATATTGCACGAATTCAGGCTCTATCGAGGTATGGTCCAGCGGATCTGCTTCCATATGCGGAATAAGCAGCGGCTATGAAGAATCGGATATATCATACTGCGTCAATTTCGGATCTATCTTTTGCCGCGCACAAAAATGGCTTCAGGATCTGAGCCGTAATTCCTTCCATGCCGCCGGAATCGCAACGAACAATGACGCAACATATTGTGTTAATTACGGCAAGATCAGTGCGTACGGAGAAAAGCCAAAATACAACGCCACGTATTTAGGTGCGGGAGGCATCACCGCATCGGGCAAGGCTTCTTACTGCTATAATATTTCCCCTTCAATAATCGCCGCTTATATTGACGAATACAACGTCGTCGAATACCCGAACGGAGCCGGCGGACGAATTACCGGAGCATCGAGCGTAGGTGTCGAGTTTTATGGTGATTACTCTTATTCAAGCAACCAAACTACGGTCAATGAAGTGATAATAAAAACAACCACATTTGAAAACTTAGACTACAGAAAAGAATACGATCCGAAAAACGGCTTGGATATCGCCCCGGAAAAACTGCTTCTTGAAAATTCATATTGTGATGGCTATGATTTTAAAAACGTTTGGATCATCGATCCGAGTGTCGGCGGTCCCGTGCTACGAGACGTAGCCTTCATAGTAGACGATGATATTCCCGAAATTGAAAAGATAGACTTTGCAGAGCACAAATACCGCGCAGATCATATGCTGTCAACAACTCTTTCCGATCCTACCTTTTTCTCAATATTTACTACGGTCAGCCATAACCCCGCAAAGGTGATCATCGACGCCCATCCCAAGGGAATGCACGGCGCCGCCACCGCGTGGGACGCAATGTCCAAGGCGATCGCCACCGCGAACGAAGGTCCGAGCAACCTCATGAAAGATGAAATAACTCAAAGTAATCTTATCGTTTCCTATATCATGCAGGCTCTCAAATATCAGACGCAAGAGATCGTCGCAGATGCGGTAAAGACCGCCGCCTCCGACGTAGACGGATTTGTCAAGCTTTCGGACTTTATTGTTAACGGTATGGAGGATCCCGGCACCGACTTCACCTCGCACGCGAAAAGCCATAGCGAGGATATTAAAAAAGTATTGCTTGAGCAGAGTGAAAAAACCAATTCTCAGATGAAAAAGCTTCTCCAAGCTAAAGAGTTTGCCGCCCTCTTTAACACTCTCGCGGAGCTCAGCAAAAACTATACCGATCTTTATAATCGGATCAATTCTTATGCTATGCTCTATGCATCCACAGAAGAAACAAAAGCCGTAATAGACTATATGTACGATCTTTGTCCCACCTCGGATAAAGAAACCAAAAAAGCACTCAGCAGAGTAAAAACCATTATGGACGCCGCAAGCGAAGAGCTGCTGCAAGATCTGATAAACAAAGAGATCGTCTTCACTACATCTTCGTCATCCTGTGCTATCGCGGCAGATATTCTTTGGGAAAGTATCAGCACAGCTTTGGAAACAAGCTTTCCCGGAGTTTCAGCACTATGTAAGCTCGCAAACGCGGAAATGTATGTTGTGGATAAATTTCTCGGCGTAAACAAATCGGTTGAGCAGTATTTCAAGCTGTGCACTATATCCGACCTCGACGCTTTGGCAGGAAAAGTTGTCGAAAAAGCCATTGATGATTACAAAAATGAACGAACTACCGAAAATGCCAAGGTGATCCTCGGTGCAATCGAGTTAAAATTCGGCTTTCTTGACGAGTCTTACCGCGAGTCGATAAGGTATTCCGAAGTAATTAATGACGAAGGAATAATCCGAAGCGCAATATCATCATTGAAATCGCTTTTCGGTACGAATGAGAACGAGCTAAAGGAATCTCTGCAAAAAGGAGTTGTTGTAATCAACGAGTTACACAAGACCTTGCTTACCTCCTGGATCTATCAGTTGGAATCAGATTATCCCCTGATTGCTCCTTTGTACGATGAATATAAGAACGGCATCAACCGTACATTTGCCGCCAAGCAATACTCGATACATTGCCCCGTAAACGTCAAGGTCTTCTTACCATCCGGTGAGCTTATTGCCGAGGTAGGCGAGGATTCGATCTTCGCTTCAGAGGATATTGCCGTTATCTACTACCACGGCGAAAAGGAGATCATCTTCTTTGAGGACGGCGACTATATTTTATCCTGCGAGGGCTACGATGAGGGCGATATGGACATCGGGATCACCGAGTTCGACTCGGAGGGAAATATCGTCCGTAAGGTGAATTACAACAATATTCCCGTCGCTCCTTCCTCGATCCACGCTATGTCGGGCGACGAGGTAAAGACTAACGACGGCGTATCCCTTCCCGTTGATTACGATTCCGAGCGAGCATCGGAAAAGCATAAGGTAATTATCGAAAACGGCGTGATCTCGGGTTATCTCTCCGAGGCCGAAGCATCTGCGGGCGAGCGGATCGAGATCTCCGCCATCATCCCCGAGGGCTACCGCTTTGTCGGATGGCAGGGCGACGCCGAATTCGAGGACGCAAAATCAGCCTCGACATACTTCTTTATGAAGGACGGTGAGGTCAGCGTCTCGGCAAGGCTCAAAAAGCTCGAAAAGGACGGGGATGAAGATGAAGACAAGCCGAATGAGGGCATACCCGTCATCCTCATCATCGTCATCGCGGGAGGCGCGCTTATCACCCTCTCGGGCATCGCAATTCTTATTGTAATGATAAAAGAAAGAAAAAAGAACAGCAAAAAGGAGTAAGGCAATGAAGCAGATTCTTTATAACTATGACATTTACCCCAAGGTATTCCTCGGTGACTCCGAGCAGAAGATCACGATCCAACCCCTCGGTCTGCAGGCGGAATTCGTTCAGGATCATATTTACACCTTGAAAATCTTCAAGGTCAATCAGTCGAATCCCTCGGTCTACCCCGAGAGAAGCGGCAGAAGTGAGCTGACCGTCGAGCCCGATTGCGACGGATGCCTCCGCTTCACCGCGTATTTTGAGGGCGAGGGCGAGCATTTCATCAACGTCTACGAGGATCCCACGGCAAAGCCGAAATTCACCCTCTCCGTTTACAGCCTAGCCGAGGATATGGCGGGCAGACTCCCCTTCCGCGGAGACCTGCATATGCACACCTGCCGCTCGGACGGTAAGGAAGGTCCCGCAACCGTTGCCGCAAACTACCGCGCGAAAGGATACGATTTCACCGTCATTTCCGACCATCACCGCTACTATCCCTCCCTCGAAGCTATAGAGGCTTACGGCGACCTCACCGATCTCGCCATCATTCAGGGTGAGGAGATCCATCTTCCCCTCAACAACGTCCATTACGTCAATTTCGGCGGCACTTACAGCGTAAACGCCCTCGTCACCCCCTCTAAGAACGAGGAAAAGGCGGGCTCGTCGCTCAGATACCGCTCGATCGACGGAAATGCGCCCGAGACGATGACGGTCGACGAGTTCAAGGAAATGATCCGCGAGCGTTCAAAGAGCGTTCCGCGCGAGCACGAGGCTGAAAGACTCAGCTACGCCGTCCTCGAGTGGACGCACGAGCAGGTAAAGGCAGCGGGCGGTCTCGGAATCTTCCCGCATCCCTATTGGCTCTGCCAGATGATGCAGCTCCCCGAGGATTACACCGAATTCGTCTACAAGAATCAGCCCTTTGACGCCTTCGAGGTTCTCGGCGGCGAAAACATCTTCTCTCATAACGGCTTCCAGACCGCTCTTTACTACAAGATGCGCGCCGAGGGCTTTGATCCGCCCGTTGTCGGCAGCACCGACAGCCACGGCTCGACAGAGCACAACCGCAACGGCGACATCTGCTCGACGATCGTTTTCGCAAAGGCGAACGAGAGAGTTGCCCTCATCGACGCGATCAAGGAAAAATACTCGCTCGCCGTCGACACGATCAGCAAGGAATACCGCCTGGTCGGCGACTTCCGCCTGATCAAATACGGTTCCTTCCTTATGGAGAATTTCTATCCGCTCCACGACCTCGCCTGTGAGGCCGAGGGCTACTATATGAACCGCTACATCGCGGGCGACAGCCGCGCCGTTGCCGTCCTCAAGGCAATGAAGGGTCAAGTCGCCGATATGATGGAGAAGTATTTTAAGGTATAAATATGGGAATCAAAAACAAATTAGCTCAATATAAAGAGTTCAAATCGGGTGTGAGTCACTGCACGTTCAATCCGGGAGGTCCGGGTGTTGTGCGGATACATCTCGTTCCGCCGAAATTCTCTCTCTTCGGAAACAGCACCTACATCGTTATTCTCAACGGCTATTTTCTGCTCCCGATCGGCTACTCCTGGGCGATCGTTCTCTCAAGATTTATGCGCGAGGTCAATCGCTTTGACGGTAAACCTATATCTGACGAGGACGAGACCGAGATCATCAAAAACACGGTAAATAAAGTGCGCTCGGTCTATCCATCGGTCACGCGTGAGGCGATCGAGGAGGATATTTACAAGATAATGCGCGTGCTCTTTGCGGTTGCAAGACGAGACGATCCCGAGATCGAGATCGAAAAGCTCTCGCTCCACGCCTACGCGGGCAAAATGACCGCTCCCCACCGCTTCGACCTAATGGTAAGCGCGATGACGGACGAAAGCGGCAGATGGCAATGCAATCAGAAATGCCGCTTCTGCTATGCCGCAGGTCAATGCAAGAGCGCGTCGCGCGAGCTCGGCACGGATGAATGGAAAAAGGTCATCGACAAGCTTTGGGACGCGCGCGTGCCTATGCTGACCTTCACGGGAGGCGAGCCGACTATGCGCGAGGATCTCGCAGAGCTCGTCGGATACGCCAAGCGATTCGTCACCCGTCTCAACACAAACGGCGTAAATCTCACCCCCGAGCTTGCGAAAAGCTTGCGCGAAGCGGGGCTTGACAGCGTCCAAGTCACTCTCTACTCGAACGACGAGTCGATCCACAACGACCTTGTCGGCTGCTCTCATTTCGCCGACACGGTAAACGGCATCAGAAACGCCGTCGCCGCGGGACTTGACGTCAGCGTCAACACTCCCCTCTGCAAAAAGAATGCCGATTACACCAAGACTCTCGAATTCGTCCGCTCACTCGGCGTCAGCTTCGTCACAGCAAGCGGTCTCATCTGCACGGGTATGGCGGACGTCAACCACGAGGAATACGATCTTTCCTCGGACGAGCTTTACGGTATCATCAAAAACGCCGAGGAATTCTGCGACAGCGCGGAGATGGAGATCGACTTCACCTCCCCGGGACTCATCGTCTCGGAAAAGCTCGAGGCACTCGGAATGAACGTTCCGATGTGCGGCGCGGCACTTTCCAATATGGCGATCGCACCCGACGGAACCGCCGTTCCCTGCCAGAGCTGGCTCGGCGAGGACTCGGGTCTCGGCAATATACTCACCGATGATTTCAAGAAGATCTGGAATCACGAAAAATGCCGTTCGCTCCGAAAAATGACCGAAGCGGAGGCACTTTCCTGCCCCTTCAGAAACAGGAAGGAGGCGGCAAAATGAGCAAAAAATACACGCCCGAAAAGATAAAAAAGAACCGTACCTTCCCGACGGGAAATACGGTCGGACTCGTCTTCTGCATACTCCTGCAGGTTGCCGCCATCCTCTTTGCGGTCTTCTACACACCTCAGCCTCAGGACGTCATCAAGGACTATACCGTCACCGTCACTCCCCTCGAGGACGGCAGACTCGATATCGAATACTCCTTCGTCTGGCAGGCTCTCGACACCACCGAGCCGCTGACTTGGGTCGAGATCGGTATGCCTAACCGAAATTATACGGTTTACGAGGCGTCGCTTTCGGACAATATCTCGAGGCATCTCCGCGTCGTCGACGGAGATTACGTCGCGCTGAGACTCGATTTCACCCGTCCCTATAAGGGCGGCGAAACACTCGATTTCTCCTTCAAAATAACGCAGAACGATATGCTCTGCAGTACTCAGGGCGGTTATTTCTACGAATTTGTCCCCGGATGGTTCAACGAAACACCGATTGAGCACTACACCTTCCGCTGGAAGCAATCGGACGGCATCCGCTTTGCCGAAGGCGCACGCTCCAATGGCATCGGATACTACGTCTGGTCGGGCAGTCTCGACTGCGGCGGTTACCAAAAGATGTACGTCGGCTACGATGAGGATAGCTTCGTGTCTGCACAGACAGTCAAACACATCCCCTTTGACGACGACGGCGCATACAACGGTCTGCGCGAGGAAAAGGGCGGCATCATCGCTCTCGTTGTCGTTGCGGTCATCGTAATGATAATTTTTGAGGTCTACATCATCGACAGCTACGTTTCCTACAGCCGAGGACGCGGATTCCTCGTCGGCTACGGACACCGAGTTCACGTCTACGGCAGAACAAATCCACACTACGTCAGCGCACGTAACAAGTATAATTCGAGCCGAAGCGGCGGCGGAGGCGGCAGAGGCTGTGCTTGCGCCTGCGCCTGCGCTTGCGCAGGCGGCGGCAGAGCCGGCTGCAGCAGAAAGAATGGATTCTCATTCAAGAAAACCGATTCGGATAAATGAAAATGGCTATGTCACGCAAAATGACTGATATTTCAAAGTTTTTGCGTCGCTTTTTTCAAAAAGCAATATTCTTACCTCTTCCGTCATATTTGCTGTTTTACTCCGCGAAATATATCGTAGGGGCGGTTTACGGATCCCCCGATGGAATTAACGTTAGACGGCGGCGGGT